>DBWM01000002.1:0-103792 GCA_002309015.1 Myxococcales bacterium UBA1238 | reverse complement strand
ACCGCGTCGCTGCCGGCGTCCTCGTTCCCTCCGTCGGTGATCAGCTCCGCGTCGGATGCATCGACCTCCGCATCGATCTCTGCATCGTAGCTTCCGCCATCGATGGGACCAGGCCCCAATCCTCCGTCATTATCGTCGTCGTCGTCGCCATCTTCCCCGTAACAGTCCTGAATGGGCACCGCGCAATGGTCGAGCATACAGCTGTCGTCCGGCTCCAGGCTTCCGCATGCATAGAAGTTTGAGCAATTGATGTATGCCTGGGCATGCCGTCCGGCCGTTTCCTTTGAGGCATCATTGCAATCAACCGCGCAGTCATCGTCATATGCGCCGCAGCCCGCCATGCATTCCACCGTCTCCGCGCAGGAAGCATCGCCGGTCCCTAAATCGAGGGCCTGCGACTCGCAAACGACGTCCGCAATGTTGCAGGCCTCATAGAGATCCGGGTCGAAGACGTACGAATTGGCGCATTCCATAATCGCCCGAAAATGCAGATGATCCTGGGGAGAGAGCTGATAGATGGCGCCCGTCGATGCGATGGCCTCCTCAACCGAATGCGCTTCCCCGATGATCGCCTCATAGCATGTGCTGTGCTCACCACAGAAGTAGGGTTCGCATTGTCCGTCGTCGCGGCAGGCTTTGGCACAATGGCAGAGGGAGGGATCCTGCCTGCAGTCTGCCTCTTCTCCGATGTTTTGAAGGATCCAGCTGCGGAAGGCATCGACGCGCGTCATCCCCGAGGGATATAAACAGGCGTCGCTGACGCTCGGCTCCTCCTCATCAGAAAGGACGCCGATCGAATGGACACCGCAGACTTGCCATTGCCCGTCGATGTTGATCAGATCCGGACCGCCCGAATCCCCGTTGCAGATGCCTGAGTTTTCGCCCTGCACGATGTAATTGGCGTCGTAGACCTTCAGGATCTGCAAATCCGTCGATCTTTTACGCGCGTCATTCTCCTCGGAGCCGTAAGCGGTGACGCCGTACCCGATCGCTTTCACCTCAGATCCCACATGCGCGCGCAGATCACCTTCAAACAAAGGGATCGGATCCACGCCGGTGATGGATTCATCGAGCTCCACCAGGCCGATGTCGTAATTCACGGTGAAGCTATTATACAGCGGATGATGGATGATCCGCTTCACCGGATAGAGCGTTGAGCCTTCAGGAATCGATCGGTCGTAGCTCTCTTCCGCGTGCTCGCCCACCAGGAACCAGATGTTGTCTAAACCGACGTCATTCTGCAAATCGCAATGACCCGCAGTGAGCACCCAGTTCGATCGGATCAAAGTGCCCGAGCAAAAGCGCTCGTAATACTCATCGTTGTAATCATCGTAAATGACGAGCGCACCCGCAGCCGGGAAGTTCGACTCATTCTGACCGTTGACGATCTTTTGCTCCGACGATGCGGTCGAAGCCTCATCGGTCTGCTCGTGACTGCAGGCCGCAACGCACAATGCGGTGGCCAGAGTCAAAAATGCGCGCCGTTTCATGTTCATCACAGTTTTGCCCTTAAATCCTCGTTCGTTTTCTGCGCCCCCCAACTAGCAGAGAGAGTCCGATGAATGCAAGCCAGCCCCTGCTCTGAGTCCCTGGCATCGCACTGCAGCCGTCGTCGCCGTCGTCATCGTCTTCTTCTTCAAGGTCAGCATCCTTCTCCGAAGGCTTTGCGGCATCGTCGCTGCCTGAATCCACGCTCGCGCCGCTGTCTTCAGTTGCTGTGGAAGTATCATCCGACGCATCGGCGCTGCCCGCATCATCGCCCGCATCCGCCATCGCATCCGTCTCCGACGCATCTTCTTCGCCTGCATCCGCCATCGCATCCGTCTCCGACGCATCTTCTTCGCCCGCATCCGCCACCGCATCCGTCTCCGACGCATCGGCTTCCGCATCGGGCTCTGCATCTTCCATTCCGCCATCGGTCACATCAGCGTCAGTGCCGCCATCGGGATCGACGATGATGCCGCCATCGGTCTCAGCAGGTCCGTCGCAGGCGTCAAACTCGGTCTGGCAATTGCTCCTGAAGCAGTTGTCGTCCGGATCGAGCGCGCAGCCGTTGTAGTAAGCGCAGAGGTAGTTGCGGTAGGCATGGACTTCCTGATCGCTTTGGGCCTCATTCAGGCAATCGTTGGCGCAGTAATAGTCGCTCGATCCACAGCGGTTTATGCAGTCGACGGTCTCACGGCAGCTCAGGGTTCCGTCAGTCGCTTCGTAGCCGTCCTCAATACAGTCCAGAGCGATGCCGAGGCAATTCCTGAGCCAGGCTGAATCACTGCTCTGGTATCGTTGACTGCATTGGTTATAGCGCACATAGAGGTCGACGGATTCAGGTGTCAGGTTCATGGTGTTGATCCAGAACGTGTTGACCTCTTCGCGGGTCGTCGGCGTATTCACCATCATATCGAGGCAATGTTTTGAACCGCTGCAGCGATAGGGTTCACAAAGGCCGTCAGGCTGGCACGCCTCTGCGCAATGGCAGAGATCGGGGTCGTCGTTGCAATTGCCCGCTTCGCCGAGTTGCTGATGGATCCATGCGCGAAGGGATTCCACGTTCGTGTTGCCCGTATCGGCCAGGCAGGTATCGGTTCCATCCACGTTCCACGTGCTATCCCATGAGAACATCACTGCGTGAATGCCGGCTATCTGCCATTCACCATCGACGTTGACCAGGTTGGGACCGCCCGAGTCGCCGTAACAGACGCCTTTGTCCTCCCCTGAGGTATAGTACTGCACGTCGAATACATCTTCGAGCTTGAGATCCACCGATCGCTTACGCCTGTCGATGGCGCTCTGGGTTGCAAGGGTGATGCCGTAGCCGACGGATTTGGTCATCGTACCGATGTAGTCGTGCAGGTCGCCTGCAAAGATCGGCATCGGATCCACATCCGGAACGCTCTCGTCGAGCTCCAACAGGGCGATGTCGGCTCCGGTAGCCGTATTCAGGTCGTACGAAGGATGCTTGATCAGACGTTTGACGGTATAGAACGGTACCCCATCAGGTACCTCGTAGGGTCCATTCCAGTCAACGTCGTCGGTCTGAAGGGGGTGTGGATCCATGAAAAAGGCCAGCGTCGGCGCTTCAGACTCCGTATCGAAGCAATGTGCGGCCGACAGGACCCAGTTCGATCGAATCAAAGTCGCTGAACATGAGATATAGTCAATGACGTGATTATCCCTGTCGTAATACATCAGCACGCCGATGGCTGGGAAACCATCTTCCAGCTCACCATTGACGATGGACGCCGCGCGCTGATCGATCGCCCGATCATCCACAGATCCGTCGCCCACGCTGCAGGCTGTCAGTGCAAAAGCTGTGAGCGCAGCCGCGAATGATGCCATCTTCATTTTCTTCATGATCAAATGCGTCCCTTTCTGTATTAACGAATCCTTTACCGAGATCGATGCGCGCAGGTGAATGGCGCGATCCATCCTCGATGTTGTTTAAACTGCATCCGTCGCGCTTCAAACATCAAGTCCGACGTCCGTCAAGGCAAGCGCGACGCTTCAAATGTGAACTCCATCCTGTTACAAATGCACCAGCGATGCAAAAAATGAAACCTCATGACATCCATAAATGCATCGCTGACGCTCGCATGGATGATCGATGATGTCGTAAATGCGTGAGCGACGCGAAAACGAAAGGTTTCGTCATTACAAAACGCATACTGGATGCAATCAAGACTGCATCGATCGCCCATAAAATGCACCGCCGACGCAAAAACGGAGTCTCAGTGGATCCATTTGAGCGTCGGCGACGCTTTTTGAGGGTCATGAACCCAGGCTCACGCCCTCTGGCGACGCCTTCCGAACAACAGCGGCAATCCTAAGAACGCAAGCCAGCTGCCTGAACGGGATCCTGGCATCGCGCTGCAGCCGTCGTCGCCGTCGTCATCGTCTTCTTCATCGATCTCTGCGTCCTTCTCCGAAGGCTTCGCCGCATCGTCTCTGCCGGAATCGGTGCTCGCGCCGCTGTCTTCGGGCTTCGAAGCCGCATCATCCGAGGCGTCAGCGCTGCCCGCATCATCGCCCGTATCGGCGGTCGCATCATTCTCCGACGCGTCGATATCGCCCGCATCGGCGGTCGCATCATTCTCCGACGCATCGATATCGTCCGCATCGGCGGTGACGTCACTGTCCGACGCATCTTCTTCCGCATCGGGCTCTGCATCCGCCATTCCGCCATCGGTCACATCCGCATCCGATCCGCCATCGAGGCCTCCGTCGACGTCGGTCTCTTCCCCGTAACAGCGGTTAAAGGGCTCGATGCAATTGCGCTGTAAACAGGCATCCGGATCATCCGCATCGAAGCAATTGAAGAGTGCATAGCAGAGATAGATCGTATACGCTCGCCGGCCGGCATCACCCTTTGCTTCTTCATTGCAGCTGTACATGCAGCCCATCGCATCTCCGATATTGATGCATTCAATCAGGCACTGCATGATCTCAGGACAGGTCAGGTCCCCGTCGTTCAAAGGAAGCTTGGTCGCATCGCAGGCGGCATAATCGTCGAAACAATAGGCCAGCGCACTGCTCCCACTATGCTCCGAGAAACAGGTCGCCAGTTGATTCATGAGGACGATGTCTTCGGGTGGGAGTTGCGCATAGATCTGCAGGCGCTGCATGGCCAGCTCGAGCGTTTCTGCGCTTGCGTTTAACGTATCGGCGCATGTGGAATGCTCGCCACATCGGTAAGGCTCGCATTGTCCGTCGTCGCGGCAGGCTTCGGGGCAATGGCAAAGGGTGGGATCCTGCGTGCAGTCTGCCTCTTCTCCCATGGTTTGAAGGATCCAGCTGCTGTAGGCTTCGACGCGCACTTCGTTGTGAGGGTAAAGGCAGACATCGCTGTAGAGCGTACGGCTGTCATCGGTGATGAAACTCGATGTGATGGCGCCGATCTGCCATTCGCCATCGACCTCGAGGGCGAGCGGGCCGCCCGAATCGCCGTTGCATGTGCTCGATCCGTCACCCTGGGTGAACAGATGGGCCTCGAAGACCTTGAGCACCTGCATGTCCGTCGATCGCCTTCGCGCATCGTTCAGCTCTGAGTTGGCCGCGGTATACCCGTATCCGACGGCTTTGAGCTGAGATCCCACATAGGGCGTGAGATCACCTCTGAACCAGGGCATCGGATCCACGTCGGTCACGTCCGATTTGAGCTCGAACAAGGCGATATCGTATTGCTTCGAGGTCATCTGGAACTGTGGATGGACGATGATCCGCTTCACCGGATAGATCACCGAGCCCTCAGGGAGCGATCCATCATCGCTGTATTCAGCATGCTCCCCCATCAGGAACCCGACATTGCGTACGGGAATGTCATATGAACCGCAATGGCCTGCAGTCAGCACCCAGTTCTTGCGGATCAGCGTGCCCGAGCAAAAGCGCTCGTAATACTCGCCGGTGATGGGATCGAAGGTGACGATCGCGCCCACAGCCGGGAAGCCCGACTCATCCTGTCCGTTGACGATCTTTTGCTCCGCCGATGCGATCGAAACATCATCGGTCATCTCCTCACCGCAGGCCGCAATGCAGCAGGCGGTGGCCAGGGTCAATAATAAGCGTCTCTTCATGATGGGTTCTTCCCCTTCCTTATCCCTGCACGCTTCGCCGACGTCTTCCAAACAGCAGGGGCAGTCCTAAAAATGCGAGCCAGCTGCCCGAGCGGGATCCTGGGATCGCGCTGCAGCCGTCGTCGCTGTCGTCGTCATCGTCTTCTTCAATATTCGCGTCATTTGCCGAAGGTTTGGCCGCATCGCTGCTGCCGGAGTCTGTGCTCGCGCCACTGTCTTCAGTGGTTGATGAGGCATCGTCAGAGGCGTCAGCGCTGCCCGCATCATCGCCCGCATCGCTGGTCGCATCCTCACCCGACGCATCTTCTTCCGCATCGGGCTCTGCATCTTCCATTCCGCCATCGGTCACATCGGCGTCGATGCTTCCATCGGGATCGGGGTTGATACCGCCATCGGTCTCAGAGAATCCTTTGCAGGCTTCCCATTCGGTCGGGCATTCGTTCTGGAAGCTGTCATCCTCCATGTCGAGCGCGCAACTCCTGTAGTAAGCGCAGTAGTAAGCGCGGTAGACCCAGACTTCCTCATCGCTCTTGGTCTGATCCAGGCATTCGGTGGGGCAGTATCGATCCCTCGGGTTGCAGTTGTTGATGCAGTCCATGGCTTCACTGCAGCTCAGGGTTCCGGCTGTCGCTTTGTAGCCGTCCGCCACGCAATCCAGATAGGGCGTCAGACACGAGTAGATCCAGCGATCTCCCTCCCTCTCATGCTCCAGATAGCATGCGGTATAGAGGTTATAGAGGGCGGCCGATTCAGGTGTCATGTTCTCCGTGATGATATAATAGTCCAGAACCTCCCGTGCATTCGTCGGATCCATCTCAAACAGGTCGCTGCAGGTATGTGAACCGCTGCAGCGATTGGGCTCACAAAGGCCGTCGGATTGGCAAGCCGCATCGCAGTGGCAGAGATCGGCGTCCTGACGGCAATCACCCCCTTCGCCCAATTGCTGATAGATCCATGAGCGAAGCGATTCCACGTGCGTGTGGCCCGTAGGCGCCAGGCAGGTATCGGATCCGTCTATGTTCTCATAATCACCCCATGAGTACATCGATGCGTGAATGCCTGCCACCTGCCATTCACCCTCCACGCTGACCAGGTTTGGACCACCCGAGTCGCCGTAACAGACGCCCGTGTTCACCCCTGTGGTATAGTAGGTCGAGTCAAACACACCCTCGAGCCTGAGATCCGCCGATCGCTTGCGCGATTCATATTCCACTGATGATGCATAGGTGACGCCGTAGCCGACCGATTTGGTCGTCGTACCGATGTAATCCTGCAGGTCGCCTGTAAAGATCGGTATCGGAGCGATGTCTGAAATGGGTTCGTCGAGCTCGACCAGAGCGATGTCGGGCACACCCACGAGTGAGCGCCGGTATGCAGGATGGTTGATGTATCGTTTCACCGTATGAGTCGAGGATCCATCGGGCACGCTGTAGGTCGATTGCGCATCGGGCTCGCCCTCAATGGCGATTTCACCCGTCAAAAAGACGAACTCCTGAGGATCCGGCAGATGTGCGAGACAATGTGCGGCCGTCAGCAACCAGTTCGATCGAATCAGCGTCGCTGAGCAGAACTCCGACAGAAGCCTGCCACTGTCCCTCTCGTAATCCACCAGCGCACCGATGGCTGGAAAACCGCTCTCAAACTCGCCATTGATGATGGACGCTGCGCGCTGATCGACGCCCGGTCCTTTCGCAGATTCGTCGCTCACGCTGCAGGCATTGAGCGCAAAAGCCGTGAGCGCGGCAGAGAATGATGCCAACTGTGATTTCTTCATGATCAAACGCTTCCCGATTATGGATGATGAATCCTTCATTGAGATCGATCCGCGCAGGTGAATGGCGCGATCGGGTTTAAAAGCGATGCCAGCGGCATAGGCCGCGCTTTGGATGCTGAGTCCGACGTTCATCAAAGCAAGCGCGACGCTTCAAATTTGAACTCCGGACCGTTACAAATGCACCAGCAATGCAAAAACAGAACCCCAAAGAGGCTGTAAACGCATCAGCGACGCTTTGACGATCGCTCGATCGGGTCTTAAGCGCGTCGTCGATGCGATTACGGAAGGCTACATCGTCGCAAATCTCATACAAGATGCCATTCAGATTGAAACGATGGCCCATAAAATGCACCGCCGATGCAAAAATGGAGTCCATGAGGTTCCATTTCAGCATCGGCGATGCGTTTAAGCGATGATGAGAAGGCTTGAGCGAGCAGGAAAGGCGCTTTGATTACATTGCGCGACCTTTGAGCCTTACGCATCAAGCGCCTGATCCCGGCTGAGCTCTCTCCTTCAGGCCTTCCGTCGACGCCTTCCGAAAAGCAACGGCAACCCCAAGAACGCAAGCCAGCTGCTGGAATGAGCCCCGGGGATTGCGCTGCAGCCGTCGTCGCTGCTGGAATCATCGTCATCGGCGGTGTCTGCATCCTTATCGAGAGGCTTTGCAGCATCGTCGCTGCCGGAGTCGGTGCTTGCAGCTGCGTCGGTCTGGCCCCCGGAAGCATCGCCTGAGGCGTCGCTCCCGCCCGCATCATCGCTCGCATCTGCGGTCGCATCCGTCTCCGATGCATCTTCTTCGCCTGCATCGGCGTTTGCATCTATCTCGGAGGCATCATCATCGCCTGCATCGGCGTTTGCATCCGTTTCGCTGCTGCCGTCTTCATCGCCTGCATCGCTGGTTGCATCCATCTCCGATGCATCGATCTCCGCATCGATCTCTGCATCGCTCATTCCGCCATCGGGGAGATCAGCGTCGAGACCCGCATCATCATCGTCGTCGTCGTCGCCTTCATCCGCCTGACAGGCCTCAACGAAATCGCCGCAATTCCGCACGACACAGCGATCGTCTAAATCAAGGCTCAAGCAACCGACGCTAGAGATGCATGAGACCACATTCAGGGCACGCCGGCCGGCATCACCCTTGGCCGATGCGTTGCAACGGTTGATGCAGGCCATATTGATGTCGTCGCATGCCCTGAAACATTCCATCATCTCTGAGCAGGTCGCTTCGCCCTCCCCCAATTCGATTATTTCCGATGAGCAGGGGAGATAGTCTTCGAGGCAATAGAGCATCCAGTTAGAGGTGTGCTCTGAATAGGTATAGGCGCATTCCATGGTTGCGCTATAAAGTTTGATGTCTTCGGGAGACTGCATGAAGATCGCGGATTCGAGCGCCACCGCAGCCTCAAGCGTGGATCTGCCTCCAAAGAATGCATCAAAGCATGTGGAATGCTCGCCACAGCGGTAGGGTTCGCATGTTCCGTCTTCGCCGCAGGCTTCAGGGCAATGGCAAAGGGAGGGATCCTGCCTGCAGTCTGCCTCTTCTCCCATGTTGGTGAGGAGCCAGTCGCGGAACGCATCGACGCGCGTCATCCCATCGGGGTATAAGCAGAGATTGTCACGCGCATCACCATAGTCATCGAGGATAAGATTCTTGTTGACGCCGCAGACCTGCCACTCGTCGCCGACCTTGATCACGTTCGGGCCGCCCGAATCGCCGTGGCAGACGCCCGTATCGACACCGTCCACGATGTAATTGGCATCGAAGACATGGATGATCTCCAGGTCGGTCGATCTTTTTCGCGAGTTGTTCTCTTCGGATCCGAATGCCGTCCGCCCATAGCCGATCGCTTTGACGTCAGATCCCAGATAGTCATGCAGATCACCTTCAAACAAAGGCATCGGAGTCACATCGGTGACGGGTGTTTTGAGCTTCATCAAAGCGATGTCGTACAGGCCGGCGTAAGAATCATATTTCGGATGCTGGATGAATTGCTCGGCCGGATAAATCTTTGACCCTTCAGGGATCGAGGCGTCTTCTGTCTGTTCGGCATGCTCGCCCATCATGAATGCATAATTTGCGACGTCAAATCCTTCACCCAAATAGCAGTGAGCCGCAGTGAGCACCCAGTTCGGCCGGATCAATGTGCCCGAGCAAAAATTACCCCTGTAGCCAGTCGCTACTCCCCCATCCTCCTCTTCCTCGATGCCAGCATCCTCTGTTGGCGCAATGTAATAGACGAGCGTACCCACAGCCGGGAAGCCCGACTCTTCGACACCGTTGACAATTTTTTGCTCCGCCGATGCGGTCGAAACATCATCGGTCGGTTCTTCGCTGCAGGCCGCAATGCACAATGCAGCTACAAGGGTTAAAAATAAGCGTCGGTTCATGATTCTCTCTCCTGATCTTTTAAAAGCGCGTCCTTCGCCTGCGCCCTCTGCAGAAGAAGGGCAGTCCCAGGAACGCGATCCCGCTGCAGCCATGCGCTCCGGGGAGTGCGCTGCAACCGTCGTCTTTGTCTTCATCGTCTTCTGCGCCGGTTCCGGCATCATGGTCAGAAGGCGATTCTGTCTCTTCGTGATTTGTATCTGCGCTTACGCTGCTGTCATTGGCAGTCGTATGGGCATCATTTGAAGCATCGGTTGTGCCATCCGCAAGGCTCGCATCGCTGCTGACATCCATGTCGGATGCATCTTCACTGTGACCATCGGTCTCAAAATCTGCGTCGGCGACGTCAGTCTCTGCATCTCCAGGATCGGTTGCATCCGTCTCCGCATCGATCTCTGCATCTTCGAGGCCTGAATCACCGCCTGAAAGAGACGCATCTTCATCCTCGTCCGGGCCGCCACAGGCGTCGAGCTCGGCCTGACAATGGGTCGCAATGCAGTCTCCCTCCAAATCGAGCGCGCAATCGTAGTAGTTGGCGCAGACATACAGGTTGTAGGCGAGCGCTTCTTCGGTCCCCCGGGCGTCATCCAGGCATCGGTTACCGCATGAAGCATTGCGCGGATCGCAGTTGTCGATGCAGCCGATGACCTCACGGCAGCTCAGATCGCCTGTACCCACGTCGAAGCCGTCTTTCACGCAGGCAAAATAATCCGCTTTGCACGTCTCAAACCAGCGATCATCCCCCTCATCGAATTCTTTTGCGCATGCGACATAGCGGTTATAAAGCCCGGCAGATTCAGGAGACATGTTCATCATGGTGGTCCAGATCTCAATAGCGGCCGCTGCGTCATTCCCCGGAATGCTCAGGTAGTCATAGCAGGTCTTCGATCCGCTGCAGCGATGGATCTCACAAAGCCCGTCTGCCTGGCACGCCTCTGCGCAATGGCAGAGATCAGCGTCCTGACGGCAGTCACCCGCTTCGCCGATTTGCTGATAGATCCACGAGCGGAGCGCTTCGACGCTGGTGATGCCCGAAGGCCTGAGGCAACCTTGCATCAAATCCGCCTCCGATGTGATTCTTCCCGTAAGGAGGCTCTCGTGAATGCCTGCCAGCTGCCATTCACCATTCACATCGATGAGGTTTGCACCGCCCGAGTCGCCCTTACAGATCCCCGTGTTCTCGCCCTGCACATAGTATTCCCCATCAAATGCATCGATGATCTTCAGATCCGTCGATCGCTTGCGCGTATTGACATCTATCTCGGCTAAGCTCACGTATCCGTAGCCGACGGATTTGGTGGTCTGACCGATGTATGCGTGCAGGTCGCCTGCAAATAATGGGATCGGCGTCACATCCGGCACGCTCTCTTTGAGGAATACGACAGCGATGTCGGATCCACCTAACGCATCGTTGCTGTACGTTGGATAGCTGACGTAACGTTCGACGGCATAGAGCGACGCCCCTTCGGGTACCGCATAGGGTGGATCAGCATCAGGCGCGACGCCCGAAACCGCCTCTTCGCCCACCAAAAAGGCCATCTTCTCAGGGTCGAATCCATAGACCAGGCAATGTGCGGCCGTCAGCACCACGTTTGGCCGAACCAAAACCGATGAACAGATCGGTCCGTTGTTCTCATTTGCCTCCCAGTCATATTGAATGAGCTCACCCACGGCTGGAAAACCGCTCTCCTCCACGCCATTCATGATGGGCGCCACGCGTTCACCGATTGCAGCCTCATCCGTCAGCGCGTCGCTCACGCTGCAGGCATTCAATGCAAAGGCCGTCAACGCAGCGGTGAATGAGAAAAACTTTGTTCTGTTCATACCGATTTGCATTCCACAATCACCTTAAAGCAGCTCGCTCCATCATTTTTTGCAAGCGTCACGCTTCAATAACCAACGGCATCGTTCATCCATGCAAGCGCGACGCTTAAAATTCAAACTCCAGACCGTTACAAATGCACCAGCGATGCAAAAACACAACATCAGGCCATGCAAAAATGCGTGGCTGACGCCTGAATCACTCCGTGAAGACTCGATCCATGCGTGGCCGACGCGTTGATCGAAGATTGTATCATCAAAAATCTCATACGAGATGCGCTTTCACCATGATTCAAAGTCTTCAAAATGCACCGCTGATGCAAAAAACGAAGCCTCAGAGTTCCATTTGAGCGTGGGCGACGCGTTTTACCCTCGTTCTTCTCGCTCTTACGCCCTGCGGCGACGGCGGATCGCGAGGAGCGGGAGACCTAAGAACGCAAGCCAGCTGCTGCTACGGGTGCCTGGAACTGCGCTGCAACCGTCATCGCCGCCCACTTCATCGCCATCTGCGGATCCTGCGTCATCGCTGGAAGGCCTGGATGCATCATCCGTGGAAGGCTTATCGCTGCTGCCACTGTCGCCTGAAGTACTCGATGCGTCATCGGATCCTGCGTCGCCGCCGTCTTCTGCGGTCGCATCATCGATCACAACCGCGTCGGCTGCATCTGTCTCTTCACCCGCATCACCTGCATCGCTCTCGCTACCGCCGTCATCCACGCTTCCGCAGCCTTCGTCGGTCTGGCCGTTGCAGTCATCGTCGATGCCGTTGCCGCAGATCTCCTGGCTGTCCGGGTGAACCTGATTGTTGTTGTCATCGCAATCGCGTTCGACACAGTAACCATCGTTGTCTTTATCGATGCAAACTTCGCCCGAGCTGGTGCAATAGCCCACATCCTCACCCAGCCAATGCGCGGTCTGCGCATCTTTATTGCAGGCAAGCTCACCGCAATCGCTCTGCTGAGTGCAGAGTTTGGCGCAAACCGACAGGATCTCACCGTTCGGCGCGCAGGTCAGCCCCTCTGCGCAATCGCCGGTACCCACCCGGCATGCCTCGCCTACATCCTTGTTGTCTGATTTACGGCATACGGGATCGCCGTAAGCGGAGAGCACGCAGACTTCACCCGCATCGCAGCCGCCCGAGATCACATCGCAGTCCGCGGTCGCATAGCAAGCGTCGAAGTATTTGGCACATTCCGTACGAATATGCTCGATATCCCTGATGCGATCCGGCACATCATTCGAACAGAAAATGATGGCATAGAAAGTATCCAATGACTGCTCGGTATTCGGGATCGTTTTCTGGCAATCATCGGCGCAGTTATCATCATCTGCTCTTTCTTCGCAGATCACCTGACATCTGAGGGAATCAAAGCAATCTTCGCCCAGTACATTGTCGGCCCAGCAAGTTCCATAAACTTCGTAGATGTCATCGCAGGTCGAACGATCGTAGATGCAATTCCATACATCGAAGTTCTTCTTCACTGCGCTGTAGGTCGCATCGAGATCTTCAACAAAGTAATAGGGCGTCTGATAAACATTCATTTCAGTCAGTTCATTCCATTCTTGATACAGCTCATAGCAGCCATCATAAAAATGTTCGTAATTGCAGTCCCAGTTGTTGCAGACACCGTCGTCCATACAGGCTTCGGGACAGCTGCAGATGCTGGGATCGCTCTTGCAATCCATCGGCGTGTCCGCGATCACCGATGTGATCCAGCCTTTAAACTCGCGCAAAATCTCGCTGGGGTTCTCGCCAATGAAGTTGGACACTCCAACCAACCCCACCAGTTCATATTCATCCTCACCGTTCACAAAAAACAGCGGAGCGCCCCCATCACCGTAGGCTGGCCCAACCCTATCCGCAGCTGCAGCAAATGAGGGATCCTTAACCAGCATGTTGGAGCCATACAAGTTTGTCGCAAGCCGGGTGTGCGAAACCGAAATCTCCGTCGACAAGCGCTCCCCGTCCGTGTTCGCTCTCTCTCCTGTCATGCTGGTGAAGCCGCCGGATGTCCTGAAGTTCGCTTTTCCCGAGCCATAACCCACCAATGTGAGCGCCTGATCCTGCCATTCGCTTTTTGGCGCATCGGAGATCACCATCGGTGTAATGTCTGAAATCGGCGTCTTTAAATGCCAAAGCGCGATGTTGTTGTAATGCAGCTCATATTCGCCAGGATACTCGCTGGCCAGGAAGTTCCATCCCCTGAGCATGTAAGGGAAGCGCACCACGCGATCGACTTCTGCGATTTTGACCGTTTCGCTGTCGTTCACATTTGGACCGAACGCGAACCTGAGCTTCAGTATGTCGTCATCCTCCATCGCATCCAATACCGTATTGCTGGCGATGCTCAGGACCCATTCCGAATCGACGAGCACGCCGCTGGCATGCACATCAAAGCGGTCGTTTGCCCCCTCCGCGATAAGGGCGCATACAGCACCGAAGTCATTCTCATTGCTGCCGTTGAGCACTTTTTGCGTTTCAGTCGCCGTACGAGGCGCATCGCCCGAGTCCACGGGTTCACAGGCAAACAGTTCAAATGCAGCCACCAATGCGGCCATCAGGTTTAAATGCTTCATCTTTTTATCCACGTACGCCCTTCATGCGGCGCCTTACCTGTATTTTGCGCATCCATTGCGCAGAGTGAAAATTCTCCAAAGAGGGTTTGATGCGAGCACTGCGCTTTCAATGCCAACCTGCTCGTTCATCCATGCAAGCGCTGCGCTTCAAATGCGAACCCCAGACTGTTACAAATGCACCGTCGATGCAAAAATGAAGCACCAGACCATGCAAAAATGCGTGGCTGACGCTTCAATCCATTCCAAATGGCCCAATCCATGCGTGGGCGACGCGTTGATCGAAGGTCTCGTCATTACAAATCTCATGCGAGATGCGCTTTCACCATGATTCAAAGCCTTCAAAATGCACCGCTGATGCAAAAAACGAAGCCTCAGGGTTTCATTTGAGCGTGGGCGACGCGTTTCGCCCTCAACCTTCAATCCATTACGCCCTGCGGCGACGGCGGATCGCGAGGAGCGGGAGACCTAAGAACGCAAGCCAGCTGCCAGAACGGGTGCCTGGGACTGCGCTGCAACCGTCATCGCCGCCGTCATCATCATCATCTGCGGATCCGGCGTCATCGGTGGAAGGCCTGGATGCATCATCGCTGTTCGGCTTATCGCTGCTGCCACTGTCGTTTGAAGCATTCGATGCGTCATCGGATCCTGCGTCGCCGCCGTCAACGGTGGTCGCATCGTCGATCACAACCGCGTCGGCTGCATCTGTCTCTTCACCCGCATCGCCTGCATCGCTCTCGCTGCCGCCGTCATCAATGCCTGCATCGCCTGCATCCGCTTCGCTGCCGCCGTCGGGATCGCTTCCACAGCCTTCGTCGATCTGGCCGTTGCAGTTATCGTCGGTGTTGTTGCCGCAGATCTCCTGGCTGTTTGGGTGAATCTGATTGTTGTTGTCGTCGCAATCGTTGGTCGAGCAGTAACCATCGTTGTCTTTATCGATGCAAACCGTACTCGGATCGGTGCAATAGCCGATGTCTTCACCGAGCCAGCGCGCGGTCTGCGTGTCTTTCTTGCAGGCGAGCTCACCGCAATCGCTCTCCGCTTTGCAGAGTTTGACGCAGACCGACTGAGCTTCACCTTTCGGCGCGCAGGTCAGACCCTCTGCGCAATCGGAGGAACCCACCCAGCACGCCTCATCCAAAGCCTTGTTGCCCGATTTGCGGCATACGGGCTCACCGTAAACCGAGAGCACGCAGACTTTGCCCGCATCGCAGCCGTTCGAAAACACATCGCAGTCATCTGCAACATAGCAGGCGTCTAAGGCCTCACCGCATTGCTGGTGGACTATCCCGGCGTTGCCCCTGTCCTCCTCAGGAAGATCCAGCACACAGAGCACAAGCCACCAGAAATCTTCGATGGCCGGCTCGCTCAAAGCAGAGGCGCTCCTGCATGCCTCAACACAATCGTCGTCTTCGCAGAGACTGTCGCAATGCAACGCATCGAAGCAGTCCGCCTCCATTTCGCCGTCCGCGTAGCAGATCCCCAGGGTCCGATTGAAGTCATCGCAGAGCGTTTCATCTAACGCGCAATTCCATACATCCAGATTCTTCCGCACAGCGCTGAAGGTCGCAATGTAATCTTCCCAGAAGAAATAAGGCGTCATCAGTTTACTGTCCTGATACAACTCTCCCCACTTTGAGAATAAGGAAAAGCAATCCTCGTACTCGATATATGAATTGCATTCCCAGTTGTTGCAAACACCGCTTTCCGTGCAGGCTTCGGGACAGCTGCAAATGTCGGGATCGCTCGTGCAATCCATCGGCGTGTCCGACATCACCGATGAGATCCAGCCTTTAAACTCGCGTAAGATCTCGGTGGGGTTATCACCAATGTAGTTGCTGTTGGCAACCGAACCCACCAATTCATAGTTCTCGCCGTTATGAAACAGCACAGGTGCGCCCGAATCGCCGTAGGCGGCCCCTTTTCCTTCCTCGTTCACCTCCAGGCCGTGGGGATCGTAGAGCAGCATGTTTGAGCCTGAGCCATAGATCTCCGGGCGGGAAAGCAGAAGGTTGGCCGCTAAACGCTTCCCATCCGTGCCTGCCTTATCACCCGCCACCCCCGTCTCGCCCAGCTCGTTGGTGACAAACTCGGCTTGCGACGCACCGTAGCCCACCAAGGTGAGTTCACCGTCCATCCAGACGTCATTGTCCGCATCAGAGATCGGCATCGGTGTGATGTCTGTAACCGGCGTCTCCAAATGCCAGAGTGCGATGTTGTTGTAATGCAGAAAGTATTGGCCCGGATAGTAACGGTTGTAGAAGTTCCATCCCCTGAGCATGTAAGGGAAGCGTTCCACGCGGTCGATCTCTGCGAATCTGACCGCATTGCTGTCGTTGACATCCGGACCGAACGCAAACCTGAGCCCCAGGATGTCTGCGTCAGACATCGTATCCAGTTTCTCGTTGCTCGCGACGCTCAAGACCCATTGAGAATCGATGAGCACGCCGCTTGCGAGCACGTTGTAATGCTTGTTTCCGTCCTGCCTGACCAAAGCGCAGACGGCCTCGAACGCGTTTTCATCGCTGCCGTTCAGCACCTTTTGCTCAGCGGTTGCAGTTTTTGGCGCATCGCCTGAATCCACAACATCGCAGGAAGAGAGGGCAAAGGCTGCGAACAATGCGGCCATCAGTTGGAAAGACTTCATGAAAAAGGCCTCCAGCGCCTTTTGCAGGCGTTTCATCACAGGAAAACACGTCGGGCATAAGCCGCAAATCCCCCTTGCAGCCCCTCTTCAGCGCCCGTTACGACGGTTGTCAGTCTTTAAAAAAAACGCATCCGCTCAGGGATCGCCCGGAACGAGGAGGCGATCCTTTTCTGAAAGCAAGCTTCACGCGCCCTTCAAAACGCGCACAGGCTGATCAAAGTAAGAGCAAATGCCCCATCCGCTGGTTGCCAGCGTTTCCCTGCCCGGCAAGCTGCGGCCATCGTGAGGGTTGAAACCGCGCGCAGGCGTCGGCATCCTGCTGCATCGCGGTCACGGGTTCGGCGGCATCGTGAGCAAATGCGGGGAACTGCTGCCGGCGTGAAGGCTTTTGCAACGCTGCGGCCGTAAACGCCTGCCTGACGCCACGAAACCGCACAGCCTGTACGACCGGCTTCATCTCCAGAGTTTGTAAGCGCGCCAGGGGCGCATCCAACCGCATCTTCACCTTTTGCTCTCTCCAAACCGCCAGCGGGCGAACAACGGAGCGCTCGCCCGGAATCGCAACCTGCTCCTCACAAAAAACGCGGCGTTCTAGCGCAAAGGGTTTGAACGATGCAACGTTTCTTTGTAAAAAAATTGCGTAAAGGCGCCAAGTCTGCGGAATCTCACGTTAATTTTTTTTGTACATGCAGCCTCTGAGCCTCTGAAAGCTCACCCGAAAGCCCCGGCATCCCTGAAAATTGCACCTCAAAGCTCCCTTTTGACCCATCGCGGGCGTCCGGCAATCGCGCAGGGATCGGGGCATCAGAGGCCAACCGCTTCGCCCAATCGCGGGTCCGCTGCGCGATCCATCAGGCGATCCGTCCGCCGCGCATTTTTTCCTGCCCCAGAGTCCGATCGATCGCAGCCCTCATTGAGCGGATTCTCCATCCAGATCGCACGCATTTATTCCCGTACGCGCGTTGCATCGGATCCGCGATCCATCGCAGGCGTCAAAGACGCGTACGCATTGCCCGCTCCCCCCATTTTTTGCATCCGCGACGCAGTTCGACTCGTATCGATCCATCAAAACATGCGTCAGCCGCGCATGAATCTATCGCCGCGCGAGCATAAATTGCATCGGCGATGCAGTTGTAACAGGTTGTATACAGGATTTTTGCATCGCTGACGCATTTCAACCATCGGCGATCGGTTACAGAGGCCTCAGGCGATGCAGGGCGTCAATGATGAAGGGAGGATGTTTGCAGTGAGGGGAGAGTTGAATGAGGGGATCAGGCTTCGGTCTTGGCAGCGTCGTCGCCATTTAAGGCGTTTTCAACTTCGGCCATCTCTTCGTCGGTTGCGTTTTCATCTTCGTCTTCGTCCTTTGCCTTGCTCGTGTTGCGCATCAGAGTAGTCAGCGAAGCGAAGCGATCGGCGTTGAGGGTGCGCCTGAAGATCCAGCTGCCGGTGGTGCAGATCTCGGTGTAATAGAAATACATGATGTTCCACAGTCGATTGTAGAGCACCGTATTCTGTTTCTTGGACTGGTTGACCATGCTGAACGTGGAGAGGATGAGCTGTTGGCAGCGTCGGGCATCTTCCACGCACGTGGGCGTATACTTGATGTTGTCCTGCTTGAGCAGATCGCGATGGTCCTCAACGATGTTGGCTAACCTTGCAAGGTCGTTGGCCATATCGATGTAGCCCGTATGGCTCTTGATGGAGGCCAGTTTGGCCGCGATGGTTGCGTCTTCTCCAAGGTAATACTGGATCAAACTGTACAGCCGATTGCGCAAACTGCTCGCCTCATTGACAAGATCCGTAGGCAGCCTGGCATTTGTGGAGAGCGCCTTTTGATCGCTCATCACGTTGGCCTGATGCGTCATGGCCAGAGCCAGTGGATAAAGGCGTTCGATAATGGCGCCGTCAAAATACCGCTCGGGAAGACCTGCAAACGCCTCGGCAATTTCGGGCTCCCGGAGCACCTTGCAGAGCGCGAGCGTATGGGTGATGGCGCGCATGCGGTTCAGCGAAGGCGCGGCGGTTGGGGGCAACTTCACCTCGTTGTACCACTCCATCACAGAGTTGAAGGCGGTTTGGTTGTCCACATATTCCATTTCTGGCTGCTTGTAGGGTAAAGGCATTTTCAAAAGCTCCATTGAAAGCGTCGATTCAGCACAAAAACTTTCTACAGGCATTTATGAACGGCTTTCAAGTCGTCCGCAACCTTATTTCAAAAAAAGATTCAAAGCTCGGATTGCTGGTTGACAAGCCCAATTACAAAGCGAAAAATGCGCGCAGGGAGAGGAGAAGATACATGAAAACCCTGATGATGCTCTTAGCGCTCGCGTTTCCGGCAATCGCAATGGCCGATGGCGGGCTTTTTGTACCCCTGAACAACAATGAACCGGCTGAAAATACAGCGCTCGAGGTGGTCTCCGCCGATATTACCTTCGAGGGTCAGCCCGTCGCGCGAGAAGTTCACCAATGGCAGGTGACCGAAACTTACCAGGTCAAAAACACCAGCGATAAGCCCGTCAGGTTCACCGCCGCAATCCCCATGGACAATCGCTGCGTCTGCTACGACTGCAAATGCGACCCGCAAAAGGATCCGGGCTGCATCAAGACCGATGTCGAGCAGTTCGCAGTGACGATGGATAACCAGAAGATTAAGCTGCAGAAGGTCGACATGCCCCCACCCGAGGTCGATCCCGATGTGGACGGCGCCGACTGCGCAGATTTTATGGGCTTCTACTGGACCTGGCCCATTGAGCTGAGCGCGGGACAGACCGCGAAGGTTCAGGAAAGCTATCTGGCGAAGACCGACGGCATCAACGTGCAGAACCTGGCGCTCTCGCTCTCTGCGGTTCAGCTCTATCAGAATAAGGCTTTCGGGCAGCTCCGGATCGTGGTTTCCCCAAAGATCGAGACGATCCCCTATAGCGAGGAGCTCCAGATCTTTCCTTACAAGACGGGTGCAGACGCCGACCAGGCTCAGTTTGACGAGTTCGCCTTCAATACCTACGACGCGATCGTCTATCCTGAAGCCATGAAGAGCGAAGGCCAGGGTGCCGCACGCGTTTACAAATGGCAGGTTGAGAAATTCTTGCCCAGCCGGGGCTTCACCTTTAACTTCTACAGCCCCAACGGCTATGGCCATAAGCTCCAGCAGTTCTATGCGAAGCAGTTCTACACCAACCCCCAGGCCCTGAATGACGATCAGCTGCGCTATCTGCGCAATCTGCCCTACGCGCGATGGGGTTACGAGTTTCAGACCGATGCGATGAAGACGGCCTTCAGCAAGGAATGGTGGTATACACCGTTCAAGGGCGCCAACATGAAGAAGCTTCTGACTGTTGAAGACTGGGATCTGATCAAGGCGATCAAGCAGGAAGAGACGCAGCGCAAGGCAGCCGCCAAGGCCAAAGCCCAGCCCTGAGCCTGTGATCGCTCATTACGGCAAGATCTTTTTGACAGCTGAGCCCGGCGGTTGCAACGTAAGCGACGCATCGGCCAGAGGTTGAACCCTTTTTGTTTTGCGGAGTTTGAGCATGAAACGATTCCTAATGACCCTCGCGCTCTGTCTCGGCCTGCCGGCCATGGCGCCTGCGCAGGATACTTCTTTTGCCGGCACAGGCGCTGATCTGGTCCCCGTCTCCGATGCGGACGTGCGCTTCATCGACGAACATATCATCATGGAAGCCCAGGGCCACAACGCTGGCTGGAAGGTGACCTCGGTCTTCCATCTGCGCAATGACGCACAAAAGGATCAGACGGTGCAGCTCGGGTTTCCCTTTGTGGATCGCACCAAACCCGGTCAGCCCGCTCCGGCACTGCTTCCGGGACGCGAATTAAACCGCTCGCTCATCTATGATTTTGCAGCGACCGTACGCAAATCCCCTGTCAAGACCCAGGAGATCGCGCTCGACAAGTCCAAAGCCAAAGGTCTGAACCAGGCTTACGACTACGCCTACGTCTGGGACGTCACCTTCAAGCCCGGTGAAACCCTCGAGGTGACGGTCACCTACAACACCGGCATAACCCACAGGCTCGACGGCTGCCTCTTCGCCCAGTACAACTTAAAGTCGGGCGCAAACTGGAAGGGTGGAACCATCGGCCGGACCCAGATCACGATCATCCCGCACAAGCGCTTCGTTCTCTGCAACGCCATCGAAGAGCTCGAGTCGAGCATCCCGTTGCCCACGCCAGGTGAATGGAAGCTGGAAGGCACGGGTGACAACCAAAAGATCACCTGGGATCTGCGCAACCAGTCCCCCAAAGAGGATCTCTCGCTCTGCTATTTACCCCTCGAGGATTACCCCGCATTCCGCCGTCAGTGGGGTTACCCCACGCGCGAGATGCTCGAACAGCTTCCGACCGAGGAGCTCCGCATTCGCCGCAATCAATATTACGCGCGCTACGGATACGCGTTCCACACGCCCGACATGAAGAAGCATTTCAGCGCACAGCCCTGGTACCGTCCCGACAGCCATTATTCGGTCAGGGATCTGCCCAACGGCGATATGGAGCAGATCAAACTGATCAAGATGATCGAGGCCAAACGCAAGCACCAAAAGGCGATCCAAAAACCGTAACCCGATTGAACGCATCGCCAAAGGAGTGAATGACTCATGAAGTTCTTCAAAACAGCGCTTGCTTTGCTCACATGCCTGGCGGCAACGGCCAACGCCAAGGAAACCGCGTACGCTGCACAAGGTTCGAGCCTGGTGCCGGTCTCGCAGGCTGACGTGCGCCTGACCGACCTGCAGCTCACCTTCAATGCCCAAATGAAAGATGGTGTGCTCGCAGCATGGGAAATCGTCAGCCGCACGCAGTTAACCAACGACACAGATAAGCCTCAGACCATCCAGGTTGGGTTTCCTTACAACGACATGACCCTTCTCGAGGATGTGTCACTGAGCGCACCGCCCGACAGCAACTTTACCAACTCGCTCATCTATGACTTCAGCACCTCGATCGATGGTCAGCTGGCAACGGTCAGGGAGCTCAAACTCGATACCAGCAAGGCTCAGGGCGACAACCGACAGTTCAACTACGTGTGGGTGTTCGATGTTTCCCTCGCGCCACGCCAGACGGTGACCATTCAGAACCGATATATTACAGGCGTCACGTCTTCAACGGATGGCAGCTATCAGGTGGCCCATTACCTGAAGACCGCAGGCAGCTGGAAGTCGGGGAGAATCAATCACGTCAAGATCGAAGTGCATCCCCATCAAACGATCCATCTCTGCCACGACGCAGGTTTGCTGCCCCAAAAGTTCCCTGAATTCCAGCCGCCGAAGATCGGACAATGGATCTACAAGAACGATCTGGGAGGCCAGATGCTCGTATGGGATCAGCTGAACGTGATCCCGAAAGACGACATGAACCTCTGCTTCTTTACGGCCGCCAATTACCGCAACCACATCGCGGAATATGACCCCGACTGGCATCTCACGGACCAGGAGCTCTCGGGTCTGACGAACAAAGAGCTTCAGATCCTGCGCAACAAGCGCTATGCGCAATATGGATACGGCTTCAAAACCGCAGCCATGAAGCACGAGATGGGTGCTTTATGGTGGTATGAACCCGATCCCGCATACAACGATCAAAGGCTCACCCTCGAAGATCTGCAGGAGATCCATCGCATTCGCACTCTGGAGACCGCCCGCTCCCTGGGCAACGCGCGCATCAACACGCAGGAACGCAAAAAACGCTTGCAGGAACGCAAAGGCAAGCAACAGCAACCATAATCCCTTCCCTGCCCGCAATCCTTGCAATCCCTCGCCTGATGGCGCAGAACGCATTCAGCATTTTGATACGGAGCTTTGCGCCATGCTAAAACCTCTCTTGCTCGCTTTGGCCCTTTCACTTCCAGGACTTGCTTCCGCCAACGACACCGCATTTGCGGCTGAAGGCGCCAACCTGATCCCCATCAAGAACGACGCAGTCCGCATGGTGGACGAGCATGTGGTCCTCGAAGGACAGCTCTATAAGGATCAGCTCGACGCGTGGAAGGTTACAGTCTCCTTCCATTTTAAGAACGAGTCCGACAAAGAGCAGAAGCTCCAGATGGGCTTCCCCTTCCCCAAGATGGTCTCCGAGGTGCCCGATCGCCCCGTCAATGTGCCCCATGGCCGAAAGCCGAACGACTGGCTGATCTATGACTTCAAGGCTTCGGTCAGAGGAAAAGCGGTCAAGCCCAAAGAAGTGCTGCTCAAGAACGTGATGAAGGTGGAAGAGGATTCGCCCTACAGCTATGCACAGGTCTGGGATGTCACCTTCAAGCCCGGCGAAGAGATCGAGGTGGTCAACAGCTACCTCACGGGGGTGACCCTCAATGTGATGCAGATGCAGTACGCAACCTACGTCTTAAAGACCGGAGCCAACTGGAAAGATGGCAAGATTGGTCGCTCCCTCATCGAGGTGAAGCCGAACATCCCCTTCATCACCTGCAAGGAAGGCCCCGACTTCGGCGAAGAAGAAGTGACGAAGCCCGAAGGATCGCGCATCAAAGGTACGGGCAAAGACAAGAAGGTGGTCTGGGACTTAAAGGACTTCACGCCCAAAGACGACGTCGCTCTCTGCATCTATACCGACGATTCATACCGCTCCGTGTTGCGGCGGCTCTCACTGGACGCCGGAGAGCTCGCAACGATTCCGCCCGACATGCTGCGCATCCTGCGGAACCAGATCTATGCCACCTACGGATACGTCTTCAAATCCGCCGACTTAAAGGAAAGGTTTGAAAAGGAATGGTGGTATCAGCCGAACCCGAAGTTCGATCCCAAGATGCTTTCAGAAGATGATCTGAAGCAGATCAAAGCGTACAAGGCAGAAGAACAAAAGAGGAAAGCGGACAAGTAAGCCGCGATCTCCTTGCCCTTTTGATGCGCTCAACCGCCCTTTCTCATCCGGAGTACTACACCATGTTCAAAACCCTTTTGCTCGCCCTGGCCCTTTCACTTCCAGGTCTCGCTTCCGCCAACGACACTGACTTTGGGGCTGAAGGCGCAAACCTGATCCCCATCAAGAACGACGCTGTCCGCATGGTCGACGAGCATGTGATGATCGAAGGCCAGCTCTACAACGATCAACTCGACGCATGGAAAGTGACCGTCACCTTCCATTTTAAGAACGAATCCCAGAAGGAAGAGAAAATCCAGATGGGCTTTCCCTTCCCCAAGTTCAGCGCGGACGAGGTAAGCAACGAGCACGGGGAGCTCAGCCTGCCTCACGGCCGGAAGCCGAACGGCTCGCTGATCTATGACTTCAAGGCTACGGCCGGAGGGAAGGCGGTCACGCCCAAAGAAGTGACGCTCAAGAACCTGGTGAAGTTGGAAGAGGATTCGCCTTACAAATTTGCAAATATCTGGGATGTCACCTTCAAGCCCGGCGAAGAGATCGAGGTGGTCACCAGCTACATCACGGGCGTGATCCAAAGCACCACCTGCGCGCAGATCGCAAGCTACGTCTTAAACACCGGAGTCAACTGGAAAGAAGGCAAGATTGGTCGCTCCCTCATCGAGCTGAAGCCGAACATCCCCTTCATCACCTGCGATGAAGATCCAGAAGGTGGCTACGAGCCCAGGCCCGCTGGATACCGCACCGAAGGTCAGGGCAAGGATCGGAAGTTTATCTGGGACTTCAAGGACTTCACGCCATCAGATGACGTGCTGGTCTGTCTCTATAGCGCACCGCTGTACCGCAGTTGCCTCGTTGGGCAGAAAGATTTCGAACAGATGTCGCTGGCTGATCTGCGCATTGAGCGAAACAAGATCTATGCCACCTACGGATACGTCTTCAAATCGCCCGACTTAAAAGCAATGTTTGAGAAGGAATGGTGGTATCAGCCCAACCCGAAGTTCGATCCCAAAGCGATGAGTAAAGATGATCTGGAGTTGGTGAAAAAGATCAAGGCGATCGAAGACAAGAAGAAAGCGGGCAAGTAAGCCGCGATCCCCTTTCCCTCTTGATGCGATCTCCTTTCCCTCTTGATGCGATCTCCTTTCCCTCTTGATGCGATCTCCTGCCTTTCCTCTTCCGGAGTCCTGCACCATGTTCAAGCCTCTTTTGCTCGCCCTCGCGCTTTCAGTTCCCGCCACAGCCTCAGCCAACGACGTCACCTTTACGGACCAGGGCGGGGAACTGATCCCTGCTCCGAACGATCAGATCCGATTAACGGACGAAAACGTGACGATCGAGGGCTGGGTGGGATCGAACAAGAGCCTGATCCACGAAGAACATCTGGACGGATGGCAGATCACCCTGACCCTGCGCCTGAAGAATGAATCGAAGGAACAGCAGCGGGTACAGATGGGGTTTCCTCTGCCCAAAAGGCGGCCCTTTAAGCCCAACTACCGCGACTTCCTCAATCTTTCGGTCTTAAGTTTTCCTCCGAAGGATCGGGAGCCGAACGCCTGGCTGATCTACGACTTCGAGACAAGGGTGAAAGGGGAACCGATCTCTGCGCGCGATGTGAAGCTCAAGGAAGCGATCCCGGTCGATACCCTCGCTCCCAGCGTCGATGTCAAAGTCTTCGATGTCACCTTCAATCCCGGCGAAGAGATCGAGGTTCAGCACCGTTACCTTCTGGGAGTGGACGGCAATGCCTGGGGCATCCATTACGCAAGGTTCTGGCTTTTGAACGGAGCGCAGTGGAAAGATCGCAGGATAGGTCACCTCCATATCGAGGCTCAGCCGAACCTGCGCTTCATCGCATGCAACGAGGACGAGCGCTTTAAGGACTTAAAATCGAGCAGGCCTGCGGGCTTTACCTTTGAAGGGCAGGGCCGGGAGCGCAGGGTGATCTGGGATTTGAAGGACTATGATCCGACCGAGAACCTGGAGCTCTGCATCATCGATCCCCTGGCGCATTACCATTTGATGGCGCCTTTTACGAAGGGTTATCACGATGCATCGTTCTATACGCCCGAACAGCTCGATGCGATGTCGGCAAAGGAACTGCGCCTCCTGCGGAACGAGATCTATGCCCATTACGGATACCAGTTTCATTCTCCGGATCTGATCGAGCATTTCTCGAAGCAATGGTGGTATCAGCCGAACCCAAAGTACGATCCTAAAAAGCTGCCTCAGACCGAGCTTTTAAACATACAGGCCATCAAAGCCGCAGAGCTCAGGAAGAAAGTACCCGTACAGGATGAGCCCGGTTCCCTGAAGTGATCGCAGCTTCTCCCGCCACTGCATCCAGCCCTGCCCCATCATTCTGACTCCCCATTTCGCTCCAGACGGCTTAAACTGCCGCTGTTTTCGCATTCAGATCCGTCAGGGATCTGTATGCTTTTTGGGAAAGGAGCCTTCGGTTTTTTTTAAGATGTACGTCCCCATCGCCAGACCCGATATTTCAGCAGATGAACTGGAAGCGATCGTTCGCCCCTTAAGGACGGGCATGCTCGTTCAGGGCAAGGAAGTCGCCCGCTTTGAAAGTCAGTTCTCGGCCTATTGTCAAAGCCCCTTTGCGGTGGCCTGCAGCTCCTGCTCCGCCGCCTTGCACCTGGCACTTTCGGCACTCGGTGTGGGCCCTGACGACGAAGTGATCGTCCCTTCGTTTACCTGGATCACCACAGCAAACGCAGCGCTCCATTTAGGCGCGACGCCTGTACTCTGCGACATCTCGCTCGAGACCTTCAACATCACCGAAGAGATCGCAGCAAAGCACATCACCGATCGCACCAAGGTCATTTTACCGGTGCATCTCTTCGGGAATGCAGCCCCCGCCGATCGCCTGCTCGATCTGATCAGGGATCGCCCCTCATCGAACCCCATCTTTATGGTGGAGGATGCAGCCTGCGCCCTCGGCACTTCAATCGAAGGCAGACCTGTGGGCACCTTCGGCGATATCGGCTGCTTCAGCCTGCACCCGAGGAAGGCGATCACCACAGGCGAAGGGGGTATGCTGACCACAGGATCGACCATGATGCGCCAGGTGCTCATGAGTTTGCGGAACTGCGGCGCAGATGAGCGGCAACCCGATCAACCGCCTTACGTTTTAGGTGACTTCAGTCTTTTGGGCTTCAACTACCGCATGACCGAAATGCAGGCAGCCATGGGCCAGGCGCAGCTCTTAAAAGCGCGGACTGATCTCGAAAAGCGCCAGAAACTTGCGGATCGCTACCGCAAGGCCCTTGCAGATTTGGGCTGGCTTCGTCTGCCCTATGCACCGAAGAGCACCGTCCACAGCTACCAGTCCTTCGTATGCCTCTTTGCACCCGAACCGCCGACCCTTCAGAACTGCGACGACCTGCATCAGAGACTGCTCCAGCTGATGGGGCTTCTCGAAGAGATGGGCGTCCAGACCAGGGCCGGAACCCTCGCGGTCCACAACACTTCCCTTTACCGAAATGCGCTGGGCTATAAGCCCGAATCCTGCCCCAATGCTTACCTGGCCTCGAAGTTAAGCCTCGCGATTCCCCTCTTCGGTGCGATGACAGAAGACGAGCAGGGCCAGGTCATCGATGCGCTTCACAAGGCAGCAAAACAGATGAAGCTATGAAAGAGATCAGTTCAGAAGAGCGGCTTTACCGCACCCGCAGGCTCACTCTATGGGGCCTTGCGGTCAACTTTTTGCTCTCCATCGTCAAGGCGATCGCAGGTCTGCTCGCACAGAGCGGCGCTTTGGTGGCCGATGCCATTCACAGTCTTTCGGACTGCATCACCGATGTCGTCGTACTGGTGGGGGCAGCGTTCTGGAATGCACCGCCCGATGCGGAACATCCACACGGTCATGGGCGCATCGAGACCGCAGCTTCTTTGGGCATCGGTCTCTCCCTTGCGGTGGTGGGCTGCTTCTTTGTGCGCGATGCGGTCCTCTCTATCACAGAGCCTCAGCCGATCCCCGGATGGGCTGCGTTCTTTGTAGCGCTCCTCTCGATCGGGACCAAAGAGGGCCTCTATCGCTGGACGATCATCGAAGGGCGCAGGCTTCAGTCCCAGGCGCTCCTGGCCAACGCCTGGCATCACCGTTCCGACGGCCTCTCCTCGATCCCCGTAGCGCTCTCGGTGATCGCAACCCAGATCTTTCCTCAGCTGACCTTTCTCGACGCGCTCGCGACCTTTCTGGTCGCCATCTTCATCCTCAAGGCCGCCTTCGACTTAAGCTGGCCTGCATTGGGAGCCCTGCTCGATCGCGGAGCCTGCGCTGAGACCTGCAAGAGGATCGAAGCTCTGGCGCTCGAGACCGATGGAGTCTGCTCGATTCACGCCCTGCGCAGCCGCAGTATCGGATCCGGTTACCAGGTGGATTTGCACGTGATGGTCGAAGGGGATCTCACAGTGCGCGAAGGTCACCGCATCGCCAAGGCCGTAAAACAGCGCATCCTGCAGCAGGAGCCCGACATCCTCGAAGTCCTGGTCCATTTAGAGCCTAAAGATGACGAGTCGAGCGGCCCCAGGAGCGTCGATCCCTGCCTTTAATCTGTCCCTCCTTTCAAAAAAATCCCTCTGCTCATTTTTTTTAAACGATCGGCTTGCATCTCAAAGGCGATCCGTTCAAATTACACAAAGCTGCCTTTGAGCAGAGCCCTTTAACCCCATCTACGGGAGCCCTTATGGCCAACATGATCGATCACGCCCTCGACGATGCCGTCTTACAGAGGGTCAAAGCCAACCTCGAAGAAACCTACAGCGATCTCCGCCCGAACTGCGTGACGCTGACAGGCGACGCCCGAAAAGAGCTCGCTCCTGCGCGCAATAACTACGAGAAATACCTCGTATTGATGATGCAGATCGCCGATGCTCACGGCATTAAAGTCCCCCAATGCTCCGAAGAGTCCGTCAAGATCGACCTCAAGGTGCAATCCGATATGACCCTTCTCCTCGACCAGATCGGCACCTTGTACACCATGGTCCTCGACAGCTACCGACTGGCGCGCACCGAAGGATGGAAGGCTTTCCTCGCTTTCTACAACATCCTGAACGCCTTCAGCGCACAGGACGCCGAAATCCTCGACCGCATGAAGCCCGTCATCGAGTTCATGTCGCGCAATGGCAAGAAGAATGACAACCAGGCCGAAGAACCCGTCGATCTCGTAGCCGAAGCCAAAGCCGAACTCTCGACCTCCGAAGACAAGTAAGCCTCCCCACCATAAGCGATCGCCGATCGCATCCCCTCCTTTCATTCATCAACAGAGTTCAAACAGGAGATCGCAGCTGTTCGCAGAGCTGATGCGATCTCTTTTGGCAGGCGATCGGATCACCTCCGGCAAGGGATCGGATCACCTGTCGGACTTCAGGCGATCATGTCCTTGAAGTGATCGGACCTGAAGGCGCTGTTGATCGGATGCTGTACGAAGCTTCGATGGTTGCAGGATCAGGCTAGTATTTTTGAGTTTATGAGTGAATTAGGATCATGCGCTCAAAAATGCTCGCCCGACTCCTTGCAAAGATTGAAGTTTTTGAGCAAACTGCCCTTTCCGTTTTACTTAACTCTTGCGCTCAATACCGGAGTCTGCCCATGCCAGCCCGCGCGATGCTCGCTCTGATGACCGCCGTTTTGCTCCCCGGTTGCCATTCCATGCCTCAACCTGCGCCTCAAACAGAGGTGACCTATGGGGGTGACAGGGAAGCCCCTCCCCAGCAAATCCCGGATGACTGGCCGATCACGAAAGCACAATATGCGCTCATTGGCTGGGATACCGCTTCAAAGCTGCTCGATCCACAGGCGATAGAGGCCGCAGGATTCCATTCCCGTAAGGAGATCGTCGCGTTCGCCTATCGCCTGCTTCAAATGGATTACGCCCCCATAGCCCGCGTCATGGGTGGGTCCAATGAAGGCGAAGATCGCGGCGCTGCCTACGAAATCCTCGGTCATTACGGCAGTCTGGAGGATGCCAGAAAGCATTTTGATGCGGTGAAGGCGATCGATGGAAATCAGTATGAACATGAAAATGTCAATCAAATGATCTTAATGCATTACATGATCAAATCATTGGGATATTATCTGATGCGCGATCACTTCATGCCACAAAAAGAGAATGATCTGATCCAACAAATTGAGGACTATCTCTATCAATGCAGTGAGATCAATGCATCCTCCTGCTGGCCTTACGAAGGTATCGAAACACCGAATGACTATCTGCGCGAATATGCCAGAGCTGCTGTCAATCTGGGTTGCAGTCAGCGAGCCCAATCGCGTGCCCAGGAAAATGCATCTCAGCTCAAAGGCAGTCTCTATGAGCTCTACGGTTCCGATGATTTAGCGTTCATTGAACGGACAGAGGCCAAAGCCGATCGCATCAAAAACCAGCTCCCTCCCGTGCTGCCGGAGGAGGAGATCGATCAATAGATGGGAGGATATGAGAAAAAAGAAAGTGTTCGTCAATTAAGATGCATAGACAATCATCTTCTTATAGTGCTTTGCTCTCTTAAATATATCATCTCCTTTCCGATGGACTCACCATAAAATCATTCTTTGATCTTTTTCCGTTGATCATGAGCTCAGGTCTTGATAGACGTATATAGAGTTTACTTAAAGGAGCTCTTCATGATCCGTTGAATCCTCACTAGACACAAATGAGGCACCACTACCTCTCATCCTCAACGGAGATTTCAAATGACTTTACGTCTGCTTCTTTGCATCCTCATCGCCAGTTTCACGGCATCGTGCAAATCAAAACCCAAATCAGAGCCTCAACCAGAGGTGACCTATATGGCCGATCGGGAAGCCCCTCCCCAACAAGTCCCGGATGATTGGCCGATCACGAAAGAACAATATGAGCTCATTGGCTGGGATACCGCTTCAAAGCTGCTCGATCCACAGGCGATAGAGGCCGCAGGATTTCATTCCCGTAAAGAGATCGTTGAGTTCGCCTATCGCCTGCTTAAGATGGATTATACCCCCATAGCCCGGGTGATGGGTGAACGTTTTGAAGGCGAAGATCGCGGCGCTGCCTACGAAATCCTCGGTCATTACGGCAGTCTGGAGGATGCCAAAAAGCATTTTGATGCGGTGAAGGCGATCGATGCGGGAGACTATGAAAAGAGCAGCGCCCAGCACCAGATCCTCACTGATTACATGGTTCGATCCCTTGGGTATTATCTGATGCGCGATCACTTCTTACCACAGGAAGATCGCGATCTCATGATAGAGATCGAAGAGTTCTTTTATCGCTGTACAGAGGCAGGTGCTCATACTTGCTGGCTCTACAATGGTCAAACCACAAAAGTTGCCTATATGCAGCCCAGCGCCCGATATGCCATTGCCAAAGGTTGCAGCGAACGCGTAAAAGCACGCGCCAAAGCTTATGCCTCAGATCCCAAAGGCAGCTGGACTGAACACTGCGGTCACGATATATTAACGATCGTAAAGCAAACAGAGACCAATGCCGATCGCATCAGAAAGCAGCTCCCTCCCGTGCTGCCTGAGAAGGAGATCGATCAATGAGACGAAGGATGTGGGCATATACCAGTATTCTTAGTGTTCTTATTCTGAATGCTTGCGAAGATGTAGACGCTTTCATCGTTCGCGATGCAGGGCTCTTATTACGTGAATCTTCAGCAATTTGGGCTGATTACATCCCTAATGGGCCAGAAACAGATCTTACTCCAGAAGAACAAAGCACCGTTGAAATAGAAATTGATAATGCGTATAGCAAAGGAAATCATCATTTTTGCAATCTTCTTCCCCAAGTTAATGAAACTTCTTCAGAAGATGCGCCCTGCTATATCCGACAGGAACGCAACAGCCCAACAAATATTATTCCACGTCAACTCTATTTCACAATGACCAATGGGTCACGGCAACCCTTAAAACCTTTTCACGGAGTCGCAGATCAAGATATTGTGCAATGGCTTTTCTACCATGATCAGAATCAAAACACATCCAGTCATGCATTTGCGAACTTTATGTTGGTTAAAACCATTGAGTATTGCGGAGAGAGTAACACTAATGCAGCTGGCAAGGTATACAAAAAATTCAATGGATGTACCATTCAGGAAGCAGGAGGCTCCATCATAGCAGATGCATCTCTTGTAAAACGAAATCCGATAGCTCATGAAACCGGGCATATCCTTTTAAACCCCCAAGAAATTCCCTCCGATCTCCGAAGAGGTATACATTTATACTGTGGTAAAAGTGGAGCATTAGGTAATGGCGAGATCACCATCACACAAAGTACCTATCTTGATGATTGTGGAAGAGATGATAACAATCCTGTTGATTATAAGATACCTCCCTACATCTGTAATCTTATATTAGATCCACCCTCATCAGCGATAGAAGCATTTAATCAAGCAGGAGGTCAAATCATTCCCATTCACAGTAATGAAAAAAGCCTCTGCGAGCTTTATGAGCACGCTTCTAAATAAATTTTACTCATTTTTGATACAAATAATCAAATGAACTCCAGCACTAATCTATCATTAATCTTTACATTCATCTGATCAATAAAGTTATCGAATACAATTTCTTTATATCTCATAGCATATCTCTAGAATCCTCTCATCCTACCTTTTAATAGATTAAATCAGCATTTACATTATATCTAATCTCCTTACGAGATTGATCAAACAATACCGCATCAACCATTCGATCATTTTCTAAATATTATCCAATCTTCTCACTAATCTCAGGTGATCATTTAGAATAAGTGATCGGATCTATCGGAGCAACTGATCGGACCTGCAGGCGCTGTTGATCGGATGCTGTACGAAGCTTCGATGGTTGCAGGATCAGGCTAGGATTTTTGAGTTTATGGGTAAATTGGGATCCCCTCAAAGCAAAGGCTCTCCCAACCGCCGCAATCCTGTCCACCTCCTCTCCGCCCTCGTTCAGCCTTAGCATGCGAAGGATTGCACCGGCATTTTTTGGAGCTTCCTCTGTTGAATCGCGCTGCAACTTTGGTAAACTCGTACAGATTTTTGATGCGGGAGATGACGATGCGCCCAGTTTTGATCATTTGTTCGATGCTTGCCCTTGCCACCAGCGCTCATGCTGAGGAACCCGCCGCCAAAGCGCCCGAAACTGCGGCAACCCCTGAGGCTCAGCCGGCAACCCCTGAGGCCCAGGAGGTCACGGCACCGGTTCCCCCTACTCCGCCCCCCTCTGCGCTCCCGGATGTGGTCGTCGCCATCGACCGCATCTCACTGGTGCAACTCGATGACCTGCTTTCGAGCGAAGGGTTCTCGGTCAAAGAGGCCACCGACGGAGCAGAAAATGCCCTTGAATGGAAGATTGAAGGCTACAAGGCCGACATCCTTCTGGGTAACCAGCAACAGGTGCTGCAGGTTCACAGCTGCTTTGACGCCAAGTCTTCGTACGAAAAGATGAACCTGTGGAATCGCGAGAACCTGTTTACTCACGCCTTCTTAAACGAAAGCCACCAGCCCTGCATCGAAATGGAGCTCGATTTAAACCAAGGAGTTACCACCCTTCGGGTGATCGATTTCTTCAAGATGGCGCGCAACGCCGTACTGCATTTTCAACAGGATCTGGGGAAGAAGTGAAAGCCTTCGCTTCTGTTTTTTGAGGGCTTCTTTCCTGTTCGATCGATTGAGCTGATAAACTCGATCCTGTGATGCAGGGAGATAAGGGAAACCCGCTTGCGGGTGGGTTTCCCTTAACCCCCTGCATCCCTTATCCCATCCCAGCCGCCCAGGGGGCTCTTTGGACGATTTTGAGACCCTGAAAGTTTATGGGTCGCCCCCTGGACCCATGAGCGCTTTTGAGTGATCGCAGCACTGATGGCAGAGAGATCATGAATGGGCCCAGATTCGCCCTCGCTTCGCTTGGGCGGAGGGCTGGGCCCCCAAGAAGCATCGGAAGAGATCGGTGGATTGAAGAACCGGATTCAGCCTGGGCATCGGGTGAGGTCGCTGGATTGGAGGGCTGAGTCCTGCCTGGGCGTCGACTGAGATCGGTGGATTGCCGCTCTCCTTCCGCCCCTATCAAGGGCGCGATTTTCTCCCTTTTCGCTTCCATTTGCGTCCAAGAGCGCGTATTTACGCGCGTTCGTTTGGGCGGTTTTGAGACTGCCGTTGATTTGGGGAATGCCCATTGCGCGATCGCGTTTTGTACAGCACCCTGCCTTGTTTTTCCCTGGATACGCGCCTCCCGCTTCCAGGATCACGCCTTTTTCACCCTAACCAAGAGAGCTGATGATGAAAAAGTCACTCGCATTTTTGGCTTTGTCCTGCATTTATACGCTCGCCTGCGGCGCTAGCCAGAACCCATCAGAGGGGAACACCATGACTTCGAGCCTTCTAACAACCCCCATCACCGTCGATGCCCTGAAGCAGTTTAAGGGCGATGCCGTTATTTGGAGCACCGCAGCTGAGGTCGAGCACGATTGCCAGGGGTACTTAAAGCTGGCCAAGGATCTGCGCAATCAGATCATTGCCGCCCCTTCGACCGATGCCAAGAGCACGCTCGATCAGCTGAATCTGGTCTATCAGGCCCTCGACCACGTCTATCACATGGCCGGACTCATGGCCAACGTGCATCCCAATGAGGATCTGCGCAACGCCGCAGAACGCTGTGAACAGGATACACAGAAGATCTCCACCGCTCTGGATTTGGATCGCGAACTCTACGATGTGCTCGCTGCATTGGATGTAAGCAAGCTCGACGCCCTGGCTCTGCGCTTCCATCAGAAGACCCTGCGCGATTATAAGCGGGCCGGTGTAGACAAAGACGAGGCGACCAGGCAGAAGTTAGAGAAGTTGTCAGAAGAAATGACCAAGGTCGGACAAGAGTTTGATCGCAACATTCGCGACGACAAGCAGTTCATCAAGGTCAAGGTTGAAGACTTAAAGGGACTTCCTCAGGACTTCATTGACGCCCACAAGCCCGATGACAACGGCGAAATCACCATCACCACCGACTATCCTGACTACATGCCTGTGCAAACTTATGCAGACAAAGAGTCGGTGCGAAAGGCTCTCTATATCGCCAAAATGAACATCGGATATCCCAGCAACCGCGAAACCTTCCAGCGCCTGCTCGCCTTAAGGTACGCCTATGCCACCACTCTTGGTTACAAGAGCTGGGCAGATTACAACGTAGCCGACAAGATGGCAGGCAATGTTGAGACCGTCACAGATCTGATCGACAAGATTTCAAGCATCGCCAGGCCGGCATCAGAGGCGGAATTAAAGAAGATCCTGGCCCGAAAGCAAAAGGACGACCCCAGCGCTACGGTCGTTCAAAACTGGGACCGCTTCTATTACACCAACAAGATTCGTGCCGAAGAGTTCAATGTGGACGCCCAGGAAGTGCGCTCCTACTTTGAATACAATCACGTGCGCGACGGCATCTTTGAGGTGACAAGCCGGCTTTATGGCGTGCGCTTCGAGCCTGCAAAGGACGCCAAGAAATGGCACGAGGACGTGGAAGTCTACGACATGTTTGAAGGTGACAAGCATGTTTCCCGCTTCTATCTCGACACCCACCCCCGTGCTAACAAGTATAACCACGCCGCTATGTTCCCGATGGCTGTCGGCATCGAAGGTCACCAGTTGCCGGTTGGCGCCCTCGTAACCAACTTCCCCGAACCTGGCAAGCAGATGGAATACGACGACGTGACCACATTTTTCCATGAGTTTGGTCACCTCATGCACCATATGCTTTCCGGGCATCAGGACTGGTCGATCTTCTCTGGAGTCAACTGTGAATGGGACTTCGTGGAGGTACCTTCGCAACTGAATGAGGAATGGGCCTGGGATGCAAACATCCTTGCTCTGTTTTCATCGCAGAAAGATACGCACAAGCCCATTCCGGCTGAGCTGGTCGATAAGATGAAGAAGGCAGAAGAGTTCGGTAAAGGCATCCATGTGATGCGTCAGATGTACTATGCTGCACTCTCCCACTACTACTATGCGACCGACACATCCTCCAACGATCCCATGGATTTGGTGATCTCACTCGGTGACAAGTTCAGCCCTTATCCGCATCTCGACGGCACCTATCTCTACGCCAGCTTCGGTCACCTGAACGGCTACAGCTCCATTTATTACACCTACATGTGGTCTTTGATGATCGGTAAGGACTTCTACCAGAAGTTCGTGAAGAACGGTATCATGGACAAAGAGACCGCCACCCTCTACCGCAAGACCGTCCTCGAACCCGGCGGTGCCGTGGATGCCAAGGATATGGCCAAGAACTTCTTGGGTCGTGAACCCAACTTCGACGCCATGAAGGCCTGGCTTGAAGGGAAGTAAGATCCCGCCTTCAGATCCTCCTGCCACAATCTTTCACGCCTTAAGTTCACGCCTTTAAAGATTCCAGTTTAAAACAATCCCGATTGCAGGATCATGCTGCGATCGATGCAGGATCATGCTGCAAGGATTATAGGATCAACCTGCAACGATTGAAGGATGATGCTGTATTTGTAACAGGATAATGCAACCAGGATCAAAGTCTGATGCAGGCGCGATCGCAGGAGGGATCTATGACTGGAGGAGGAGTGAGCTTGAAGATTTGCAGCTTAGAAGTTGCTGCCATTCCAGCCCCAATGGGCAGTGGAGCTGTATTTGATATAGACGCGATCAGGTTCGATCCCGGCTTCTTCCCTGAAGATCCTGCAGAGCAGGCCGGTCATCTTTTCGTAGCCGTTGGCGTCATCACGGCCCAGGATACTCACCTCAACATAGGCTGAAGGGGCATCCTGGTTGCCTTTAAAATAGAGGCAGGCCTCGTCCTCGATCAGCACCATCAGCCACGCTTCCGTCTTCCCGGGCAACGCTTCGATCGCCTTACCCATGCGGGTTTTTAAGGCTGTCTTCTGGGTTGGGGTCAACTTGTTGGAAACCCATGCGTGAATGCAAGGCATGTAAATTCTCCATGGGTGCGTCCTTGCACCCTGTAAGATCCGATGCAGAGAAAAGGCTCACTGCTGCCTCTCCTTACGTCGGACGATCATCTCTATGACCAGGATCATCGCCAACCATGAAATCAGATTGCAAAAGATGATCCCTGTGGACTTGAAAATCTTTGACACGCAGATGTTTAAGAAGATGAAATAAAGCGTCATCAGCAGGAGTACGAGCATGGTTAGGCGCTTCGAGAGCCCTGCCCGCATCAGCAAATGGTGGATATGGCGCTTGTCTGGAAGAAACAAGGGCGCACCTGCACGGTATCTTGAAAAAACAACGCGCAGGATATCGAGCAATGGGATCACGAGAGGTGCCAGAGCCCCCGACATGGAGCCCGCCACAACGAAGGCCCTTTGTTGCGCATAGCGCGAAAAGGTTAAGACCATGAAACTGATCATGTAGCCCAGTGTAAGGCTCCCTGTATCGCCCATGAACAGTTTGCCTATGGGCCTGCCCGACACGCCGAACACATTAAAGACCCAGAAGATGGTCAGTATCCCTAAGATTGCCACGCAACCGCAGACCATAAGGGGATGCTGCAAATAAGAAAGCATCACCGTATAAAGGGCGAAGGCCATCACACAGATGCCCGCAGCCAGACCGTCCACACCGTCGATTAAGTTGATGGCATTGGTGATGTAGACCACTGCAAAGATCGTTATCAGAACACCGAGCCATTCAGGAAGCGTATGGAACCCAAAGATGCCCAAAGCCGAATGGAAATAGAGCCCGGAAAGCGGAAACAAGCTTGCAGCTATCACCTGTGCAAGAAACTTATAGCGGTATCCTACCCCCACCAAATCATCGGCGATGCCCAGAAGATAAAGCAAAAAAGCCCCCAAACCGAAGGCCTGAAACTGCACCATGGTCGTGGGATCGTTGCTCTCATGAAGCTCCGGAAAGAAATGCAGCAACAGGTTAAACAGGAAAATACTCATCATGAAGATGGGCAAAAAGCACAACCCACCCAGACGCGAGACGGGACTTTGGTGCAACTTGCGTTCATCCGGCAGATCGAGCAGCTTCTTGGCAGCCGAGATCGAGATGATGCGCGGCAACAGGAGCGCCGTCATCAAGGCCGCAAAAAGAAAGATGATCCCAAATAAAAACCACATGACGCTTCTCAAACAACAAAGGCCGCAGTCTTACAGCGCCAAAAGCCAAAATTCAATCTCGCGATCCGCCTTGACAGCGCCAGCCCCCGCATCATAAGCCCAAAGTCCAATCCCAAAGGGTACGCCGCATGAAGATTTCCATCATCACCGTCTGCTATCAGCGCGAACAAACCATCGCCCAGGCCATCGAATCGGTGCTCGAACAGGATTACAGCGATCTGGAATACCTGATCATCGACGGCGCATCGAAGGATCGCACGGCGGAGATCGCCCGAAGCTACGCCGGCGCCTTCGCGCAACGGGGCATCGAATACCGCGTGATTTCGGAACCCGACGGCGGCATCTACGACGCGATCAACAAAGGGATTCGGCTCGCCAGGGGCGAACTCATTGGACTGCTCCATTCCGACGATCGCTACGCCCAAAAACGCGTTCTTTCCATCGTCGCCGAACGGTTCAGGCAACATCCAACCGATTCGATTTATGGCAACCTGCTCTATGTAAAGAACGGCCAACCCTATCGGGACTGGCGCTCCGGACCGCCACAGTCCTTTAAATGGGGTTGGATGCCCCCCCACCCCTGCTTCTTTGTGACTCGAAACTGCTATCAGCAATATGGCCTCTATCGGCTCGACTGCGGTGTAAACGCTGATTACGAGCTGATGCTGCGCTACCTTGAAGTGAAAAAGATCTCCACCCAATGGATCGACTGCGTATTCACCTGCATGTCGGTGGGTGGAGCGAGCAGTGGCAGCTGGCGCGCGCGGCTGGAGGCGCTTCGAAACGATCGCCGCGCATGGAAGGTGAACGGACTCACGCCCCGAACCTATAGCATCCTTCTGAAGAAACTGCGGAAAATCCCCCAATATCTGCGGGCACCGTTTACAGAGATGCCCCAATAAGACCTAAAGCGAACCGCTGACCCGAAAAGGCTTGCAACTTCACGCGGTTGATTCTTGAATCGCAGCTGGTGAACGAAAGGAGTGAATACCCATGAACGCAAAGCAAATCGCAGTCGCAATGCTCTCCATGGCCTTAACGGCGCATGCGGAGCCGCGTTGGCCCAAGCTCGACAGCTATCAGTCGGGGGCAGAGGCGCTGGAGGACTACGCTGTCATCATTTCGATGGATCAGAAGCAAGGGCTCATGGCGGATTGTAAGCGCCAGAATGCCAGGGCAGACGCAGATGCCTTTACCGATTTTTTGATTGCAACGGAGGGTGTTCACAGGTCGAACATCGTTCGAATGCAGGATCCGCTGGCCCATCAGGTGGAGGGGGCATTTGAAAAGATCTCGAAGTCGATCAAGGGCAAACGAAGCCAGGGCCGCATGTGGGTTTATTACGCGGGATGCAGCGCGGGGGTGGCCAAAGGAGGCGCTTCTTACCTGCTTACATCTGACTCCACCCAACCCTCGAAGCTCGCTCAACATGCCCTGAACTTAGGTAAGCTGCAGAGCGGAGCCTATACAAAGAAGTTCAGCAAGAAGACTTACATCTTCGTAGACGCTGAGCCGCTGCCTGCACATAAGGGGATTGCACCCGCGAAGGCCGCGCAAAGCAGCGTAACCTCGCTCCTTTGGGTGCCGAAAGGCGTGGGAGAGATGCCTTACTATTCGCGGTTTGCGCATACAGGGCTTTCACCGTTTACCTACGCGGTGATTGCGGGGCTTCGAGGCTGGGCGGACGGCGTACGTTACGATGAAACCGACGGATCCATCGCCAGCGACGAGCTCCATGCCTTTACTGCTGACCTCTTAAAAGACGATGCATTGAAGAGCGGCAGCCCGCAATGGATCGGTGTACAGACTTCGTCTATCACCCGCGTTCATGAAACGATGCCCATCTTGAGCTATCCCGACTATGAGGAGCGCGTACCGGATGACCCTGAAGAGGTTGAATCGTCCTCCTCCGAATGGGTGCCCATTCCTGAAAGCGATGTGATCATGCCTGATGGCACTGTTGAACATGTGAAACTGTTCGAGATGATGCGCCATGAAGTCACAGTAGAGGAGTACAAACGCTGTGTAAAGGCCGCCCTCTGCACGCCACCTCCGGATTCAACGGCTTGCAACTATGGGCAACGGGGGCGCGCAAAGCATCCCATGAACTGCGTCACCTATCAGCAGGCACAGGAATATGCCCAATATGCCCATGGACGCATCCCCACCGAAGCGGAATGGCTCGCTGCAGCGCATCCAAAAGGCTGGAACTATCCGTGGGGTGACATTGCAATCGATTGCGACCATGCAGTCCTCTTTGGAAAGGATCGCATGGGGTGCCAGGAGGAGAGATCATGGCCGGTTTGCTCCAAGCCAAAGGGCTTCTCTCCTTCAAAGATCTGCGATCTGGTGGGCAACTTAGAGGAATGGACGTCCTCTGTCGCCGGTGAACACCGGAAAGATCACGTTCCATCGAAGGTGAAAGAAAAGTCGAAGAAGAGTAAACCGCCGAAGATCACCCTGGGTTCGAGCTACAGGGACGATGCTACGACCTTCGGCGTCACCCATTCCATGCCTGAAACCTACGTCTCACCCTATTTAGGCTTCCGCCTCGTTCGGTGATCCCTCGTTCAAAGCCGTTCTACGATCCTCCCCTCTCCTGCCTGATTGAGATGAAAGCACTTTGAAGACCATTCGTTCACGGATCAAAGTCCCCTCAAAGGCGTTCGATGAGGATCTGACTTCAAAACCAGGAACGATCGAAGCGGTTTTAATAAGCATCCGCACAATGTCAAACCAGAATCAAACCCCTTCGACGAAGCTTCAATGCGAAGTTAAAGCAGAATCGAAGGCCTTTGACTGGGGTCCAACTTCAGACCCCTGATCGATCGAAGGCCTTTTTATCCACTTTGATGCAATGTCCATGCTGCATCGAACCGCTTTGAACGCATTACGCCGCATAGGCGGGCTCTCTTCAAAAGCCTTTGTCCCTGAAATGCCCGCCTTTCATGATCTGATCGAAGCCCTTAAATCATGAAAATTTCATGTGTTTCGTAGTTCTGATCGCGATTTTAACGATTTTTGGTCGTTTATGGTTGAACTTTTAAAAGCCTTTGATAAGCTCTCAATGGAAGTTGAACGGGAAGGAAAACCGCTATGTCGCAAAAACTGATTCGCATCGCCTTTAGAAAACTGCGCCGCAACGAGCAGCAGAGCTTTAACCAGATGGTCGTCAACTGCATTGAAAAGACCTGCGGTCCCTGTGGAAAGCCCTATCAGGCCTTTTTGAACGCGGCCGAACAGCTTAAGGCCCTGCTTTCAAAGCGCGTTCAGAACCTGCCGAGCAGCCTCGCCAAGGACGACAAAAAGGTTGATAAGAGCTGGAACGCCTTCTACCTGCAGCTTCGAGCCTCTCAGGCGCACCCTTATGCCGATGTGGCCGATGCAGCAAACCGCATCGCCGTCATCTTTGACAACATCAAGAACCCCGTCCATCTCAATTATGAACGCCAGTACGGTGCGTTGCAGATCCTTATAGACGGTTTGAGCGCACTCGATCCTGCCGTTATGACCAAGGCGCAGCTCTCCGCTCAATGGGACAGCCTGCGCGACAGCTTCGAAGCATTCAGTAAAGCGCGCGCCGCCAAGCTGGAAGCCAAAAAAGAACGCAGTTCAGGCGAGATTGAAGATGCAGTTCAGGCCTGCAGCGACGCCTGGATCAAGCTCGCCAACTACCTCGAAGCCAAAGACGACGCCGATGAACTGACCGGTGCCGGCGAGGCGATCGCGCTTTTAAACCATTTGTTCGCCAGCATCGAAGCGCGCATGAAGGCCCGAAACACCCGCAACAAGAAGAAGGCCTCCGACAGCGACGCCGCCAAAGAGCCTGAATCCGATCAGAACGTGGTGGAAGACGCCCTCAAAGAATCTTCAGCCGAGGAATAAGTCCCCCTCGTGACTCGGCTTAAAGGCCTTTGAAGATGCTCAACGGCTGTGGGTTCGCATCTTCAAAGGCCTTTTTTTGATGCCTGACGGGGCTCCGGGATCAGATGGAAGATCCTGTCCGTTCAGAGACATCCAGATTTTCTGCGATCCGATCCGCTTTTTAACAGGCGGATCAGCCTCTCATGGAATCTTTATGGGCCTTTCTGCGCAGCGCAAAGCTGCCCCAAGGCTTTATAAAAGGCCTTCTCTGAGACCCTTCCAAAAGAAATGAAACTCATAAAAATGCTTTGAACGGCCCTCTCCTTTCTCTTCGGATCTCACCCGCGCTCTCTGAAAGCCCCTTCCCCCGATCCCGGGCTTTAAAAAATGGCATTGAAGATGCAGGCACCCTTTGACAGAGACTCAAAAAAACGCTCCGATGCCGGTATCACCTCAGGCTGCCCTGTGAGAAAACTGCTTTGAGGCTTACGAAACCGCCCGATTCCGCGCAAATCCGCATGGCAAAGCCCCTGGCTGCGCCCAAACGAGGCTGCATCGCCCCAGCGATCGACCCCTTTGGCCCCTATTTTGAACATATGCCCAAAAAGATCGTGACAACCGCACCCGAACGACCTAACCTCTGCACGGAAAAGGAGCTCCGATGACGCGAAAACCCTGTTGCCGGATGATCGAAGGGCGACCTGGAGCCTGCTGCTTTTTACCGCAGGGCGCCGAAGCCGAGGCCGAGGCCGAAACGCTCACCCTCGATGCGTTCGAAGCCCTGCGACTGGCGGATTTCGAACATCTCTACCATGCCGAAGCCGCAGTCCAGATGGGGATTTCGCGCAGCACCTTCTCGAGGCTCCTCGATCAGGCGCATTTTTCCGTGGCCCGGGCGCTCGTGCTGGGTCACCCCATCAAAATCGAAGGCGGACCCGTGCGGGCGCTCCACCGCTGCCCCAAATGTGCCCGACTTCTTGCGACGCCGCGTTGCCCGCAATGCGACGATAAGGATCATCTGCCCATGCATCTCTGCATCCCCGTTACCGAAGATCACGGCCTCCAAAGCACCGTCAACGGCCATTTTGGCTCTGCACCCTGCTTCATCCTCATCGATCTGGACGATCTCTCGTTTAAGACGATCCCCAACAAAAACCTGAACCACACCCACGGCCATTGCCAGCCGCTCCTCTCCTTCGAGGGCGAAATGGTGGACGCCATCGCCGTGGGCGGCATCGGCATGGGCGCCATGACCCAAATCCAGAACGCCGGCATCCAGGTGTTCATCTCGAGAGAGAAGACCGTCGCCGACACCATCGCCGCCTTCCGCGAACACCGCCTGATCCCCGCCACCATCGATTTGGCCTGCGCCCATCATCATGGGGAGGGAGAGAAGAAGGAATGCTGTAAGTAGTGTTTTGGGAACGATTCGCTGTTTTTTGAGGGGTGTTGTTTCGCTTTGACGATGGCCTCGCTCTCGTTCGCAGAGCGATCAGGGCCACTCCGCAAGCACCACCCGCGCACCATCCCCCGCCCGCATCGAAAACAAAAATCCACAAAAACTCCAAAAAGAGATTGAAATCACAATCTCTTTTTGCTCCAATCCGCGCGGCCTTTAAAAGGCTGACTGCAACCCCAAAAGGATCCCCGATGCGTTTCTTCCCTTTTGCGCTCCTCCTTCTCCAGCTCAGCACCGCTTTCGCTCAGGCAGAGTCCGCCGTAAACGACTGCTTGCAGACGGAGACGCCGCTTTCGTGCCTCAAAGATCGGGCGCTTCAAGGTGATGCCGACGCGCAGTTTGCTTATGGTCAAAGCTTATTTTTAGGTAAAGGTCAGTCCCGGAATCCCGAAGAAGCGCTCAACTGGCTGATGAAGGCGGCGGAGCAGGGGCAGGAGCAGGCTCTGGTGAATTTAGGCTATTGTTTTCATGAAGGGATCGGCACGTCTAAAGATTTGGAACAGTCTCTCGTTTGGCTCGAACTGGCGGCCATAAAGGGGAATAGCAAGGCTTTGTATAACCTGGGGATGGCTTACATGAATGGAGAAGGCTGTCCGCAGGATGAATGGATGGGGACTTACTTCCTGGAACAAGCCGCCGGGCTGGGCCATATCAATGCCATGCTCCAGTTGGGGGAGATTTATTCAAAAGGGAAAGGACGAATCGCACGTGATGATGAGGCTGCGCAAGGCTGGTATACGCAGGCAGCAGATTCGGGAGATGAACGCGCGAGGCGAAAACTCATCCGCTTAACGCCCAGATCGCTGTCCATTCAGACCAATAAGCAGGAGCAAATGGCTCTGCACGCGCTTCAGAAACAAGTGAAGATTCAGCTTGAAAGACAGATCCAGTCCGATTGTCAGCAGGGAGATTCACAGGTCGGTATGACCTCGGTTGAGATCGACACGGAGATCGATCCTTCAGGTCAAGTAGTGAGCGCTCAGGTCCAAAGCTTCATGCCGCAAAGAGCGGTCGCCAAATGCATTGAGGACGCCTTCAAGGCCTATCAGTTTAAGACCGATCCGCAGTTACAAACAAAAACACTTAAATTCAGATTTAAACTCTATTTTTGAGAATAAAATTCGCGGTCCCGACGTTCATTACCTTGTACCCTTTTGCCCCGAAGGCTGATCAGAAAACGGGAGATCGCGAATCGTGACTTCGTTATTCCAGCTCTATCACCATCACCCCTCGCCTTTGGCGCTCCATCAATAGGTGCTCATCATGGATCAAACGCTTTCAGAACTTCAAAAGCAGGCCGAAGAAGGTGCTATCGATGCCCAAATTAAGCTCGGATGCAGGCTCATGATGAGTGAGAGCGACGATCGCGACATGATGGCGGCAGCTTCATGGTTTGAGAAAGCGGCCCTTCGGGATTCGGCGCTCGGATATTACAACTTAGCCCTCTGCCACTATTACGCCGTAGGCAAGTTCTCAGATGATCGGGCCTTTATTCGCTGCCTCCAGAATGCAGCTGATCTGGGTTATGACGAGGCGGCATTTCAGCTGGGATGGTGTGCATTAAAGGGTGATGTGGTTCCACAGGACACCCAGAAGGCGCTCTCATGGTTTAAGCGGGCGTCCAAGTCGGACCATCCGCTGGCGCTTTATCATCTGAACCGTCTTTACAGCGAAGGGGTCGAACTCAGTCCCGATGATTCTGTGACGCTGTTCAACGAGATGCGCATCGATTGCCCTGAGATCGCGACGGACGAGAACAATATTACGCTCATCTTTAAGGATCACGTAACCACAGACTGGCAGATTCGCGATCTGATGAATTGTGATCAGGCCCTTCATTGGTGGTATGCCCAGTCCATCAACGGGAATCTTCGCGCCCAGCAGGCGATGGCCGTGGCCTTAGCGTTTTATTTCTTCAATTATGGGCGGGGAACCGACGCCAATGGGCATAGGATCCATTATGACGAGGCCATTCGGGCACAGAAGAGGGCCACAAATTTTGGGTTGGAGCGCATCGAGATGCAATGCATGCTCTGCTGGACCCTGGGCATCAGCTACCTGGAAGGGCACGGAGCGCCTCTGAACCGGAATGAGGCGCGCTATTGGTTTGAAAAAGCTGCCAGGATCGGAGATCCGGATGCCAAAAAGGAGCTGCTCAATCTTTAAGATCAAGCATTTTGTGCACACAAACTGAGCGCTTACAGTCTCTGATTGATCAACATTTTAACCAAACGACAGCACTTACATCAAAGGATCCATCATGAAGTCAATCTTTCTCTTGCTCTCACTCTGTCTGGCTCTGCAGGCCTGCGGCGGTGCACAACAGCAAACCGACTCTGATCAGGCTTCTTTTGACTACGAATCCACCAAACAAAAAGCAGATAGTGGTGACGCGAAGGCCCAGGCGGAGCTCGGAATGGCTCTGCTCAAGGGTAACGGCGCCCCAAAGGATGAAGAGAAAGGTATCGAGTATTTAAAGAAGGCCTCCGATCAGAAAAATAAAGGTGCAACAGAAATCCTCGCGGCGCTCTATATCAGCGCAAACAACCATCACCTGGATCTTGAGCAGGGCAAAATCTATGCTCAGAGGCTTTCTGATCTCGGCGAACCTCTGGCGGAGTTCTACCTTTGCTCCCTCGAACTTCTCGAATCGAGCGACCAACAGAGGCGCAGAGAGCTGCTCGACTGCCTGATGAAATACAAGGATCTGGATTACGTCGATCTAGAGCTGAGCATCGGGAGAGCTTATATGAGCGGTTACGGTTACGATCGCGATCCCGCGAAGGCCCTGGAATGGTTCTTAAAGGCTGCGAACAAGGGAGAAACCGACGCTTATGTAACGCTTGCAAAGTTTTATTACGCAAACGATTACGACTATGAGAACGGTAAAGAAGCTGTAGCATGGCTCGAGAAGGCCGCGGAGGCGGGTGACGTCGATTCTGAAATCATGCTGGGTACAGAATATCTGAAGGGTCACGTTTACGAACAGGACACAGCAAAGGCCATCGAATGGTATGAAAAGGCTCTGAACCAGGGTTCTGAGGACGCAGCCCTCGCACTCGCTTCGCTTTATTACAACGCTGATTCGGAGATGCACGATGCCCAAAAAGCTGCGTCCTACCTTCAGAGGATCGCGGAACAGGGAAACACAAAGGCACAGCAGAATCTGAGTATCCTTTATTTAAAGGGAGACGGTGTCCCCCAGGATGACCTGAAGTACATCGAATGGGGCAGCAAGGGTCTTCAGGAATCTTTTGCAAAGATGGCCCTCGATCTCGCGATCCAATATTACAGGGGGAATGGCGTTCCAACTGACATCAAACGCTCTTATACCCTGGCTCTGAAGGCCGCAGAATCGGATCCTCAGAAGGCTGCAAGCCTGCTGGCCATCCATTATCTGCGCGGTGAAGCGGTTCCAAAGGATGAACAGAAGGCCTTCGAGCTGCTCAAAGAATATCACTCGGGGGATCAGGTGGTCGCGCAGCGTGAAATGGCTCAGCTTTACGCCAATGGCGAATGGTTCGAGCATGATTTCAAAAAGGCTCTGATCTGGGGCCGGAAGGCCGCAGAAGCGGGTGATCAGAAAGCCTGCGCGCTCATGGCGTACCTCAATGTGATAAGCATTGACGGTAAGAGCAACGAAAAGGAAGCCCTGAAATGGGCTCAGAAGTTTGCAGACGGCAACAAAGCTGAAGCCTATGGCTTTATGGCCAGCCTCTATAACGATCCCATTTCGCCCCAACATAACATCAAAAAGGTCTTTGAATATTGCCAGAAGGCCGCAAAGCTCGGTCATGCAGCTTCTCAGGCTTCAATGGGCTACTTCAACATGATGGGCATAGGAACGAAGCAGGATCAAAAGCAGGGCGTGTCATGGTATCAGAAGGCCGCAGATCAGGGATTTGTAGATGCCCAATATGGCCTCTCACAGATTTATTTTAAGGGTCAGGGCGTCCCGAAGGATGCTCAGAAGGCGTTTGAACTCGCATCAAAAGCCGCAGAACAAGGGAATAAAGAAGCTCAACAGTTTGTGGCCTTCCTCTATTTAAGAGGTGAAGGCGTTGCGCAGGATGATCAGAAGGCCCAGGAATGGCTCACCAAACGTTTCGACGGCAATTCTGCAGCAGCGGCTTACCAGATCGGCAACCTCTACCTGGATGGCTCGATCGTCCCGAAGGACGAGCAGAAGGGTTTGAAGTTTCTTCAGCAATCCGCTGATCAGGATCATGCGCCTGCATTACGTCAACTGGCTCTGCATTATCTTGAAGGCAAGGGTGTACCCCAGGACGACCGCAAAGCCGAAGAGCTGTTCCAAAAATCCGACCATTGGGATTTTGCCGAAGTGGAAGGCCTGTTTGCAGCCTATTATCACAATGGTCAGAACGTGCCTCGGAATCCCGAAAGGGCTCAAGTCTTCGCCCAAAAATCGGCCGACAGAGGCTATCTGCCTGCGATCAAGGCCCTTGAGCAGCAGAAAGCAGAGCAGAACCCTTAAGATCGGCCATTTGACGTACACGAATCGAAGACTTTAAATGTTTGATCGCGCCTTCTTTAAACAAAACACGAGAACTTACACAAAAGGATCCATCATGAAATCGCTCTTCCTCCTGCTCTCACTCTCTCTGGCCTTTCAGGCCTGCGGCGGTGCACAACAACAAACGGTTTCTGACGATGCCCCATTTGATCTGGCAGCCGAGACCGAAAAGGCCGATGCCGGTGACATGGAGGCCCAATATAAGGTCGGAAAGTCTCTTTATAAAGGGACCCATGGCCGGATCGATCAGGTAAAGGGTATAGAGTACTTAAAGAAAGCCTCCGATCAGGGGCATCAGAATGCCACCGCAGGCCTCGTGACCCTCTATATCAGCAGCAACTCGCATTATGTGGATCCCAGTCTGGCCCGTTTTTACCTTAATCGACTTTTTGAGCAGGGCTATCCCAGAGCAGAGTTCTTTAAATGCGGTGTTCAGGGTAACGATGCGAAGAACATTCAGGAGGCCAGAGATGCTCTGATCTGCATTGAAAAGTTCGCGGAGCAGGGAGACTCAGATGCTCAGCAGATCACGGGAACTGCATATTTTCAGGGCAGAATCTTTGAACGCGACTTAACGAAGGCCAGAGACTGGCTCGAAAAATCTGCGGCCCAGGGTGATTGCAACGCGGAATATGTTCTCTATGAGTTATACATGAACTCTGGTTACGACCTGGAAGACCCCATAAAGGCGATGGAGTATCTTCGGAAGTCCGCTGATCAGAATCTTGCGGAAGCAGAGTTCGACCTGGCGATGCATTTGATAGCCGGTTTATACGTTAAACGGGATCTCCGGCAGGCCAAAGCCTGGATCGAAAGGGCGCTCAGTCACGGTTTCGTCGGTTCAGAACTGAAGCTTGCGCATTTCTATGAAGAAGGTGAACCGTCCGAACGCGATGTCGAAAAGTCGATCTTCTACTATCGGCAGGCCGCAGAACATGGAGAGAAAGAGGCGCAGTATCGTCTGATGATGATGTATGCCGAAGGCGAAAACCTGCCCCCTGATGAACAGCAGGCCGCATTCTGGTTCAGTCAGCTTCAGGACATCCCTTTGCCCGAAGCGGAAGCCAATCTCGCGTCTGCTTACTTTAAGGGCAGCCTCGTCCGGCAGGATTACAAAAAATCTTATGCCCTTGCCCGGAAGGCCGAGTCGGATGGTGAGAAGTCCGCAGATTATGTGCTCGCTCTTCACCATCTCCTCGGAGAAGCGACCCCCAAAGATGAACAGAAAGCCCTGGAATACCTGACACGCTTTTATTCCGGGGATCGCGGCCGCGCTTCGTTTGAAATCGCTCAGTATGCATTCAATGGCGGATTGATCCCAAGGGATCTCTCAAAGGCTCTGGAGTGGTATCGGAAGGCCGCGGAAGCAGGTCACAATGAAGCTTACCTACATCTGGGTCTCCTCTATCTGATCGGCATAGACGGTAAGCCCAACGAAAAGGAATCCCGGAAATACATTCAGAAATATAATCAACTCCAAAAGCAGGACGGCAACCAATTTATCTGCGGCGCTTACCTCGATGGTCGCCTGCTCCCGAAAAGCGAAAAGAAGGCCTATGACTATTGTTTAAAGGCTGCAAAATCGGGCGATGCCATATCTCAGGCCATCGTCGGGAGCCTGCTGATGCAGGGTCAGGAGATTCAGTACGATGAAAAGAAGGGCCTGGAATGGCTTCAGAAAGCCTCTGATCAGGGATTGGGCATCGCCCAGTACGAGATGTCTCAGATTTATTTAAGCGGTCGTTACCTCCCGAAGGATTCAAAGAAAGCCTATGAGCTCGCCCTTAAAGCAGCGGAACAGGGCAACGAAGATGCGTATCCCTATCTGGCGATCCTCTATTTAAAGGGCGAAGGCACAGAGCAGGATGCTCAGAAAGCCCTGGAATGGATGACCAAACATACAAAGGGAGATTCCGCTGAAGCCTTACGTGCCCTGAGCAGGCTCTACGCTGAGGGCACGGTGCTCCCGAAAGATGATCAAAAGGCTGTGAAATATCTTGAGCTCGCCGCAGAGCAAGGTCACAAGCCTTCTATCCATGAACTGGCTCTCCGCTCTCTTGAAGGAGACGGTGTTCCACAAGACGACCGCAAGGCCGAGGATCTGCTCCACCAGATTATGGAGGTGAATTTTACTCAGGTGGATGTATATATTGGGCAGATCTACATGTCTGGGAGTGGCGTGAAGCAGAATCCAGAACGCGGCGAATTCTTTATGCGGAAGGCCGCTGATCGAGGATTTGTGCCTGCGATCGAATCTCTGGAGCAAAAGAATTCAGATCAGACGCCGTAAGATCTGCCCTCCTGTGCCCACGATCTGAAGTCTTCATCCATAAGACCTCCATCTGCCCCACCCTTTTCCGTGGTTTTCACTCCGATCACCCCGTCTTTCTTACAGAGAAGAAAAAAACTTCCTGAGGCGCTTTTTAAGGCTTGCGTTTTGGATTGCCGGTCTTTTAATCTCGTGGCGCTTGTTGAACGGAACCGGGGCCTCGCCCTGAAACCTCCACTTCGTGCCGCGCGCACCCCAGCAAAGGTCTTTACGTCATGAAAGTCGACCACATCTACCTCGCCTCGATGACCAACGACTCGCTCAACGCCTACATGATGCGCATCGTCGCTTGTCTCATCGCAGACGACTCGCCCGAAGCCGAAATGGGCGCCGAACTTAAGGCCGATCAGGAAGCCTTCCAGGCCTCCATCCGCCAGGCTAAAAAATCTGCTCCCGGCAGCCTCAAAGAAATCGACAAAATCGTCGACGTCTGCTGGCGCGGGACCCGCAGCCAGGTCAAATTAAGCTGCAAGAACCCCGATCCCGAGATCAGCGAAGCCGCTCAGAAGCTCCTTCCCTGCGTTTCTGATCTGCCCGAAATCACGAATAAGAAGTATGATCAGCAATATGGTGCCCTTTCGGCCATGCTGAACAGCTTAGAATCCTTCGATGAAGCTACTTTGACCAAGGCTTTGGTCATCAGCTGGGTCAAAGCGCTGCGCAAAAACCTCGACATCTTCAATGCGATGCGCCAGGGCAAGATCCAGGCCAAGGCCAACCAGAATTTAGGCGTCACCCAGCGCCTCCGCGACCAGCTCATCGCCGCTTATTACAAGATCATCGACCGCCTGAACGCGATCTGCATCCTTATGCCCGACGATCGGCACATCAAGGTGAACGCTCAGATCAACCAGATCATCGCCGAGCGCCGCCTGAGCGACAAGTTAAGCAAGCGTAAGCCTTCCGACGGAGATGACGAAGACAAAGAATAACGTCTTCTGATCTCTCCTCTGTTCTGCAAAATCCGAACTCTCACGCCTTCTGACGAGTCTTCACGATGAACAAGAAATCGATCATCAGCATTCTGAGCCTATGGCTTTCCGCCTGCTCCGGAGCTCAAGTCAATTCTTCTGAAGTCGATGCTCAAATGAATCAGGCTGGAGAATATTTAAAGCAGCACCAACCGGAAAAAGCCATCGAGATCTTAACGTCTTTGGCCCAGGATCATGAGCACGTTCCGGCCATGCATTCGCTTTCGGTCCTCTATCTGGAAGGCATGGGCGTTGAGAAGAACTACGATGAAGGCTTTAAGTGGGCAAAAGAAGCCGCATCTCACGGTCACGAAGTCGGGATGTACAATCTCGGTGCCTGCTATCTCAACGGATATGGTGTTCAAAAGGATCCCCAGGAAGCATTCAAATGGGTTAAGAAATCGGCTGACAAGGGTCATGTGAATGCTCAGTCGCTTTTAGCGCGCCTGTATTTTGCAGGGATCGGCACGTCTAAAGACACCGCACAATGCAACGCGTACCTGGAACGCTGCATCAAAGCGGATTTTACCCCGTGCATTGCCTACAAGGGCTACGTTCTTGAACAGGAAGGCCACGTTCAGGAAGCTCTGCCCTATCTGGAAAAAGCAGCTGCACTTGACGACCATGAGGCCCAAAGCGCGCTCGGTGAAATTTACTACTACGCCAAGGCCGGCCAGAAGGATGATCAGAAGGCTTTTGACTACTTCCAGCGCGCATCCAAAGGCGGCAATGCCAGTGCCCAGAATCATCTCGGGTTGATGTATGCCCTGGGCTCAGTCGGTGAGTCCGACTATGAGCAGGCCGCGGTCTGGTTTTATAAAGCCGCAGAGCAGAGAGATGTTGCCGCTCAACGTAACCTGGGCATCTTATATTTTAAAGGCCAGGGTGTACCGCGCAACGTCCAGGAAGGTGTGAGCTGGCTCACGAAGTCCGCAACGCAGGGAGATGGTCAGGCATCACAGATGCTGGCTGAAGTCTATCTGAGTTCAGAACTGGGCGCTCCCGACTACGCGCAGGCCTTTCACTGGTGCCAACAGGCTGCGAACGCCGATTATCTGCCCTCGCTCAACCTTCTGGGCATGCTTTACATCAACGGCCTTGGAACCGATCGCGATCCAGAAAAGGGCTTTGCCTGGATCGAGAAGGCCGCGAAGGCCGGTCTCCCGGATGCGGAAGCCAATTACGCGAGGTTCTACGCCGAAGGTTTTGGTGTCAGCCGTAACGACGCGACCGCCTTCGAATGGTACCAAAAGGCTGCGGAGCATGGTTCCGTAGAAGCGATGGTCATGCTCGGCAGTTTTTACGCCAGCGGACGAGGCACCGATAAGGATACCGAAAAAGCCATCCTCTGGACCCGGCGCGCCGCAGACGCCGACAACGCCGATGCCTGCTTCAATCTGGGCCTCGCTTACCAATCGGGTACGGGTGTAGAGCCGAATCCCGCAGAAGCCCGAAAATGGTTTGAAAAAGCCGCCCGTCTGGGCCATCCTCAAGCCGCTGAATTCTTAAAGTCTCTGAAGTGAACCTCCACCTGCGCGATGGTTGGTCTTAAGGTTTCTGATCACAGGTTTGAAGCGCATGATGGCTACTCTTACAGCTTCTGATTTTGAATCTTAACCCCTAATCACGGAGAGCATCACCTCATGAAAAACACTTTGCTTCTCGCGTTTACAGCAGCCTTACTCGGTTGCTCCGGAAACATGGTCACCCTCTACCAGGGTGATACCTTCTGGGAACAAGGCGAATACAGCGAAGCCATAGATATCTACTATAAGCTGGCCAATGATGAGCAAAATCCCCAGGCGATGACCTCTTTAGGCCTCGCATATTACAACGGGCAGGGCGTGACGAGAGACTATGGGGAAGCATCCCATTGGTTCAAACGGGCGGCAGAACTCGGCGATCCTCGCGGCCAGTACTGGTATGGCAAGTGCTTTGCCCAGGGGAAAGGCGTTACGCTCGACTATCAGGAAGCTGCTGCATGGTTTACCCTCTCCGCCAATCAACATTATGCCCCCGCTCAATATGAAATCGGCTGGGCCAACCACACCGGAAAAGGGGTCCCACGCGATAATACCCAGGCCGTGTCGTGGTGGATCCAGGCATCCAATGCCGGAGACGCCGAAGCCCAGAATGCGCTCGCCAACGCTTACAACAAAGGTGAAGGCATCGAGCCCTCCAAGGAACAGGCCGCAAAATATTGGCGCTTAGCCGCGGAACAAGGGGTCCTGGAATCACAGCTTAACCTCGCACGCCTGCTCTCCGAAGATACAGGTGCCATGCGGAATGATCAGGAAGCCGCCCGATGGTGGCTGCAGGCTGCAAAACAAGGCGACGCCGAAGCTCAATACAGAGCCGGATATGCCTACGGTGAAGGTCAGGGCTTCTTGAAAGATGAAGAGGAAGCGCTCATTTGGTACAAGAAATCGGCCGATCAGGAATACATGAAAGCGCAGACAGCCATGGGTCTCGCTTTCCTGCACGGCAAAGGTTTACCCAAGAACCCTCAGCAAGCGTTCTCATGGTTCCGGCTCTCAGCCCTTAAGGGCGATCCCATCGCGCAGTACCACGTGGGTCAGGCATATTATGACGGCCACGGCATTGCAAAAGATCCCGCACAAGCCCTCGAATGGTGGCGCCTCGCGGCCGACCAGGACCTGCCCGAAGCTTATTATGCCCTGGGAAATGCCTACTATAAGGGCGTAGGTGTCAAGAAAGATCTCCGCGAAGCGAAGGGCTGGTTCGAGCGCGCAGCGGATCAGGGCTACGATCTCGCGTTCGAGCGGCTCGATGAGATCAACTCGCGCCGGTGATCCCTTCGGGCGCTGACGCAGAATCCAGCCTTCGGTGAGACATACCTGTAAAGCCGATCGGTGAGCTGAGCCTTGCTGATCGGCTTTTTGTTTGAAGTGATGCCAGGAATGATGCTGTGAGATGCTGCGGAAGGCAGATGTGGAAGGAGGTTACTTCTTTAAGTAGATGATGTAACTGCGGGGAGGAATGGTCACATTGCCATACTCCTGATTCGTTTTTTTGATCTCTACGCTCTCATCCTTCACCAGATCGAAGTAGTGCCCCTCAGGGAATGCGGTATCCAGGATTCTGCGCTCTTCGTCGCTGCGGTTGAGGCCGATGTAGATCTCTTCCTGACAGGCGCCGGACATCTTGTAAACCCATGTGGCATCGTCGTTGTGCGTTTGAACGCTGGTCAGCTTACCGCGGGAAAGCACCTTGTGCTCCTTGCGAATGCGGAGCAGCTTCTTCAGCTTTGCGCGCAACTCTTTCTGGCGCGCGTTGATCTGGTTTTCGTCCCAAATCATCGAACGCCGGTTATCGGGATCGCCGCCGCCCGCAAGGCCGATCTCATCTCCGTAATAGATGAGCGGAATGCCCGGAATGGTCATCAGGAAGGCATAAGCGAGCGCCAGTCGTTCGTAAGGCACAGGATTGTCTTCGCCCGGCTGAACGTAATCTGTAGTCCAGCCATTGGATGCACTATCGCTCCCATCCGTGCAACCGACCTGACGATTCGCAAGATGGATGGCGCGCGGGAGATCGTGATTGCTGATGAAGTTGGTCATGATCGCATTGGCGCCATAATAGTAACTGTTGCCAACTTCAAAATTGGCCAGAATATCGGTTGCCGCTTCATAGAAGAACTGACCGCATAGCTTGTCTTTGAGCGGAAAATCGAACTGTCCATCAAGCTTCGTCTGATCATCGACAAACTTCTTGATGTATTTCTCGTCATAAGAAAACGTTTCACCCACCATATAGAATCGTCCGCCCGCCGGATTCCGGATGTCCTGATTGAGGCGATTGCGCAAATCCATCAGCCAGTTTGCCTGACTCCACCTGGGAGTCTCTTTTGCTTCTTCCGGAATCACATGTTTGATGGCATCCAGGCGATACCCATCGATCCCATAATGCTTCGCCCACCAGCGCGCATCGTTCACCGACCAGTTTCGGGCCCAGTCATTCGTAAAGTTGAAGACGGGCAGGTAGTCATTAAAGCGCATTCCAGGAGAGGGTGGATAATCATCATAGAACCAGCCGTCGCCTCTATGCGCCTGATAGAGCGCCGAATTCGCATCGACATGGTTCATCACATAGTCGAAGATCACCTTCATCCCTCTTTCGTGGGTTTTTTCAATCAGTTCCCTGAGCTCTTCGCTGGTGCCGTAATGCGATTCCACTTTGGGTTCAGGCGAAGGGTTGTCCGGGGAACTGTAATCTGAATTTAAGGGCGATGGCCAGTAACCGTGGTAGCCCGAATAAGTATGATGATCGTATTCACTTGAAGCTTCTCCAGATACATCACGGTTATCGTAAGGCGCAGAGAGCCAAATCGCATTGGCGCCCAAGTCCTGAATATAAGACAGTTTTTCAGTGAGTCCCTTAAAATCCCCCCCCTCATACTGACCAGAGATCACCCAGCTTTGCCCGCCGGCGTTTTTGATTTCCCGGGAGACATTCGGCACCTGACTGTTATTTGAGGGATCGCCGTCGAAAAAGCGATCGACGACGGCGTAATACATGACCGCATCGTGCCAGTCGAACTCGTCATCGTCGCAGGTGGTATTGGGGCCAATGTAAACGCCGTTGAACCCCCCATTTCCGTCATTCGCAGTCGCGTCCGCATCGGCAGGCGTAATCCATTCATCTCCGGTCATGCCCGGTGAAGGATTCCTGAAATCATCATAGCAAATCACATATTTGTATTCATGGCGACCTTTAGGCATGTGTTCCCAAAGCGTTTCATAAGAACCGTCCCCTTTGGGCTTTAACCGATATTCATCGTGAGATTCCGCGGCCGAACAGGTAGGCCAGCCATTAAAATCGCCGGCGACGTGGATCCAGAGCATATGCGACAGATCCCGGTTGCCGGGATGGAATGTGAAATACTTCCTGTCGAGCGGGTGCGGCTGACACCCTTCGTCGTAACACCCTAAATTCGCGATGTCACCGCAGTCATGATGCTCCTGGCAGGAGAGCCTGCATCGGCTTTCGTGACAGGTTTGATTGCCGCCACAGTCTTCTTTGCTGTTACAACCACAGACACCGCTCACACAAACGGGGCCATTACTGTCATTCTTGCAGTCATCGTTGCTGATACAGGAAACACAGTCGGAAAGATCCGCATTGCACATCTGAGGCGCAGCGCAACCGCATTCACATTGGAACGCCCGACAAACATTCTTCTCACCCGGACAGTCGCTGTCGACGACACATTCGGGCTGAAAGGGGCATTGATGGTCGATGACACTGTTTTCGCCGTTTTGGCCGTCATTTTCGCGCTGTTCATTGGCCGGATCGGGAATCCATTTACCATCGACGATAAATTTATATTGATGGCGACCGAGAGAGACCGGCAACTTTGCGACGTAAACCCCTTCTTCAACCTGAGTCATCGGCTGGGGCGATTGCCAATCCTCATCGCCTGTCAGATCGCCGCAAATCTCAACAGAAGTGGGGATCAGCCCCTGCGCGCGGTAGACAAAAGAGCGTTCACAACCTTTGATGCAGCGATCTCCGCGGGCATCCTGAACACAAATCTCATTGGACTGGCATTTGTTGTCGCATGGGAGAGATACATCTGATTTTATAGCACTGTCATCAACTTCATCATCGTTGTCATCGTCATCACATGCGGTCAAAAAGCCGAAGGCGACCAAAATTCCTAAATAAATCCAATCCTTTTTCATCATTTTGCTCCTTTCGTTGTTGTGATGTTCTCCGTCACTCATCAGAGGCTGCAGCCCGTGATGGTGATGACGCCTTTCATGTTGCCATACCCGTCATCCACATTGCTGTCGGCGTCCTGGGGCGAACACCAGTCGATGCCGTTTTCGCCCATGGGCGCGTCGATGTTGAATCCGGGATAACAGAGGAGATATTTGTAACTGTACTCGCCTGCAGGCAGCTGGCGCAGGGCGTAGTAAACCGTCTTCCCATCGCTGGTCTTCTTTTGATGCATCCTGTCGGCATCCGTTACAGCATCGCAGTTGGGCCAGGACTGAGCACCAGGACGGCTGAAATCCCCCACCACGTAGATTCCATCCTCGAAACCAAACCGTTCTCCGGGATCGAACTCAAAATAGCGGGTGTTTGAGGTTGCATCGCAGGGATGGGGTTTACAGGTACCTGCGTAACAGCCATTCTGCCTGAGATCGCCGCAATCCGTGTGATCCTGACAGGATTTTCCTGAATTTCCGCCGTCGACTGTTCCACCGCCGTCGACTGTTCCATCGCTGCCGGCGGATCCATCGCTGCCGGCGGATCCATCGCTGCCACCTGCGTCCCCGGTACCGCTGTCGGCAGGCTTAAACCCCACGTCTTCGCTCGCATCCCCGGAATCATCATTGTCATCGTCATCGCAGGCTGCCGCGCAAACGACAGCAGCGAGCATGCCTAAACAAATCCAAAAGCGATCTTTCATTTGCATTCCTTTCGTTTTTTACTCAGCGGACGAACTCTGGGTGCAACTGACCCTGGGTGAACTCTGGGAACAGCCCACCACCTTGACGATGCCTTTTTGCCCGCCATAACCATCATCGGCCGTGGAATCTGCATCTGTCGGCGTAATCCATTCGATGCCATTCATGCCCTCCTGGTCGGGTTTAGGATCGGGATAGCAAATGAGATATTTGTAACCGTATTCGCCCACGGGTAACTTGCGCAGGGCGTAATAGACGCCGTTGCCCTTATCGATCATCCTGCCCTCATCCAGGTTTGGACTCAGGCAATTGGGCCAGTTGTTAAAATCGCCCGACACATAAACGCCAGTGAAGCCCTGGCGCCAGTCTACGTAATACTCAAAGTACCTGGTTTTCGACTGGGCATCGCATTCATGCGACTGGCAAAAACCGCCGTAGCATCCCTTAAACTTCAGATCGCCGCAGTCCGCATGCGTCTGGCAGGATTTACATCCGCTATCAGGCACTCCAGCTTCAGCATCAGAGCAACTACCATCACAGGAATTGTCATCGTCGTCACAGCAGGCGGTTACACCGAAAGCAGCGACTAGTATTCCTAAACAAAGCCAAAAATTGTTCATCTTTGCCTTCCCTTCCGTCGTGTTGATTGGTTTGTGCATCGATCCACCTAAACGGTTTCACGCGAATGAATTTAGGATAGCAACCGGGCCGGATCTCTACAACAGAAGCTTTGAAAAACTTTGACGCAATCTGAAATTTTCTTCACTGACGCAATTTTGTTTGTTCGCCCGCCAAATTCCGCCATTCCGCCCATCGCATATAAAAAAAGAGCGCCACGAAGGGCGCTCTCAAAAGAAGCAAAGGCTTGCGATCACTCTTCCTGCTCTTCGGCCATCAGCGCGTTGACCAGTTTCTCGAAGCGGCCGGCCATCTTGGCAATCTGGCGGCTTAACTTGCCGAAATCCTTGCGCTCCACGAGCTCTTCGCCGTCATCCTCGGTGTCATCCAAATCCTCAACGTTGGCGCTGACCAGGTGGATCACATGGGTGAGCTTGGCAGAGACCAAACGGGCGTGCGCTTCGAGAACGCGATACTCCGACAACGTGACGGGCTCGTCGTCCCAATCATCGTCATCCTCTTCTTCATCGTCCTCCGCATCCTCGTCCTCACGGTCTTCGTCCTCTTCCCCGTCCTCGCTGTCATCGGCACCGTCGTCTTCTTCGAGGTCGTCTTCGTCCTCAAATTCGTCGTCTTCATCGCCGCCGGATTCGATGCCGTCCAGAAAATCATCGAGATGCTCGTCCAATTCCACCAATACGGAGCCCACTTTGGCAAATTCGTTGCGCGAAATGTAGCGATCGCGATCGAATCCAAAGAAATCTTCGTGGTTGGCTTCCTTAAAATCGGGCGCAATGCCGCATTCCTGCAACTCTTCGACGATCTTTTTGACCAGCCGCTCGGCGCCTTTTTCGCTTTTGCCGCTCATATCGACGAAGCGGACGAGCATCTTGCCGCGCGGACGAAACTTCAGGCGCATCAGGCGATGTTCGTATTTGTTGGGCAAATGCTCGTCGTTTTTGATCGCCAGGTAATGCGTGCCGTTGGGGCCGTCTTCGACGATGTAAACCACACATTGAAATAAGTCTGCCATCTTTGAATCTCCGTCGCCCAAAGGGGGCGCGTTGATGTATCACGCGTTACGATAGATATGGAATCGTAAACTGCATCACCATAGCTGGAACGCGGATCTCTGGAAAGCGACTTGTTCTCCTGATGTCAATCTGCATCTGAGCCTTGTTTGGCTTTCATTCATCAGAAACCATCTCTCAAAAAATCAGAGCATTCACTTCATTGATTTATCAGAGCAATGAACCCAACAGATAAGATGAGTCCACGAGTCTTTTTCTGTGGCATGATGTCATGTCTTCAAAGGCAAAGGGCTTCATGGGATGATGTTGAACGACAAGGATTTTTTCTGTATAAAATTTCCGGAATGACGGTTGGGCATTCGAAGAGGTGGATATGCGAAGTTTATTTAGTTCGGTGCTCTGTCTTGCCTTCTGTGCGCTTTGGACGAGCGCTTGTCTCGAAGAGACCGATGAATCAGCAGACGCAGAAAAAGATGGAGGCAAGTGGGATTCTGGTCCTGGTCCTGTAGGAGGAAATGGTGGCGGCTATGGCTATGGCGGCTATGGCGCTTCCAGCGGTAGCGGAGGAGGCGGTGGCGGTGGCGAACCTGAATGCAGCCTAGCCTGCGGCTCCGGAAGTTGCGCCCTGGAGGGAGAAAATAACTCGCAGATCTGCAAATGCCCTGCAGGCTATGTCAACGAAGAAAACGACGTCACCAAGCCGTGCATTGAAGATAAATGCACCGATAAAAAATGCGAAGCGTGGGAAATCTGCAATCCTGCTGACGGACGCTGCGATCTCGCCGACGGCAGATGCAACGGCGATACGGACTGCAAAGACCCAGACAAACCGGTTTGCGATTTTGCCGTTCACGAATGCGCTGAAGACAAATGCGGCAGCGTCAGCTGCGGACACGAGGGCGTCTGCTCGGTTGATAGCAGCAAAGCGATCTGCAACTGCCCCGACAAATATTGCGACAGCAACAATTCATGCGTCTCGATGAACATCCCTGACAACGCATGGTACGGAGTCCAGTATCCGTCAGCTCTTCCTCGCCCTGAAGACCCGACCATAATGGTCGGAGATACCCCAGCCACAAAAATTTACGGCCAAATCTGGATCGAAGGTCAAACCGGCTCAGGCGTTCCTCAGCATGCGGACTGGAAAGCCCAGTTGCTTTACAAAGAAGCAAAAGGCGCAACCGAATATCCGATCATTCCCGCCACCTGGAAGAAGGTGGATGCCGAATTCAACGCAGAGCATTCAGGTGACAACAACCACGAATATATGGTCGACTTTCCGACCGATAAGGCCGGCGATTTCATCTATATCTTCAGATTCTCGCTCGATAACGGCAACACCTGGTTATACGGCGATGCCGGCGATGGCGGCACAAACGGCCCCCATCCGGTCACTTCAACCTCGAACCATCCCGGAACCATACATATCGAAGGGATTCCGGAAGAGCTGTTCACGCTCGACGACAGCCTCGTGAGGACGGAGAATTCCTATAGCTTCGATCTTCAGTATCACGGCTCGGCGGCCATCGATTTTGCCCAATCGATCATCACTTTGAACGGCGTGCCGGTTGAGAACGCGAGCGAATATTACAACGCAGAGACGAAGACGTTCACAATCAGCAAGACGGATCTCGCCCCCAATAAATACAGCTGGCTCTTCAGGCTCGTCGATGAAAACGGCAACAAGATCGAACCCTTCTTCGTTCCGATTTGGATCGGTGAAGGCGTCGACTTTGCCGACTTTGGATGGCGCGACGCGTTCGTCTACCAGATCATGACCGACCGCTTCCTGGACGGCGATTCAAACAACAATGTTTCGTCAAGCGAATTCCCGCATGTAAATCGGGAGACCGAACAATGGCTGGGCGGCGACTTCCGCGGGATCATCAACAAACTTGATGACGACTACTTTACAAAGATGGGCGTCAACACGATCTGGATCAGCTCCCCTGTCGTGAACCCCCACCACGAGAGCAAAGGCGGAACCGTTGCGCCCCAACAGGACAACGACTACTTCACCAGCTATCACGCCTACCATCCGCTCGCCACGGGATACAACTTTGACAACAATTACGGCTTTGAAAACGAAGGCGTCGATTCTGCTTTCGGAACCGTGGCCGAATTGCGCGAACTTGTCGATAAAGCGCATGAAAAAGGCATCAGGGTCATTGCCGACTTTGTCGCGAACCATGTCTACAGCGAGTCTCCGCTTTATCAGGCCCACAAGAACGACGGCTGGTTCTATGCCCAGAATCCCTGCGCCCCGGATCACTGGGACGACCACCGCATCGACTGCTGGTTCACGCCTTACATGCCCGACTTCAACTACAACAACGCCGATGCGAGAAAAGCGGTCATCGACCACGCCATCTGGCTCATCCAGAACTTCAACCTCGATGGCTTCCGCGCGGACGCCCTCAAGCATATGGATGACATCTTTACAAAGGAGCTCCGAAAGGCGGTCAAAAAGAAGATCGAGACCACGGTCAAAAACCACGACATGCCCGACGAAGCCGAAGTCTTCTATATGGTCGGCGAGTCTTTGGGCGGCTGGGCGAGATACCACACCCGTGCCGACATGGTTCAGGGCCAGGTCAACGAAGATTTCTTCTACAAGGCCAAAGACATCATTCTTAAGGGGAACAGCTACAACTCCCTCGCACACGACGTCACCGAAAGCTGGGACAGGACTTACCTGACCTCGCAACCGACCAACGGCGGATCGGGCGGCTTCCCGGGCGCGGTCATGGGCAACTTCTTCGGCAACCACGACCAGAACAGAGCCCTGACCGAATGCAATGGCAACTACACCCTGCTCAAGCACGCGCAGACCTTCCTCCTCACCTCGCCGATCAACATCCCGCTGCTCTTCCAGGGCGACGACATCGGCATGATCGGCTGGGAAGAAAGCGGTTTTGACGGCGGCAGGCGCGCGGTCATGAAGTTCGACGGCCTTTCAAGCAGCGAAAAGGACGCTCTGCAGCATATTCAGCAGCTCGGCACCTTCAGAAAATCGCACCCCGCTCTGAGATACGGATCGCGGCAAACCTGCGGCAGCTCGGACGACGCCTGGGTTTACAAGCTCACCTACGAAGGCAAGACCGTCGTCGTCGGCATCAACAAGGGCTCTTCGTCCTTCAATGCGACCTGCAGCGGCGTCAGCGGCTCGTTTACTTCCTATGATGGATCGACCGTCAACGTTTCGAACGGCAGCGTCACCGTGCCCGCCGGCGGCAGCCTGGTCATCGGCGACTGATCTTTAAGCCTTCCTCAGGCCTCTCACCTCATCGCCCCACTCACCCATCGCACGCTGCGATCCCCCATTTCATCACTGCAAAATCACCCGTCGCTGCGTGCGATCCCCCCATCCTTTGCCGCAAACACACCCTTGGCAGGCATCAACCTTTTCTGATGACAAGCAGCGGAGGTGCCTTTTCGCAGGCTTCAAAGAGGCGGTCTGGATGGGAGGAAATGGGGATCGCGCGGCGTTTGTATCAAACTTTTGAGCGTCGTGGCGCCCAAAGGCCGGCGGTTTAACGGACTGGGATCGCAGCGGTATTCGCCTTCGCCGATGAAATGCTCTTCGTAGCCTTCGTCGCAGATGCAGCGGTATTTGTCGGACTCGTGTACGTAATCGCTGTTCTGGCATCGGCCGTGTTCGCCGCAGGCGTGCATGTTTTGTTCGCATTCATCGATATCTACGCATTCGCCGCCTACCTCGCGCTTCTCCGTTCCCATTCTGCAGTCCATGTGCTGGCAGGTAAGGAGCCCGTCCAAGCGCACTTCTTCCTTGTAGTTGTTTGCGAAGTCGCAGTCGCAGCGATAAGCGTAAGAGCCCGTAGCGATGTCGTTGATGTCGTAGTTGCGGCAGATCCCGTGAGCTCCGCAAAAATCGCGGCCCAAATCGCATTCATTAATGTCGACGCAGCTCTTGCCGTCGCTCGAAAGCGCAGTCTTGTCATCGCACTCGCAGAGGTAATCGCCCTCAAGGTTCTGACAGGTCCCGTGATCGCCGCAAATCAGGTGATTCTTAGCGCATTCATCGATGTCCACGCAGGTCACTTCACCCGAAGCGAGGATCTTCTCCTGAAAGCCCTCGTCGCAGTCGCAACCGTAACCGTAAGAAGAGTCCGTGATGTCGTGGTTGCGGCAAACCCCGTGAGCTCCGCAAGAATCGCGGCCCAAATCGCATTCATTGATGTCGACGCAGCTCTTGCCGTCGCTCGAAAGCTCAGTCGTCTTGTCATCGCACTCGCAGCGGTAACTGCCCTCAAGGTTCTGACAGGTCCCGTGAGCGCCGCAAATCCGGTAATTCTCATCGCATTCATCGATGTCGACGCAGGTCACTTCGCCCGAATCGAGGATCTTCTCCTGAAAGCCCTCGTCGCAGATGCAGTTGTATTTCGCGGCAGACCGGGTCGAAACGACCGCATCCTGACATTGCCCGTGAGCGCCGCATTGCGCTGTGCCTTCGGCGCATTCGTCGATGTTCTGGCAGTAACCGTCCTTTAAAGCAAACCCGTCCAAGCAAACGCATTCGCTCTTTTCGTCGCTGTAGACGAGCCCCAGACTGGAGTCGCAAAGCTCCGTTTTGAGCACGCAGCGGTTTTCGTGCAGGGCATAACCTTCGATGCAGACGCAGCGATCGCTCACCCTGTCGTATTCAAAGTTCATGGAGCAAATCCAGCCGGGTTCTTCCGGGTCCTCACAACCCGCAACCCAAAGCACGCAAAGAAGCCCCAACGCGTATCTGAACATGAAGACATCCTTTTTTGCCCCTAAAAAAACGGGACACATTCACCGTTTTTTTCAACATAACGGCTGGGACAGTTGCAGTAATCTCCGAATTCGCTCTGCTCAAAGCCCTTGGACGTATCGCAGATGCAACGGCCCTCGCTGTTTTCGATGAAGCCCTTTTTGCAGACGCAGCGGTCGGACTCCAGGTCGTAATGGCGTGTATCCTCGCAGTAATTGTCTTTAACCAGATCGTGATCCTCAAATTCTTTTTCGCAGGCCGCGCAGAAGAGCAGCAGGATTGCAAGAAAGGCTCTCACCATTCACCTCCCAGCGAAACCATGCCCGGCAGTACCTCAAAATGCAGCGCGCTTTGACGCTTCTTTGGGGCTTCAGGACGGGTCGCGATGCGAATCACATCGTAGACGCCCACCGCGCCGCCCAGCGCGATCAGGCCAATGCCCAGCTTCGAATAGAGCGAGCGATCGACCTCGAGCTCGTCCCAGCGCTCCCTCGCCGAAGAGAGCGTGCGCCTGCCCTTCTGCATATCGCTCAGCGTGCTGTACTGATCGTCCTCAAGCCCGTGGGCCTTCACGAGGAAATAGACTCCCGTCCCGATCGAAGCGACCGCCACGCCACCCAGCGTCCAGTCCAGCCAGTTCGAACCGCCCGAAGAGCGATCGTCCGAAACGCGTATCCATTTGTCGGCCTCGCTGCCCGAGGCAATCTGAGGCGCCTTCTCCGAAACGCCCTTCGACAACACAAAATCGCCCTGGGTTTTGAGCTGCGGGTTCTGATTGCGCACGCCGCTCGACTTTAAAAAGCGATCCACGAAGGTCTGCGCCTCGTTGATCGAGACCTGACCGTCGCTCGATCCGAGCTCGCCGTCGGCCCAGCCCCGAAGCGCCCCCAGCGCCGCATAAGTAAACGCGCCGTGCCTGGCCGCATTTAAGGGTCCCGATTTTTCACCCGGCCCCGCCGCCGACCAGATCGCGATCTTCTTGCCCGAAACCAGCGAGAGCGAGACCGGCGCCGCAAACCGGGTCCCCAGCGATGCGTTGCAGGCGTCGATCACGATCACCGCCTGCTCCACATTCGAGTCATCGATCTTTTGCTGAATCGCGTTCAATGCGACGGCGCGCTGCTCGATCAGGCGATCGTTCGCCGGCGTATCGACCCCGAGCAGAAGCTGACCCTGATCGCTGGCCGCTGCGCCATGCCCCGCAAAATAAATCCACAGCGTACCGCCCGAGGCTTCTTTTAAGGCGCCTTCGATCGCATCCTCGATCTGCTCGCGCGTCGCGCTCTTATCCTGCAGGCGGTGCATCTTCGCCTGAGGCACCCCCCGCGTATAGAGCAGGAAGTTGGCCATCCCGTCGCCGTCGCGGTGGGCGTAAGGGATCTTCGCGCTTTCGTCCAGCAGCGGGTATTTTTCGATCGAGATCACCACCGCGGCATCGTTGGAGGCCTTCTGCCCCGTGCGCACGGGGTCATTGACATCGGGCAGCATCCCGGCCAGCGCAGTGCCCCCAAACAACAGTCCCAGACTCAAAAAAACGGGTTTCCAGTTCACCATCGCGGCTCCTCTCCAGCAGATTCCGATCGCCAAAAACAGCGCCCTGACGCGCTGCTGCGATTTCTATTCAAGAGGTATGCAAAGATTTACGCAATTCAGGGCGGGCATCAGGCGGGCATCAATCGTCGTTCTTGATCACCAGGCGGCCCAGATGGATCTCCTCGGTGACGTCGATTTCGAACATTTTGATGTAAGGCGGTCCGGCGTTCGGGCGCTGGGCAAAGATGTTGCGCTCTTCGGCGGAGGCGGCGCTGGCGTTGACCTGGATCACCTCCCATTCGCCGTCCAAATCCTTGCCGCAGTCGCGCATGATGAACCGCGATCCTTCCTTTAAGCCGCAAACATCGTCGTGAACGTCGGGATCATCGCTCCAGCGCACGCGCTTCATTTCGACGGGGCGCTCGTCAAGCGCGCGCAGATCCTTCTTTTGCAGCGGCGCCTCAGCGGGCTTTTGGGGTTCACGCTTTTGCTGCGCCTCGCGCATCGCCCGAGCCAGGGCTTCCACCGCATCGATGCCCTCTTCGTCGTCCTGCTCGGGATTGGGATCGGGCCCCACATCTGCGGCGCCTTCACCGGTGGCGATCTTTTCAACGGGCTCAGCCATCATCTCTTCAAGCAACGATTTGCCCATGGTAACTTTCCTTCCTGCGGCCGCTCAGCCCGTCACCGCCGGGCCCATTCCAAAACCGCGACCTTTTACGGCCTTCACTTTATCGCCCATTGCAGCCCGCGCATACTTTTATTTCGCAATCGCAAGGACTAAATTGCGCGCCCCATTTTGACCAAGGAGTCCGATCGTGAGCGATTTAACCCCCGAACAAGTGAAAGCCCTGGAAGAAGAGCAGTCGCTGTTGGCGCAAATCAGGAGCGAGATCGATCGTTACGTGCGCATCGCCCTCGAGAAGGCGAACTTCGACGAGGAACTTTTGGCCCTGCGCGATCAGATCGCCGAAGCGCGCCTTGAGGATCAGCCGCCGCTCATCGAGCAGATGATGCGCCTCTCGTCGCTCCGTGCCGCCCAGGCTCACGAAGTGGAACTCCCCGCCGATCCACTGAACCCTTACTTCGCGCATCTGCGGCTGTCCGACGAGGTGAAGGGCCAGTCCCGCATCCGCGATGTGTTCATCGGCAAGCGCGCATTCATCGACCAGAAGCGCGGGGTGCATATCGTCGACTGGCGAAACTCACCCATCAGCCGCATTTATTACTGTTATCACGAGGGGGACGAGTACGAGGAGCGCTTTGCGGGCGAGTTGCAGACGGGTGTAGTCGACGAACGCCGCACGCTGACCATCGCCAGGGGTGAGATCAAGCGCCTTACGGTGGGCGAGGACGTGCTGATGCAGGGGCGCGACGGCCAATACGTTTGCATCGAAGCCGATCAGAGCAAGCTCAGTGGGGGTTGCGGAACGGCGGCAAGGTTACCTGCAGCGCGTCAGGCGCGCCTTGGGCGGCTCAATCCGGACCAGCGTCTCCCTGAGATCACGGCATTGATCGATCCGGCGCAGTTTAAAGCGATCACCGACAGCCGATCCGGCGTCATCATCATCAGAGGCGGAGCGGGTACTGGCAAGACCACCATCGCCTTACACCGCGCAGCCTGGCTGCATTTCCAGGATCCGAAGCGCTTTGCGGGCAAACGCATGCTGATGATCACGCCCGGTGAAGCCCTCCGACGCTACGTTTCACAACTGTTACCGTCCCTCGATGTGCGGGGTGTGGTCATTAAAACTTTTGAAACCTTCGCCCGGGACGCGGTGAAACGCCTGATGCCCGATTTGAAAGACCGCCCCACCACCGACGAAACGCCCCAGGGCGCGCGCAGACTGAAGCGTCACCCGGTCATCCTCAACATGATCGAGCGCTACATGCGCCAGAAATCCCGCGAGTACGACGACGACTTCAAGGAGATCGGCGGCCCTGAGCTCGAACGGGAGTGGGTGAAGCGGCGGAACCTCCCCCTCGTGCCGCGCGTCCAGCAGGTGAAGCGGTTCCTGGAAACCCCCGAAGGTCAGCGCATGGCCCAGGGTCGCATGCTGCCTTTGCGCCAGCTGTTCGATCAGATCATGGAAGAGCTCGCCTCTGCCTTTGAATTGTGGTCGGAGCTGCTCACGAACAAGGCGCGCATCGTCGATGCCTTTAAGGCCGCAAACGAGCAGGTCTACGAGTGGGAGATCAAGGAGCTGGTCGAGACGGTCGCAGCGCAGTCCGATGATCCCCTCGATCTCTCGGTCTATACCGACGAAACATTGCATCAGGGGGTTGACGGGAAGGCGGTGGACGCAGGGGAACTGCGGGGGAAGCTCGATGCGGACGACTATGCCATCCTGTTGCGGATTTACCAGCTGCAGTACGGACGCCTGAAGAACGACGAATGCTGCATTGAATACGAGCATATCATCGTCGATGAAGCGCAGGATCTTTCTCCATTGTGCCTGAAGCTCCTCTGCGAGACCGTGAGACCCGGAGGGCCTGTGACCCTTGCGGGGGATGAAGCGCAGCGGATCGTTTTTGACAGCGGGTTTGAGCGCTGGGATGAGCTGCTTTCAGCCACCCGCATCAAGGCCGAGCTTCTGCCGCCGCTGGCGATCTCATACCGCTCTACGCGTCAGGTGATGGAGCTGGCCCGCTCAGTGCTGCCCGATCAGGTGGGTACGCCGAGCCGGGATGCGAGGGATGGGGCGGAGGTTCAGCTCCTCCGGTTCGACGAACAGGGCGAAGCGGTCGCGTTCCTGGCCGATGCGCTGAAGAGTTTGCGGAGTCGCGAGCGGTTGGCCTCGGTCGCCCTGATCGCAAAGACCTCGGATGTAGCCTCACTCTATTACAGCGCGCTCAAACGAGCCGACGTTCCCAATCTGCGACGCGTCTTCGACCAGGAATTTGACTTCACTCCAGGCATCGATGTCACCGACGTTTACCAGGTGAAGGGCCTCGAATACGATTATGTCATCCTTCTCGAAGTCACGGCGGAGCAATACCCCGATGCGATCGAGTCCCGGCATCTCTTCCACGTGGCGGCGACGCGTGCGGCCCACCAGTTGTGGCTCATCTGCACGAAGGCGCCGTCTTTGATCCTGCCGGAAACGCTGCGCAATCCCGAGTCGCAGGTTCAAAACGAACCGGCTTCGTGAAGAAAAGCCGCGTTTCATCCGTAAAATGCACCATCCGTTGCGCCAAAGAGCGTATCGCAACCTGAAAACCGGAGATCTCATGCATCGGATCCTGCTTTTTGCTGCAATCACCGCCCTTCTTTGCGCCTGTGGATCGACACCTGCGCGGAAGCCCCGGGTTCAGACTTCAACCAAGACCCAGACCACAGCCCGTAAAAACACTACGCCAGCCAAAGAAACGCCCCTTCCCGCAAAGCAGGAGAGCGATCTGGAGCGCTGCATCGGAGGACGCACCCGCGATACCTACATGCCCCTCTGCATCGTGACCGACAAGGGGGTGCTCGACACCGAAAAGGAATATCTGCCGGGGGTCCTCGCATGCGAGATGGGGACCCTCACCAAGCGCGCCGCAGCCCTGGAAGCACAGGTGATCGCGGCCCGCACGTTCCTCGCGGGGTTCTTGGGCAGACGTGGAGAGACCGCCCAGGTCCCCATCGGGCCTCATTTCCAATGCTGGAAGGCGGGGGCCGGCCCCGAGGCGAAGGCCGCTGCACAAAATACAGAGGACTTGCTCCTCCACCGTGGAGGCAATCTCCTGCGCGCAAACTACGTATCCGGCACCCGGGTAGACGCCGTTTGCAAACCGCAATCGCCCAAAAAGAGCGGCTACCGCAAATATAAGACCTGGCAGGCGATGGCTTCGTACTGGAAGAGACAGCGTGCGCGGGGGAAGAAACGCATCTTTAAGGGCACCTATTGGACGGAGATCCACGTGACCCGAAACGAAGGGAAGACCGGAAACAAGGTTCAGGGCACGCTGCTCGCCCCTGAGGACGCTGCAAACCGCGGGGCGCTGGGCCAGTGGGCTTCCATTTGCCTGGCCGAAAACATGGGTTACAGCACGATGGACATCCTCCATTACTTCTATGGAGACGACATCTCGCTGAGCCAGCCACCTCCGCCGGGCAGCTACGATGACGGTGAACTCGGTGAACTGGTGATCCCGGCCGAAAACCCGGACGATGAGCGCGGGAGCGCCGCCGGATCGAGCAAATAGCCGCCCCATCCTCCCCCATGCGATCGCCCTCTCACTTCGCGCAGAGGGCGCAATTCCACAGATTAAAGATGGATCCCGAAGCAGGCCAGGATGCAACCGAGGCTGAAGGACACGTAGTTTGCGCCCAGAGAGAAGACGAATGGACGCTGCAGGGTCTTGAGGGCAAAGCGGTAGATGAGCCCTTCCACGACGACGACGGCGCATTCGATGGGGACGATGTAGTAGGCTTGCGGCAGAAACAGGTGATCATGGCAGTACAGAGTGAGCCAGACCACAAGGGGATTGGTCGTCACCTGCACCAGAGCAACCGTAAGCAGATGGTAACGCTGCCTCAGGCCCCAGAGGAGAGCGAAGCAGAGTTCGATCAACAGGGTCAGCCCGAGGCAGCGGGCAAAGACTGCAAGGGTCATTTGGGGGATCCTTTGGGGCAGGCAGCGAGTGCCGGGATCAGCAACGCGAGGGAGACGATCGTCAGGACCGCGAATGGAGCCCCCATCTGAAGCTTCGGAGCCCATTTAAAGGCGATCGGCAGCCAGCCTACGTAGAGAGCGCAGGTTAAGGTGCCAAAGGCGAACCCGCGCGCACCGCTCATAATGCGCGTCAGAGCCCACAACGTCATCGGCATGGTCATGTTAAAGAACAGCACGGCGAGCGTACCCATCGCCGGAACATCGGGAAACAGGAACGCGAGGGCCGCGATCGCAAGGGTCGCAATCGCCGTCTTCTGAAGCCCGATCCAGTCCGACAGCAGGCCACCCAGGCGCTTTCCGGCCACGAGGGCGACCGTGAGCACCGTCACCCATACGCCCGTCTTCCACGAGAACGAGAGCGCAAAGCCCACATACGACCTCAGCGCCACGACGAGGAAGAGCCCCAAAAGGGCATAGAGGCAGAGGCCCATCCCCTTGGGCTTTTGCAAAGCAAAACTGAGGGGTTCGTTTTGGCTCTTTAAGCTGTGGAAAACCTTCAGCTGGTAGATCAGGATCCCCACAGCGCAGAGCACATTCAGGATCATCGGCAGCAGGGCCTCGGTGAGGTCACCTGGCGCAAGGGAGATGCCCAGAAAGAGACCCAGGGCACCGGGAGAGACGAAGATCCCCAGAGGTCCCAGACGCTCCCCGCTGCTGTTCAACACATCGATCCCGCCTCCCAGATGGAAGAAAGCGTTCCCAACACCTGCGAGGATCACCGAAATCAGGATCACTTCGGGCAGACAGAGGCCTGCGATCAGCCCCAGGAACACCAGGGCGCAGCCCATCGCAGCCACCAATGCGTTCCGGTTGAACTTGTCGGCCCAGATCCCCAGGGGCATTTGTCCTGCAAAGGCGAGGCCGTTATAGAGGATCACCCCTGCATAGGCGTAATCCGAGGGCCAGACCATCCCCGCTACCAGGGCGCCACAGGCAAAATCGACACAAAAATGAGCGACAGAATAGAGAGCGAGCTGCCCGAAGAAGGCTTCGGAGAGGGCGTTTACGTGGGTGTCTGATTGCATTTGGGTTTCAACTTCACGATGAGGCCAAGTGAGATCGCCGAGAGCGCTAAAATGATGCCCAGAGCCAGCAGGGGTGAAGGCTCTGTCTCCTCCTCCCAATCATGCGAACGCACGGCGGGTTCTTTGATTTCGGGCAGAGGAGCGGGCGCTTTCTGATTTTGAGGCGCCGCATTCGGCTCCGGCTTTGGGGCATCTACCGCCTGTGGATCGGGGGCCGGTTCATCTGGCGGCGGCGTTTCAACATTGGGGGGCGGTACCGGCTGCGGCTGTTCGAGCGGACGCCAAGCTCCAATGGGAGGCTGATGGCGGTGATGGTTGTAGATCGGCCGGCCATCGGGTCCAAACGAAGGGATGTCGGCCATCGCAGATCCGGCAAAGAGGCCGCAGAGCAAAAGGGGCATCCAAATCTTTCGCATAGGTTCCTTTCTTTGAAAGCGATCAGCGGACGCTATCCTGCTTTCTGCGGGAAAGCAGCGATGTCCCCATGAAGAGGCCGAGCAGGATGCCGCCTACGGCAAAGGGCGTGCTGTTTTGATGATGAAATGAGGCTACCGAGCAGCCGTCATCGTCGTCATCCTTTGATGGCGCCACATCTTTTTTACTCGAAGAGCCTGTACGCGCCTGATCCCTGCCGTCTTTTTCATCAGAAGTTGTACCCGGATCGTCATCTACGGGCGCAAGATCCGCAAAAGCCTGTGAGGCCAAAAGGCAAACCAGCGATCCCATGAGAAAAAGGCGATTGAACATGATGCAAAGTTCCTTTCCTGAAAAATGAAATGATGTTCAAAAACGGTAATGGGCCTTTTTAAGAAGAATGCACCACAAAATTCTGTTCAGATGGAGGAATTCGTTTCAAAGAAGCCCAAAAGCAGATGCGCGATCGCGTTCCTTAAAAGTCAGATGCAGCATTCAAACGTTGAAATGCGTCTTCTTTATCAAAAAAACAGCTGCGCAAACCTGTAATCGGGTTTCTCATTCAAAAAATGGCCGTTTTCAAAGTTGAAATGGCGCTTTTTAAATTCAGGATTGCCGATTTCACGCGCGCTACGCGCTTTTTAAAGCGCTGACGCGCAGTTTCAAAATCTCAATTAACCGATCAGAGCCCCTGAAAACGCCATTACATTTTTGAAACTGCACTTACCCACCCTCCGCACGCCTTGTTTAAAAATTTCAACTCATCGTCAGGTTCAACGGAGAGCACAATCATGCTGTGCAAACGCGGTCTTTGAATCCGCCTTTGCTGTGGTTGCAGCCTTTAAATGAACCTGAGGGAAGAATCTTTAAGGGGTTTCGGGCGTGTATTTGTGACCGGCAGGCCCGGAGCCTGAGAGTGAATGGGCGTTAAATCGGCTCACCAGGTTTTGGTAAAGCACCAATAACCCGAGGAACGGCCGCCCACATGCTCCAGCAGCTTGAGATCCTTCAGGCGGATCAGCACTCCGCGGACGCGCGCGAGGGAATTGTCGGTCATCTGCGAAAGCTCGCTGATGCTCAGCTGGGGGTTACGACGCAGGCAATTGATGACCGCTTTATAATGGGGTTGCTGAAACTCACAGCGCAACTCTTCCGTCAGCGTAAACGGTTCCTTGGGTTGCATCAGGTGATATTCCACTTTTTTGCGCGTTTCGAGCGCTTTCTGGGCTGCAGTCTTCGGTTCTGCAGCGTTGGACGTATTTTCGACTGAACTCACCGGAACATCCTCCATCTCGATTCACGAAGCGACATATCTTAAACGGAAGATCGGCTTTGATTGCAACAGTTTTGAGTTCTGAAGAGGCTTCATTGCTCATTTTTTGGGTTATTTGATAAAACAGAGCGCCTGTTTTCGCTCACTCAAATGCGTTGCAAACGGATCGATCACCCTCTGGTCCGCATTCTCCCCTATTTTCAGATCATGAAAACAGGGATCGATTCCAATGGAACCCCAATTGCACGATGTTCAATCAGTGTTCCATGCTGGCCGGAGGGTGATTTAATGGCGATCAAACTGTGGTAGATGTGGCTTCATGAGTGATTTCATGCGGGATCAATGCAGCCAGAATTCAGCGGACTCGTTGCCTACGGCAGCGCGAAGGTCGTAGTAGACGCCTGGGTGGCTGCTGTAGACGAAGATATAGATGTCGCTGTCGGATGTGATGGTCTGTGTCACTGCGGTCATGCAGGCTCCACGGGAGTTCTCTTCACCGATGGGGCAGGTGTAAGGCGTGTTGGCGGTGCATTTATGGCAGTTGTGGTTGCTGTTATTGGCCATCACCTGCTTCATGCACATGCTGCTCGCTCCTTGCTCACCCATCGTGATGAGGTTGCCGGAGGCATCGTAGAGCGCGAGAAGCATGGGCTCTGCGGGCTGGTTGCCGATCACATCGTTGTAAGAAGCGATCACCTGCACCTTTTGGCCGGCTGTCACGGAGATCTTGTACCATTCGAAGTCACCGCAGGAGGTCAGCCAGCAGAAGTTATTGTAGTCGCTCGTGGAACGGATGCCGTCGAGATTGTAGGCCTTGGTCATCAGGTCGTTGGTTGAGCTGGTTTCACAGCGATCCGCTGCGCAGGAAGGCGACTCGATGCTTGTTCCCAAACGGTAGTTGTTGCCTGCACCGTCCTTGCCATAGACGCGCAACACGTAGCGACCCGAGGTGGCGGCGGTGGTGTCCATGAACTCATAGCCTTTGGTCGTGTAGGCAGAGCCATTCACCTGGGATCCATTGGGATCGTAAAGGGCCAGGTTGAGGTTGCCGTTGCCTCCGTCGAAGACGATCGCGTTGTGGATGATGTCTCCGGCATTGAGGTTCACGTAGTAATAGTGGTTTGTACCCGGCTGCAGCGTGAGGGTCTGGTTGTTGATGTAGTTTTCGATGGGGTATGCACAGGCGTTGGTCGAGTTGCTGGTGCAGCAGGCGCCGCCGGCTTCGGTGATGGTCAGGAGGAAGCTCTTGGTATCGGTCGCCCCGGCCTTATCTGTCACGCTGATCGTAACCCGTTGGCTTTGGCCTCCGGTGCCGCATGCAGGCGAGTAAGTGAACCGGGAGCCGTTGATGGCGGCACCGTCAGGTCCTGAAAGGATGGAATAGGTCAGGGTATCGCCTTCATCCGCATCGGTTGCAGAGAGAGGAACGCTCAGGCTTCCGCCTTCAACCACCGTCTGATCGGCGATCGAGGCCAGTACGGGGGCAGAGTTATGGGAGCCGGTGACCATCACAACCACCGTCAGGTCCGATGTCAGCGCGCCGTCGGAGGCGGTAAAGGTCACGCTGTAGGACTTACCGGCCTGCTCAGCCACAGGCGTGAACGAGAAGATGTTGCCCGCGAGGGTGGATCCGTAAGGCTCGTGGCTCATGCTGTAGGTGATCGTATCGCCATCGGCGTCCGTGGCCCTCAAAGCGAGTTGCAGCGTTTCGCCAGCGGCCACCGTTTGGGATCCGATATAGATCCATTCGGGTGCAGAGCTGTTCGAGCTGCATGTGCTCGGCATGCCGTTGCATTGATAACCGGATTCGATGCGGCATGTAGCGGAGCATCCGTCGTGTGGATCGGTGTTGCCGTCGTCACATTGTTCGTTGCCCTGAATGAGACCATCGCCGCAGACCACCGGGATCGAGGATCCATCGTTGGTGTAAACCATAAAGGCCAGGGTGTAAGGCTCGCAGGACGCCGCGCCATCCTTGCCCCGAACGCTGATGATGACTTCCTGATCGACGTTGCCGGTGCAGGTATTCCGGATGTAGGGCAAATTCACTTCGAGCATACCGTCTGCATTGGGGGTTGAACTGCAGACGTTATCCCTGAGACCGCCGGTGACGGTGGAACAGAAGTCGATCAGCTTGTCTTCAGGCTTATCGAAATCCATGCAGAGCTCGTAATGCGATGCGTTATCAGGGGTCGCAAGGAGCACTTTGATGCCCATAGGCTTTTCGTCATCGCCCAAGGGATTGCACCAGTTCCAGTCTTCATCGGCGTTAAAGATGTATTTATCCACATCGCCCGCAGGATAAATGGATCCACCCGGGAAGAGGTTCCAGCTGGCCTTGCTGATGATCGTCTCTTCAAATGTGCCCAGGACCCTTGCTTTATTGCAAACGTCGTTTTCTTCGTAGATGTCAGCCGCCAGATCGTTATCGATCACGCCGTTGCAATCGTCATCGAGGTGGTTGCAGGTCTCGTTGAACGGCCCGTAAGTACCGATGCATTCGACTTTGCCGTCAATGCAGGACTTGATACCGGGCTGGCAGACGCCCTCGCTCAAACCGCACGCATCGCCCTTACCTTCAAAAACCTCGTCCACAAGGCCGTTGCAATCGTCGTCAAGGCCGTTGCAGGTCTCTTCAACATCGCCGGGCAGCGTGACCGAACGACCATCCTTGAGGCAGGGGCCCCATTCACCGTTGAGACCACAGGTTTGAATGCCCTTCTGACAGATGCCCTTATCGACGCCACATTCGGAGGTTCTGCCTGGCTCGCAGTCTCCACAGTCTTCATCCGTCTCGCCATCGCAATCCTCATCGTGGTTATTGCCGCAAACCTCAGTGACAGGCTGCTGGGCTGAGCATTCGACCCACTGTCCTGCTTTGCAGACTTCAGTCCCTTTGCCGCAATCAGTCTGGCATCCCTGGAATAAGGCCTTATCGACCTCGCCGTCGCAGTCGTTGTCCTTGTTGTCACAGGTCTCTGGGACCGGTTTCACTTCGCCCAGACAGACGATCGACCCGCTCACACAGGCCGTCACACCCTTTTGACATTCGCCCACGTCGGTTCCGCATTCATTGCCCAGGCCTGCAATGTTGTTGTCAGGCGTTCCGTCGCAGTCGTCATCGAGGCCATTGCAGACTTCAGTCTCGGGCTTCTTGGCTGTGCAGTTGATCCATTGCCCCTCGGAGCAGGTTTCAACACCCGTTCCACAGGCGGTCGTGCATGTCCGGGTCAGATTTTCGTCGGTTGCACCGTCGCCATCGTCGTCCAGGTTGTTGCATTCTTCGGGTACAGCGATGCATTCGCCAAAGTGACGGTCCTCGGTGCAGTTTTGCAAACCGGTCAAACCGTTCGCGGTGCGGCATCCACGGGTATCGCCCGATGAGCATTCGACGTTCTTGCACAGGTTGGAGCATTGATCATCGTTGTTCTGGTTGCCGTCGTCGCAGTCTTCGCCCCATTCCACGATGTTGTTGCCACATTGAGACGGGCAGTCGTCATGGCAGCTGGCGTTCGTCTCGCCAGGAGCGTCGCATGTTCCGTTTCCGCAGAAGCAGTCAGCGGCGCAGGTCTCACTGTTTTCTCCGTGATCACAGATGCCGTTTCCGCAATGGCAGTCTTCCACGCAGCTTGCAGCGGTTTCATCCTCGTCGCAGGTGCCATTGCCGCAGTAGCAATCGCTCTCACAATTGGCTTTGGTCTCACCTGATGAGCATACGCTGTCTCCGCAACGGCAGTCCGAGGCGCATGTGGCGGCGGTTTCACCGTAGTCGCAGACGTCGTTACCGCAATGGCAGTCCGCTATGCAGTTTTCAAGAGTCTCTCCATCCCCACAGGTTCCGTCACCGCATTTGCAGTCATCGGGGCAGGTTGAGAAGACTTCGCCCGGATCACAGATGCCATTGCCGCAGGGACAGTCTTCAGCGCAGTTTGCAGGCGATTCATCGACGTCGCATTTGCCATCGCCGCAAATGCAATCGGTGGGACAACTCGCGTTGGTCTCGTTGACAGAGCAGGTACCATCGCCGCAAGTGCAGTCCGCGGGGCATGTGACGGACGTTTCATTGCTGTCACAGACCTTGTTACCGCATGTGCAGTCCGCTGCGCAGCTCTCAACAGTCTCCCCATTGTCACAGATATTGTTTCCGCATTTACAGTCAGAGGGACAGGATTGGGGTGTTTCGTCGGTATCACAGTTGCCGTCGCCGCATTTACAGTCCTGCGGACAGTCCTGATGGGTCTCGTAATATTCGCAGTTGCCGTTGCCGCAGTAGCAATCCGCTTCGCAATTCCCCTTCGATTCGCCATCATCGCAGGTTCCATTCCCGCATTGATCGCAATCAGCCGGGCATGAGGTCCTCGACTCACCCTGATCACAGGTGCCGTTGCCGCACAGATTGCAGTCTGCAGGGCAGCTTTCGGCGGTCTCACCCTCATCGCAGGTGCCATTCCCGCATGAATCCGATGAATCAGCCGCATCTTCCGTGGTTGAATCGGCGATCGGAGTCGGTCCGCTGTCCTTCTGAGCATCGACTTCCGCGTCGGCAATATTCTCAGGCTCACCTGAATCATCTGAGCACGCCACCAAAAAGGCGGCTGCAAGCACCCAAAGAGCATTTGTTTTCATGGTAAAAGCGCTCTCTTCGGCCATGGCCGAACGTTACGGTTAAAAAATAGCCTATTCCCTGGCTTCAAAACTGTGTTTTGCGCAAAAAAAAGCCACCTTGAAGAAGGCGGCTTTTCGCTTTACGCGTCGATCAACGCATCTTTTAGAGATTTACAGTTGCAATCGCACATGGTGCCCTCATGCAACCCGACCCATCAAAGGGCGTTTGAACGCATGGCAAACCGATCACTCGGCGTTCGACCCGTTGGAGGCGGGCGCATCGATGTCGTTCAGACCCTTCATGGTGTCCTTTTCGTCTTCGGATCCCTCGGCGAGGATCTCCTCGTCATGCTCTGCGTCGTTCTTGTTCATCTTGGCGCGGCGCTGCAAATGGGTCTTGACCACGTTGCAAACGACGTTGATGTGGTCGATGGCCTCTTCCACACCCGGCAACATCTCGCCTTCAGCCATCGCCTCCAGGTATTTGATCACCGACTGCCAGGCTTTGGTGCAGGCCAGACCGGCTTGCTGCACTTCGCCAGACTGCCTCTGGTTCATGGTGGCAAAGTTTGCAGCCTGTGTTTTGGTGAAATCAACCACACAGGACTTCAGATACGCGACGTGCAAATCGCATCGGGCGTCCATCAGAACCTGATTGCCCAGGCTGTAAAGGGATCCGATGAGGGTATCGAGGATGCCGTACGCGCGTTCGTACTTCAATCGGGTGGGATTGGGCGACTTTGACAGAACTGCATCGACCTTCTGAGCCGCCTCCATCGTCTCTGGCAAAAGGAGAGAAGCCTTCACCTGCGACTTCAACCCCAGCCACGCCACGTCGGTTTGCCGATCACGGGTCTTCAGACTCAGGCTGCTCCGCGATTGCAACGCGACCATCGCATCCGAAAGGCGGTTCACCTGCAGCTTAAAGTTCGAAAGCTGCTTGCTCCACCGCGCTTCATCGGGGAAATTGCGCTCGAGCAGGTTCAGGATATGGTGGTTGAACCGGTTTTGCTCGCTGCGGCGAAGCTTGTTGTAATCGACTCGCAAAATCTCAATCGACATGGGAAACCTCTCTCTGGGTCAATGTACGCCGCGAAATTGCCACAAAAGCGAATCTGTTGGCAACTCAAAAAAACGGTGAAAGTGAAAAAAGATCGCAGGAGATCCCCGCTTTCACTCCGGACTCACCCTCCTTCTACCTCAGAGCCGCCTGCCCCCATCGGGATCACTTCTTTCGCCTCCCCTCCTGCCCTCTCTGCAACGCCTCAGCCTCCGATCCAGGCGCCTCTTTCAACCACCGCAGGGCGAGGAGATCGCGATCGGTGCCTTTGGCGGTGTGTTTTCACGGCGTGGGATCAGGGATCGGTTCGGACAGGAGGCGCTTTTCGTATGGAGAAAATGGGGATCGAACTCAAAGAAAGGCGATTTTCATGCCGTCGAAGCAGGCAGGGATTTTAATGGAAGGCGATTTTCACGCCGGCAGATCGCCGATCGAGGCTCATCCATGGGGCTTTTCACCCCATGAAAGCATCCCCGCATGCGCCCCGAACCCTGTTTTCAGCGGATGAGCTCATCGTCAGAGGCGTAGGGAACCGCGATTTCGATCAGATATTGAAGCGATAATGGCAGATGTCGCCGTCCTGCACGATGTAATCGCGGCCTTCAACCCGGAAGCAACCGTTTTGCTTGCAGGCGGCTTCGGACTTGTATTTGTCCATGTCGGCGTATGAGATCACTTCAGCGCGAATGAAGCCGCGCGCGATGTCGCTGTGAATGGCGCGCGAAGCCTGAACGGCGGTGCTTCCCCGGCGAACGGGCCATGCGCGAACCTCGTCCGGGCCCTGGGTCATAAAGGTGATCAGATCGAGCATGCGGAAGGCGGCCTGTATAAAGCGCGTCGACGCCGGTTCCGAAAGCCCCATATCCGCCAGAAACGCCTTTTGATCCTCGGGATCGAGGCCTGCAATCTCCGCCTCAAAGGATCCGCAGAGGGGCAAAATCTCGAGATGGTAGTCCGCTGCGGCTTTGACCAGATCGGCAGGCACCTCTTTGCCGGCTTCATCCTCGGCCTGGCTGTAAACCAACAGCATCGGCTTCAGGCTCAAAAAGGCATACGCCGAGAGATCCGCCTTCTCGTCCTCGTCCAGACCCAGATCGCGCAGCGCGGCATCGCCCGAGAGCTGCTCCAGACAGCGTTCCATCAGCGCTAAATGGTTGGGGTTCGAGCGATCCTTGCGCAAACGCTCGACGCGCTTCTCGCAAACCGCCAGATCGGCCAGGATGAGCTCAGCCTGAAAATCGTTGAGCTCGGTCACCGGATGGGGATCGCCCTGCCCGCCATCGAACCCGCGAACGACCTGAACCAGGGCATCCATCTCGCGAATGCGGCCCAGAGTCTGCGGATCGAGGCTTTGCGCGCCGCGTCCGCCGGGCACATCCGCAAAGGTCATCTCTGCATAGACGGTGCGCTTCGGATTGTTGAGCTCCGTTAAGCGATCGATCCGCGCGTCAGGCACCGAGATTTGACCCAGATTCACTTTGCCCGTGCCGCCAAAGCCCGTGGGGGCGTCCATGCCCGTCAATGCATTAAAAAGCGTGGTCTTACCAGATCCCGCAAACCCTACGATCCCGATCTTCATGCTCAGTCTCCCGCAAAAGTTGGGCCCCAAAATCGCCAACCCTGCGAGCTTGTCAAGAGACATTTCGAGATCGCCGCAGAAACAAGGCGTCTGCCACCCGCCTGCCCCGCTTTTTTCAGCGCCCGCAATGCCCCAAAAGGGCGCAGTGATCCCATTTTCTGGATTAAAAAATCCGCTTATACACACCTTTTGCCTATCTCTTTACAGTGAAAAAGGATTCACTCAGAACGGCGTTGACGCAATCTCACTGTTTCCATAAGCTGTGCGGACCTGCGCGAACCTTCCTTCCGCGCTTCTAGAACGGAGAATTCCATGCTTTTCAGCAAGCCCATCTATTTGTCACTGTCATTGGCAGTGGCCTTCAATCTTCTTGCATGCGATGACGACGATGATGACGACGCCGTCGTCAGCGATGCATCTGCTGATAGCAGCGACAAAGACGGCTCGGTCACCGATGCCTCCACTGATACCGGTAAAGAAGACGGCTCGACCTCCGATGCCTCCGCTGATACCGGCGACGAAGACGGCTCGACCTCCGATGCCTCCGCTGATACCGGCGACGAAGACGGCTCGACCTCTGATGCCGAAATTGATGGCAGCGAAACAGACGGCTCGACCTCCGATGCCGAACTGGATGGCGGCGACGAAGACGGCTCGAACTCCGATGCCGAAATTGACGGCAGCGAAACAGACGGCTCAACCTCCGATGCCGAGATTGACGGCGGCGAAGACGGCGGCATCGATCCGCATCCCGAAGATCACATCATCGAATGCGACCGTCAGATCCCCGAGGTCACGAGTGGCGTATGCTCCGCATCCGCAGGATCCGGTGATGCCATCATCATCGAAGGCACCATCCTGGCGGGCAACAAGATTTACAGCAACGGCCGGGTGATGTTCAATAAGGGCAATAACGCCAAGATCACCTGCGTAGGATGCGACTGCGACGCCGAGAACGCGACGGTCATCAGCTGCCCGGACGGCGTCGTCTCCCCTGCATTGATCAACGCGCACGATCACGTGGGCTACGATGAGGTTCCTCCGAACGCTTCAGGCACCGTCAAGGGTAATCGATACAACACCGACTCCCATGGCGAGCGTTTCGAACACCGTCACGACTGGCGCAAAGGCCAAAACGGCCATATGAAACTCTCGATCCCGTCGAACAACACGACCACCAAAGGCTGGGCCGAGCTCCGCATGTTGCTCGGCGGCGCCATGAGCATCGCGGGATCCGGCGATTACAAGGGCCTGCTCCGCAACCTCGACAACGATAACCGGCTCGAAGGTTTAAGTGCCTTAAATGTTGAGGCGCCCACATTCCCCCTCGGCGACAGCAACAGTTCCCAGACCGAAGCCTGCGACTACAGCAAGTATCCCAGTCAACAGACCATTGACAATTGCAAAGCCTTTGTACCGCACGTCTCGGAGGGCATTATCAATACGGCGCGAAACGAGTTCCTTTGCCTCACAGGCCAAAAGGAAGGCGGTAAAGATCTGCTCAATGAGAAGGCCGCCCTCATTCACGGCGTGGGACTCAACGCTGCAGACATCTACCTGATGGCTCAGCGCCATATGAGCCTGGTCTGGTCGCCCCGCACGAACATTTCGCTCTACGGGAACACGGCGATCATGCCGCTCTTTAAGAAGTTTGGCGTCAATGTCGGTCTCGGTTCGGACTGGTCTGCATCGGGTTCGATCAACATGCTCCACGAGCTCCAATGCGCCGACAACCTGAATCACCATTATTTTGATGACCTCTACAGCGACTATGAGCTCTGGCTGATGGCGACCTATAACAACGCCATGCTCATGAATGCCGCAAATCAGATCGGGTTATTGAAGGAAGGTCTTGTTGCCGACATCGCGATCTTCAATGGAAAGGTCAACAAGAACTACCGCGCGGTCATCGACGCCGAAGTCGATGACGTCATGTTGATGCTCCGGGGTGGAAAGCCTTTGGTGGGCGAGCCCAATGTGGTGTCTGCTTTGCGCACTTCATCAGAGTTAAACAAATGCGAAGCCTTTGATGTCTGCGGCAGCGCGCGCACCCTTTGCCTTGAACTCGACATCGGCATGAATTTTGAAACGATGAAGAGTCAGTTGTACATGGGTGAAGCCGCCTATGATCTGTTCTATTGCGACCCCAGCAACGCCCGGTACAAAGAACCCACCTGTGATCCCATCCGTCCAAACGAATACGGCCAGAGTCTCGTCGATGACAAAGACGGCGATGGCATTAAGGACGATGTTGACAACTGCCCCGATCTCTTTAACCCGCCCCGTGCCAACAAGTGGGACAGCAGGCGATCGATCATCGATGCGGATGCCAGTGGACATGCAGTTCAGCCCGATACCGATGGCGACGGCGACGGCGATGTTTGCGATGTCTGCCCCTTCAACAATGGCGAAGAATGCACATTCCCCACCGCAAACGACAGCGATGGAGACGGCATCCCGAACCTCAGCGACAACTGCCCCAACGACTACAACCCGGACCAGGAAGACAGAGACGAAGATGCAATGGGCGATGCATGCGATGCCTGCCCCGATACGCCCAATGCAGGAACCCGTTGCCCGGCCACCGAAATCTCGGTGTACAAACTGAACCGCGACGCGGCGAACAATCGTGGCAAGGAATTCAAGATTTCAAACCTTGTGGCCACCGCCCAGATCCCTGCTACCGGCACGGTGCAAAAGATCTTTGCCCAGCTCGATCCCGATTCAGACGGTTATACAGATGAGGCCTATTCGGGTCTTTACGTCTATTTCGGCTCGGGCAACAGCAGCATCACCCGTCCGACCGTCGGTCAAAAGTTCTCCGTCACCGGTACCTTCGCCGACTACTACAATGAGAACGAGCTGAAAGACATCTCCGAGGTCAATATCGTCAGCGGTTCAAACGTGACGATCACCCCGAAGACGCTCACCACCGCCGATATCACGGAAGCCAGTACCGCCATCGCCTACGAGTCTGTCCTGGTGACCGTTCAGAATGTCACCGTCACGGACGATGATCCGGAGCAGGGCCACGAGTACCATCACGTTGAGAACGAATATGTGGTCGATGACGCATTGCGCATCAACACCGACATGTACGCCCTTACGCCGAAACCCGTTGTGGGCGACCAACTGACCCTGACCGGTGTGGCTCGCTACGTGAACAACTTCTACAGCCTTGCGCCCCGAAGCGCCGATGACATTAAGCTCGCATTGGGTTTGAAGGGCTTCAACGCTGATGAATGCTACATGCCTTTGAATACCGATGACGCTGTATGCTCACCTGCTCTCAAGATCGAGATGAACCAGGCGGTGACCGCAAGCACCAACATCGATATCAACGCTTCCGGATGCACCATTGCGGGCTTGCCGCGCTCTGTAAACGTCCCCGAAGGCGCAAGCAGCGTCGATTTCCCCGCGATCAAAGCCACCGAAGGCACCGACTGCACGATAACCGCCACGTACAATGGCCGTTCTGCCCAGACCACCATCCATTTGTACGACGATACAGCCGATCGCAAGGTGACCGACATCCAGATTACCGATCAGCTGATGACGGGCAAGGCGTTTGAAGCAGAGATTACAATCGATGTTCCTGCTGAAGGAACCGGCACGGTCGTTTATCTCACCGGCAGCAATGTGACTCTGAATGCCACCGAGACCGTTCCTGCAGGCGCGCGAAACGTCACCATCCAGGCGACCGCAGGCGATACAGAGGGTGAAGCGAGCATCAAAGCCTGTACCGACAACAGTAACGAAGAGACCTGCAAGACCATCACCTTCGAACTGACCGCTACGCCTCAGTTTGGACTCGTGATCGCCGAGGTCTTCCTTAACCCCGCAGGCAGTGATGACGGCAAAGAATGGGTCAAGCTGTACAACGGCACGGACAGCGAAATCAATCTGAGCGGCTACAGCCTGAAGCATAACGCCGGTACCTATGACCTCAGCGGGACCATCGCAGCAGGTGCATGCTTTGTTGCAGGCGGTCTGACCAGCGACTCCACCAATGGATCGCCGACATACAACCTTGAGAAGATCTTCGATCCCAATCTTCAGAACGGGAATAACACCAAGGCCAAGCACCTGAACCTCTACAACGGCAATACGAAGATCGATTCGATCACCTATGGCCAGAGTGAAACGCCGCTCGAATGCGAAGGCACCGACGCCAATCTCTGCAAGCATCCCGACGGCACACAGCATTATGTGGGCATCATATCGAGCAGCTTCGGCTTTAAGATGAACGCAGACGGCACCTGGAGCGCTGTCAACGACCTCAACCAGGCCTCGCCCAACAGCTGCTTCTGATTTTGAAGCAGCTCAACACAGCCCTCCCCGCTTCCTTCTCCCCTTTCACTCCCTGAAAACCGTCTCTGAGGTCCCATGAAGGCATCCTTCCCCCTTTGTATCTTCCTCTTGTTGCTGAACGCATCGGATCTGCAGGCCATTGAATTGCCGGCGGAGCCGACGATGCCGCAGTTTAAACAGGCGGAAATCACGCAAACGGGCATCGTCTTCGGCCTCGGCATTGGGCTCAACTACAGTTACAAGGACATCGAAGACCCATCGAACGAGGGGTACATCAACGCCAGGCCTGCCGAAGCCCATCACGGCTTTGGGGTTTCGCTCTCAGGCTCGGTGGGCTATCGGTTTTCACGGTTCGGACTCTATTTCGATCAGGGTTTTACCATTGCGCCCTGGTTCAAAAAAGACGATCAGAGCGGAGAGCTGCCACCGATTCCCAACAGCGATCAGCCCAGTACCCTGACCCAAAAGCGGCTCCAGCTGCGGCATAAGGGCTTCGGTGAACATCTGGGTTCCGTCCTCTGCTATGCATTGAGCGATGAGGACGACGATCTGAGCAAATGCGATCCGGATAACGACGACGAGGATGACGGCGACGGCCATATCGCCCTCTACAGCCAAAGCTTCCTCATGGTCCGAACCTTCCTTGGATCCGGATCCGATTTCCTCAGTCCCGCCCTGGGCGTCGGTTACATCTCCACCCTCTTCAACAAAGGTGAACCCAAACGCTCAGGTCCCGCCCTGAAAGCTGAGCTCACGCTCTATCAATGGTTTGGGCTCTTCTTTACCTACTGGCACACAGACGCAGCGAACTACTATATGGGCGGATTACAAATCCGTCTCGACCTCACAATGGATGATTTGTAAGTCGATGAAAAGGCGCTGCATGCGCCCCTGATCGGCTCCTCCCTGCGTGAGATCATCGTTCCAGCCGGCCTGCAACGCCTCTTCATGCTGTGAAACCACCCACCGATGCGCCACGATCGCTGTTTTCACAGCATGAAATCATCGATCATGGCAAATACGCATCCCTTTTTATACCGTGAAATGATCGTTCATCACAGATCAATAGGCTATTTTCGTATCTGAAATCCATCGATCATGCCCTCTGCAGGCCGATGAGCGGTCAGCCCATCGATATCCATGGCGGATGCAGGTCTCGTTTGACCCCGTGAAAACATTGTTCCATTAGGATGCAGGGCAGAATTCACAGCTGAACTCCGCAAACCAGGCACATCCTTCCATTCATCCGAATCCTGAAAACAAATTGCGCCTCTGAAATCTGCGCTCCCCCCATTTTTCCAGTTCAGCTGCGACGCGCTCACCCGAATCCCTTCAATCCCGCCGATTCACTTGCAGCTTACGCAGAGTCACCCACCGATACCGCTGTTTCACCTACAGCTTACGCAGAGTTTCTTACCAATACCGCCACTTTGCCTACAGGTTACACAGAGTTCCCCACCAATACCGCCATTTTGCCTACAGGTTACACAGAGTTCCCCACCAATACCGCCGTTTCACCCACAGGTTACTCCGATCCACCCACCATTACCGCCGTTTCACCTACAGCTTACGCAGAGTTTTCCACCATTACCGCCGTTTCACCTACAGCTTACGTATACATACCCACCAATATCGCCATTTTACCTACATCTTACGTATAGCCACCCACCATTACCTCCATTTTGCCCATATCTTCCATATACTCACCCACATTCATCTCCACTTCACCCACAACTTCCTTATCTGGCCCCAGCAATCACGCGACTTCAGAGACTTCCTGCATACAGCTGCCTACCGATTCCGCCAATTCACCTACTTCTTACATACAGCTGCCTACCGATTCCGCCATTTCACCTACTTCTGCCATATAGCTGCCTACCATCTCCTCCACTGCACTTACTTTCGCCATACAGCTGCCTACCGATTCCGCCATTTCATCTACTTCTGCAATACAGTCACCCACCAATACCTCCAATTCACGTACTTTCTCCATACAGCAACCTACCGACACCTCCACTTCACCTACTTTCGCCATACAGCAACCTACCAGCACAGCCACTGCACCTACTTTCGCCATACGGCAACCTACCGACACCTCCACTTCACCTACTTTCGCCATACAGCAACCTACCGACACCGCCACTGTGCTTACCTCTTACATACAGTCACCCACCAATACCTCCACTGTACTTACTTCTAACCTACATCTGCCGCACAATACCTCCACTGCGCTCATATCTTACGTACAGTCACCCACCAGTACCTCCACTACACTTACTTCCTGCTTACAGCTCCCCACCAATACCGCCGATTCACTTACTCCCTGCTTACAGCTCCCTACCAATACCACCGATTCACCGGTAACCTGCATACAGCTTCCTACCTATCCATTCATTTCAGCAACTCTGAATACGGTTAACCACTCCGATGCTCCTTGAAGCTCGGCCTGCGTTGGGGCTGAATGGGCGCAAACATAGGGCTTGCGAAATCTCTATGGCGTGTAAGGTTGCGGATTCAAACGATTCCCATCAGCTCAGAGGGATGACATCTGAGCTGTCGGCCCTCATGGGTGATTGGAACCCAATCGTCATTCCTGGAGGGAACGGAAAATGCAGATGGGGTAAAGGAACCCTTTGCACCAGAAGAGGGATTCGTCATCTCCCTGCCTGCAGGCTCCCGCGATCAGAAAGGATTGCCAGAAATATCAAAAAACTGTTTTCAACAGTCCGCCCATTTCAAAAAAGATTGGCCTGCAACGGCTCGCCCATTCCGCCCCTTCACAAATCATCACCCCATACCCTCTCACTGATTCACCCACATGATCACCATCAGACCTACATCCACTCACCTATTCACCCATTTCAGCATCCATCTGCCCATCGTCAATCTCCAACTCCCCCACATCCCCGATCCCTCACAGCTGCAAATCATTCGATGCTCCGCAAAGCTCAGCCTTCAATTGGGAGGAGCAGAGCAAACCTGGGTCTTGCGCGATCTCCATGGCGCATAGGGCTGCGAATGCAGAAGATTCTGCTCTGATCCCATGGGCGACATCGGATCGATCGGTCGTCGTGAATGATTGGAGTCCGGAGATCGTGCTGGAGAAGAACGGAGAATATAATGATGTGAAGGCACCCTTCGCTCAAAGCGAGGGATTCAGCATTTCCCTGCCTGCTGGAGTTCATGATAGAAAAGGATTACCCGAAACGTCTGAGGCCCGCAATTCCACAGCCTCACGTCACACAAAAACGCCCCTCAGGCGCATTTTATAACCTGCCCAATTACCCATTGAGTGATGCCGCCCCAATCCCCAATCCACCCCATTCGCCAGCAGGCGGCGATCGCTGTTTTTCAACCTCCGCCGGCCGGGACCATGAGGACGATGCGTTCCCCGTCAATCAGGTGACTAAAGGGGCGAAGCCTCAATCCGTCCCTCAGCACGTTGATCGATCGGGATTCAACCTCGGTGAAGCCTAATTCAGAAAAGAGCGCAGAGACTTTGCTGCCATCGGGGAGCTCGATCTCTTTGCTTTGCTCTGGCCAGGGGCGCCGGATGGGGCCCATGAACTCTACGGTGACTTTCACGGTGACACTCCTTCGCCCTCTTTCCGAATGCCGCAGATGGGACAATCGGGATCGGGGCGCAGTTTGACAGTGGATGTGATTCCGGACCAGGGATCGCAGGTCCAGAGAACAGATTCGAGTTTTTGAAAAGCGAGGGCCTTTAAGGCGATCGCCGATTGATACGATGCGCAGAGGGCTGGGGCGGCGTTTAAAACCTGAGGCGGCTCTTGTTTGGAAGCCTCTTCGCCGAAGGCGCAGCTAAAGCAGGGTTTGCCCGAACCGCTGAAGGCGGCCACCATCGCAAGACTGCCGTTTACGCCACCATATATCCAGGGCTTGCCGCTCAATACGCAGAGTCGGTTTAACGTCTGCCTGAAGGGCAGATCGTCAGTGCAGTCTATGATCAGATCCATACCATGGGCCAGTGACGAAAAGTTTTGTTCCGAAACTTTCACCGCATAGGGCTCCACGTAACAGTCCCGATTCATGCGACGAAGCTTATCGGCTGCTATCTGAATCTTTTTGATTCGGGAAACGTTATTCATAGGCTTCCGCTCAACCCAATGATATGAATAAGTCAGCTCATCAGGCTGTTCATCCAATTCATCGGATTCGTCAGGCTCTGGTGGAATCTGCATTGCCGGAAGGGTCGTATCGGAAGAACTTCCATCCCATGTCCACTCTTTATGTTCGTCGATTATCTCGGTGAGCTTCCGGATATACCTTCTCAATTTGCAGGATTGAGCACCATGTACCGGACAGTCATTTTCCCAATCCAACCGATTGAAAAATATGCCTATATCACCCTCCTCTTCAATTCCGATGTTTCGCCAATCAGAGAACCATTCGCTCGCTTTAATCTCGTCACTTAAATCGTCCTCATCGTAGAGCAATTGTCGTGGAAGATTGTGCAGAGAAATGACGTCATCATCGCAGATGCGCAAACGGCCCACACCCGCGCGGACCAGCAGGCTGCTCACGGTGGATCCGAGGGCTCCGGCACCGATCACGAGCACGCTCGATCTCATGATCCGCGATTGCCCCTCATCGCCGAAAAGGCGCCTTTGTCTGGCGTAGCGATCGATGCTCATGTTGCTCCTTTCTGCCACAAAACCCGCATTGCATGCGCCCGATACAAGCCCGTTATACGCCTGTCCGCTCACAAAAAAAGCGGCGATGCCCGGGACGCTGGCGACGCCAAAGCTGTGGCGCGAATCTGTCCTGACGGCGCGGCATTATCCGCTCGCGCCGGCGAAGACTCCGGGCAGCCCCTGGCGCAAACGATCGAATCTGCGGGATCCTGTTGCATCTCCATTTTTCAACTTTAAAATCTGCGCCGTTGCCCCCGGGCATCGATTTCAACCATCGTTTTTTTACAGGAGTTCAACCCCATGCTTTCGATCATCATCACCATTTTAGTGGGCGCCCTCGTGGGCTGGCTTGCAGGCCTCTTCATGAAGAGCCACCACGGCTTCTGGATCAACTGCCTGCTCGGTATCGTGGGCTCGTTCCTGGGCGGCTTCATCGGAGGCTTGCTCCATATCGGCGGCGGCTGGTTCATCGAGCTGATCCTCAACGTCGTGGGCACCTGCCTCCTTATCGCCATCGCGCGATTGCTGCTGGGGAAAAAGTTCTAGCAACGGGGATCCCGCGAATTGCATCTGTTGCGCGGCAGCTTTAGGCGATCTGCTTTTCAATCCGACGGATTGCAAAATTGAAGTCAGCCAACAAATTGCTGATACTGCGGATAGCGATCACGGCTTTGGTGAGACACCAACAGAATCCCGCCAGTTGAGAAATTCCAAACAGTCCTCTGCTATTCAATTCCCGCCTTTGAGCGAAGCTCGCAACCTTCGTTTTCTTCAATCTCTTTGATTGCAGCGACAGCCACGAGCAGGTATCTGCGCAAACGGGTGGACAAATCAGCAACCTTCCTGCAGCAATTACCCAATTCTGCGGATTCAGGAGATCTAGATCTGCGGTTTTCAACCTATCCAGCGGATTTAGATCAAAGCATCCACCACATATTTTCCAAACGCGGGGATTGATTCACAGCGCACCGGAGGGCATGCCTTCAAGAAGCGCAATCGGCAATCGCGCGCTGTTCTTTCGATCCCCCATCGCCCGTGAAAAGCATTCGCAGTCCCAAAGCTCTTCGTGTTATACGCTGCGCTGTTCACAATGAAAGTCTGCGCAATGAAGATCTCCACCGACTACTTCAAGACCACCCCCGACGCAAACGGCTATTTTGGCGCCCATGGCGGATCGTTCCTGCCCCCCGACCTGCAGCAGGAGATGGATCGGATCACCGACGCCTATTACTCGATCAGCAAATCCCACAACTTCATCAGCGAGCTGCGCCAGATTCGCCGCCATTTCCAGGGAAGGCCCACCCCCGTCTACTATTGCAAAAATCTATCGGAGCGATGCGGCGGGCGCATCTACCTGAAGCGCGAAGATTTAAACCACAGCGGCGCACATAAGCTGAACCACTGCATGGGCGAAGGATTGCTTGCGCGCTACATGGGCAAGAAGAAGCTGATCGCAGAGACCGGTGCCGGACAACACGGCGTCGCCCTCGCCACCGCAGCCGCCTATTTTGGCCTGGAATGCGAGATCCATATGGGCCAGGTCGACATCGAGAAACAAAAGCCCAACGTGATCCGCATGCAACTGCTCGGAGCCAAGGTGGTGCCCGTTCACGAGGGGCTAAAGACCCTGAAGGAAGCGGTCGACTCCGCCTTTAAGGCCTGGATGCAGGATCCCGTAAACAGTTTGTACTGCATCGGCTCCGTCGTGGGACCTCACCCGTTTCCGATGCTGGTGCGCGAGTTCCAGCGCGTTGTGGGGATTGAAGCGAGAGAGCAGTTCCTCGAGATGACCGGCGAACTCCCCGACGCTGTGACCGCAGCTGTGGGCGGTGGATCCAATGCCATCGGATTGTTCTCAGGCTTCGTGCAGGATGAAGACGTAGAGCTCATCGGCGTTGAACCCGGCGGCAGAGGCAACGACACAGGCGACCATGCTGCGAGCCTCACCTTCGGACAGCCCGGTCTCTTACACGGCTTTAAGTCGTACCTCCTTCAAAACGATCAGGGCGAACCCGCGCCCGTCTATTCGATCGCGAGCGGCCTCGATTACCCGGGAACCGGTCCTGAACATTGCCTGTTAAAGGACATCGGCCGTGCAAAATATACGGTGATCAACGACGAGGAATGCCTCGACGCCTTCTACACGCTTTCAAAAGTGGAGGGGATCATCCCCGCTCTCGAATCCGCCCACGCCGTCGCATACGCGATGAAATACGCCCACGCAAACCCGCGGAATGCGATCCTGGCCAACCTCTCGGGCCGCGGAGACAAAGACATCGACTACGTGGTCGAGCATTACGGCCTGCGGTAACTGCGGTCACCCGAACGCAGACGCCAGCCCCTCGTTCCCATCGCCTTGATGAACCTGCCATGGAATTCCTGATCCTTTGTCCGCCGGTGGCTACGCCTTCTGAAACGCCGTCGGGTGCTTTTTTGCTCGCTTCGGGACTCTCGGCGCGCGGGCATGAAACCGCATTGCTCGATTTAAACCTGGAGTTCTACTGGGCTTTTTTTGAATCCCACCGTTCGGCGGATCTCGATGCGGCCCTCGATTACCTGATGCATCCGGGCGGTGAAGGCAGGCGGCATCGTTTTGACGGATACCTGCCCGAACGCCATCGCGGGGCTACGGGGGTTTTGCATAAAAAACTCTGCGCGTTTTCGACGGATCACCCCGGCTGGCAACTGTCGCTCATGGACATCGAAGGCCCTGCGGCTGTGCACGATCCCGCCGGATTGCTCGAAGCTTTGGCGAAGCACGATCCCTTTACGCCGCTCTACGACGCCTGCCTGAATCCGGTGCTCGATCAGGAACGCCCGAAACGCGTGCTCATCTCGCTCGCCTATCTCTCGCAACTGCCCGCTACGCTCTCGCTCGTCCATTGGCTGAAGCGCAAAGGGGTGACTCCGACGGTGGGCGGATCCCTCGCTTCGAGCATGGCGCGCACGGCGAAAGGCCTCGATCACCTGGCGTCGTTCTTACCGCCCCTCGATTTGGGTGACGGCCTCGGGCATCTGGGCGGACCCACCCCCGAAGATCCGCATCTGCTCGATCGCCTCGCCTTTCCACGATTGCTTTCGAAACGACCCTACATCACCTGCCGCCCGATCCTGCCCCTTACGCTCTCTACGGGCTGCTTCTGGAATCGCTGTCTTTTTTGTCCCGATCGCGATCTGCCGCGCTATTTAGCCAAAGCCGAGACCCTGCAGGCGTTCCTTGAGAGCGCGCCCCCGGAAGTGATCGCACAAAGACCGCTCATCCATCTGCTCGACTCCGCCATGCCGCCGGCTGTGCTGCGCCGCTTTTTGCCCGTGGTGCGAAACCTGGGATTGCCGTTTTACGGCTTTGCGCGCCCGAGCCATCACCTTTTAAAAGACGATCTGCTCTTTGAGGCTGCGGAATCCGGCTGCCGGATGGTGCAGCTTGGGGTGGAAAGCGGTTCGAAGGCGCTGCTCGATCGGTTCAACAAGGGACTCGTGCCCGATGAAGCGCGCGAGGTCCTGAGGGCGGCGGCACAGGCGGGGATTCGCACTTACGCCTATATGCTGTTTGGGCTTCCGGGAGAAACCGCTGAAGACTGGCAACTGACGCTCGATCTGCTCGCAGAAGAATCCGCATCGATCGATTTTTTGAACCTCTCGCTCTTTAACCTGCCCCGGGACTGCGAACTCTGGCACCGCGCATCGGAGTTTGGCATGGAAGTCGCCGCCGATCGCAACGATTACCCGCTCAAACTCTACCAGCCCTTCACCTGCAACGGCGTTCCGCCCCGGGTTCCCGCGCGCAAATTCATCGCCGACTGCATCCAGGCGCACCCCAACATCCGCCCCGCCTTCCTGCGCACGCCCCGCGCTTTCAGAGCCGCCCATTTGGCCTTGATGCGCCTGCCTCAACGCCGCGATCCTTAAAAACCCGCCGCAGATTTGTTGCAAACGGCTTTACGATTCACCCAAATCTGGTCATATTACGGGCCGCTGTTTTTATTGCGAAAGAGGACGCATTCATGAGTGACGCAACCCGCATTGGTGACGTGCAATTCAACTACAGCCGACTGAGCGACGACGACGTATACCTTTTTAACCAGGGTACGCATTACCGCCTTTACCAACAATTGGGTGCACATCTCGTAGAGGTGGACGGCCAAAGCGGCGTTTATTTTGCAGTCTGGGCACCGAACGCGGATCACGTCTCGGTGATCGGCGATTTCAACGGCTGGCGTCCCGGCGCTCACACCCTGCGTCCCCGCGGCGGATCGGGCATCTGGGAAGGCTTCATTCCCGGCCTCTGCGAATATTCCACCTACAAATATCACATCGCCTGTCCCCAGAACGGATACCAGGTCAACAAGGCCGATCCCTTTGCTTTTGAAGGTGAAATGCCGCCCAAGACCGCGTCTGTGGTGCGCAATACTCAATACAACTGGGGCGATCAAAGCTGGATGGAACACCGCAAGGCCTGCAACAGCTACCAATCGCCCATCGCCATCTACGAGATGCATCTGGGATCCTGGATGCGCGTCCCCGAAGACGGTAACCGCTCGCTCACCTACCGCGAGATGGCGGGCCAACTGGCCGATTATTTAAAGCAAAACGGCTTTACGCATGTGGAATTCCTGCCGGTGATGGAGCACCCGTTCTATCTCTCCTGGGGCTACCAGACCACCGGTTACTTCTCGCCCACGCGCCGCTACGGCACCTCCACCGACTTCAAATACCTGATCGACGTTCTGCATCAAAACGGCATCGGCGTGCTGCTCGACTGGGTGCCCTCTCACTTCCCCTCCGATGAACACGGTCTCGGCTATTTCGACGGCACGCATCTCTTTGAGCACGCGGATCCGCGCCAGGGCTTCCACCCCGACTGGAAGTCGCTCATCTTTAACTACGGCCGTCACGAAGTGCGCAGCTTCCTGATTTCGAGCGCGCTCTACTGGCTCGACGAATTCCACGCCGACGGTCTGCGGGTGGATGCGGTCGCCTCGATGCTCTACCTCGATTACTCCCGCCGCGACGGCGAATGGATCCCGAATCCCTGGGGCGGGCGGGAAAATGTGGACGCGATCAATTTCCTGCGCCAGCTGAACGACGAGGTCAAACGCAGCTTCCCCGATTGCTTTACGGTGGCCGAGGAATCGACTTCATGGCCGATGGTTTCGCGCCCCTCTTCCGCAGGTGGCCTGAGCTTTGGCTACAAATGGGACATGGGCTGGATGCACGACGTGCTCGACTACATGAAGCGCGATCCGGTCTACCGCAAATACCACCACAACGAGCTTACCTTCCGCGGGCTGTATCAAAACACCGAAAACTTCATTCTGCCGCTCTCCCACGACGAGGTGGTCTACGGTAAAGGCTCGCTGTTTGGAAAGATGGCGGGCGACACCTGGCAAAAATTTGCGAACCTGCGCCTTTTGTTCGCGATGCAATGGACCCAGCCCGGCAAGAAGCTGCTCTTTATGGGCGGCGAGATCGGGCAGTCGGCGGAATGGAACCACGATTCGAGCATCGACTGGCATCTGCTGCAATATCACGAGCATCGCGGGATCCAGAACCTGATCGCGCATCTGAACTACCTGTACCGCACCTATCCCGCGCTCCACAGCCTCGATCACGATCCGCGCGGCTTCCAGTGGCTCGATCCCAACAACGTCGAAGATTCGGTGCTCACCTACATGCGCAGCGCCGGCAACCCCGACGAAAACATCGTGGCCGTCTTTAACTGCACGCCGGTCCCCAGGCAAAACTACCGCGTGGGCGTCCCTCACGGCGGCTATTGGCGCGAACTCTGCAACACCGACGCTGCCGTCTACGGCGGATCCCAGATGGGCAACTGCGGCGGCGTTCAGGCCGAGCAAATCCCCTGGAACGGCCAGCCCTTCTCCGTCTCTCTCACCCTGCCTCCCCTCGCGGCCCTGATCCTCGGCTGATCTCTGGACGACCGCATTCCGGGATGTAGCATCCCATCTTTTCTTCTTAGACTCATCTATCAACACAAGAGATCACATCACATCTTTACAGCGGTCCAACTGCATTTTTCTTTTCGCATCATTCTTTTCCAAGTTGAAGCGCGGCCTAAAGCGTTATAGCTTCTTGCCGCTCTCCAACCACAGGCGCCGTTTTGCGCCCTTACTTCAGGTGAGGAACCATGTCCGATCGCTTCCATCCCGTCTCTATGGAACAGCTCACTCATTCTGTGTTCACAGAACTGCGCGAGAACAAAACCCTCTTTGGCTTTCCGCGCGACGCGTTTTTTGTGCCGCAGGAGGATGATCTCTTCCGTTCCACCCGCTATGGCCAGCTGCTCGAAACACCGTTCGGGGTTGCAGCCGGTCCGCATACGCAGCTCGCGCGCAACATCATCGCCGCCTGGACCTGCGGTGCGCGCTTCATCGAGCTCAAGACCGTTCAGACCTTAGACGAACTCAACGTGCCCAAGCCCTGCATCGACATGGAGGACGAGGGTTACAACGTGGAATGGTCGCAGGAACTGAAGATCCATCAATCCATCGACGAGTACATCAAGGCGTGGGTGCTTTTGCACGCGCTCCATATCGAGCTCGGCTTCCCGGGTGTGCGCCCCGGCGTCATCTTCAATCTCTCCGTCGGCTACAACCTCGCGGGCATCATGAACGAGAATGTCCAGTGGTTCTTAAAGAAGACCCAGGATTGCAGCGCCGAGATCGCCAAATACGTCGACATCGTCGCAAAGTACCTGCCCGCCATCCGCGATGTGAACATCCCAGGCAAGCTTTCCGACAACATCACCCTGTCGACCATGCACGGCTGTCCTCCGCACGAGATCGAGAAGATTGCGGCCTATCTCATCAAGGAATGGGGCTTCCACACCACCGTCAAGCTGAACCCCACGCTGCTCGGCAAGGAGCGCGTCCGCGAGATTCTGAACGAAGACCTGGGGTTTGAAGACACGATCGTCCCCGATGAAGCCTTCGGACATGACCTGAAGTACCCCGATGCCGTCCCGATGCTCACCCGCCTGCAGGCGCTCGCGAAGGAATGCAACGTCGATTTCGCGGTGAAACTGACCAACACCCTCGAGGTGCAGAACCATCGCAACGTCTTCTCGAAGGATGAGAAGATGATGTACATGTCGGGGCGCGCTCTCCACGCGATCTCCACAAACCTCGCAGCCAAACTTTCCACCGAGTTCGACGGCAAACTCGAAATCTCCTACGCCGGTGGCGCCGACGCCTTCAACGTCCCCGATCTGCTGCGCTGCGGATTTAACACCGTCACCGTGAGTTCCGATCTCTTAAAGCCCGGTGGTTACCTGCGCATGGTGCAGTACATCGACAACCTGCGCGAAGAGATCGAGTTCATGAACGCGCGCAGCCTGAAGGACTACGTGGTTCGCTCCGCGATCGAAGAGGAAGACGGGCGCAAGGCCATCGACGAGCTCGCTGCGGGCTTAAGCGATGCGATCACAGGCAGCGATGCGTGCTATTGCGAAGCGGTGGCGAAGTTTGCAGAAACCCAGAATGCGAACGCGCAGGATCTGATCCAGGCGGTGCTCTACAAAGCGCGCCTGATGAATCAGAAGGCTTACGCGGAGACCACACCTCTCGATGAGATGTTCCAGAACGGTCTCTACGATACGGGCAAGACCAAAGGCAGCCGTAAACTGGGGTTCTTCGACTGCATCAAGGCCCCCTGCACCACCACATGCCCCGTGGATCAGAAGGTACCGGGTTACATGCGCGCCATCGCGAAGGGTGATTTCAACCTGGCCGCCCGCATTGCCCGCGCCGACAACCCCATCGCCTCTACGCTCAGCCGCATTTGCGATCACAAATGCACGGGATCCTGCGTCCGCACACATTACGATGCACCGCTGCAAATCCGTGAGATCAAGCGCGCTGCAGTCGATCTCGGAGCGCCTTCAGAGCTTGCTGCAGCGGAAGGCAGCATTTCGGCCAAGACCGCCGTCATCGGTGCAGGCCCCTGCGGCCTTGCGGTGGCGCGCGAACTGGCGCGTGCAGGCGCACCCGTGGATGTTTACGAGCAGAATGCGAGGGTGGGCGGCGTTGCGGCAGCGACGATCCCCGTGTACAGGCTCCCGATCGGCGTTACGGAACGCGATTTGCGCGCGATGGAAGGCCTGGGTGTGAACTTCCACTTTGGCATGAAGGCCGGGCGGGACTTCACCCTCGAGAGCCTGAAGGCCGATGGCTACAAGTACATCGTGCTGGCCGTGGGTGCACAGGCCGGTCGTCTCCTCGGATTTGAGGGTGAGGATGCCAAGGGCGTTTACGATGCGCTCGATTTCCTGAGGCAGGTGCATGCGGGATACGTGCCCGATCTCGGCAGCGTCGTGGGTATCGTGGGTGCAGGCGACGTCGCGATGGATGCGGCGCGCACGGTGTACCGTTTGGGGAAGAAGCCTTTGCTCATCTACCGCAGGACGCTCGGAGAAGCACCTGCAAGCGATGAGGAGCTGATCGGCTTCCTCGAGGAAGAGATCGAGACCCATGAACTCGCGTCCCCGAAGGCGCTCATCGTCGAAGACGGTCGTTTGAAGGGCCTCATTTGCCAGCAGATGGAGCTGACCGATCCCGATGCGAGCGGGCGATGCGGGATCAAGGCGATCGAGGGAGAGGAAATCCGCTTTGAACTCGACAGTCTCATCGTTGCGGTCAGCCAGAAGACGGTGCTCGATTTCTTTGGTGCGGACGCACCCAGGACCGATCGCGGCTTCATTGCAGTGAATGCAGATCTCGAAACCAGCGTTGCCAACGTGTTCAGCGGGGGTGACGTGGCCGACAAAGGTCCCGCGACCGCCGTCAAGGCCGCGAGTGACGGTAAGAAGATCGCCGCTGTCATCCTGCAACGCGAAGGCGCCAAACCCTGGACATGCCCTTGCACGCCCGAACCGCTCACGCGCGAAGAGATGCACAGCCTCATTCAGAAGCGCGCCATCAGGGTATTCCCAAACGAGATCGAGGAACTCGACCTCGACAAGCGCCAGTCCTTCTCGCCACTGGTCCAAACGCTCTCCCGCGATGCGGCGCAGGAAGAAGCGAGCCGCTGCCTGGCTTGCGATCGATTCTGCAGCATCTGCGTGAGCGTCTGCCCGAACCGCGCGTTCCTGACCTATGAGGCGCCCATGTTCGAGGCTTCGCTCCCGCGCCTGATCGCGGTCTCCGGCCAGCTGGGCAAAGAAGCTGGCGAGGTCTTTAAGATCACCCAGTTTGCGCAGACGGCTGTCCTCGCCGACAACTGCAATGAATGCGGCAACTGCCGGACCTTCTGCCCCACCGAAGGCGCGCCCTACAAGCAGAAGCCCCGCATTTACTTCGATCGCAGCGAGTTCGACGCCGAGGAGAACAACGCTTTCATCGTGACGCATGAGGGTGACAGCTGGAGCATCGAGGGCAAGTTCGACGGCAAGGTGAGCAGTCTCAGCCTGGGCGACGAGATCGTCTACAAGACCGACGCTTTCACCGCGCGCTTCGAGTCCAATTTCGAGTTCGTCGGTGCAGCATTGAACGAAGGGGCAACCGTCGCAGACGATACGGAATTCTCCCTCGTCCCGGCCGCGACCCTCTATACCCTGCTTTCAGGCTTAAAGCAGTCCGCTGCATACGCCTTCTGATCGGTCATCGAGGCCCCATCTGCGGGGCTTCGATCCCTTTTAGCCAGGCCTCAAAAGGCCATCTGAAGATTGCACAATGCGCCGCGCTCCCAAGCAAGGCGCATTGGCGTTTTTAAGGATCCCGATCGGACAGGATGCCATTCGATATACGCCAGCAGAGATCCTCCGTTGCAAAGCAGCGATTCAGGATCCCGCGCAAAGGAGTCCTCGGTTGCAGGCGTGCAATTGCATGGATCAGGTTAAGATCCATCGCATATCCGCTCTGCAGCTGACTCAAGATGGTTAAGATTGGCCCCATGTCCCGTTTGCAACAGAGGGTTCTGAGCATGGAGACAGCGCATATCTCAATAGACGATCGGGATTTGTTACAGTATTCACCGGATGGCAGGATTGCAGAGGACTGTTTGGGAACAGGAGCAGCGCATTGCAGCGCATCAGGGCGATGGATCCGGACGTCACATCCTGATTTGCGCCTTTGCGAACGCGGTTTTCACTCTTGATACATCCCTTATCTCTCATCTGCGATCGGGGTTTAAAAAAGCTTGCGAACTGTCTTTGAACTTTTGTAACCTGAGTAGTCCCATTTTGATACAGGAGAAATGATGAACGCATTAAAGACTTTAGCCCTCGCATTGGCCGTTTCCGCACCGGTCGCCGCACATGCTGACTGGTTCGGACTGCACGCTGACGCCAAGTTCAACCTGTTCTCGGGCACAGGCGACATGTTTGGCAAATACGACCGGAACTTTGGTCCGGGTCTCGAACTCGGATTTACGCTGGTCGGCATCGATATCTGGGGTGAAGCCTTCTGGCTGGGCAGCGAGCAATATATGGTCGACTTCAACATCGGCCATCAATTCAGCTTCGGCAGCGACCTCATCGTCGATTTGGGGATCTTCACTGGCCCGATGCTTTTCATCTATGCCAAGGAAGATCCACAACCGTTGGTGATCCGCGAACCCCTCGCCGGTATCCTGGAGAAGAACGGTGTCAACGCGGATGAGTTCACCTCCTCGTACAACAAAGCGATGGAGAAGAACGACGATCTGGGTCGTGTCGCTTTGGGCTGGAACCTTGTCCGCCTGCGACTGGCAGTGGCCAAGAAGCTGGCACCCTTCATTTCGCTCGGCGCCGAGGGGACTTTCGGTTATCACTACATCCTTTCGGGTGAAGACATCGCATCGGGTGCAAAGAACGAAGCCATCAACGGCGTGAAGAAAGACAACCCCGATCTCCCGCCGGAAGTCGTCGATGCGCTGCGCGACGAGGTGGGTGCAAAAGAAGTCGACACCGATAAGCTGAACGGCGTCAACTTCTCAGTCGGTGTCTTCCTCAAGTTCGATCTGTAAATCCCCCTGCCCCGATCTTTGCTCCCCCCTTTGCGCCCCCGCAAGACGTTGGATCCCATTTTTTGAGACGGCCCCAAAACAGCGCGATGCGGCGCTCGCCGAAAAACCTGCAGGCAGCGCCCGGGGATACGCGCAGCAAAAACGCCCCAAACGAGGCCGCGCTCAGCGCAACGCCCCTATTCTTCCTTGTTGCAGACGGCACCCTTGAGGATCACCTTGCCGTAGCAGTCGCAGCCCTGGCGGGTGCAGGTGAGATCCCAGCCTTTTTCGGTCTGAGTGCAGACGAGGCCGTCGCCGGGCCATTTCTCCAGGCGCTGATCGCCGCAGAAACAGCCTTCGCCCAGCGTGCCGCCCAAAGGACAGAGGCCGTCTTCAAATTTGCAGCCTTTTGCCGACTGGCATTCCAGTTTGAATCCGGCGTCGCGCGCCACGCAGCTCCAGCCTTTGTCGCCCATCTTGCGTTCGATCCGGTCGCAGAGGCAGGAGCCGTTGATGCACATCTCGTTTTCGGCACAGTTCATGCCGCCGCAGGCGCATTTTTCGGATCCGCAGAGCGCGCGCTCCATAGGCTGGCCGTCGGCGCCGATGCTGCTGTGGCATTTGTATCCGGCCTGCAGGGTGCGATCGCGGCAGAGGCATTCGCCTTCAAAGCATTCCCCGCCCTGACCGCAGGGTTTGCCCGCGCAGATGCAGCCTTTGGGATCGCGGCAGATGACGTTCCCATCGATGCAGTGGTATTTGGATCCGTCGCCCTCGAAGAGCTGTTCGCCGCAGAAGCATTGGCCGTCGATGGCGGCGCTGCCCTCGGGACAGACGCTGTGACCCAGGCGGCATCCATGTTCGCTCGTGCAGATGATGGGGCGCTCGTCGGCCACCTGGCAGGTGAACCCCTCGGGCAGTTCGACGATGGGGATGTTTCCGCAGTAGGGTGCATCCCGCTTGCAGCTGCCGCCTTTTAAGGTGAAGCCGTTCCCGCAGACGCAGCGGTCCTGGGCGCAGATTTGAACGGGCTCCCCCGAAGAATGGTCGCAGATGTAGCCTTTTTCAAAGAGGATCGGATCGCTGCCGCAGACGCAGACATCTTCCTCGCAGATGTAGTCCCTGCCGCAGTCGAAGCCGCCGCAGTCGCAGACGTCGCTCCCACAGACGTTCTTCTGGCCGACGCAGCGGTAATCTTCGCCCGCAGGTTTTAAGCCGTCGCCGCAGACGCACTGGCCGTCGATGCAGGCAAAGGATTCGGGGCAATGGCTCCCGCNNCCCCGCCGCAGAGGCAGCCATCGATGTTGCCGCAGATCCAGGCTTTGTAACCTTCGCCTTCATGCCCCTGAAAAGCATCGACATCGCCGCAGATGTAGCCCGCCTCGTGGGGCGCAGGGATCGGATCGTTTTTAAGGCCGTGGCAATAGCGGATGCCGCCCTCGCAGCGCTGGCCGTCGTAAACCCGCGCGATCACCTTCTTGGGGTCGTATTGGGTAGCGAGATCCTCATCCACGTTGGGGAGTGCGGCGATCTCGCGCATTTTTTGCCGCAGTTCGGGATCGAATGCGGCCTGATCGCGAAGGGTGACCGTGCGGCTGTTCTGATCGTTGAGGCTGGGCAGAACGGAGCCCGGGATCACGCAGTCCCCCGTTGGGCTGACGGTCTCGTAGGTCAGTTTTGCGTTGCCCATCACGTAGTAACTGTCGTCGTTGACCGCAAGGTAAGGCGCGTAATGCCGGCCGTCGGTGGAGAGGCACCCTTCACTCTTTAAGCAGGCCACGCTGCCTTTGGCGGGGTCGTCATCCACATCGGCCAGAGGCGCGCTCACCGCACAGGCGAACTTGTCCCCCAGCCAGAAGGCCTCGATCTCGCGATCTTCGTCCCCCGCTTTGCCTGCAAGCTGTGCGTTCCCTTCAAAGTTGCAGTAGCAATGGCCGTCTTTCAGCAAGGCGCCCTGAGGGCAAAGGGACTCCTCCTGCGGACGCGCCGGAGCTTCCTGAACCGCAGCCTTGATTTCCACCGTTTTGGGCGGAGTTTTGGGCGGATCAGCCGGGGGCTCCCTGTGACAACCCCAAAGGGCCACGAGGACTGCGGTCAGACTGAATGAGGCGAACGGGATCCGTTTCATGGTGATGGGCCTTTAAAAGGGACAGTGATGGGGATTTTTGAATCTGTTCAGGTGCAGTTGAGACGCGATCAGGGCTGAACTCATCGCGGTGCCGTACTTTTGAGGATCGAGCCGGTCTGCACTCATCGCAACGCCGTAGTTTTGTGGATCATGCATGACTGCGCTCATCGCGGTGCCATTTGTTTTGCAAGCAGCCTGCTCCGCAGTGAACGCAGAGCGGGTTGTTTGCGAATCGCACGGGGCTGCATTCAGAGCGGACCGGGTTGCGAGCGGATCGCACGGGGCTGCGCTCACAGCAGAGCGGGTTGTTTGTGGATCGTACGGGGCTGCGCTCATCGCGGACGGGTTCCTGTGGCAGAAGTACGGCATTGAAACCAAAAAAGCCCCGAGCATGAACGCGCATGCCGAGGCTTTTTTGAAAGGGGCACAGCTTTAAGCTCAAACGCGGTGGGCTGCACTCATTGAGGGGTTACTTGACTTCGACCTGGAGGATGTATTCGCCACATTCACCCTCATGCCAGCTGTCGATGACGACGATCCGCTCAACGGGGTTGCCCGTATCGTTCTTGTACTCCCAGTGGGAGAAGCCGCTGAGGTCCTGGTAGTGAGTAGCCGTGGCGACGTCGCAGGTGTTGAGCGTATAAATGCCCAGATCACCGCCGTACTCAAAGATGTTGAGCGCCAGAGTCTTTCCGTCCTCGAGGCTGATCTTGTAGAAATGCTCCGGTCCGTCGAACCAATCGTCATCGAGTCCCAAGATGGGTCCCGGTGTAAACACGTTCTGGCCGTTGCAGCTGTTGCCGAACAGAACCTGACCGTCCTGCAGCACCTGAGGCTCAGCGCAGCTCTGGCCTCCGTTCTTGTGTCCCACGGCTTCCTGAGCGGCGAACAGCTTAAAGTAGCCGTAATCGCCGTGGTAACGGCCGTCGAACGCCAGGATCTTCTGCACCTCCGCGTCCGTGGTGTTCTCATAGTGCATGATGTAGTCATTTTCGCCCTTTGCGCAGGTCGCTGCCCCGCACTCGTCGAGCAGGAAGAGCCCCACATCGCTCGTCTGCTCGAGGGCCGCCACATGGAGCTGGGTTTGCTTCGGAATGGTGACGCTGTAGAAGCGATCGCCCCCCATAAAGCTTGCGGACGCCTCACTGTAATCGTGATTGGTGCAGACGCCTTCGCCAAAAGCGAGCTGATTTGTGGTGTCGCCCAGGTCGACGGTCATCGCCGCCGGGAACTGCATCGGGATCGCGTCGCTGCAGACGTCGCCCTTCAGCTCCATCGGATCGAGGATGCGGGCGCCGATCTCGAACTTGCCGCAGGCTTCGTCGTTGTGGCTGTCGACCACCACGTAAACGGTCTGCTCGGCGTCGGAGCGGTTCACGTACTTGGTCTCATAGACGTACTTGTCCACAAAGAGGCTGTCGTCGCCCGCATGAACGTCGCGACCGTTGTTCGCCTTGGGCTTTAAGCAGCCCGAAGCGCCGCATTGCTCGATGACGTAGAACGTTAAATCCGCGCCATCTGTGTCGTGGAACTCGATGTGCGCCATCTTTTTGGCGGGGATGGTGATCTTGTAGAAGACGTCCTTGCCCACCGTCGCTTCGCCGGTGCAGCTGGGCCCCACGTTGTAGTCGGCGTTCGCGCGGCAGCTGTTGCCGTTGAAGATGGCCTTGTCTGCGAGCGCGATCGCCTTGTCGCAGGTGTCGTTGTTCATGTCGGTGCCCGCGTGGCATACGGACTCGGCCGGCGTGCGCCCCGCGATGTTCTCGCAAACGAAGTCGTCTTCAAACTTGCAGTCCGCGCTGCAGCCGTCGCTGTCCCGGTTGTTGCCGTCGTCGCACTCGTCTTCGCCGTTGACCACGCCGTCGCCGCAAACGGGCTCCACCGGGCCCGCGTCGGTGGTGCTGCCGTCGGTATCGGT
>DBWM01000051.1:20058-47805 GCA_002309015.1 Myxococcales bacterium UBA1238 | reverse complement strand
CCGTCGGCTTTGCGGGTCCAGGCTTCGTCCCAGACGTTGTCGCGGTTGCGGTCGATCTTGAAGCGGTCAAAGCGGCCATCTTTGTTGTCGTCGTAGAGGTTGACCTTCCAGGGCTTGCCTTTGGTGGCGTCCTTGACCTTGTCGGAGGTGGCCTGGGCGTTGGCGAGTCTTTCGATGTAACTGTAGTCGACAGAAGCGTTTTGAGCTGCGGGGGCTCGCTGGCCCGTCAGGCTTTCGATGTGAGCGCCGTCGCCGTCGCGTTCCCAGTGACCGTCGGCTTTGCGGGTCCAGGCTTCATCCCAGACGTTGTCGCGGTTGCGGTCGATCTTGAAGCGGTCAAAGCGGCCGTCTTTGTTGTCGTCGTAGAGGTTGACCTTCCAGGGCTTGCCTTTGGTGGCGTCTTTGACCTTTTCGGAAGTGGCCTGGGCGTTGGCTAAGGTTTCAATGTAACTGTAGTCGACAGAAGCGTTTTGAGTTGCAGGTGCGGGGGCCGGTGCCGGTGCGGCCGAGAGGCTTTGGAAGGTGGCACCGTCGCTGTTGCGCGTCCAGAGGCCGTTCTTTTGAGTCCAGTCTTCGTCCCAGATTTCGTCGCGGTTTTGGTCGATCTTGATGCGGTCGTAGCGGCCGTCGCTGTTGTCGTCGTAGAGGTTGATCTTCCAGCCCTGACCGTGGGTGGCGTCTTTGACCTTGGGTGAGCTGGCCTGGCGGTTCGCAAGGAACTGGACGAGCGCGTAACTCCCCTGAGTCTGAGTTTGAGTCTGAGGCGCGTCCTGGCTTTGGAATGAGGAACCAGAAGGCGTTTCGGTGCTGGTTTCGCCGAGGCAGTTGATGCAAGACTGGCAGCCTTTGAAGACCAGGAAAATGCCGCCCAGCCATAAGAGGATTTTGAACAAGCGGGCAAAGGTCTGATAGCGAAGATACATAGCAAAATCCTTTCAAATCACCATACCGCGTTCGCGAGGCACTGAGCAACTACAAAACGGGTAGGGGCAGAGTGCAGGCTGGGCGAGCAAATGGAGGCCGGTCTGGAGGGATCCGAGGCTCGCGCTGGGGCCACCGTGACGGCTTGCTGGATAGCATCGGTAGGCTTTGCCGTCGCTTTTGATGATCAGGTAGTTCTTGCCTGCGGCGCAGAGGTGATGCTGCATGCAGGCGGTGATCGGATCGCTCAGTTCAAAATCGCTGCTTTCGCGCGCCTGTCCGCTGTCGCGCATGAGTCTGAGCAAAAGCTCGCGCTCTTCGGGCGTATATTCCACCAGGTGGCCGTTTTGCTTCATCGGCTGCAGCTTGAGCAGTTCGCCCTGGGATGCAAACAGAGGGCGCAGGGTGAGCTCGATTTCTTTTAAGCGTCTGGGCTCGGCCACGAGGGTGGAATGGAGCACTGTATTTTGTGGTAAAAATGGCCGCAACGCTTTGATTTTATTTAAGAATTCTTCGGGCGCGAAATGCTCCAGATGCAGGCTGAGCGACATCAGTTCGAGCTGATCGCCGCAGATTTGAATGAAGCGTTTGTAGTCTTCGAGGGGCAGCGTGAAGTTGGTCTGCACGCCTACGAGATGGCCGCGCTGAACGAGGCCTTTGGCGACATCGAAGATCGCCGGCTGGCAAAATGGCTCGCCGCCGCTCAGTTTAACGGACCATCGCCCTTTGAGGACATCGAGGCTTTTTAAGGCGGATTCGGGATCGGTGAGGGTTCCGGTGCGGTCGGTTTTGGCGCTTTGGGTGCAATAGCTGCAGCGCAGGTTACAGCGGTCGCCCAGGTTCCAGTTTAAAACGCCTTCGATGGGGAGACCCATTGCGGTCAGTTGAAAAATGGGCGCGTCGGTGCGAGAGTGGGGGCGTTCGTCTTTGGGCGCCACGTCTGCGATCATCCCGCGGTTTGCGGGTACGGAGCAGGGGCAATGTTCGAAGGGGCAGCGCCAGGCGCGCCCGAGGCGAAAGGTTTTCTGGGTCATCTGGCCCAGTCGGTAGTTTGAGGGAGCGTTTTCGCTGTGTAAAGCGACGCGCCTTGCGGGTCGGCAACGGAATGCATCCCCTCGCTGATCGACCACAAAATACCATTGTCCTGCCTGGCAGATGCGGCCTTTGTAGCAGGGAACGGCGTTCATTTCGGCCGGATCCTCAATGTCGCAATGCAACTCTTCGATGAGCCGGCGCTCGCGCTCGCTGTAAACGTAGGGTTCGGCGCCGATTTTGAGCCATTGGGGGTAATAGCGGAATCCCAGGGCTTCAACGTCGCTTTGCCATTGGCGCTGGTGTTTTAAACTTTGAACTGTGAGAACGCTGTTGATGACAAAGCTGGAGTTCGGACAGTATTTTTGCCGCAACGCTTTGTATTTTAAGGCTTTCTCCAGGAACGCATCGAGTGTGACGCTTTCGGAGTGAAAGCTGGCCGAGGTGATCCGCAGTCTGGGGCCGGTGATCTGGCAAAAGCGTTCCAGGTCTTCGATTGAAGCCGAAAAGTTGGTGAGCACAGAGATCGTGCAGCGGGTGCGCGCCATCAATTCGGGGATTGCAAAGTTTAAAAAATCTTTAAAAACGAAGGGTTCGCCGCCGGAAATTTTGATTTCCCATTCTCCGGGGAGGCTTTTGAAGCCGTCGATGATGGCGGAGAGGGTTTCGCGGTTGGGGGCGCCTTTACGGTGGGCGCGCGATTGGATGCAGTAGCTGCAGTCGTAGTTGCACNNCGCCCCGGCCACCTGCCATTCAACGGTGGGGGAGACGCCTTCGGGCGGGGTTTGCGCGAATGGATGCTTTAAAAAATCCCAGAGCTTCATACATGCGCCTTTGTCTGGGCGAGCTTTTGCGCAAGCTTAAGGTTTTGCTTGATCTTTCCGCAGCATTTGCAGCCTTCAAAAAAATGGCCGGCGGCGAGTTGATCGCGCGTTTGCGACCAGGTTGGTCCCATCCAGATTTCACTAAAGGGCGATTCTGCCAGATGACCCATCTTCAGCGCGGTATTGCAGCAGAAATACACGGCGCCTTCGACGTCGATGCGGGCATAACGGAGGCCCAGATGGCAGCCTACTTTCTCGATGGGGGCAGTGCGTCCGGAGTCGGCGGCGCTTTCGAGCTGTTCGGCGAATCCATCGAGGTCGGTTTCGAGTCCTTTGGCGTTGGCGAGGCCTTTGGCTCTCGGGACCAGGATTTGAAGGCAGCGTTTGCGGTCTTCTTCGCTCAGGGCGAGCTCAGCGGTGCAGGCGTCGAGGGAAGCGAGTTTGAAGCTGACGGCATTGAGGTTCAGGTCGGCTGCGAGCTGGATCATTTTGGGCAGGCCGGCGAAGTTATGCTTCGTGATGACCTGAACCATCTTGACGCGAATGCCGCATGCTCGCGCAGTGCGCGCGGTATGAAGGGCGCGTTCGAAGCCGTCAGGGGGTGTTGCGTTGTGGAATTGCACCCAGGAGTCGTTGTCGTAGCCGCAAACCGAGAGGAGCAGTTCGAGTCGCGAGAGGTCGCAGTTTTGAGCGATGTTTGCCCAGGGGGGATCGGCGATGCCGTTGGTGATGACGGTGACGCGGGCCAGCTGAAGGGCGCGTTCGAGCATTTGAGGCAGGTCTTTGTGCAAAGTAGGCTCGCCCATGCCCGAAAGGATGATCTGTTGCAGGCCTCCTAGATGGTTGAGTTCGTCCAGAAGCTTGAAAAACCGCTCGGCCGGCAGGCATTGGCGCTTCCATTCGGGGCTTAGGGCGGGACGAAGGGGGCTGTGATGCCAGCAGGTGCAGCAGCGCGTGTTGCAGGCGTTGCAGAGATCGAAATGAACGGTGCTGGGGCCTTTTTGAGGGATCATTGGGGTGTCTCGCAGAGCGATTCGATGAGTTCGGCGTCAAGATGGCGGTGCGTAATCTTTAAAACCTGGAGCGCCTTTAACTGAACGTGAGCGGGCTCGCTTTGATGGGCCGTCAGGTAGCGTTCTGCCAGGTTTAAGGCGCTTTTTGCATCGAGTTCCGGCAGTTTTGGAAACACGCGCAAGAGCTGAAGGCGATCCTGCAGTTGTGAAGTCGAAAAATCGGGGTGATCGAGTAAATGGGTGATCGCTTGAAGGATCGAAGAGATCCATTCATTTGGGGATTCTGAGGCGAGGGGAGGCTGTTTGCGCAGGATCATGAGCAGGCATTCGCACAGGGATTCGAGATCGAGGCGCTGCTCGCAGGTTTCACAGAGGGTGCAGAAGGCGTCTGCAAGGCTGGCCTGCGACATTTGGGGCGCGGAGCTGAGGGCTTCTGCGAGGATTTCGGGCGCAATGCTGGGGCAGCGCTGGCGTAAGCGGTTGCAGAGTTGTTCAGCGATGCTTCTTTCGAGATCGTTTTGCGAAGGCGGAGCGATTTGGAAGAGGGTGCGCGCGATGGCGGCGGCGGTTTCGGGCGAAGAGCGATCCAAAAGGCGGGCAAGGCGCCCGGTGCAGAGGTTTGAAGCCCAGGCGAGGCGTTCGGGCGCTTCGATGGGGGCGAGTGCGAGCTCGGCGCAGCGTTTGGCGCCGTTGGTGGGGCGGTATGCGCGGGCGGCGGCCGAGAGGGCGTCGGCGTTTTTGAGCGCTTCTTCGCAGAGGGCGGGGAGTTGATCCTGAAAATGGGGATCCCAGACGAGGCAGGCGCCGGCTTTGGCGGCGTTTTCGATGCGTTCGGCCTGATCGTCGGCGATTTTGGGCTGGGCGTAGAAGATAGAAGGGACGCCCAGATGGAGGAGTTCGTTGAAGCTGTTGTAGCCTGCGGCGCTGATGGCGAAATTGCAGCCCATGAGGTAGGGAGAAAGGCCGGTTTCGGTATACCAGCAGAGGTTTTTGCCGAAACGACGCCTGCCCCGGTAGAGAGGACCGGCGCCCACGAGGACTTGCCAGTCGCTTTGGGCCAGAACGACGTTCAGGATGCTGTCGAGGAGCTCTTCGGCCTTTTCATCGCCGCCGCCGCCGGCGCTGACGTAGACGACGGGGCGGTTTTCATCGAAGCCGAAGCGTTTGCAGAGGCCCTTGTGGTCGAAAGCTTCGCTGCGCTCCACGCCCATCACCTCTCCACCGAAGCTTGCGCGCAGTCCATTCTGGGGCGTCCAGGTTGCAGGATCGTGCGGCACCACCAGCTGATCGTAAAGCGAGATCGCTGCGCGGAAGACGGGCCTTGCTGCGAATTCATCCTTCACCTGTCGCAGGATCAGCGATTTTTTAAAGGGGCCATCCAGGAGTTGCAGCAGCTCGTCAAAGGATCCTTGGGGGAAGGTGTCGACCACGAGCAGGTCGCAATCGAAGCAGCCGAGGGTATTCCAGATGAAATGCTTGGCGAGGCGCTTGAATTCGGTCACATCGAGGCCCGAGGCGCGGATTTGGGTCTTGCTCGGGAGTTTAAAGACGGGGAAGCCTGCGGCGCTGAGGAGCGAGGGCGCTTCTGTAGAGGTCAAAAAATCGATTTCGGGGATGCGGCGGTCGATGAGAAGGAGCAGGCGGCGCATCCAGCGGGCGATGGCGCAGAGTCTTGTGGCATGTCCGAGACCGGAACCGTTGACGGCGTAGCATACGATGCGGCGAGAGCGGGCCAAGGTGGCTCCTTTTTAGGCAAGCGGAGGGAATTTAAGAGAAATCAGCGTCGGAATCGCGATCGCGGTAGGCGAGATCGCTGGCAGCCATATCGATGGCGTCGTGATGGCTGCTGTGGTTGCGGTAATCCCAGCCGGGGTGGTTCTTATGAAAATCGCGGACTTCCATTAAGTCGTCGCCTCGGGCGGCGCGGGTCATCAGGTCCCACCATAAGAAGTCGCCGACCAGGCTGCCGCGGTCGTAATGCTCGAAAGTGACGATGGTTTGGCGCAAATGAGTGATGCTGCCGCGTTTTTTGGACCATTTGGCCTGGTCGAAAGTGACGTCTTTCTGAATCTTATGGGGTTCAAGGCGGGAGATCTTTCCGCGGGCGACTTTCGATTCGGTGCGAACGATTTTCTCGCGGGTCTTTTCCTGAATCTCAGAGAGATCGCTGATGGCCGGAGCGATGCGACGCGCGGCCAGTTCGCGAAGATAGCTGCTTTGTTTGGGAAGGGCCGACAATTTCTTTAAGTAAGCGACAAAGAATTTATCGCGGCCGAGAGTCCCCTGTAAGAGCATTTCTCCGTTATGTTCAACCTGTGCAGCAATCCGTTCATGAAGTTCAACGTAAAGATTGGAAAGCTCGGTTTCAGGCGCGTTTCTGAGCGCTTCAAGCTTCTTTTTGCGCTGCTCCATCTGCTGAAGATGGTTCTTCATTTCGTGAAGGGTTTCCCAGGCTTCCATACCGTCAATGCAGGTGCGCTGATGCTCGGCCTTAAGTTCTTTGGCATCTTTAAAATGGTACAGTTGCACCAGTTTCCATCTGGAAGGCGAGCCATCGCGGGGGTAAAGCATTTCTCCGTCTACGTCGTAGACGTTTTTGAGCTGGAAATGGCCGTCTTGATCGCAGGAGACGACGGAACGCTCGAGCTCTTCCATCAGGTAAGAGGCGTGCTTCCAGTTTTTGAACCGTTGCCAGAGCGAAGGCCTGTAGTTCGGCTTAAAGTAACCGGCGTCGGCCAGATATTGATAATGCTCGGATTGTTGCCAAAACTTGATCTTTTCAAATTCTCTCTGGGTCGAGGGCTCGAGAAGATCGATCTCGCTCTGCAGTTCGGAATGCACGAGGTTGTAACGGCGGATTTCGGGATGCTGTTCAAGCTCTTCGGCCTGTTTGGCAGAGTTGGCGATCGCTTTGTCCATCTTGGCCTTGAGCAGAGCAATCTGCGGATCGCCCAGTTGCTGGCTCAATTTTTGGAGCGCTTCTTCGGTGACTTCGGGAAGAAGGTAGGCGCCCATTTCCTGAAGGGTCTGCTCGTATTTTTGATCGATCGCCTGAGCGTCATCGAGGTAAGACTGATGCTCCGCCTTCAGCCTTTCTTTTTCTTTTTCAATCTCTCGGCATTTTTCTTCCATCTGCCGAATGTAATCGCGGGGAGAGACGTAACTGGGCATCTTTGTAAAACAAGCCTCCAAGGATTTCACAGAAAATTACAGTACAAAAATGGGTGCGTCAAGGCGTTCACTTGCTGTTTTTAAGCTGTAAGGGTAAATGACCGCGTTTGGTTTTTTAAGAAGGAGCCGTCATGGCATTGGGACCGCACGTTACCGTCCTGGAACAGGGGGATCGAAAGATCTATTTGGTGGGCACCGCGCATATCTCCGAAGCGAGTGTAAAAGAAGTGCGCGAAACCATTGAAGAAGTTCAACCCGACACCGTTTGCGTCGAGCTTTGCAAAAACCGTTACGAGAGCCTGGTGAACGCCGATCGGTTTAAGCAGCTCGATATTTTTAAGGTCATCAAAGAGAAAAAAGTCTTGTTTGTGCTCGCACAGCTCGCGCTTTCTTCTTATCAGAAGAAGATGGGCGACAAACTGGGCGTGAGGCCGGGGGCAGAGCAGATCGAGGCGATGAAAGCGGCCGAGGATACGGGCGCACAACTGGTGCTGGCCGACCGCGATATTCAGGCGACCTTAAAAAGAACCTGGCATAACATCGGATTCTTTAAGAAGTTTTCGGTGCTCGGCGCTTTGTTGGAGGGATTCTTAACCAAGGGCGAAGAGGTTACAGAGGAAGATCTCGAGAAATTAAAGGATAAGGATCAGATTTCGGAGATGATGGCGGCCTTTGCGAAGGAGCTGCCCGAGGTTCAGGTGCCGCTCATCGACGAACGCGACCATTATCTGATGTCTTCCATCGAAAATGCGCCGGGCAAAAAGATTGTAGCGGTGGTGGGCGCCGGCCATGTGGAGGGCATCAAGCGTTATTTTGGGCAGCCCGTCGATAAAGCCGAGCTTGAAAAGATTCCGCCGGCGCGTTTATGGACCAAGATCGTGGGATGGTCGATCCCGGTGCTCATTCTGGCGGCGTTTTACTTTGGATGGCGCGAACATCAGGGCACAGGTCTTTTGAAGCTGATCTTAGCCTGGGTGATCCCCACGGGAGGACTCGCGGCGCTGTTCAGTATTGTGGCGCTCGCGCATCCATTGACGGTGCTTTCGGCCTTGCTTGCGGCGCCGATCACCACGCTTCACCCCATTTTGGGCGTAGGGATGTTTACGGGCGTGGTTGAAGCCTGGATGCACAAGCCTACGGTGGAGGATGCCGAAAAGATTGCCGACGAGGCGACCCATTTAAAGGGTTACTATAAGAATCGGTTTTTGCACGTCCTTCTGGTGTTCTTTTTGTCGTCCGTCGGAGCTTCTATCGGGCTCTGGGTAGGGGCGACCTGGATTGCAAAATTGTTGGTGACAGAGTGAGATCGTTTTTTGTATATTTTTACAGGGAACGATTTTAAAACAAAATCTTGCGCGCCAGCTTCATCAACTTTGGGCGCGCATTCTGAAAGGAAAAAGCAAATGAAGCTTTCGGTGATTTCCAAGGTGCCTTACTCCAAGTCCGACGTTTTAACGACCATGCGCGATGAAATGCCGAACCTGGTTCAATATCTGCCGAACGTCGACTCGATTGTGGTCGAGAACCGCGAGGAGCTCGAAAACGGTGAAGTCAAGTTGCTGAACCGCTGGAAGGCGGCCAAGACCGAAGTCCCGCTGGTCGCCCGCGCATTCATTTCGGCCGACAAGATGAGCTGGCTCGACGACGCTCACTGGTTCGACGACCGCGTTGAATGGTCGCTCAAGATGAACTTTATGACCGACCGCATCAGCTGCGTGGGCAAGACCACCTTTACTGAAAAAGACGGCGTCACCGAAGTCCATATCGACGGCGATCTCGACATCAACTTAAAGGGTCTCTGCCCCGGATTGATGTTAAAGAAGGTCACTTCGGCCGTTGAAAGCTTCGTGTTGAAGACCCTTGAGCCGAACTTCCAGAAGAACGCCGAAGCGGTCAAGCGCTTTCTCGACAGCAAAAAGAACGCTTAAACCTTCAGCCCCGGCATTCTCACTTTTACCTCTTTAAGAAAGCATCACACCATGACACATCCCCTTGCAGGAGAAGTTGCTCCCCGCGAGATCTGGGTTGATCTGCCCCAACTGATCACCGCTTACTACAGCATCCACCCCGATATGGAAAATGCGGGCCAGAGAATCAGTTTCGGCACATCCGGACATCGTGGAAGCTCGCTCAATGGCAGCTTCAACGAGGATCACATCCTCGCCATCTCTCAGGCCATCTGCGATTACAGAGCCTTTAAAAACATTAAAGGCCCCCTGTTTTTGGGCAAAGACAGCCACGCGCTCTCAACTCCAGCCCATCAAACGGCGGTCGAAGTCTTTTTAGCCAACGGCGTAGAGCTTAAGGTCGAGCAGAACGACCGTTATGTGCCCACACCTTCGATCAGCCGCGCAATTTTGCGCTACAACAAGCCTTTCTTAAACGATCTCACCGATCCCAGATGCGCCGACGGCGTCGTGATCACCCCTTCACATAATCCCCCGAAAGACGGCGGCTTCAAATACAACCCCCCAAACGGCGGACCCGCCGACACTTCGGTCACCAAATGGATCGAAGATCGCGCAAACGCGATTTGCAAAGAGGGCAACAAGGCCGTCAAGCGCTCCTCCGGCAAAGTAACGGATGCGATGCGCTACGATTACATCACCCCCTACGTGGAAGAGCTCGCCTCGATCATCGATTTCGATGTCATCGCGCATTCCGGCCTCAAAATCGGCGTCGATCCCCTGGGCGGCGCTTCTTTAGACTACTGGATGCCCATTGCAGAGCGCTATAAGATTAACCTTGAGCTCGTCCATAACTTCATCGACTACAGCTTCAGCTTCATGACCGTCGATCACGACGGCCAAATCCGCATGGACTGCTCTTCACCCTACGCGATGAAGAGCTTAATCGCCCTCAAGAACAAATACGACATCGCCTTCGGCAACGATACCGACAGCGACCGCCACGGCATCATCGCTCCGAGCCTCGGACTGATGAACCCCAACCATTATCTCGCCGTCTGCATCGAATATCTGTTCGGCACCCGCAACTTTAAGAGCGACGTCGCCGTAGGCAAGACCCTGGTCTCTTCGAGCTTAATCGACAGAGTCTGCGCAAAGATCAGCCGAAAGGTTGTAGAAACCCCCGTTGGCTTCAAATGGTTCTCCGAAGGACTCTTAAAGGGCGAGCTCGGCTTTGCCGGCGAAGAATCTGCGGGCGCAAGCTTCCTCTGCAAAGACGGCAGCGTCTGGAGCACAGACAAAGACGGCCTCATCGCCGATCTTCTGGCCGCCGAGATGACCGCAAGGACCGGCAAGGATCCCGGCGAACTCTACACCAGGCTTGCAAACGATCTTGGCCGCTCTGTCTACGCGAGAATCGATGCGCCTGCAAACGACAGGGAGCGCCAAATCTTAAAGAAGCTCTCCGCAGACGCGATCTCGAGCAAAGAACTCGCCGGCGAAAAGATCGAAGCCTGCCTCACCGAAGCTCCCGGCAACCACGCCTCCATCGGTGGCCTCAAAATCTGCACAAAGAACGGCTGGGTCGCCGCCCGCCCCTCCGGCACCGAAGCCATTTACAAGATCTACGCCGAAAGCTTCCTCGGCAGAGAGCATCTTGAAAAGATCCAAACCGAAGCCCAGGAGATCGTCTCCGAGGCCTTCAGGAAATAAAGCCTTCCTTTCAGGGGCTCCAGCATTGGAGCTCCAAGCAGCCTCCCAATCAAAAAGAAATCAAGCCGTCAAAACCATAGAAGAAATCACTGTGAAACAGTGACGAAAGGGGAGTGATTACTCAAAGTTGATTCATAAGATGAAACTAAGGTTGAAGAAAACGTCTTCAATTTTGAAGAACCGCAAACCAACCTTCAACTCAGCGACACTACCCCATTCAGTCGCAGAGACCAAACTTGAAACCATCTTCTTCACTGGAAATCAAAATTAAAGGCAGGTAAGCCAACTCTAATTCAGCCGCGAAACGGGATCAAGCTTTTTTAAAGAAGTCGTGACGAAAAATGAAGGCGGGAAAACGAATGTCGCTTTAACCGATGGCGCCCGTCCGTTGGAGGGCTGAAAGAAAGTCGGATTCGAGTACGACGAGGATTTGGGCGCCTTCGCGGTTTAAAAGCAGCGCATCCTGGGTCTTTTGGTTGTAAAGGGGGTGGATGCCAGCGTCTGCATCCTTTTGACCGAGGATTAAGAGATGGGTCTTCTTGTTTAATCCGCTCTTGACCAGGCCTCCGAGCTTCGCGATGAGCGTGGAGAGCTCCGATTTTTGGCAGGTGACAAAGTTGCCCGCGAGACAAACGTTTTTGGCCTTTAAATGGGCGGCCGTATCGTCGATTTTCTTTTGGTAGACGGCCTCAACGGGCGTGCCGTTCCGGGTTAAATAGGCCGAAATCTCGCTTTGAGCCTTGGTCGCATCGACTTTTTGAAACACGGGGGCCGGAGCGGGGGAGACGGTCTTTGAATGCGCTTCCGCCTTCGATTTGGGATCCCTGATGCGATCCAAAGCGTAGGATTTCACGTATTCCAAAACGTTGATCCCCTGCCTTAAGGCCTCGCAAAAGATTTCAGCAGAAACCAGGCTCCCGTTCTGAAGCGCATCGGGCCGATCTTCGAGCTTCAAAACATCGCGCACGATGTTCAACTTGTAACTGGGAAGCCCCGGAAAACAGACTTTGGCCAAATCCTGCGTATCTACAACCGTTAAGGGATCTTCATGGAGGTTGTAGGCGAGCAGCGTCTTCGAGAGCACGCTCACTGCACGCTCAGCGTGATGGGCTAAAATGAGGTTAGCGCTCAAAAACTCCGTCCGATACCGCTTCCAGAAGGCTTCAAAAGCCGGCTCCCGCTCTGCATCCTCCGGCCTGATGTGATGCATCGCGATGTTCTTCTCATCAAAGCTGCATTGCGGGTTCACCAGAATGCGCTCCGATTTTTGAATCACCTTATCCTGAATCCAACTGAGCCCCATGGCGCAAATGCGATCGTTTGCCCCGTTCGGTGTCTGCACATCAAATGCCAAAAAAAGCGTCATGAATCTGGGTTTCTCCTGTTGTTCGATGGCAAAAATCTGCTTTAAGGTTTGCGTTCTCTTTTGGGATCACCGCGTCTTTTTAAACCGCTTCAGCTGCGAAGTCTGAAACGTCCATTCCGGAAACTTCACCTGCGATGCCGCAGCGTCCAGACGATACCAGGGATCGTTCAGATGATATAAGTTGGAAATCACGTGAATCGACTGCGCCGGCATGTAACTTTGCGCCGCAATAAACCGCCGTTCGCCCGTCTCCGGGTTTTGAACCACGTCGAGCACCGTCACCGCATGCCCCGGACTCCCCCCTACGATGAACACATCGCCTGGCTCCATCTGCTCGAACGGCACCGGTTTTAACTCCAGCGCAAGGGTCCGCGTATATGCGTAAGTATAAATAAAGTCGAGATATTTCCGAAACGCGCTGTAACTGTGATTCGCCTTTGCCCTGCGGCTCCAGCTCCAGTCTTGTACGCTTAAGCGCTCGCCCTGAGCCCACCTGCGCCAGGGGACATCCTTGCGGTTGCCGATTTGAAACGAGATCGCGTTCTTTTGACCGCTCGCCCATTGCCATTCGGCGTATAAACGGATCACGGCGTCCGCGCATTGCTGCAAATCCCGCTTGCCCACGTCGTAATCGATCACCGCTACCGCCCCCTGCTGATAAGGTTTCGGCTGACCGTTGTGATAAAGCACCGGACTTCCCTGAGGCTTCATGGGCAGCTGGCGTAAAAACTCCCCAAAGGATCCCTTTGAAACGGGGACTCGAACGAAGCCGGGCGGCGGTAAAATGCGGGTTTCGAGGGTTTGACCGTTCGGGTCGATCACTGCCTGCTCTTCTGACGATGCTGCGCGCCTGAAGGAGGGCTCGCGAACTTCGGCTGCGGGATCTTCACCCTGCGCGCCTGCGTTTGCGGCGATCAAAAGGCTGCATGCGAACGCAAAAAAAGCGTGAGGAGGCGTGAAAAACATTTTTCTTGGTTTGAAGAAATTCAAAGCAATTGCGTCCTGAGGCTGCGAGCGGGCATCCGGCTTTCAAAGCGGCCGTTTTATAACAAATGCGCTTCATAAACGAGAGATCGCGCGGTTTTCTGAAGAATGGCTTCATTTTTGTGCAAAATGCGCTCAAATCACTCGATCCGCTTCGCGTCTTTTTGCAAAATGAGCGGTTTTTTGCGCCAGTTGCGCGCCTGGTTTTCTGACTCGCCCTCGAATGGGCATGGGGGAGTTTTCTTTTGAGCGTGAACACCGAAGCGCTCACTTTATGCGGGCGTACGTTTGAGCCGACTCGCGGCGTTTCGCAGTTTTTGGCGCCTGAGCCTACGGGTGGCCTGCGCGTTCAGCGTGCGGTCCTCTTCTCCGACATCATCGGCTCCACTTCTTACTTTGAACGCTTTGGCGATGAAGCGGGCGTCGCGATGCTCGCTTTACACCACGATGCCGCGCTGCCGGTGATGCAAAAACACGGCGGCCGGCTGGTTAAAAAGATCGGCGATGCGCTGATGGTCGCTTTTGAAACGCCCGATCAGGCGATACAGGCGGCCATCGAAACCCAGCGCATCCTGGCGAATCTCAAGGATTTGAGGACCGGCGAGCCTTGCCTGGAGCGCATCGGCATCGGTTACGGCTCGGTCTTCGAGCAGGACGGCGATTTATTCGGCGACGTGGTCAACACCGCCGCGCGCATCGAAAACATGGGTGAAGGCGGCCAAATCCTTTGTTCTGCGGCCGCTTACGAAGCGCTCGACTATCGTCTCGACTGCCCCGTGCGGCTCTTCGACGCCGTTCCCGTGCGCGGCCACGTGCAATCCATCGACATCTTCGAGATTTGCTGGGACGGCCAGGCTTCGCGTCGCGACGTCAACCGCGCTGCCATCGGCGGGCGCTTCGAACTCTGCGGCCTTTTGGGCGAAGGCGGCATGGGTCAGGTCTACCGCGCTTTGGATCGCGCCTTAAATGAAGAGGTCGCCTTAAAATTCGTGCGCGCCGATTTGGCGAGTTCCAAAGACGCCCTCGAGCAGTTTAAGGCCGAAGTCCGCCTTTCGCGATCGCTCACCCATCGCAACGTTTGCCGCATTTACGAATTTTTGGAGATGGAAGGGCGCGTGTTCCTTTCGATGGAGCTCGTTCGCGGAAAGACGTTGGCGGAGGTGATCGCGAAGGAAGCGCCCATGCCGCCCGCCCGCGCCTGCGAGATCTGCAAAGGCATCTGCAGGGGACTTCAGGCCGCCCACCGCTGCGGCATCGTTCACCGCGATTTAAAGCCCGGCAACGTGATGATCGAAGAGCAGACCAACCGCGTGGTGGTCATGGATTTCGGCATCGCGATGCTCGTTCAGACCGAAACCGGCAACGTCGTTCAGGGCACGCCCGAATATATGGCGCCCGAGCAGGCTTTGGGCAAACCGCAGACCCAGCGGACCGACATTTACGCATTGGGCGCCGTCATGTACGAGATGCTGACGGGCAGGCCGCCCATCGTGCGGGGGGATCCCATCGAAACTGCAGCCGCACAGGTCACCACCCGCGCTCAGCCGCTCTGTTCCCAGCGCCCCGACGTGAGCCGCAAGCTCGGATTGATCGTCGATCGCTGCCTGCAGAAGGATCCCGAGAAGCGCTTTAAAGACGCGGAAACCGTGAGGCGGGCCATCGAGGCGATCGAGAAACCGCCGGTGAAATCAACGCGTCTGCTCGTGGCTTTGGCGTTGTTGTCGGTTTGTTTGGCGGTGGGTGCCTACCTGTTTCTGAAGAAGCAGCATTCGCTGGAGCTCGGTCCCATCGAGGCGCTCGTTCGAACGGATGCGTTTGAACGTTACGGGGTGGATGCGCCCAATCAAAAGTATCTGGCATTTCTGCGCGATCGCTCCCTCGTAATCTCGAATCCTGAGTTGGGCGAGTTTCCGGTTCAAAATCTAGTGGTCCGTGAAGATGGACCTCTGGCTGGGGTCGCCTGGGATTCCACGGGAGAGCGTTTATTCGTAGCGACGGCCGATGGTGCAATCGAGCTCTTGTCAAGTCGCGGCGGAGAGCGGTTAGCCAGAATTCAGCAAGCGGGAGCGCCTGCGTTGTCGCCTGATGGCCATTCGCTGGTGTTTTTGAGACCCGATGAGCTCGATCGCCCAAGTGTGATGATGGTGGATCTGCAGGATCCCGGGCGTCACATCAAAACTTTGCTTCAGGCAACGGCTGATCGCGCCTATTTTTCACCCCGTTTTTCTGCGGATGGGCGTCGCCTGCTGATTTCTGTAGTCTACAACTACGATGTTCAGAGCCGTGCGCGCATCTGGGACAGGGTGCTTCAGAAAAGTGACCTGGGGTTGCTCGATTTGCAATCGGGCGCATTCCAGATGCTCACCAGGGACGCCGCCGGCTATCTCGATCCATTGTTTGCACCCGATGGGGAGTCCATTTTTTATGTGAGCGAATCGGAAGGACCCCGCGCGCTCTTTCTGCTCAATCCGCTCGGTCAGAAACAGCTGCTCTACCAGCATCCGCAGATGTCGCTGGCTCATCCAAGCCTTGGATCCGGGCGTTTGGTAATCGGTTTAGAAGAAACGATCACCCATGTGGCCCTTTTAAAACACCAGAGTGATCGGGAATTGACGCTGAGCGCCTCCACCGATAACGACGTACGTGTGCCGCGCTTTGGCAGCGATGGTAATCAAGTCTTTTATTTGAAGGGCAAGGCCGAGCGGCCTCAGCTGGAACTGCTTCAGTTGGATTCCAGCTTCAAGCGCTATTTGCAGGCACCCGCTCACATGCGGCAATTCGTACCCTGTGGCCAAAACCGAATCCTTCTGATTCGTCAGAAGGGCGAGAATATGGTCCTTGGATTCTTCGATCTTGAGCAGGCCCTCAGGCATCAGGAGGTGATCGACTGGGCGGATTCCGAAAAGCTGACCGCCGGCGCTGTGACCGATCTGTTCACTTCAAAACGCCTTTCATCTCCCATTTGCGCCAAAGACGGCGATTCGCTGATCGCCTTTATCGCCCTTCAGGGCGATGAACCGCCAAGATTATGGATGTACAAAGACCGGAATTTTGAAGCGATTTCTTCCGTAAAAGAGCGCGTGCTCTCAGCCTGCATTTCGAACGATGGAAAAAAGCTCGCGTGGCGCGCGGAATCCATAGGAGAGTATCCGGAAGAATCGATCTATCTGCTCGATCTGAATTCGCGCGTATTGAAAACTTTTCCGTTGCCGCAATCTGCAAAGCGGTTCTTTGGAAGGATGCTGTTTTCGCCCGACAACCAATCCGTCGACTTGCTTGAACCCGGCAACCCGCAGTCCATTCTATGGCGATTTCCGCTCAGAGAGGGTGCCAAGCTTGAACGCCTAGAGCATCTTCCGCAAATTTACGACTGGGACCGATCTCCCGAATCCGGCGACTTGATTTATCCCCGTACAAGGAAGCTTGGTGATTTGTACCAATCGAAAATTGTCTACTGATAAGCTTTCATTCAATCCGGCGGATTGAGTGAAAGGCCGTTTGTGGATGGTTGCTGTATCGAATGGATTGGTAAATGGGCGGTGTATAGATTTTGCTCAGAAGCGCGTTATGAAAAATGACTGGCTGGTAGAAATTGATCAATCCAAAGGATTGCCGAACAGCTGCGGGTAAGAAATTTTTTTATTGCAGCGCTTTGGATAACAGGGGCAGGGACTCCGCAAACCGATACCCGATACCGCGATGACCGCCGGGGCAGAGTTCAAACCGATGCTCGAGATGCAGATCTTCGAGCTTGCAATGCAGCAGGTAAGCGCCCTGTTGCAGATTATATTCGTCGTGCTCGCCCGCATCGATGTAGATTAAGCGCATGCGCTTTAAGGCCTCGCTCCTCGATTCCACCATTCGGACGGGATCGTGCTCCAGCCATCTCTCGAAGACGGGCTTTAAAAAAGCACCTGTACGCTGGTCAAACGGCAAGTCGAAGCCATATTCAGAAGCCGGATTGGGGCTGTAAAACGCACTGAGCGCTACAACATTGAGGAGCGGAAACAAATATCCAGGAAGCTGGTTATGGTGGCGCCAGGTATCGAACCAGTTTTTTAAGCTCCCGATTGAGCGAAACGCGCCCACGGCTTGTGGTATATCGGGCAGATAGCAATATTCGAACGCGCAGTCTCCCGCGTGACTGGCGAATGCCGCAAAATGCTCCGCGTGGTTCATTCCCATTTGCATGGATCCGTAACCGCCCGAACTCGTTCCAAATGCACCACGATGTTCTCGGCCGCGAAGCACCGGAAGCCGTTCCTCAGCCCAGGGAATCAGCTCGCGCACGATGTGAGATGCCCACGAACCCACCGCCTTGGAATCGACGTATTGATTGCCTCCCAGCGAAGTCATCGAATCGATCATCACGCAGACGCAGGGCATCATCTTATGTGAAGCGATTAACTGATCGAGCATCTGAGGCAAATTTGGACGATAAAAGTCATAGTTGAGGAACGAAAGCCCCGTCCCCGTAAACGACGGGAATGCAAACAACAGGGGATACCGCTTCTGCGGATTCGCCGCTGCTTCTTCAGGCAGGTAAACTGGGATTGTCCGAACCGGCGAATCGAGAAGCGGGTTGTCCTTTAAAATCTGGCTTTCAAAAGTTTCGATGAGAATGGGCATGGTCTGTTTTTGTGAAGTGACTGGATTGAAAAGAAGGGGCAGGGGACTGTTTTTTCGATTCGGCGGATTCACGAATCGGTCAGACCCGCGCGTTTTCGAATCTCGAGGTCATATTGATCCGCTGAAAGCTGTTGTCGCAAAGCCACCAGTGTCTCTGCATCCTCACCGATGAGCGTTCTCAAAGACACATGTTCCGCTTCCACCGCCTGAAGGACTGCATCGGCTACTTCCTCTAGCGGAGCGCGCTCCTGACTCGCGTAGGGATCGTCGTCGGATGCGCGCATTTGCTCCGAAAGCGCCACCAGTTGTGATTCATATGGCTGGAGGCGATCTTCATCGATCACCGCTTTCCTCGGGAATCCGCCGGCGCGATAACCGGCCGGTTCCAAAATGGCCATCTCGATATTGAAGGGGGCCACCTCGAGTGCCAAAGACTCCGCCATGCTTTCAAGCGCCCACGCGCTCGCTCCGTAAATGCCCGTAAACGGCAACACCGCCCGACCGAGTCCCGAATTCAACTGAATCAAGCGACCGAAGCCCTGCGCGCGCATTTGCGGAAGCACCGCTCTGAATAATCGCAGCGCGCCCACCACATTCGTATTGAGCATTTGCAGAAACTGCTCCGGAGGGCAGGCTTCTATAGGGCCGAATACGCAGTAGGCTGCCGCAGAGATCACGCAATCGATGCGACCGTTGGCAAGCTTTAAGGCGTACTTGAGGGCGCCTTCGATGCTTTCGGAGTGATCGACGTCGAGCTCGATGGGGTAGACGGCTTGTCCCTGGGATTTGAGAGCGCGAAGGATTGCCGCATTGGGCGCTCCGCGATCGTCGGGTTCACGAATGCCCGCGATGACGAGATGTCCGCGTTTTGCGAGCGCGCGGGCTGCAAGGAATCCGAAGTCTCCGCTGCAGCCGCTGATGAGGATGGACTGAGGTTTATCTGTGCTCATGCAAGTGATGTATCACTTTGCGGCGAAGAGGGCATCCTGAAATGCAAAGGCGGGTGTGCAAAAAAACAATCAGGGGCGTTTAAAGACGATCTCCTGATCGATGTTCTGCTTCATCTGCTCTGCGGCCTTGCGGTATTGCGCCCAGTCTTTGGGATCGATGCGCGGGCAGCGGTAGGCGAGGGATTCGTCGAGGATCACGCGCTGTCCCTCGGCTTTGACCGAAAGCGTCTGGGTGATGCAGGGCGTTTCTACATTTTGGGATTTGGGCAGCCGCGCGATTTTTGCGCCCTGGGGCAGTGTGATCTCGGCGTGCCACTGCTGACGGCCCAGGCGGTGCGACAGATCCATGGGGAATACGCGCTTGGGCTCCGAAAACAGCTGATGCGGCGATGCGGACTGAATCACGGGGATGCGGAATTCTTTGCCCTCCTTGCGGGCCACATTGGGCGCTTTGAATCCGATCTCGATTTCGACGGGCTTCGTCAGATCGTCGGCTTTAAAGCGCGCGTCCTGTTTGGAGGATCCGCCCGGGAAGAAGTTGTGAACCACCTGATCCATCGAGCGATTCAGCTTGTTGGGGTTCCTCGTCAAAATGCGCATCGCTTCTGCGTTCTGACTCTCGCAGCGCCATTTCATTTGCCCCTCGGCTTCGCCCTCCCAGTCGAGGCTGTATTGGTGATCGATCTGGCAATATTCGGTGAGCAGCGAATCGAAGGGGATGTCGATGAAGCGCCATTCGCGCGTCTCGGGATTGAGCACCAGGGAGCGCGTGCCCTGATCGTCACCGCGCAGCAACCGCAAATCGAGCGCCTCCACCGTGGGATCGTAGAAACGCCCTTCGCTTACGCCTTCCTGTTTGGGAATGTAGACGATCGCGTGGTTGAACTGCTGCATCGGCAGTTTTTGAGCGAGGGGCCCCTCGTCGCGCGTGCGCACCAGCGCAAAATGCGCTTCGATGCCGAGCTCTTTAGCGAGCGCGATGAACAGCACCGCTTTGTCTTTGCAATCGCCGTATTGCCGCGCCAGCACCACCGAAGCCGCATGGGGCTTTACGCCTGCGATGACATGCTCGTAATCCTGCTGATAGCGGATATGCGAGATCAGGTAATCCTGAATGCGATAGATCTTTTCCTGAACGGAGTTGGTGCCTTCCGCGAGTTTCTGAGCCAGCGCGGTGACCGTAGGCGTCTTTCTAAAGGCGCCCTGCAACAGGGCGAGTTCCCATTGAACAAACATATCCCACGAGGGCACCGTCGAGATCGAAAGGCGTGAGGTCAGCTCAGAGAGATGAGGCATATGCCGCTCGGGCGTCAGGGATTTAAAGTCTTTGCCCAGCCATTCGTAACGCGTTAAATCGCCTTTATTTTCAACAGATTGCGTGATCTCTCCGTGGGTGAACTCCTGAGCCAGCGTAAAGTTTTTGGGCATATAGAGCACCCAGCGCGAATAGAGGTTGTCGTAACCAAAACCCTGGAACCACCAGGTGCGCGCAGCGTTGCCTGCCAGGTAAGCTTCGGGCGATTCGTCCACGCGATATTGCAGCACCACAGCGGATCCCACGGTTAAGTTGCGGAATCGGATGCTGGTCCCGCGAATGGTCGAGGCGTCGAGGCGGTTGCCCTGGGCATCGATGGCGAAGGCCTGCAAAACGCGGCTGCGTCCGGCTCTCATGCGCATATGGGTGAGGTTATCGACGGCGTTTTGGTTGCAGGCGAGCGACACGGCGGTCACCACGCAGGAAGCGCTGCCATCGGGGTTCAACAGCGTGACCTCATCGTCGAGCAGCGTGATGAGCTCCGCAGAAGGCGAACGATCTTCACAGGTTGCGGCTTTGAGGGCTTTTTGGATGGCCGCATCGTCGGGCACGTCGGTCAGCCATTCGCCGGTTTCGGGGGCCAGGTGATCGATGCGGGCGGCCAGCTCGGCATTTTCAGGATCCCGGGCCAACGCTGCTTTGAGCTCATCGATCGCGCGCTCATCCTGCCTTGCCTGAAGCGAGATCTTTGCGCGCTTGAGCCAGGACTGAGGCGCCGTGGGTGCAATTTTTTCTATCATTTCAAGCGCTTGATGCGCTTCTTTAAACTTTTCCTGCTGCCTTAACGCTTCGGCTTTGCGCATGTAAGCGCCGCGGGACTGGGGATTGGCGGCGATCAGTTTTTCGGCAATCCTGAGCGCCTGATCGTAATCGCCTTTTTTCATGGCCCGGCCATGCTGATCTTCCAAAAGAGACGTATGAACAGGCTGTTGGCGCAGCAGTTGGTTTCGGAGCGCTTCGGCTTTGAGGGGCAGCCCGATCGATTCGTAGCAGTCCGCCAGATCGAGCGAGAGCTGATCCATTTCGGGCCAGGTGCGATCCGCTTCTTCGAGGATGCGGCAGCTCTCTTCCTTCCAGCCCTGGCTCTTGTAAAACTGCGCGAGGGCCATGTGAGCCGAGCGATACTGCGGTTTTTCGGTCAGTTTGAGCAGCGCCTGCCGCGCCTTTTCTTCAAGGTTCAGCCTGAGCCAGCTTTCGATTTGCTGAAGCGAAAGGGCGGGAAATTCGGAACCAAACTGATCCACCAATGCCGTCAGCAGATCGCTTGCAAGTCCTTGTTCTTTATTGGCTTCCAGCATTTGAGACAGCGTTTCGCGGGCGATGATGCCCGTGGGGGAAAGCGCCGCGTATGCCTCTGCAAAAGCCGCAGCCTGAGCGTGGAGTCCCATCCAGGAAGCCCATCTCGAAGAGATCAGGAGCTTTCGCGCGTCTGAGGGGATCGCGTCCCAAAGATGCAGGAGTTCACTCGCTTCCATCGGGGACGGATTCGCATTTTCGGCGTTGGTCGCTGTCTGGGGTGTATCGAAGGGGCGCAGCTTGTAATCCGCATGGCCCTCGCGATCCAAAAGCCGCGCGCTCAGGCGCCAGGCTCCGGTGGTTTGCGCGCTTTTGAGCAAAATGGTGTTGACGCCCGCATGCAGCGAAACCGGGATCTCGATCGCTTCAAACAACCATTTTTCGAGCAGAGGGCCTTCAAAGACGACCGCATCGTTGACGAAGATTTTGATCGGTGCGCTGCTCGAAATTTTGAGTAAATATTCTTTATTTTCGCTGACTTCCACGGAAGCTGCGCCGTATGCGAGCTGCCAGGTCTTGGGCTCAAAGAGCGAGCCAAAATCGAGAATATGGACAGGGTTTTGGGGGTAATCGTCCCGCCAGCCGATCTGCACCAGGCTTCCGGGATAGCGGGCGTCCTTTTCGATGCTGCGTTCGGGGGCTTCCTCGCTGTCGTAGCCTTTGCCCTGATCGTTGCTCCATGTGCCGATGATCGCTAAAGGAAGCCAGCCTGGAAGGCGCTCAAAAAGCTGGTCTCGTTGCTTGAATTTCCCTTTTAAATGAGCCGTTTGAGCTAAAATAAAGGCCGCTCGATCCCTCGCTTGCGCGTTGGAATGGGCTTCCATGATGCGTTGGAGGGCATCTTCAAATGCCTCATTTTGTTTGCGCGATTTTTCGGTTTTCAGCGCTTGCTCGATGTGGTACCGGCTCGCATCGTCCGAAAGATCCCGCAATGCGGCGATCAGAGCGTCCGCGTAATCTTCGTCGCGACCTTCCATGCGGGCCAGCTCTGCCTCTATTTCGTGGGTCCAGGCGCTTTGAGGGGCCAGCTGTTGAGCTTTGTTCACCTGCTTGCGCATTTCTTCAGGGGTAGAAGCCTTATAAAAAAGCTCAACAGTTTCAAGGAGTTGTGCGCGATCAATAGGGGCTGCTGAGGTCAGATTTGCGGTTTCGGGAGCGGTTTCAGGCGCACCTCCGCAGGCTGAGCAGGCGAGCGCGCAAGAAAAAAATAAAGAAGGAAAATGTTTCACTCAAAACTCCTATTCCATTTTGTTGTATAGTATGCATCGATCGAGTTTAAAACAGCAGCTTCTTTTTGCTTGTTCCTCGATCGAAAGGAATTTTAATAAAATGACGAAAGATGTTTTTTGGTTGACCCTGATTGCCTGCGCCCTGGTGGCCTGCGACGACGATTCGACGTCCGATTCCGACGATGACAGCTCGGTTTACGAAGACAGCGCGATCGTTGAGGATGGCAACCTGGAGGATGCCCGGACGGATGGAGCAGCACCGGCGGATGCGGAAACCGATGCGGAAACCGATGCGGGTGAGTCGGATGCGGAAACCGATGCGGGTGAGTCGGATGCGGAACCTGATGCGGAACCCGATGCGGAACCCGATGCTGAGGTGATCGAGACTTGCCCGCTCAACCAGCTTTACGATCCTCTGGCGGGCGATTTGCAGACCAGTTTTCCGGACGATTTTTATACGACGGAGGACGATTTCACCAAGACCGGCCTCAAGGTGAAGCTCGATTCGAGCGAAGCGCTCTGGGTGGCGAATTCGACGCCTAGCATCTTTAGAAATATTTTTGCGGCGCTGAACGATCTCGATGGTTTTGGCACCACTGCGCCCATCTTCCTGCGCTTTGACGGCGAGGTGGAATTACCCGAATTTTCGGAATTTCCGGTAGAGGGGATCGAGCTTTGGTCTTTGGGGGATTCGCCTGAATCCCTCGATTATTCAATGAATTACTTTAAGGGTGAGCACAGTATCGCCATTTGGCCCATCCGCCCCTTAAAGCCGGGCACGCTGCATGCGGTTTTGGTGACGCATAAGGTGAAGGATGCGGAACAAAACGAGATTTGCCCGAGCGTGACGATGCGCAAACTTTTGAGCGGCGAGTCGACGGATCCCAGGTTGAGCCGCCTGCACGATCGCTACGCGCGCATGCTTTCGGCCACAAACTACAAAGCAGACGAGATTTCTGCAGCGGTCGCCTTTACCACGCAAACCCTGTTTGAAAAGAAGCTGGAGATCGCCCAGACGATCGAGAACCGCGATTACACATGGGCCACCGCTCCCGTATGCGAGGAGGCGACCGAAGGGCGCCGCTGCCAGGGCAGTTTTAAGGCCATCGATTTCAGGGGTGAGGACGGGTCCACTTCGCTTGCAACTCCCTTTAAAGAATACGAAATCCCCTTCGAGATCGTGTTGCCTGTTCTCTCTGAAGAAGTGACTGCGCCGTATACGACCGTGGTTGTTGGACATGGTCTGGGGCAGGATCGGACGCTGGCGCGCAAGGTGCACACCCATTTGGCCGGGCAGCTCAAAATGGCGACGGTGGCCATCGACTCGCCTTATCACGGCGATCACCCCGGAGGCGTGCCTGAGGGCGAAGGGACTGAACGCGAAGTGAACCAGCTTCTGGGCTTTTTCGGGGTTCCGGTGCCGTTCGATATCATCAACCTGAAGCTCGATCCTAAGAAGGCGCGGGGCAATCTGGATCAGGCGGCCTTTGATAAACTGCAATTCTGGCGATTACTTCAGCAGAATTCCGATATCGACGGCGACGGCAATCCTGATTTGGACTGGGATCGGACGGCCTACGTCGGCGTGAGTCTGGGCGGCATTCTGGGGCCTCAGTTCTTGTCGCTCGCTTCGGGGATGCGGGCCGCAGAGCTCGGCGTTTCGGGGGCGCATCTTTCGGAGCTGGCTTATATGCACCCCGTTTTGCAGCAGGAAAAGTATGCTGGTTATGTGAATGTGGTCTTTAATCCCAGAATCTATTCGGATGCTTCATTTTTAAGGACGCTTGCTGCATTGCAAATGGTGATCGATGACGCGGAACCCTTGAATTATGCGGATCATTTGCAATCGGAACGCTTCGACGAGACCGTGGGGCCCCATTTGCTTCTGATCTCTGCCCTCGACGATCAGCTCGTGCCCAACGTCTCAACCAACGCTCTCGTCCGAACCCTGAAGGTGCCGCTGGTGTTGCCCAAACAGCGCGAGATTTCACGGGTGGAAGAGTTGGAGGCACCGGTTTCGGGGAACGGTCCCGACGAGTTGACGGGCGGCCTGTTCCAGCTGCACAGGGTGACCCGAAACGGTACAGAGGTCGATGCGACGCACGTCAATGTGCTCTACAGCCAGGAAGCCTGCAGAATCTTTCAGGATTTTATGGGAGGCATCATCGATGGGCAGACGCCCGCCATTCAGAATCCGTTTAGGGATGTTGAGGATGCGGGGGAGGACGATTAAAGGGCCAGGTTGATCTGCACCGATTTGGATTTGACGAAGCTGCCTTCATCCTGAGTGAGCTCGATGAGCTCCTCGTTGAAGCGCAGCAAAAGGGTGCCGGTCAGCGAGGCCTCTTCATCCGCAAAGGGTGTCAGTTCGGCGGGCCAATCAACGCTGCCCTGTTCGGGATGCAGGATGTTGCAAACCACGCTCTGACGAATCGCTCCGTTGGATGCGCTCAGGGTGAGTGTGAGTTGGCCGCCGCGCTCGGTGGATTCGGGCAAATTCTGCCAGGCGATGCGATCCTGGAGGACAGGCGCGGCGGGATTGGGCTCTGTCAATACAAAGTCTGTCTCGCTGGGTTCTGATTCGCTTAAGGATTCAGTATGTGAGGCCGAAAAGCTTTGTCCCATCGTGAGTTCTAACACATTGGCGCCCTTGAGCTTGCGCACCGATCGCGTCTTTGAAAACAGGACGCGCGCCGAGCTGTTGGGGAGGCCGGTGAGATCATCCAGGCGAATGCGGCCATCATTTTTGAGCAGGGCCTGATACACGTAGAACTCGGTACCGATGTAACTGCGGCTGGCGAGGGTGGAGCGGAAGAGAGGGCGGCTGCCGCCAATGTAAAGGCTCCATTGGGCCTGGTCGTCGGGCAACCAGCGAATCTCTGCCACATCGCCGCCCTGCGTTTGCGCCAGGACGGCGTCCAGCGCGCTTTGATTGAAGCCTTCCAATGCGCTGGGCGAGTCGAGCGAGAGGGTGAAGCTGAAGAATCGGTTTCCGCCGGGCACGGTGATGCTGAGCGATTCGCCGGGTTGGTAGAGCGCGGCATCGGTTTCGGATGTGTTGTAGAGAATGGTCTGGTTGATCGCGCTGTAACTGGGCGTCATGAAAAAGCTTTTTCCACCGGAGCGCACGGTAATGGCGCCCAGGTGATCGTCTTCATCCACGCTCGACTGGGTGATCTGGCAGGAAAGATCATCGTTTTCAAAGCTGCTGATTTGCGTGACTGAACTGCTCAATCCGATGGCGCCGTTCAACTGAACCTGGCCCGTTTGATCCAACGTGAAATCAGCGCTCCAGCCCTGGCAGCCCTGACTGCCGAGTGTGCCGCATCCTCCGCAAACGTTGGCGAGTTCTTCATCGGTCCATCCGTCACCGTCGTCATCCAGACCGTTGCAAATCTCCCTGGGCTCCGCATCGATCTCCGCATCGACTTCCGCATCGATTTCAGCGTCGATTTCAGCATCGATCTCCGCATCGATTTCAGCATCGATCTCCGCATCGATTTCAGCGTCGATTTCCGCATCGATCTCAGCGTCGATTTCCGCATCGATCTCCGCATCGACTTCAGCGTCAGTTTCCGCATCGACTTCAGCGTCAGTTTCCGCATCGACTTCAGCATCGCTCTCTGCATCGACTTCAGCGTCAGTCTCAGCGTCGGTTTCAGCGTCGGTTTCAGCGTCGATGAGCGTGGCATCTTCTTCGATGGCGGAATCGTCCTCGATTGCGCTGTCTTCCTCAGTGGGTTGAAGCTCGTTTTGGGTTTCGCAAGCGCAAAGTCCTGTCATGGCCCAAAAAACAGCAAGCAGACGTTTCATATCTGTAACCCTGCAAATCGGAGTAACTGAAAATTTATAAGGCGGGGAAGGGGATGGAGGCCAGAGATTACGCCTTTTTTATTGACCTAATTTTGCATTGACGGCTTCTAAATAGCGCTCAGCATTTTTATTTTGAGGATTCAGCTGCAGGGCTTTTTGCAAATAACCGCGCGCGCGGGCCAGTTGATCGAGCTTGAAGTAAGACAATCCCAAATAAGTAAAGTAAGCGTCGCTATTGGGCGAATAGCGGAGCGCTTTTTCAAATTGCTGGCTGGCGGCGTTAAAGTCTTGTTTGCTAATGGCAATCGCGCCCAGTCCTGCATAAGCGGCGGCATTTTTGCTGTCGCGGCGGAGAACTTCCTCAAAAGCCGCTTTGGCTGTGTCAAACTGCTTTTTCTTTAAGGCTTCCTGGCCTTGTTTGAGCGAATCGTTGATCGATGGCTGGGATGATGCTGCAGACGAATTGGACTTCGCGTCTGCGGGCTGTTGCTGTGTTTTGGGCTGATCGTCAGACGGATTGCGGGCTTTCTTCTTTGCGGCTTCTTCGTCAGCTTTCTTCTGCGTAGCGTCATCGTCAGCCTTCTTCTTTGCAGCTTCTTCTTCGGCCTTCTTCTTCTTTGCGGCTGCTTCCTCGGCCAGTTTTGCAGCGGCTTCTTCAGCGGCCAGCTTTTTTGCGGCTTCTTCTTCGGCCTTCTTCTTCTTTGCGGCTGCTTCCTCGGCCAGTTTTGCAGCGGCTTCATCTTCGGCCTTCTTCTTCTTTGCGGCTGCTTCCTCGGTCTGTTTTGCAGCGGCTTCTTCAGCCTTCTTTGCGGCTGCTTCCTCGGCCAGTTTTGCAGCGGCGGCCTCTTCGGCCTTCTTCTTCGCGGCTTCTTCCTCGGCCAGTTTTGCAGCGGCGTCATCGTCAGCCTGCTTCTTTGCAGCGGCATCCTCTTCGGCCCTGTCTTCCTGGGCGCGAGCATTGGCTGCAATTTTCAGGGCAGTCTTTTGGATGCGCGATGCGAGCGAAGCAGCAGGCGTTGCGGGCTTTACGGGGGGTTTCGATTTGGGGATGAGGCTTGAAGCCCGGACGACTTCGGGTTTGGGGGCGTCGTTTTTCTTTTTATCGCTGCCGTGGGGTAACAAAAAGTAAAGCGCGACGCCTGCAATCAAGGCCAGTCCGACGATCACGAAAGGTAAGAAATTCCGTTCTTTTTCGTGGGGTTGCTGATCGGAATAGACCCATTGGCGCCGTTCAATCTGCTCTTTATTTTGGTTGTACCAGCTGTTTTCCTCGTTGTCGCTGAGCGTATTCGAAGGCGCTAAGTAAGGCAGTGAATTGCTTGGTTTGTAATCGAGCGTTTTCTGTTGAACAGGGGTAGGCGTAACTTGTTGATTTGAAACAGGTTTCTTGTCAACAAGGAGAACCGCATTGACGCTGTAAAGCTCGCTGCCCAGATCGCTTTCTTCCTGCGGGTGAAGTTCGTTGGGATCGATTGCGGGCGCTTCGATCAAAGCCGTGTTTTTGGGTTTTGACGATTCAGGTTTAGGCGGTTCGGGAATCTGTGCGACGACGGGCGCCGAGGCTTCGGGAACCTGAGCGACGAC
>DBWM01000051.1:514-20005 GCA_002309015.1 Myxococcales bacterium UBA1238 | reverse complement strand
CGGGAGCAGAGGCTTCGGGAACCTGGACGACGGGAGCAGAGGCTTCGGGAACCTGGGCGACGGGAAGCGAGGCTTCGGGAACAGGGACGGGCGTCGAGGCTTCGGGAACAGGGACGGACGTCGGGGCTTCGGGAACAGGGACGGACGTCGGGGCTTCGGGAACAGGGATGGGCGTCGGGACTGCGGGAACAGGGACGGGCGTCGGGGCTTCGGGAACAGGGACGGGCGTCGGGACTGCAGGAGCAGACACAACGGGAGGCGGCGCGGGCTCTGCGGGTGCAGCCGGTTTTTGGACCAGAGGTTGCGGCGTTCGGCTGGCATCTCCTAAGCGAAGGCGCAATCCGGCGGGGCGTTTCTGCGGGGCGCTGGCCGCCTTTAAGGGCAAAAGATCCGAAAGCAGCTCGGAGGCGCTTTGATAGCGTTGGCTGGGCTGCTTGCTGATGCATTTTAAGACGATGCGATCGAGGGCCTGAGGAATTTCGGGACGGATTGCGCTGGGGCTCGGCGGATCCTCCAGCGTATGGCGGCGCGCGGTGGTCTGAAGCGAATCACCCGCAAAGGGCACATGCTGCGTGAGCATCTCGTACATCAGCAAGCCGGCTAGATAAATATCGCTCGTTACGCCCGCAGGCTGCCCGCGCAGATGTTCCGGCGAAATATATTCGGGATCCACGATGCAATGTTCGCGGAACTGCGCGTTTTGAAGGCCCAAAAGGTGATGCTGCCCGATGCCGTCGACGATGGTGCGCTCGTTTTGCAGGGCGTCTTTGACTAAAAAGAGGTTTTCGGGCTTTAAATCAAAATGGCAGAACTGAAGCTGATGCAGCTGATCGAGGGCCGAAAACAGGTCGCAGGAGACGCGGATCGCGCGGTTGACGTCCATTGGCCCCGAAGCCAAAAACGATTGCAGCGACAGGTTTTCTAAGAATGGAGACACCAAGAAAATGGTCTGGTTTAAGGGGCCGCCGTCGAGCACGGGCATGAAGGCCGGGTTTTGCAAATCCGCCACAGCCTGAATTTCGTTCAGCAGCAGATCCGTGGTCTCGGTGTCCAGGAGCGCCTCGTTAAAAAGCTTAACGGCCACCTGGGATTGGGTCTCAAAGTCGGTGGCGGCGTAAACGGTGCCGAGGGGGCCTTGCCCAATCTCGCGATCCAGGCGGTAGCGATCGATGAGGACGCTGCCCAGCGGGCCTAAACGAGTGCCATCGTTAGGACAAAAACGGATGTGATCTTCAAGGGTTGCGTGACATTTAGGGCAGATCTTCACTTTGCGCTCCGTAATACAGCACCGCCATTCAAAATGCAGTGAAAATATCATGTATGCGAGCGCGCTGCAACGCGACTGCATTCACGCAAAAAAAAACGCGCGATCATTGAAGACCGCGCGTTTCAGGCTGGAAGCCGGGGAAGTGGATTACTTCTTACCAGGCATCTCTGTCACGCAGCCGTAAATGGGAGTGGGTTCATCGCTGGAGACGCAAGTCTGACCGCCTGCGCAGTAACCCAAATGTGCTGCCATTGAGTTTTCGCACTTCAGAACGCATTTTTCACCGTCGCATACGGCATTGCTGGGGCAGGGGCTTGTCGCCTCACTTCCGGTGCAGGAGATGGTGCCGCATTTCAAGCTGGCCGCCTGCTGTGCACCCGCTTCGGTGATTTCGATTTCCTCCACGCAGAACTGATCGATCTGAACAGGAGTACTCGCGCAGAATTCTCCCTTTGTTGAGCAGCTGCCAACGACGGGGATATCTGCTACGCAATAAGCGTTCTCGGCGCCATCTTCCTTTGCGCAATGGTAGTTATCGGGGCATTGAGGGTTGATTGTTGTGGCATCAATATCGCATGCAATGGCGCCGCACTTCATGCCGCCTTCCGTTTGAGTCTGGCAGAAGAGGTTAGGATCGCCGCATGACGCCCACTGTTCTTTCCCTTCGCAGGGATCGATGCAGGCATAAGATACGATAATCTCCGAGACAGGGCCTTCATCTGGAGTTTCCACAGTCTCTTCACCACAAACCTGATTGGTAAGGGCGCAATTGGTTGGAACTGGATTCTCTTTATTGCAGATCGGTTCGCCTTCACTGACCTTGCATGCATTAACGGTCAAGAGAGTGATACCGTCTTCAGCGCAGCTGACAGTCGTTGCAGGGCAATCAGCTTTGCAGGTGGCTACTTCAGTTTTAACGGCGCAGGTTCCGGGTTCACCGATGGCCGCTTGCGAGCCATCTTCCTTGTAGCATTCTTTACCATCATCACAGTGCGAATCGCGGACCTTCCAGCCCTTACCGTTCGTGGGCTTGCAGAAATTCTTGGTCCTGGACAATGAGCAGTATTGGGTTTCATCGTCGCAAGAATTCGTTTGTCCTTCCTGTGAGGCATTATCACAGGCATATTCGCGAATATCGCAAACGAACTTGTTGGTTTGCTCGTTGATCATGCATTCTTCAGGGAAGAACTGGAGCTTAGAGCCGGTTGCGCCACCATAAGTAGCCGGGTCGCTTTCATCCTTCCCGCTCAAACAAGCGTGTTCTTTTCCGCAAGTGTCGTTGCAGGATGCAAGCTCAGCGGCAATACCGCAGATACCTTTACCACTTGTGACCAGCTGAGCTGATTTTTCTTTACCGGTTATAGTCTTGGTTGAGTCATCGGGATCAACAACATCGGTGAAATCACCTTCATCGTTGACATAGCAACCATAGGTGGCGGTGGCGTCATAGCCAGTCATGTGTTCGCAGCCATAGGTCTTGGGGGCGTCATCCTTGGTCGTCGACTCGGTTTCGACGAAGCAGCAGCCGGATGCCCACGTGACTTCACAGGTGTTGTTCGCGTTGCAGGCAACAGACTGGCAGTCATTCAAGTTCTTGAACTCGTCGAGTGCCTTGCAGTCGTCATCCACGTTGCACTGGACGCAAACGCTGGCTTCGCCGAGATCCAGAGTAGGATCGATGGAAGCGGCGATGACTTCGGGAGTTTCGCCACCTTCGCCACCTTCGGCATCTTCGGCATCCTTGGTTTCAACGGCAGGAGCCTTCTTGCAAACCTTGCCATCAGCGCACTGGAGGCCGCCTTCTGCGTTCTGGCAGCAGTCTTCTTTGGCGGTATAAACGCAGACTTTGTAATCAGCGCCTTCGAGGGCACCGGTACCGGTGCAGGCGCCGACGGCACAAGTGTTCTTTACACCCTCGTTGCAGACTGGGTCGTCGTCGCCAACGCAGCAAATCTCACCTTCTTTGACGGCAATGGCTTCAGGAGCGGAGCATTTGCCGTCGGCTTTACAAATTGAGACGTGACAGGCATCCACGCCCTGCACGTTCTTGCAATCGTCGTCCTTGGAGCATTCCTTGGTTGCGGCGTCTTCTTTGCCGGCGTCTTCTTTGCTGCTGTCGCCGCTCACATCGCCGTCTTTGTCTTCGATGGCGCCGTCGCCCAGGCCGCCGTCATCGTCGTCTTCGATTTCACAACCCGAGAAAGCAAAACCAGCGGTCAAAGCGGCCAACAAAAAGCTCAAACGAAAATGCTTAAATTGCAACATGGTAAAATCCTTAAGGGAAAAGCGAACCCAGTTCGCTTAGGTTCAAAAGAGAAACCACACCCAACGAGTATCAATGTTTATGGATTGGCTGTCAAATGGGAAGCGGTTATTTTTTCAATTGGTGAAATTTTGCTTCAAATGGCGGCCTACTCAAAAAATTTAAGCTGAAACGATAAACGAGCATTTCACAACCGCAAGAGGGGGTGATTATTTTTTCACCGCGCTTTTAAAACCATCGTCATGGATTTCAAAGCGCTTTTTTGCTAAAGGCGAAAGGCTTTGTTGTTTGCAGGTAAGGGGATTCCCTGCAAATGTTTTTACCATCGACTTGAGGTCCTGGAGGTCAAGATGCACCTAACCAGTGAAGCGCCTTTGCAGGAAGGCGTGATCCCCTATCCGGAGTTTTTGCTGCGGATTCTATTCTCGGCGTTTTACCCGGCAGTCAAGCTTGCGGTCGAAGCCAACTGTCCGCTCGACACGGTCAAAGACATGATGACCCTGGCGATGTGGCGTGAGGCCAAGCGCAAGCATTCCACCATCAACCTGATTTCGCTGATCTTCGGAAAATCGACCCGAACCGTGAAGTCGCTCTCGGCGCGCTTCAACAAGGGCGGATTTTTTGAAGAAAACGAGATCAACCTGATGCGCAGGGTGGAGGATCTGCTGCGACAACGTCCGATGACCGCCGATGAACTTGCGCGTTATTTGCCGCATTCCAACGAATTCGACAGCGCGCGTCTGGCTTTGGGCGCTCTGCAGAGGGAAGGGCGCATCGAAGAAATGCCCGGACCGGGTCGCACGCGTTATCGGGTCGTGACGACTCATCAGCGACTGGTTTCGGAAAACTGGGAACAGCGCCTCGATGCGCTGAGCGAGCATCTGGAAGCGATCACCGAGACGATCCGGCTGTGCTTTTTGGAGCGCGGATCGGGTTGTGCCGCTGCGCGAACCTTTTCGTTTAAGGCGCGCAGGAGCGACATGGAAGCGCTTAAAAAAGAGTTGTTTGAGTTCATTCGCGATCGTTACCAGCAACTCGAAGAGCGCGCTCAGCAGAGCGATGCCGAAGACACCGGGCTCTATACCGTTTATGCGGGCATGACGCCGGTGCCCGACAGCCGTTTGGATCCTTAATGATTTAAAGGATGATGTGATGAAGCGATTTCTTGTGTGTTTTGCAGGGGTTATGGCTTGTCAAGCGCCAGAAGAACATGTGGCACCTGTCGTGGAGTCTGCCGAATGGGGCATACAAGATGCGCATAAAAACGCATATCAAAAGCGAGAGAGAGATTTTGATTTTGCGGCATTGCATGCATCCTCTGACGAGGAACCTGTTGTTTTTTCAGAAGATTTGCTCGATGTAAGCGCGCCTCAGGAGGTCGGTGAGCCGGAAGAGGAGGCGCCTGACGCTGAGCAAAATCCGTCGTCTCGTGCAGCGTTTTACAAGAAGGGCAAGCGGCATGGGCATGCCCGCTATTCGGACGACCGCGCACAAGGTGCTCATGACGACCGTAATTTTCCCGGACATCGGGATTGCTGGTTTTGCGGGCGCGAGACGGGGTTCATTCCTTCCCCCGATTCACTGCACGCCGATGTAGAACATAACCGTGTGTTTTTAGAGTGGAATTCCGTTGACGAAGCCAGCTATTACACGGTGCGCGCTCTGCAGCGGCGCGAAAACCGGCGCGTGGCGAGCCATGTTTGGTTTGCTGATGAGCCGAATTTTGTGGCGTCCTTTGAACCCGGATTCGAATATGAGTTTTCGGTGATCGCCTGGAAGGAGAACCGGCATCATCAAAATCGCTCGATGCAATCTCAATCGCTCGAAATTTCGATCCCGATGCCCGCCAAAACGCTGCCAGAACACCCCCAAAAATGAGCTTTTCTAAAAAAATACCAACATATGCTTGATTCTCATTGCAAGCGTGTCAAAATCGGTCAATCCGGCTTGGCGGTGTGTAGGAGTAGTTAAGCGATGGGCCTCGAGTTAGAGCGCACGCCTTTGGGAATGGCTTGTCCCTCTTGTGGAGTCACTTCCGTTGATCCCTTTTGCCCAGGGTGTGGTTTATCGCTGCTCGATTTGCACCCCGATTTTTGGCCGGCCCTGCGATCGCGTCTGGAGTTTAAGCCTGCGCTTGAGCTGACGGTGCGCCTTGCGGCTCCAGAGCATTCCGCAAGATATATTGCATTCGATAAAAACAACCGGCGTTACGAAGTTTTCGTGGTGGAACAGGGCGATCCTCACGGCGTCCTGTCGCATCGGTCAGAGCTGATCGAAAAGCTGGGCGACCGGGGGCTTCCGGCGCAGGAAAGCATCGTGCAGGGCAAATGGCTGTGCGAGGCGACCTGTCAGGAGGGGCTCACCTCGCTTTCCGAGGGGCTCACGGATCTGTTCATCCACGGGCAATCCATGAATCCCGTCGATGTTTGCGAGCGCTGGATTTGGCCCCTTGCGCGCTACATTGCCGAACTGCATCAGCAGGGGAACTTCGTAGGTGCCTGGAATTACAGCGAAATCCTGATCGACGAAGAAGGTCGTTTAAAGTTTCGCCTGCCCCCCCAGCTGCGTCAGAGCGGGCAGCCCTGGCCGCTGGAGCGTCGGGTGACCTATTCGGGGCTTTCGGCTCCAGAGCTTTATGGTCGTTGTGGCGGTGATGTGGATGAGCGGGCCGACGTGTTCTTTTTGGGTGCGCTGCTTCATTGCTTTTTGGGTCGCGTGGTGCCTGCGCCTGAGGCGGGGCTTTCGAGCGATCGCCTGCCGCCTGCGGTTGTTTTTGCCGATGATCTGCCCCCCGATTTAACGGCGGTTTGCAGGCGCGCTGCTTCGCCTCTGCCCTGGAGGCGGTACGCCAATGGCGTTGAATTCCTTGCGGTTTTTGAGCACGCGCTGGAGTTGGCCAGAGAGCGGGCGACGGTTCAAAAAATGCATCTCGCGCTCGACATCGGGCATGAGCTCCATATCGGTCTGCTGAAAGGTCAGTTTGCGCCCGTCAATCAGGACGACATGTTTTTGGCCTGGCATGAGCCTTCGGCCATCGGCCTGTTTCTGATCAGCGATGGCGTCAGTATTTCGCATTACGGCAGCGGCGATCAGGCGAGTGCCTGCGTGCGACGTCAGGCTTCGCGGTTGTGGATGGAGCTTTTAAACGGCCGTTTTGCGCCCGAAGGTCAGGCCGATATGCAGCGCCCCTGGCTGCCCGAAAGCGACGAGGAGCGCAGGCAGCTTTTGATCGATATGCTGAACCACGCCAACGAGGAGATCGCCGAGATCGTCAATACGCGCATCCCCGTGTTTTCAGGACCGCCCGAAGGCGTGATGGCCGCAACCGCGATCGCAGCATTGGTCGAAGGCAACCGGGTTACGCTCGTTTCTATTGGTGACAGCCGGATTTACCTGATGCGTGAAGGCCAGATGGTCACCCTCATGGCCGATCACGATTTGGCCACGCAATTGATCCGCATGGGGCGATCGATCACCGCATCCAAATCGGCGCCTTCCACTTCGGCGCTGGTGCGCTGCGTGGGCGAGTTTGAAAAGAGCGATAATCACTTGGTACCCGTGGCTTTACGGCCCGATCTGCGCGAACTCAATATGCTTCCGGGCGATGTTTTGGTGCTCTGTTCGGACGGCATTCCCGATTACGCGGGCATCGATGAGGAGGACGCCGAAATCCGCATGCGTCGCGCGGTTGAAACCGCCTGCGGGGCTCCCTGGGCGGCGTTTGAACTGATGGTGCTGGCCAATCGCGGCGGCGGCGGCGATAATATTTCTTGCATTGTCCTCTCGTTTGGGGAGCCGTTGAGGGAACTCGCGTGAACAACTCAGAAAAAGGCATCGGCATCGGTTTCGAGTATGCCGTGGAGCCACCGGTTCTTTCGGTCAACGATTTGGGCTGCGAGCAAAACATCCTGCTGCAGCTTCAGGCGGCCGACTGGTTGTGCAATGGCCCTCAGACCGCCGAAGTTTATGTGGCGCGGATTGGGGAGATCGAGTTTCCCTTTGAAGTGCCCCTGATGCCCTCGGAGCCGTTTGTCTGTATTGAAGATGCGGTCAAGGCGATCTCGCTTTTTAAAAGCCAGCTGCCCGTGCGGGTGATCCTGGTTTTCACCCTCGAAACCCTCATGCAGGAACGCCAGAAGTCCTCGGAATCATTGGTGTTATTGCAACAGGCGGGTTTCCATGTGGATGTGCTCTGCTTAGGGGCAGGCGAGACGGTGAGCCTGGTGCAGCTGCTGGTGCCCTTTGGTGGAAGGGTGCTTCGCGCAACCCCGGAAACGCTCGAAAAAACCTTAAAAGACGCGATCCAGGCTGCCGCCCAGCAACCGTATCAGAATCTTTCGATCGAGCTCGAGTTTTCAAAGCTGGCGCGCCCGCGTGCGGTCTTTACCTGCAGTCCGGAGCCTTGCTTTTTGGGCGAAATTCATTGCGAGCGGGGAGAACGCCGCGTCCTTTTGGATGTGGGCCCCTTTGATCCCATGAATCCCCCAAGCTGGCTCATTACTTTGCGCATGCCCCAACGCCGTGAAGGCAGATATCGCTTGCTGGACGTGCGTTTAAACAGCGGCGAGACCGTGCTCTGTCAGGCTTCGGTTTGCGATGAAGTGAGCGCGCTGATGGACGGCATCTCGATGGTGGAGCCGCGCGTCATCGCAACTTTGGAGCGCGTGCTGCCGCTCGCGTGGTTTGATGAACTTCTGGTGGCGCGTCAGCGAAACGACGTGCGTCAGATGGCCATGCTGCAGGAGCGCATGCTGCGCCATTTTGCGACCCTGGGACTGGACGAAGCGGTGGATCAGCTGAGAGAACGGCGCCTTTCGTTCCTGCACAGTGGATTGCTCGACGATAACGCGCTGGCTGTCATTGAAAAAGCCTTGCGTTCGAGTCTGGTGGCGCAAGAGTGATGCGCGTTTGGGGTGGTTTTGGGGGCGTTGTTGGAGTGAGCAAGGGTAGTTTTTTTCGTATCTCGGGTTGCTGCTGATTTCCTCGGGCCGGATACGCAGGAAGATCAAGGAATCCCACTGGCAGGCGGGCTTATCTTCATCCTGGGCAGACCTTGTTCTCATGATGCGGGCTGCCCTTAAAACTCTGCAACCCCTTACTTTTTCCCGGCATCCTGAGGGCAGGGGGTCGATCGGGGTTTTTTGAAAGAAGTCAACCCGTCCCCAGACTCTCGGTGGCTGTCGGGTACTCGGGGCATTGGGGATTTAATGGCGCGATTATTGTTTGGATCTTCTGCGCTGCGCTCGTCAGAGAACTGGGCCTCTTTTGGCATGAGGATGATTGTGGGATCTTTGGGCGTATTGGGGATTCAGAGGAAACTGGAGAAGCAGGGAGGGATGATCTGCAAAAAGCGTACTCCATCAGGGCAGGATTAAGGGGCTGTCTTCAGGATCGATATCAGGTAATCGCTTCAGCAAGCGGATGGATCGCATCTTTTAAGTGCAAATCAACCTCTAACCATTGGATGGATCATGCGCTCAATGAGTTTAAATGCATGATCCATCCAATGGCTCATGCTAAACATATGCATTGATCCCGTATTCATTCGATGATTCGCATGTCGTCATGAGCTATGAACAAAAAACATCCGCTCGCTCGACCTTATTGATCAGATCGATGCCTCAAACAGAGGTTGATCAGCGGTGAGTACAAATCACCTTACATCTGACGTTACCCTGAAATCAGGTTTCTAGGGAATCGGTAAAGGCTGGAACAGAGAAGATTGGAGGATTACTTGGAGGAGCCGATGCGGGATTTGAGGAGGCTGTCTAAGGCGCCGTTGCCGAATTGCTTGACCATGGCGCGCTGCTGGGCGGCTCCGAAGAGGGTGAGCTGCCAGTTGACGCCGAAGAAATTGCGGGCGCGCTCGGCCTGGAGCTTTTGGCGGATGTTCTCCTTTTCGGTCTCAAAAGCGGCATCCTCGGGTTCGTGGCGTTCCACCAGGCGAGCGACCACGTAATGCCCGTCGACCTCGATGACCTGATCGAAAAGCGGATTCTGGGCGGTCAGGTTGGGGAGCGCGCGGGCGAGGGCGGCGCTTTCACCGATGAGGGGAATGCGCTCAAAAGTGGGGCGATCGAGTCCGAAGGGGCCCGTCAGCTGAACCGAGAGGCTCGAGGCTGCGGGCGTGGCGGCGCCATCTTCGGGAGCGGCTTCGGGAGCGGGCTCGCTTGCGGCGATCGCTTCGGCTAAAGTGTTGGCGTTTTTGGCAGCGGCCAGGAGCGCATCTGCGCGAGTTTTGGTGGCTTTCATGGCGAGATCTTCGGCGGCCAGCTTGCGGGCGATCTCGTCGGTGACGTCTTCCAGGCTGCGGTTGATGGCTGGTTTCTTGTCTTCAGCCAGCACGAACCAATAGCCGATGGCGTTCTTTTGGAGGTCGGAAATCTGGCCCTTTTCGAGCTTGCTGTAGATGGCGAAATCTTCGGCGGAGGCGCTTTCGGCGCTGATCCAGCCCATGTCGCCGCCCTGAGACTTGTAGAAATCTTCGGATTCCGCTTCGGCGAGGGCTGCAAAATCCTGGCCGGCCGTGCGGGCCTTGGCGAGCAGCTCTTCAGCGCGGTTGCGCGCTTTTTCGTTGCCGGCGGTCGTCTCGATCTTGGGCGGCTTGACCAGAATGCGGCGAATTTTGACCTCTTCGCCGTGCACATATTCTTTCTTATGCGATTCGTAATAAGCGGCGATCTTTTCGGAGGCGGTCTTGGCAAACGCCTGGGCTTCGGCGTCGGTCACAGCCTGATCGCTTTGGGGCTCGACTTCCACAAATTCCAGATTCCAGCTGCGCGCCTGGTTATCAAAATCCTGGCGCAATTCGGCATCGGAAACTTTGATTTGTGATTCCAGGAAGCCAAGGTATTGATTGACAAGGAGTTCCCGGGCTTTGACCTGGCGGTAAAGATCGCTCGATGCGGCAAATCCCCGGGTGACCTGGGATTGGTAGCGATCGTAGTCAAAACGGTCGTCTTTATCGGCAAAAAACGGGTAGTCAGCGTTGTCTTTGCTGACCACGTAGCGCGTGATCTCGTTTTCGCCTACCGCCATGCCCATGCGCTTTGCGCCCTGCTCAGCGGCCACCTGCTCCTTGACCTGCTCAGCGGTCATCTGGCGCAGCGCCTGCACCTGTTCCTCGGAAATCGACGAACCGTACATGGCCTGACGACGGACCGAAATCTCGACATCGCGTCTCAAAATGGGTTCGCCTCCCACTTCGCCCAGTTTGGCGTTGGGATCGTTGCCCTGTCCTCCGCCGCGGCGCCAGCCTTGGGATTGAGGGCCAAAGAAGAAAATGAAGACGACGATCAAAATCCCGAAAAGGACAAAGATCACGAGGCTTTGCGATTTCTCGCGGAGTGATGTGAGCATGTTCTTCGCTATCCAGAACGAAACAAAATCGCGGAATCCTAGGGCCGAGTGAGTCTGGGGTCAACTGAAACCTGAGCTTTGCGCTCAAAAACTGCATTTGGGACCCTTTGAATCGAAAAGGTTGCCCGAAACGGCGCTGTTTGCTATACCACCCGCCTTAATGATCTGAACTGTGAGATTTCGCCATATGTTGTTCGACTACATCTACGGGATGTTTAGCAACGATCTGGCGATCGATTTGGGCACCGCCAATACGGTGATCTTTGCCCGGGGCAAAGGCATCGTTTCCTGTGAACCTTCGGTCGTGGCGGTCAAAAAGGATTCTGCGGGTCATCGTCGCATTCTTGCGGTGGGGCGTGAAGCGAAAGAAATGCTCGGCCGCACCCCTGGCAGCATCGTCGCCATCCGGCCCATGAAAGACGGCGTGATCGCTGATTTTGACGTGACCGAAAAGATGATCCGGCATTTCATCAATAAAGCCCAGCAGCGCAAAACCCTGGTGAAACCGCGCGTGATCATCGGCGTGCCTTCTGGGGTGACCGAGGTTGAAAAGCGGGCGGTCAAGTCATCGGCCGAGCTTGCCGGGGCGCGCGCTGTGTTTTTGATCGAGGAACCGATCGCGGCCGCCATCGGCGCGGGACTGCCCATCACCGAACCTTCGGGCAACATGATCGTCGATATCGGCGGCGGAACCACAGAAGTGGCCGTGATTTCGCTTTCGGGCATCGTTTACGCGAGCTCCGTGCGCGTGGGCGGCGACAAGATGGACGAAGCGATCGTCCAGCATATGAAGCGCAAATATAACCTGCTCGTGGGTCTGCCTACGGCCGAAAAGATCAAATGCCGCATCGGCAATGCGTTCGATTCCGGTGAAGCGACGAGCATGGAAGTCAAAGGGCGCGATTTGGTGGCCGGTTTGCCCAAGACCCTGACCATCACGTCCGACGAGATTCGCGAGGCATTGGCGGAGCCGGTCAACTCGATCGTAGAGGCGGTTCGTGTGGCGCTGGAGCGCACGCCGCCTGAGCTTTCGGCCGACATCGTCGATAAGGGCATCGTTTTGGCTGGGGGAGGCGCGCTTCTGACCGGCCTCGATATGCTCCTGCGCGAAGAAACCGGTTTACCCGTGATGATTGCGGATGATCCGTTGTCGGCGGTGGTGCTCGGCTGCGGCAAAGTATTGGATGAAATCGGGTTGCTGGAAGCCGTCACGCTCGAAGCCTGATTTTTTAGGGCACAGCGTTTTTATGTTGAATTCTCAAGAGTTGGGGCGATTGCGATGATCGCCAGCTCCTCGCCGCGACGAGTCTTTTTGGTCGCAGTCGTGACGATCACCCTGTCGTTGCTGGCGATCCTGGGGGATGGCCGCAAGGTTGGGGCAGGTCCCTTCGGAAGTGCGATTTTTGCGGCGTTGTCACCCTGGCGCGGCGTCGTGGGCTCAGCCGGGCGTTCGGTGCATAATCTTTGGATTCATTACGTGGCGCTGACCGAGGTCAGTTTTGAAAAAGACCGCCTGCAGGCCGAGATCAATGAATTAAAAGAAAAAGTGATGCAGACAGCGGACTTGCGGGTTGAAAACGAGCGTCTGCGACGTTTGCTCGATTTGGCCGACAGCCGTAAAGATTTGCGGCTGCAGGCCGCCCGCGTGGTTTCGCAGGGCAACAGCTCGATTTTTCGCGTGCTGGGGCTGGTGATCGATATCGGCGATTCTTCGTCGATCGAGCCAGGGATGCCGGTGCTCGCGACGGGCGGCGTGGTGGGCCAAATCCGTCTGGTGATGGGGAGTCGCGCCGAGGTGCTGCTGGTGACGGATCCCCGAAGCGCGGTGGACGTGGTGCTCGAAGATTCCCGTGCGAGAGGTGTGGCGAATGGGACCGGCGATCGCGGGGAATATACGGCGCGCCTGGAGTTTTTGCAGGGTGAGCGTCCGGCCGTGAAAGGTGAGCGCGTGCTGACGACGGGCGACGAAGGCCGCTATCCGCGAGGTTTGGTGCTGGGTGAGGTCATCGAGGTGGGCGAAGCGGGGAGCGGCACGTTTCAGCGCGTGCTGATTCGGCCTGCCATCGATTTGGGGGCTTTGGACGAAGTGTTGATCGTGCTGGGCACCACAGGACTGAATGAGCGCGGCGGTGCGCTGGAGTTTGAGGACGAACAGTGAGGTTCATTCTGCCCATTTTGATGTCCCTGGCCCTCCTGAGCCTGGAACTCTTTTTGCGGGAAGCCTTTTTAATCGACAGCTGGGCGCCGGATCTGGTGTCGCTGCTCATTTTGTGGCTGGGGATGGCGCGTTCTTTGGAATCAGGACCCGTGCAGGCGCTGTTGATCGGTCTTTTGGCGGATGCCTTTGGTGGCTCATCGGTTGGATTACACATGCTGTACGCTGTATTGCTGTTTTATGTGTCGGCAGTCACAGCGCGCAGAGTGCGGTTCCAGGGCTTCTTTGGCTATCTGCTGATCGGCTTGTTTGGCGGATTTCTGGCGCTTTTGCTGGCATTCCTGGTGAGTCGGCTGTTTGGCGGCAATGCCTTGCTGACGGATCGTCTGGGTGATCTTCTGGTGCCTCGCATAGTGATGTCTGTCATTGCAGCACCTTTACTTTTGCCTCTCTTTGGACTGATCGATAAGTTCACTGAGAAGAAAATTGATTCGGAAGTGTTTTAAAAGCCTTTTCTCTCTCATGAAATGAAATCAGATGTGCGAGAAATGACTACAAAAAAACATCTTTTGAAAACCGATAACGCTTGGCAGATAAGCATTGAACTGCTAATTTGCCGCGGTCTTTAGCCCTGTTCATTGACTGGGGTATGAACCGGTTAGGTTGAATTTTTCGAATGTCGCGCGTGTATCTCGATTCCTCTGCGAGCGGTTATCAAGCGCGGGTGCGTCGCCTGATGTGGATCGTCCTGGCGACCATCGGCGTGCTGGTGCTGCGCCTTGGGCAGTTGCAGCTCATCGAAGGGGATGAACTTCACGATTCTTCGATTCGAAATTTTGCGCGCTCGACCAAACTTCCGGCCAACCGGGGCACCATCCTCGATCGCCAGGGGCGCGTGCTCGCGATCAACCGGCCTTCCTTTGATCTCTATGTGATCCCCGGTCGCGTGCGCGATATTGAGGGCCTGCTGACGGGCTTGCGGGACGTGTTGCAGATCGACGAGCTCGACGCCTTAAGGCTTCGGGAGCGCATCGAGGAACCTCGCGGCATGTGGCGGCAGCGCTCCATTCTGGTGTCGCGCGACATCGATCGCAAAAAGGTGGCGCAGGCGGAAGCGTTGCGGGCGCAGGTTGACGGCATTTCGATCCAGGTGCGCTATCAGCGCGAATACCCTTACGGCGAGATCGGCGCGCATTTGCTGGGTTACATGGGCAAGCCGCGCCGAGAGGAGCTCGAGGGGCAGAACCGCTACACCGCCGATTCTTTGATCGGGCGTTCGGGACTGGAGAGGCGCTACGAGGAATTGCTGCGCGGCGAGGACGGTTTTGAGCGCTACATCGTCGACGCGAGGGGCGCCAAGGCCGACAACATGCCCTGGGCCGAGCGGGCGCTCGAAAAGCAGGCGGTGCGCAGGGAACCCCAGCGCGGGATGGACATCCAGCTGACGGTCGATGCGGAGGTTCAGCGTTTGCTGCTGAACTCGATGTCGCGTTACGAGTCGGGGGCCGCCGTATTGATGGATCCCCGCAACGGCGAGATTCTGGGGATGGTTTCAAAGCCGGGGTTCGACCCCAACGCCTGGTCGGGCCGCCTGACGCCTGAAGCCAAGCGCCAGGTGGACGAGAGCCCCTACAACCCCATGTTCGACAAGAGCGTGCAATCCTATTTCCCCGGCTCCGTTTACAAGGTGGTCGCCGCTTTAGCTGCCCTCGAAGAGGGCATTTTAGATCCCAACCAGCTCATCGAATCCCCTGGCTACTACGAATACGGAAACCGCATCTTCCACTGCTATAAGCGCGCCGGTCACGGCAAGGTCGATCTCTACGGCGCGCTGGCGGCCTCCGCGGATGTGTATTTCTACCGTCTGGGCGAGCAGCTCGGCATCGATAAAATGGCGACCTACGCCGAGCGTTTTGGGTTCGGAACCAAACCGGGCCTGGGGATCAACGGTGAATCGGCGGGGATCGTGCCCACGAAGGCGTACCACGAGAAGCATACGGCGGGCGGGTTCCAGCACGGCCTGGCGCTCTCCACGGCGATAGGCCAGGGGGCCGTCATGGTCTCCCCGGTTCAGCTTGCAACGGCGTTTTCCGCCCTTGCGAACGGGGGCACCGTCTACGAACCGAGGGTGGTCCAGCGCGTGCTGACGGAAGAAGGCAACGAAGTGACGCGGTACGACGCCCAGGTGCGGGGCAATCTCAACGCGAAGCCGGAGCATATCGCGATGATCAATACCGGCCTCATTCGCGTGGTGAACGATCCCAATCAGGGCACGGGGCATTCCGCCGCGATACCGGGGGTTGTCGTCGCAGGCAAGACGGGGACCGCACAGGTCAGGGAGATCCAGCGCGGGCCTTTGACCGAGAACGTCAAGCGCTTTAAGGATCGCGATCACGCGTGGTTTGCAGGCTTTGCACCGGCGGAGTCGCCTCGTTTGGTGGTGGTGGTTTTCCTGGAGCATGGTGGAGGCGGCGGAAAAGACGCGGCCCCTGTGGCGCGCGCCATTTTGGAAGGCTATCACCAGCGGATCGAGCCCGTTTTCAGCACGACGGCCACCTATACGCCGCCGAAGCGCCGCAATTATCCGTAAAGCCAGCTTTTTTCTTTTCAATCCCTTTTTTGAAAACGCAGAGCGGTGGGGCCTGCGCAGGGAACGTTTTTGGGCCGTTCGGCAAGGATCGCCTGTTTTCAAAGAAGGTTTTTGGGCGTTTAGGGCATCGGGCCCTGATTTCAGGCGGAGTTTGCTGACCTGAAGCCCAGCTTACAGGGTGAGAAGTAGAGATGAGCCATTTTGGGAAGGCGATCGGTCGGATCGATTGGTTGCAAATCCTGCTGGTGCTCGCGCTTTGTGCGGTGTCTATCTATAACCTCCATTCGTCAGCGCGGGGTACAGGGCGTTCATACCATATCGACCAGTTGTGGTTCATGGGGATCGGCCTCGTGCTGATGGCGGCAGTGGCGGCGGTGGATTATCGCAATCTGCAGCGCCTGGTGCCTCTGTTTTATGTGGGGGTGGTGCTGTCTTTGGTGCTGGTTTTAATCGTGGGCAAGGTGGTGAACGGTTCAAAAAGATGGCTGGATCTCGGATTCTTTGGGTTTCAGCCGTCGGAGCTCGCCAAATTAGCGGTGATCCTGACCCTTGCAGGCTGGTTCCAGAAGAATCCACGCCCTGGGGGCTATACTTTAAAAGATTTAGTCCCCGTAGCCCTGCTGGTCGGGATTCCGATGTTTTTGATCATCAATGAACCTGATTTGGGCCACACCTTAATGCTGTTATTCATCAGCGGTTCAATGCTCGCGTACGAACGTTTTGATCGCCGCGCATTGGTGGGCCTTTTGGTCATGGGGCTCATAGCGGCGCCGCTCATGTGGCAGTTCGGATTGAGGGATTATCAGCGCGACCGCATCCTGACTCTGGTCGACGGCAGAGCCGATCGCCTGGGATCCGGCTGGCATGCAGCGCAATCGAGGGTTGCGGTCGGATCGGGCCAGTTGCTGGGCAAAGGACATGGAGAAGGGACCCAGGTTGCAGGCGGATTTCTCCCCGAAAGCCACACCGATTTTGCGTTTGCCAACCTGGCAGAAGAGCAGGGCTTCGTTGGGGGTCTGCTTTTGCTGGGCATTTACCTGGGCATCATCTTGAATGCGCTGCGCAGTGCCGCCATGGCCCGGGATCGCTTCGGGGGTCACGTTTGCGTAGGCGTAGCGGCACTCATTTTCTGGCAGGTGGTCATGAACATGGGCATGGTACTCAATCTGTTGCCCGTTACAGGAGTGACTTTACCGCTGCTGAGCTACGGCGGCACCTCCGTATGGACGGTGATGGTCGCCATGGGCCTGCTGCTCAACATTCATTTGCGGCGTACAGTCTTTTAACGTCAGATTTTCAGGGATGGGGTTCAAGAAACCTCGAAGGTTCCATCAAACGTTCAAAACGAGAAAGGATTTTTCGATGACCGAGATTGAATTGACGGACGATCGCTTTGACGACGAGTTGTATGACACCGATTTACCGGTCCTGGTTGACTTTTGGGGCCCCTGGTGCGGCCCTTGCAAGGCTTTGGGCCCCATCGTAGAGCGCCTGGCCACCCAATATGAAGGCAAGGTCAAGGTTTTTAAGATGAACGTCGAAGAAAATCCCGACGCCGCCACCCGCTACGGCGTGATGACCCTGCCCACCGTCCTGATGTTCTCCAACGGAGAAGTGAGCGATCAGATGATCGGCGTCCCCCGCGATGTCGAAGGCCGAATGGTGCAGATGATTGAGGACGCTATCGCGCAAAATTGAAGGCGCCTTTCAGGCGTTTTTGGGGGGATGGTGGTAGTTTCGGGGATTGGGGAGTGTTTTGAGAGGAGGATCGCCTGAATTTTGGGGATCCTCCTCTTTTTTTTAGGGTGAAGTTTTTGTTTGGGTGGAGGGGATTGTGGAAATTTTGGGGATGGTTTTGAGAAAATAGTTGAGGGTTGTGGAAATTTTGGGGAGGGTTGTGGATTTAGTTGGGGATGTTGGACTGGTTTTTATGGAGGATCTTGGGGGAAGAGTGGAGGATCTTGGTGAGGGTGGAGAAGGTTTTCTTTTGATTATAGATGATTCTGATTGGGCGATGGATCATTACTATTTTCTCTCGAAACCTTCCAATTTTTTACAAGATCTTTTGCAGGGAGATAAGGGAAACCCGCTTGCGGGCGGGTTTCCCTTAACCCCCTGCACCCCTTATCCTTTCCCAGCCGCCCAGGGGGCTCTTTGGGCGTTGGTGATTTGAAGGCGATCTGGGTCGCCCCCTGGACCCATGGGAGATCATTTTGGGAGAGGCGTGAAGGATCGGAGATCTCTTCAGGGCCCAGGTCTGCCTTCGCTTCGCTCAGTCAGAGGGCTGGGCCCTGTGGGGCATCTGAGTGGTAGGGAGTCTTTGTTGATGAAAGATCTGGATTCATTTGAGGAGAAAGTTTGTCTGTTTTTCAAGAAGCATCGAGCGCAAACAGCCGTCCAGACCGGGGAATGTGGAACGCGCGGAGCGCGTGACAGAAGGGGAGCCTCGAATTCTGGGGATGCTTCTTTAATACGACCGGATTAATTGGTTTTGTTTATAAAAACTGCCTAAATTTAACCTAACTGATTGCATTTTATAGACTTATCACTCACAATCATCCAAAACCAAAAACATCATCCCATAAATGAAGGAGTCTTCTCGTGCTTTGTAGACTCATTTTTTTGATTTTATTGCTCGCTCTTTGTGGATGTAAAGCAAAACCTGCACCCCAAAAGAGCGATCCGATCATTTCGGAAGAGGAGCCTGTCGGAACTGTTGAGGCCATTCCTTACCCGGTCCCGGACGATTGGCCGATCACTTATGATGAACTTTTGTTCCTGCGCCAACCGGATGCGGCGCTCATCGGGCAGTCTCAATTGATCCAGCAGGCGGGCTTGCAGAATCATCAGCAAATCCTTGAGTTTGCCTACCGTGTCTTAAGCATCGACCTTTCACCGATCGATCGCGATATGATGTCTTGGGATCAAGGCAAATTACAGGGATTGGCTTACGAAATCATCGGGCTTTATGGCCAGATTGAGGATGCAAAAAAGCATCTTCAGGCAGTGAAAGACATCGATGGACAGAAGGTCAAGGAAGATCGACAGACATTTTGGCGCGCTTTATGGATGATCCAGGGATTAGGTTATTATCTGATGCGCGATCATCTGATGCCTCAGAAAGATCGATCGGTGATCCGCGAAATGGAAGACTACCTCTATCGATGCGCAGCTTTCGATCAGCCATCCTGCTGGAACCCCAACGATCCATATATTGGTTACAGCTACCTCAATTCAAGCGCCTATCACGCCCTGGCGATGGGCTGCAGCGCGCGTGTCAGAGAGCTTTCAAAACAATATGCCAGCCATCCCCGACTGGATATCCTTCACGTTGCGGGTGAAAATGCATTCAAGGAGATGGAAAAGATCGAAAAGAATGCGGATGTGATCCGCAAGCAATTTCCGGGAGTCCATTGAAGGGGGGAGGAGATGAAGGATGGATTTTGGGGGAATATGGAATTTTTGAGATGGATTTTAGTGGGGATGATGGAATGAGGGGCTATTTTTATTGAATCATGATTCATTTTTGAGGAAGATCGACTGGATTTTGGGGATCTTCTTCTTTCTTTTAGGGTGGATTTTTGGGGTGAATAGAGGTGCTGGTGAGATTTTTGGAGAGGGTTGTGGGAATTTTGGAGAGGGTTGGAGAAAAATTGGGGAGGGTTTAGAATCAATTTATAGATGAACTCATGAATTTAAAAAATGATCCTAGGTGAAGAGTTGAATATTGAGGAAATTCTGGGAAAGGTTTTCTTTTGAGAATGGAGGATCTTTGTGGACTGATAGTAGGTTGTCATTTTTTCTCGAAATCTTCTTCTGATTTACAAGATCTTTTGCAGGGAGATAAGGGAAACCCG
>DBWM01000051.1:0-477 GCA_002309015.1 Myxococcales bacterium UBA1238 | reverse complement strand
TCCCGGCCGCCCAGGGGGCTCTTTGGTCGATTTTGATTTGAGGGCGATCTGGGTCGCCCCCTGGACCCATGGAGGATCATTTTAGGAGTGGCATGAATGATCGGAGATCTCTTCAGGGCCCAGGTCTGCCTTCGCTTCGCTCAGTCAGAGGGCTGGGCCCTATGGGGCATCTGATTGGTCGGGGATCTCTGAGTGAACTTTCTGAGGTGATGTTTTTAAAGAAGCATCGAGAGTGAACAGCCGTCCTCATTTTATGGATTGATGTTTGATCTGTCTTCATTTAAAACTAGATCAACAAAATCTTTAAATGAGGTTTTCTGATGGCTTTTTTGACCGTACTCACGACTCTCCTGCTCGCTGCGGTTTGTAGTTGCTCGTCTTCAAACGAAAAAACATCTATCGAAAAGCCTCAGAGTTCAACCGATGATCCGCAACTCTCCGCAGCACGGGATCCTATCCGTCTGCCGAATCCCTTTC
>DBWM01000048.1:50008-52075 GCA_002309015.1 Myxococcales bacterium UBA1238 | reverse complement strand
GATCAGATGTCGCCCCCGGACCCGCGGGCGTTGGTGAATGGTTGGGAGCTTTCGGTTGGGAGATCTCCCAAGGGGCCCAGGTCCTCTCTCGCTGCGCTCGGTCGGAGGGCTGGGCCCCTGAGGGGCATCGTTTTAGTAGTGAGTGGTTGGGGTGGGACGAGGTGAACTCTGATTGAAGCGGCGCCCCGAGAGTCACAAACCGTCCCCTCCGGGGAAGGTGGCTCGCGCGAAGCGCGAGACGGAAGGGGACTGGTAAATCAAAAAGATGCCTCTAGGGGCATCGTGACCAGCTCTCAATTTCACGCGGTGCCCCTAGAGTAAAAAGCCGTCCCCTCCGGGAAGGTGGCATCCGCGCAGCGGATGACGGAAGGGGACGCGTAAATCAAAAAGATGTCTCTAGAGGCATCGTGACCAGCTCTCAAATTCACGCGGCGCCGCGAGAGCGACAAGCCGTCCCCTCCGAGGAAGGTGGCTCGCGCGCAGCGCGAGACGGAAGGGGACTTGTAAATCAAAGTGAGGTTTCGGGGCGTGTAGTTCCCAGAATCTGCGGATTGTGATCCAGCAGCGCTCCGATCTTCCCCATTTTTGACTTCCCCTGCAACGCCATCTTGCAAACTTGGTGCGACTCGTACGGCGCGCGCTTTAAAACTGCGCCCAAATTGCGCGATGCCGCGAACGCGTTCATTGAAGCATCTCCCGGCGGGAAACTACGCTCCGTACGCTACGGCGCCTCTTCTCCTGGCTGGAAACTACGTAACGGAGCCTCCGGCGCCTCTTCGCTTTGCAAGATCCGTGCCAAAAAACGCTCCGGCGCGTAGTTTCTCGGCTGGAAAGTACGATTTGAACGCTCCGGCACGTAGTTTCTTTCCGGGAAAGTACACAACGGACTCTCCGACGGTACTCTGTTTTCCGGGAAAGTACACAGCGGAGCGTCCGACGCCTGATTTCCCGAACGGAGTTTTTTTGAAGGCGGATCCGCTGGCCGATCGCCCCACAAAAGTTTCACCGACGGAGGCTCCGGCGCCTAAAAGCTCACAGTCCCATCTCCACCGGAGGCGTCGGGGACTTCTGGAATGAGTGGATTACGACATAAAAATATTTCTTTATTCGCTTGCTTTTTTGAACTCAGCCCGCCATTCATCGCGATCGCTTCATGTTTGATCCTTTTTCACTTCGGGGAGCCCTCATGAAACCAGCGATCCTTTTGCTCACAGCTGCCGCCCTCGCTGCGGCGGGATGTCGCACAAAACCTCAAACACCGGCTCCGAAAGCGTCTGATGCGGCGGCCCAAATTCTGGGCACGCCCAAAAAGATCCCCGATGATTGGCCGCTCACGAGAGAGGAACATGATCTTTTGACACGAAACGCGAAAAGCGGAGCGCTCGATCCCAAGAAACTGGCGCGCGCCGGGCTTCACTCCCGAAAAGAGATCGTCGATTTTGCGTATCGCGTGTTGCAAATGGATCTCGCGCCGATCGCGCGCGACATGATGTCGACCGCCTATTACCTGGTGCCGCTGGGCGCTTACACGCTCCTCGGCTACTACGGGAGCCTCGAGGATGCTGCGGCGCAATTCGAGGCGGTCAAAGCGATCGATGGGCAGGCGGTGGCCGAAGGGCGCACGCCCGAAAGTCGCAAATTTGAGTCGATGGTCGAAACGCTCGGCTACTATTTGATGCGCGATCATTTTATGCCTCAAAAAGATCGCAGACTCATGATGGAAATCGAGGACTATTTGTATCGATGCAGCGAACTCAATGCGCCGTCCTGCTGGCCGTACGAAGGCATGGAAACCTCAAACGATGAATTGCGGGATGGTGCATTTGAGGCGATTTCGTACGGTTGCGGCGAGCGCGCGAAGGCCCGGGCCAAAAAATATGCAGCAGAAGTGGAAGGGTGCATCTATTTTGTTTTTGGGAAGGATGCGCTGGAGGAGATGGCGCGCGTTGAAGGCATGCAAGAGAAAGTAGTAAGGCAGCTTCCGCCGGTGTTGCCAGCGATGGAGAGCGAGCGGTGAAGGGGTTTTTGAGGGGGCGGTTTTTGGATGGAGTTGTGGGGAAATGGGGG
>DBWM01000048.1:0-49802 GCA_002309015.1 Myxococcales bacterium UBA1238 | reverse complement strand
GGTGAGTTGTTGGGAGCTTTCGGTTGGGAGATCTTTTTCGGGGCCCAGGTCCTCGCTCGCTGCGCTCGGTCGGAGGGCTGGGCCCCCAAGTGGCATCTCTTTGGTTGCAAGTTTTTTGGGCTGTTTGAGGAGAAGTGTAATTCGAGTGGAGCCGCGAGAGCGGCAAGCCGTCCCCACCGGGGAAGTTGGCATCCGCGAAGCGGAGGACGGAAGGGGACTTGTAAATCAAAGTGAGGTTTTGAGGCGCTGAGCCCCCTAAAGCTGCGGATTGTGACCCAACATCGCTCCGAGCTTCCCCATTTTTGACCGTGCCTGCAACGCCATCTTGCAAACTTGGTGCGACTCGTACGGCTGAGGCCTCGATCGAGCTCCCAATTTGCGCGGTCAGCCGGACGCGTTCCACGGAGCGTCTCCCGCTGGGAAAGTACGTAACGGAGCCTCCGGCGCGTGTTTTCCCGGCTGGAAACTACGTAACGGAGGCTCCGGCGCCTCTTCGCTTTGCAAGAACCGTGCCAAAAAACGCTCCGGCGCCATCTTTCTCGCCGGGAAACTACGTTTTGAACGCTCCGGCGCGTAGTGTTTTTCCGGGAAAGTACACAACGGACGCTACGACGCAGGTTGGTTTACCGGGAAAGTACACAACGGAGCGTCCGACGCCTGATTTCCCGAACGGAGTTTTTTCGCCACCCCATCCGCCGCCCGATCGCCCCACAAAAGTTTCACCGACGGAGGCTCCGGAGACCTCGCTCGGGGTGGGCGATGCAACAAAAAAGCGGGCGCCGATCGATTCAGCTGCCCGCTTTTGGCTCAAAAACCTTCCGTTGCAGGGGCGATCACCCGTTACTCGGGATCATCCTCCACCTGCGAGGCTTTGACCGCCGCGCGCACGCGCTCCACCATCGCTTCGCTGACGGGCATCTGCACGAAACGCGCATCCAGATCGGCGAACGCCTCGGCTTCGGAACGGGCGCGGGCCCGGCTCTCCTCCAGCTTGGGCCAGATGAGGGGATCCGATCCCTCCCAAACCTTTTGCAGCAGCGGTTCGCCGGGGCGTTTTTCTTCGGCGCAGGCCACCGTGTCTACGCCGTCTTTGCGGAACACCTGCACGCGGCCGGGGAGCGTCGCTTTGCCGGAACCTCTCGAGAGCTTCATCGACGGGCGGCCGTCCACCTCGCAGAGTTTGCCCACGGCGCCTACGCCCACCGGTGCGTCGGGCGAGGTGACGATGCGCTCCCCGATGCCGAAGCTGTCGACGGGCGCGTCGCCCAGCGCCCAAATCTCACTTTCATCCATGCCGTTGGAGACCACGATCTTCGCCTGGGGCGCCCCGAGTTCGTCGAGCAGCGCGCGGGCCTTAAACAGCGTCTCGCGGGTCACGTCGGAATCGATGCGAATCCCCGCAAGCTTGCCGCCCGTCGCTTCGACCGCCGCCCGAATCCCCGTATGGGCCCCAAAGGTATCGTAAGTGTCGACCAGCAACGTCGACCCCTGGGGATAGGTTTCGTAGAACGCCTTAAAATACGCCTTCTCGGTCTCGCCGCGCGGTACCCCGTCGCGCTCCCAGGCCTGAACCGCAAAGTGATCCATGGTGCCGAGGGCCGGGATCCCGTAACGGTAATAAGCCTCAATGTTGGAAGTCCCGGCGACCCCCGCAACGTAGGCGGCATAGGCGGCGTCGATGGCGGCGTCGGGATGCGTGCGCCTCGTGCCGAATTCGAGGACCGGTCGCGCGCCCGCAGCCTTCACCACGCGCGCGGCCTTTGAGGCGACCATCGTCATATGGTTGATGATCGATACGAGCGGCGTCTCGATCAGCTTCGCCGTCAGCAGATCGGTCTGAACCTGCAGGAACGGCGTGTAAGCGCTCGGATGCACGCCCGCGACCTCGAGGAGATGTCCGTTTTGTTCGACCGCAGGTCCCGCCCAGATCGCTCTGCCCTCGGCCGGAGACTCGACCACGCCGTGAAACCGCCAGCGCTCGAGCTTCTGCACGAGCTTCGGTCGCTTTTGAAGCGCGGGCCCGAGGGACGGATGCCGCAGGAGCGCCTCTAAAAACGCGCCCTCAAAACGCGCCTCCTTCATCCATTCCATGCAGCGCCGGAGACCCGCCCACAATAAATAGGCGCGGCAGGGGCCCCTCTGGTGATCCTTGGGCAGACCGCGCGCAAAAAAGCACATGGTCACCGGCAACTCCGAAATCCCCGCATCCTCGTGCGGGACCAGCGACGTGAGCTGGTAAAGATCCATCTGGCTGGAAGAATTCATGAGAACCAATCCTGTAAAAAAAGTTGCCGCCCTTATAACAGCCCACGCCATAAGGCAAAAGCACAAACCCGAAGCATCCTGAGCCGCGCGTGCTATAAACGCCGCCTTTGCGCGCGCCGCGCCCTTTTTGCAAAGCGGTCGCGCCCTGCAGCCTGCCACTTTTTTAAAGAAGCGCTCCTTTCGGGCGCCCTTTGGAGCCTTTATGCCTGCCCCGAACGAACATCACCGCGTCTACATCCTGGGATCCGGCCCCGCGGGCCTCACCGCCGCGATCTACTGCGCCCGCGCCGGACTCGACCCCGTTCTGGCCACCGGTCTGCTGCGCGGCGGACAGCTCACCCAAACGAGCGAGATCGAAAACTTCCCCGGATTCCCCGAAGGCCTGCAGGGATCGGAACTCATGGAGCGCATGGAACAGCAGGCGCTGCGCTTTGGCCTCAGACTGCGCGAAACCGACGTGCTCAAAGTCGACCTCAAAACGCGCCCCTTTGCGATCACCGAAGGCGACCAGTCGATCCAGACCTGCGACTGCCTCATCATCGCCACCGGCGCCAGCCCCAAAAAACTCGGCGTCCCCGGCGAACGCGAATTTTTGGGCCGCGGCGTCAGCTATTGCGCCACCTGCGATGGGTTCTTTTTTAGAAATAAAGAGATCGCCGTCATCGGCGGCGGGGACGCGGCTCTGGAAGAAGCGCAGTATTTAAGCCGCATCGCGGGCAAGGTCACCCTCTGCCACCGCCGCGATCGCTTCCGCGCATCGAAGGCCCTGCAACAAAAGGTGCTTTCAAACGCCAAAATCGAGATCGCCTGGAACAGCGTCGTCACCGAAATCTTCGGCAGCCCCCGGGGCGTCACGGGCCTCCGGTTGCAAAATCAGCAGGACGGAAGCCTCCGCGAACTGCCCTGCAGCGGCTGCTTCTGCGCGATCGGCCATGAACCCCAAAGCGAACTCTTCCGCGGACAGCTGGAGCTCGATGCGGGAGGCTATATTCTTACGCGCGCGCCCTCGACCGAAACCTCGGTTCCCGGCGTTTTTGCCTGCGGCGACGTGGCCGATCCCCATTACCGCCAGGCGATCGCCGCTGCCGGACGGGGATGCGCCGCTGCCCTCGACGCCGAGCGATGGCTCGAATCCCAAAAGATTTGAGGCGCCTCAAAACGCCCTGCGCCCGACTGCAGATACAAAAAAGGGCGAGCCTCAGCTCACCCTTTTTTATCAAGCGATCGAAATCGAGAAATCAGCGAAGCTTGGTTTCTTTGAATTCAACGTGCTTGTGGGCCTTGGGATCGTACTTCTTGAGCACGAGCTTGCCCTGGCTGGTCCGGCGGTTTTTAGTCGTCGTGTAGAACACGCCGGTGCCGGCGGTGCTCTCCAGCTTAATTTTTTCGCGCTTCGGCTTGGCCATGGTGTCCTCCACATAGGCAAAAGGCGCCCTGATGTAGCAGAAAGCTTGCGGGATTGCTAGAACTATCTCGCGGGCGGCGCAAAAAGGCGCAAAAAAAATTTTGAGTTCGCCGCTAAAAACGCTTGAAACGGGTTGCTCCTTTTTTAACGCATTGCTAATCTCGCCTCGTTTTTTGCACAGACACAACAGGAGTGTTTCATGGACGATCTCAACGAAGTGAAGCTCACCAGCGAGCAGACCAACGTGGTTTGTCAGGGCCTGATGGATTTGGCCGCAGTCGACGGTGTCGATCCCAGCGAAACCGCCTTGATCGAAAACTTCTACGCCTCTGAAGGCGGCAACCCGAGCGATCTCGAAGCGCTTTTGAAGAAGCCCTTTGATCTCGCGGCGGCCAAGACTGTTCTGGATACAGCCGAAGTGCGCCATGCGTTTTTGCAAACCTGCTACATGCTGATCTACGCCGACGGCGTGCACAGCGAGCCCGAGAAAAAGCGCATTCACGAATTTGCCGCTGCTTTGGATGTCAACGACGCCATCCTCGACGAATTGCATCTCAAAGCGCGCATGTTCCTCCTCTGTGGAATGGCTCAAAACATTCGTAACCGCGACGCAGTGATCGCCGTTGGCAACTCGATGGGCCTCAATGAAGCTCAAATGTCTGGCTTGATGGAGAAGTAAGATGGGATTTTTTGGCCGCCTTTTTAATTTGTGGAAGGGCTTTTTGAGCCTGTTCGTCGGATCCGTTGAAGAAGCGCATCCCGAAATCGCTTACGAGAACGCGATCAACAGCATGACCGAGAAGTATGGCAAGCTGAAGACCGCCGCCGCTGGCGTCATCAAGCGCCGCACCCAGCTCGAAGACTCGCTGGCGAAGATCAAGCGCGAAATCGAAGATCTCAACCTGAACGCCGAGCAGGCCGTCAACGAAGGCGACGATGATCTCGCGGTTCACATCCTCGACCGCGTCGCCGAACTCGAAGCCGCCCGCGACACCGATCAGGCCGAATACGAAGCCGTCGCTCAGGAATCCGAAGCCCTCAAGGCGCAGCTCAACGATTACAAGAACGAGATCGAGAAGCTCAAGCGCGAAAAGGACCGCACCGTCGCGCAGATCAAGAGCGCCGAAGCCCAGAAGCAAATCAACGATCAGCTCGAAGGCCTCTCCATGGACGACGAGATCAAGGCCCTCTCCGGCATCCGCGAAAAGGCCGAAAGCATCCGCGCCGAAAACAAGATCAGCAACGAACTCCGCTCCGAATCCATGGAAGGCAAGCTCGCTGCCCTCAAGGCGCGTCAGGGCTCCGCTCAGGCTCACAACAAGCTCGCTGCCCTCAAAGCCGCCAAGGCTGCCCGCGAAGGTAACGCTGCCGCCACCCCCACCGCCAACAAGACGCTCTGATCCTTCTCTCGCTCCCCCTCTCCTTTCATTTCTTCAACCCTAAATCGTGAGGTTTCCCATGAGTGACCTGCGCAACGCTCCCGATTTGCCTTTATGGATTCAGAAGTTACGTGAACGCTACATGCAGACCGACACCGGCCAGTTCATCCTGCACGGCAACGTGCACGATCTGGTGCAATGCGACGGCCAGCTCTACAGCGTCCCCGAATTCCTCGACGCCTTCTTCTCGCTGAGCGGCAAAGCGATCGTCCATTACGATCCCGGACGCGGCATTTATTTTCCAAACGAGGATCAGGCGATCCGCGCAGCCAGCGCCCTCTGCCAAAGCGGCATGGTCCCCCAGAGCAAGATCGCGCCCCAGGGGTTTGAAAAGACGCCCAAAGCCCTCATCGTCCGCGCTGTGGAACACGAGCTCTCGAACGTGCGCAGCCCCGAAGTCGCCCTCGAAGTCCTCGAATCGCTGCTGCTCTGCCCAAGCATCACCTGCGCGATCATCGTTCACTACGCGGAACTGGTCGCTCCCGACGGAGACATCGCCACCCTGGAATTTGCGGAGCGCACCGCAGCCGCCCGTTTCCACCGCTGGAGCCTTTCGCGCGAGATCGTGCGCGGCGGCAATCTGATCATGCTGCTGACAAGTTCTCTTTCGGATCTCTCGCGCCTGGTGACCCGCAATCCGCGCATCGCCGAATTCAACCTGCCGCTGCCGGGCGCCCTGGAGCGCGCAAGATTCCTCGCGCATATTCAGCCGAGCCTCGATCCCGAACGCGGCGAGCGCCTCACGCGCGAAACCGCCGGCCTGCAACTGCGCCAGATTCAGGATTTGGTGGTCCCTGCCCAGACTGCGCAAAATTCGAGCGCCCAAAACGCCCGCGACTTCTTCAACACCCCGAGCGAACTGCCGAGCAAAGCGATCGCCGAGCGCAAAAAAGAAATCCTCGAGCAGGAATGCGCCGGCCTCATCGAAGTCATTCACCCCAATCACGGCTTTGCCGAAGTGGGCGGCATGGAGCAGATCAAGGAGCGCTTAAACCAGGTCACCGCTCACATGCGCGCCGGACATCGCGCTCAGGTCCCCATGGGCATTTTGATGGTGGGCCCCATGGGCACCGGAAAAACCTTTTTGGCCGAAGCCTTTGCCAAAGAGAGCGGCCTTGCGGCGATCAAGCTCAAAAACTTCCGCGACAAATGGGTGGGATCCACCGAAGCCAACCTTGAGAAAATCCTCTCTGTAATCGATGGGTTAGGCGAGATCCTCGTGATCATCGACGAAGGCGACCGCTCGATCGGCGGCACCGACGGCGACAGCGGCGTGCAAAGCCGCGTGATGGCGCGCCTGAAGGAGTTCATGAGCGACACCTCGCACCGCGGGCGCATCATCTTTGTGATGATGACCAACCGCCCCGACAAGCTCGACACCGACATGAAGCGCCCCGGCCGCTTTGACCTGAAGATCCCCTTCTTCCATCCGTGTAACGCCTCAGAACGATTGCTGATTTTCCGTTCCGTGATGGCGCGGCACCATATTGAGGCACCGCTGCCCGACGACGAACTGCTGACCCTGCTCGATCCGCTCGACGGTTACGCAGCCGCCGATCTCGAAGCGATCGCGCTCATGGCGTACGACGATTACCAAAGCGGCCGCATCCCTGAAGGCCTGACCGAACGCCCGAGCCAAATCACGAGCGAATATCTGGCGCAGGCCATCGACGACTTCATGCCGACGCGCGAGCTCGAGATGATCAACTACATGGAGCTCCTCGCGGTCCAGGAGGCCTCCAGCCGCCGCCTGCTGCCCGAGCGCTTCCGCAACATCGACGTGCATGATTTGAATCAGCGATTGGCCCAGGCGCGCGCCGCACTCAAACTCTGATTCGCTCAAATCTCAAATTCTGCCCACCATTGTTTCAAAACTCTTCCCAAGCCGCCGATCGATCGGCATACTCTACAAAGTTTTTCTAGTCCTTCTATAGGAGTTGCTTATGAAGTTACCTCTTTTTCTTTTGACCGCACTGAGCGCCCTTTCTCCCGCCCTCGCGCAGGACGCGGCCCCCGCAGCCGACGCTGCCACGGCCAATGCCCCCCAATCCTTTGGTGAATGGTGGAGCCATGTCTGGAGCACATTCATCAGCGACGGTACCCTGAGCATCCTCAAGAATCTGGGCATCGCAGTCGCGATTTTGTTTGGTGGCTGGATACTTGCGCGCGTTTTGACCTACCTGTTGTACGTGGTCCTCTGCAAGACCGATGTCGACAACAAGATCGCCAAGGCGATGCACATCGACCTGCTCCTTCAGGGCAAAAAGCCGCGCGAAAACGCCGTCGAGCATTTCCTGTCGCGCATCTTCTTCTACATTTTGATGCTGATCGTCGTCATCGTCGCGTTGAACGCGGTCGGTCTCGACGTCGCTGCAGGTCCGATCTCCAACTTCGTCGACACCGTGGTCCAGGCGCTGCCGCTCATCGGTAAGGCCGTCCTGATCCTCGCGATCTCGTATTTTGCCGCCGTCATCCTCCGCAAGCTGACCACCGCCGCCTTGTCGCGCGTCGACGATCGCTTTGCCGAAGTGGGCGGTGAAAACGCGCGTCCCTTCAGCCAGAGCGCGGGCACCCTGGTCTTTTGGCTGATCCTCCTCATCGGTCTGGCCGGTGCCTTCGAAGCCCTGAAGATCGACGCGATCGCAGGCCCCATGCAGGATGTTCTGAAGACCGCCCTGCAGCTTCTGCCCAAGGTCGGCGTCGCCGCTTTGATCCTCCTCGGCGGCTACATCCTCGGCCTCCTCGCCCGCAAGATCATCAGCAATTTGCTTGCTGCCATCGGATTTAACGGCCTTCCTGCCAAGATCAAGATCGACCGCATCTTTGTGAAGCGCACCGCCAGCGACGTCGTGGGCCTCATCGTCATGGTCTTCATCATGCTGCACGCGCTGATCGCCGCACTGGACGCCCTCACCCTGAAGCAGCTGAGCGATCCGATCTCCAACATCATCGATCAGTTCTGGGCTTTGCTGCCTTCGCTGGTCCTCGCCCTCGTGATCCTCACCGTCGGCGTCATCCTCGGCAAACTCGCCCGTTCGCTGATCTCCTCCGTCCTTTCGAGCATCGGCCTCGACCGCTGGCTCGCGCGCCTGGGCCTCAATTTTGAGCACATGCCCTGGAACGACGAGAACGTCTGCGCCGAAAACAACGGCGAAGCTGCGGTTACCGACGGCGCCAAGGCTGAAGCCGCCGCCAAGCGCATCGACAAGCCCAGTGAACTCCTCGGATTCATTGCACAAATCGCGATCGTCCTTCTGGCTACGGTTCAGGTCCTCGACACCCTGAAGCTCGCTGTCTGGTCCAACATCGTCCAGACCTTCCTGTCCTACACCTTCCTCCGCCTGCTGATCGCCCTCGTCATCGTCGCCATCGGCCTCGCCATCGGCAACTACGTCCGCGATCTGGTCGTCGCCAAGGGTGCTCCCGACGACGCTGCCCGCCGCTGGATCGGTGGTGGCCTTCGCATCGCAATCCTCGTGTTCGCCTGCACCATGGGTCTCCAGCAGCTCGATGTCGCCCCCACCTTCGTTTTGCTCACCTTCGGTCTGGTGTTTGGTGCTCTCTGCCTCGCCCTCGCCCTCGCCTTCGGTCTGGGTGCCCGCGAAACCGCCGCAGAAGTGGTCAAGCAGCAGTACAGCAAAGCGCGCGACAAGGGCCACAAAGGTTTTTTTAGCCGCTCCTGATACCCCTCTTAAACCCCGCCTCTAAAATCCGCCTCTGGCGGATGCCTCTACCGCAATCCATTCAATGAATTGAAATCCATTTCAAACGGAACAGCGGATCCATTCGGTGATTTCAGCTTTTCGCAGCAAGGCAGGTGCGATTCATCGGATGAATTTCCGATTTGCAGCCGTGCAAAGGAAAATCCATCCGATGTTTGATGGTGCATAGAAGCGTAGAGACCTCAATTCAGCCGATGGTTAACCGTAGAAGGAGCGCAAGCTTCCCGATCCATCCGATGGATCGCGCTTCCTTTCTGCCATACACCCTATTTCTTCAATTCCCGACTCATCAACTCGAAGAGTTCTCCATCGAGCGCGCGGTTGATCTGGTCGTGCCGCTTCAATCTCTCGCTTTGCTGCTCCATGGCGACCTGAAAGGCTTCGTGCTTTGCCTCTGATTCAGCCGCTTTTTCAACCACGCTGACCGCAGTTTCGATGTCGGCGGCGTTAGCAAAGGATTCGTCGAACCTCCGCTGACGGGCAGGAGGCGCGTAGTAGACGGGCTCCCAGGAGATCGCGCCGCTGTCGAGGCCGATGTGAAGCTCCGTGAAGAAGCGCTGCCCCGAAAGGCCCACGCCCAGCATGCTCGAAGGGTGACCGAGCACCGTCATCCCGCCCAGCTTGCGGGATTCAAACGCCTTTACGCCCGCATACAAAAACAAATCGACCTTACGCTCGCGGCAAATCGCCTTTAGATCAGCGGCAGTCTTGGCCTCTTCATGGCGCTTTTTGCCCAGCACGATCAGCGGCGCATCGAGCCAATCTTCAGACGCTACAATCACTTTTCGCGTTTTCTCGTCGCAGCGTTCGAGGGCCTTGTCCAAAGCTTCGAGCTCCTCCTGCAGAATCTGACCATTCGGCAAATCGAGCCCAAACAACACCAGGCGACCGTCGCAGCAGCTGCATTCGAGCGGCCAGGGCGCATCCGCACCGAATCCCGCAGCCATCGCGCAAACCGGCCTTGGTCCACCGGGCATCTCCGAATCGGACTTCCCGGGCACGCAAAGCGCCGAGCGCCTCTTCAGCGAAGCCTCAAACGCCTCCCGCTCATCCATCTGGCCCCGCGCCGTCAAACCACCTGTAATCACTACAAAATCCGCATCCCGCGCATGGCGGTGCATCAGCGCGCGACCGAGCAGCATCGAGCGTTCCGTCCCGCACCCCTCCACCAAAGGCATCGAAATCCAGGCCAGCACAGCCTGAGGCTCCGGCGTTTCGTTCCCTGGCTTCGTTCCTTCCGGCATTTCATTTTGAGGCATCAGCCTTCTCCTTCATAAAAAGCGTTCCAAATCACAGGGTTACGATCGTTTTTATCGTTCCTGGCGTCAGCGTTTCTTCAGATTCCAGCGATTTGCCCCAGATCAGGCCCCTTTTGATCGCTTTTTGCAACTCAATGTGCCCAATCACTTGATCTTTTGGGCACGGGCTTCTATGGTGCGCCCCCTGGTTTTTCCAGGGCTTACAAATGACTTTAACAGTGGAGTTGTTCCAGTGGAGCACGATTTCGATTACGAAGATATCGGCGATGACATCATCGAGCCGGAAATTGAAGAAACGCGTTTTAATGTGACCACGGGTGGCGAAACCCAGGTCATCGACGGTCGTGTCGAAGCGATCGCCTGCGCAAAGGAAAAGAGCTTGGAGCACGGCCGCGTCACGGTTGAACGGCTGGATGGCCGCGTTCACATGCAGTTTTCGGGCGGCTCTCTCGACAGCTACGTTTGGGAATTGCGTCCCTCCCACTGATTTTTGAGCAAAAGCGCGCTCTTGCGCCATTCAGCACGCCCCATTTTTGTTCCAGCCTGCCCCATTCATTTAACCCGCGCGCCCTCTTTGAAAATACACCGTGAGTGAGCTTTCTATTTTCAGTTTAAAGGAAGCTTGCATGCTCATCTCATATCGCCATTCCAGCATTAAACGATTTAAAATTCAAACAGTTACAGCCAACAATCTTTTTAAACGCGGTGATCCTTGACGATGGCGCTCAGGACTGCTGAAAATAAAGGTCAGGTGAAATCTCAAAGCATATCACGAAAGTAGCAAGTCTAATGGAGCAGGTACTTGCCACGTTATGTAAGGCAGCGGGAGTTCAAGCAGCGGCGATTGTGAGTCCGGAAGGTTGTACCACGAGCGCATTGCCTGCAAACTTAAATGCCGAACATTTCATTCAAGCGGTCGAATCTCTTAAAAGTTTAGCCGACACCATCAATGTTTTAAATCGCGGCCAAACGGTTGAGCTTTTAACCCTCAATATGGACAAAGGCGCCCTCTGGATCCGCCGGGTGGGCCTCTACGCTCTGCTTGTACTGACTTCACCCTCCGCTAAAGTCGCCATCATCTCGGTCGCCATGAACGCGGCCTGCGTGCAAATCCGCCGCATGTTGGGAGGCGATCCCAACCAGTCCCTGCTGTCCGCTTACGCCAGCACCTCTATGCCGATGACGTCTGGATCCTTTACCGCCGCCACCGCTTCCTATACGGGCAACCATTCCCTCACCGCATTCGCGCATTCGAGCCAGGTCAACAACAGCAATCCAGCGATCGCGTTTCCCTCAAACACCTCCATCAAGGAGACCGCAGCCGCAGCCGCAGCCCTGCTCAACCATTCCGTCAATTCCATGACGGAATCGATACATATTCCGTCCGAAAAGCCCACGCTCGATCAGATTGCAGCGCGCACGGGATCGTTCCCCATTCAGCCCGTACTCGACGCGATGCATAAAAACTCAGAGAACAAGCTCGACCAAATCGCGGCTCGCACGGGCATGACTTCTACTGCGACCACATCTATACATCACAGTGCCCATCACGATTCGCATCACGAAGTGCTCCATTTCAGTGGCTCATCGCTCGACGAAATCGCTGCCCGCTCCATCATTCCCATGGATCGCAATTTTGAGCAGAGCAGCCCGCATCACCTTGACGATATTGCAGCCCAGTTTGGCAGTTTAAAGACCCCGCAAAGCCCTCAGGCCAAAGCGCGTCTGGCGGCAAGTTATCAATCCCAAAATCTCTCAGCCAGCTCTGTAACCAGTTCTGTCACCAGCGCTGTAAACAATTCTGTAAACAGCACGTTATCGAATCGAACACCGGTACCGGTCGCTACACAATCCGTAGAGTCCATTTCCCTGCAATCCATCCAATCCATCGATTCGAGCGCGCTTCTGTCCGTTCACGAATCTCATCAGGAAGCGCCTGAAGCTCCACAGGCCGCACATGAACCAGCAACGAACGCGCACACCCAGCCGCCGCTCCCCAGCTTAAAAGCTCCGACTCCCGTGGGGCCGCCCAAGCTGCCGAAGCCCAAAATCCCTTCACTGCCGCCACATCCGTCCCGATCGGAAGCGAACGAAGAAAGCAGTTCCAAATCAGGGCTTTCTCTGCTCTCCAGTGGCGTTCGGCCGCTCAAAAGTCCTACGCCATTGCGCCCCCTGCGCAGCACCAATGTGCCGCTCGCAACGCGCACCGACATCGGCAAGCGCCCTCCGGCACTTACGCCTGCTCCTTCGTCAGAACCACCGCTCGGCCTGGATTTTGTGCGACAACTGATCTCTTTGGCCAACCAGCATATTGGGGACGACGCACTGTCGCTCATCAAAAATGCCTTTGCGCATCACCACACCAGTCCTCAATCGGTGAAAGCCTCTGAGCTCAATACCATTCTCGACGGGATTGACGGCGAGCTATCACCCGAAAATCGCAGCAAATTCCGCGACGCCGTCCAAGAATTGCTCACCCAGCACGGAAGCGGGGATCCGACATGACGAGCACTCTTTTAATACATGGGCTCTCGCTGCTCACCCCCAACCAGGAAGCCAGATGGAGCACGCTTTTCAGCGAACTTGGATACGCCATCGACTGGCATTCCATTTTTGATGAGGATTCCAACCATCAGCAATCTTCATGCTTTACGCTGCTGCAGGCCACCCAGTTCTCTGAAGTCAGCCGCACGCTCAAAGGCTGCATTCATTTTCCTCCGCTCTGCGTCGTGCTCGAAACCGAACCCTCTGCAGAAGAAAAGGAAATCCTGCGCCGAATGGGGACAGCCTGCGTGCTCACCGGTGAGCCCAACCGCGATATGGCGCGCCAAATCCTCAACAATCTGGGGCAGTCGCTCACCTGGTTCAAAGGCGTCGGGCAATGGGCGCATCTGCCTGACGTGCTGCAGTTTGTGGCCTCCGGCGGGCGTTCCGTGCTCGTCACGGTGTCGGGCAACCATTCCAGGCTCATCGACGATCAAACGCCCTGGGAAAAATTAAAGTTCCTCGAAGAAGACGAAGAATCTGCCTGGTACGGGCGGATTTACGTTGAAAATGGTATGGTCGTTCACGCCGAAATTCCCGAAGGTCAGACCGGCGATCAGGCGGTGGCCGTCATGCTCAAGCTGCACGACGGCGTGGTGCGCGTGCTCGATTGCTTCCTGCCGCCTCCGCGCATCGATTCTCCGCGATCGATTCAGGGTTGCCTGCTCAACGCCGCCTACTTGCTCGACGAATCCGAACGCAGCGATTCCTTAAACGAATCCCTCAGCGAGTCGATGAATTTTGGCGATTTTTCGATGCCGATTCCCCTCGACTCCAGCCTGGAAACGCCGCTCGCCAGCCTGCACGCTCAGCCCGAAGCCGCCCCGGCGCCCGTGGCCACCCCAACCGTCAATTCGCGCGCCAAATTTGACGCCCTGGCGAAAGAAAGCGAGCTCACAACCTTGCTTCAGGCTTCCCGCGACGGCCAGCTGATTTACAGCAAATCGGCCCCCGAAGAATGCGACATCCTCGCCGCCGTCGCCTCTGAATGCCAGCGCTTAATCGAGCAAATTGCCCAGAAGTTTGGTTCAACGCACGCTAAAAGCTGGGATTTTTCAACGGAAGAGGCTTGCTTTTACTGCTCTGAAACGGACAAAGGCGATCTCGTGATTGCAGCCGATGTGGTCACCAAATCGCCCCACACCATTTTGCGGCAAATCGAAAATATAGCTCACAGCTTGAGTGAAGATTGAGGGCAATCCAGTGCTGCCTGTGAATGTGGTCATGCCGAAAGTCGGCGACCAACTCGGTTATTATGTGATTGAGCGTGTTCTCGGCGAAGGAGCTCAGGCCAAAGTCTTTTTAGCTCAAAATCGCCTGTTAAAGCGCTTGACCGCGCTCAAGGTGTTTAAGCGAGCTCCCGATACTGACAGCCACGTATTGCGCGAAGCGCGCACCATCGCAGCGCTGGAACATCCGAATATTGTTCGTATTTTCCAATTGGAATGCGTCGATCAGCTTTGGTTTTTGGCCCAGGAATTCGTCAATCACGGCGCCGTTTCAGATCGGCTTCAAAAAGGCCCATTGCCGATAGATCAGGTCTTTGCTTTTGCGCAGGATGCCGCAGCCGCATTGGCCCACGCCCACGCCCACGGTGTGCTGCATAACGATCTCAAGCCCCAGAATCTCCTGATCCATACGCCCGTCGAAAACCAGGCGCGCGACATCTTAAAACTCGTCGATTTTGGCCTGGCGAGCGCCGGCGGTGGGCAGGACATCATCGGCACACCCATCTATATGGCGCCCGAAATCTGGCAGCGTCAGGGCCCCAGCGTCTCTTCCGATCTCTACAGCTTAGGCGCCTGCCTCTACCATATGGCGGTCGGTCATCCGCCCTTTGCGCCCGCGCCCTCCGAGGTTTTAAAGCAAGCGCATCTTCAGCAAATCCCTAAGATTCCCAACCATTTACCGTCGCTTTTGCGGCGCATCATCGCGCAGCTCCTGGCCAAAAAACCCGAGGAACGCCCCGCCGATGCCCAGGCAGTCTTAAACCTGCTCTCGCCCAGCAAAGAGATCCCCACGACCGCTGCCCCCATCCCCGAGGTGATGCTGAATCGCGAAGCCGCCTCCTGGTGCATGCGCGGTCTCGAAGAAGCCGTCCATACGCTCCCCTGCTTTATAAAAATCGTAGAGAAATTAGGGGGTTGCATTGCCCTCGCACCGCCGCTTCTGCTCCTCGAATGCCGCTATCCTCAAATGGTGGGCACACTTATCCGGCATTCGATCAAGCTCAATCCGGGCATGGAGCTGAGCGGACGCTTTTTGGTCTCAGGCGATCCCAACCTTGACCAGGAACATCGCTTTCAATCGCTCTCCAAGCCTGAAAACGCCCAGGGACTCTTTCACGTCCATCTGGAGCGCGCGCTCAGTTCCAAAGAGGCGGAGCGCCTGATGAGCGCAGCGGAAGCGGCTGTGGGCCCGTTTTGCCTGCTCCTGAGCGGAACTGCGGATTGTCTGGAACCCCTGCGCGAACAGATTCACGCCTCTGGTCGAAACGGACTGGCGCGCGAATATGTCATCGATCCCTTAAAACAGAGCGAACTGCGATCCTTCCTGCAGCTCCTGGCCAATACGGCCGGTCTCCGCGACTTTACCGCTGGCGCCATTCTGCAAGTTGTCGCAATTGCAGAGGAATCTCCAGCAAACATCGAATTGATTTTACATAACGCCATCGCCCTCACCCGCTTAACCCGCCAAATGTTCGTCACCACCTGGGCCATCGCCGGCGCCCGGGAGCATCAACACCATATCGACATCATCGACGACATCATCAGCGAATGGCGCAAGCCCCCCAGAGTCTGGCCTCCTGAGCGCAAACCTGGCGGTTTTTAAAGACTCCCTCTGCCACTTCTCCGATAAACACATCGACGCCATCAACCGCATCACCAGCCCGGATTTGTTTGACGCGCGGGCAACTTCCTTCCAGCTGAATCCGGATCTAGGTTATCGCCTGTCCACAGGCTGGCGGCGCTGGTCGTTCGGCGCTCTCTTTCCATGAAGCCCTGTTGGCCGTGCAGAAAAACGCTATCCAACTGAAATCGTTACAGAATCAGCGCACAAATTACAGCCGGCACGTCCGTACGCGACATGAAAATGCGATCTCACCTCAGGCGTCTATGAGGCATTGGGAGAGTCTTTTTGGGAAGGATGCGAGCGGAGGGAGATCAGTTCCAGGAGGAAGCGAGGCGTTCGAGTACTCGGCCGGGTGAACGGTTGGCCGGCCCCATGACCGCCACAAAGCTGCGCGCGCCGTGAGCCACATAGATGCAGCTGCTCTCACCGCTCGTCGCCCAGGCTGAAACGCTGCCAAAACCGAGCATATCGCCCAGTTCCGACAGGTAATTTTCAGCCAAAACCGTGACCGCCGCAGCGCTTTCGCCATCAAAGCCACCCTGCATGCGGATCACCAGCCCGTCATACTCCGCCTCGACCGCCCGATCCAAACCGGGCGCAATGCGCAAGAGATCTTTTAATTCCGTAGCCATGTTTTACTCCGCAACGCGAGCCTGGAAATCTTTGCGCAAACGCGCGGGCAACATGCTCGCGAGCTCTTGCAAAAGCGCCGGATAATGCGACTTGGGAAAATGCGTAGGAGAGCCGCCCAGCTTGGCGATGGCCTGGCGCACCTTTCCCTGGGGATCCTGCTCATCGAATTCGCCAAATACTCGAATCAAATGACGAATCGTCGACATGCCGACCGAATCGCCTCCGAGCACCGAACCGGACGAACCGAACATATTCATCGACGATTCAGCCGATTGGGAAGGCAGCGAGGGAATCGGTGGTGGCTCCGAGCGTAATCCCGCAGAAGAGATGCCTGCAGATTGCATCGACGACGGCATCGGTGGCATCGACGACGGCATCTGCATCGACGACGGCATCTGCATCGACGACGGCATCGGTGGCACATAATTGGAAGAGGCGGGCGGCGGAACCGGTGAGGTTGCAACCATGACCGAAGACATCGACATGGGCGATCCGGTAGGCATCATCATGCGCTCAAGTTTGAGCTGAGCCACATTCAGGCCCACGCTCAACACAGCAGCCTGCGCCTTCACCGAAGCGAGAACGACCAGGCAGGTTTCACCCAGATGGCAGACGATCAGCTGACCATCCTGGAAACGCAAAAAGAGCGTCCGGTTACCTCCCAAGCCTTCAAGCGATTCCAATGCATCGCCCATTCGGCTGAGCTGATTCAATACCTCTTCAAGCAACACCGGCTCATGTGGAGGCGTTAAGCGATGGGCGAGGCATTTCAGATTTTGAAAAACAGCCGCACCCAAAACACCGGGGACTTCACAAAGCCTTGCGAGCAGCTCATCCATGGCAAAATCCTTTTAAATCCAGCCAATTACCCCTGCTGGCTTATAGAGGAAGCGAGATGCTCGATCATCCGCTCACGGTATAAGAAGCAATTGGTCACTTTGTTTAAACCGTTATAAATGGCGATCGCCATTTTCTCGCAAGTGCCATAACCGCAGGCGCTGCAATTCAAATGATCCTTCTTTGAGCGCTTGCCCATCTGGCGATACAAATCTTCAAACTCTTCGGGCGACGGGATCATCACGTTGTTGCTGCGCGAACGATCCACGTAGGTGCGATCGTACAGGCCGGGCTTCCAGCGCTTTTCGAGGATCTTGCTGTAGTATTTCTGCGTGCGATCGCCCCCGAAAATGCCGGATTTACGATGGAGATCCTCCATCTGACGGCGGCGCTGATCGACGTAATATTCCAGCTCTTCGAGCGGCGCTTCCTGCATACCGGTGCCCGTACCGCCGTTGCAGCCTTTTTCGCAGTTCAGGCAATCGATCACCTTCGGCACGTGGCCCGAACGAATGCTCTCGCCCAGCGTTTGGAAATAGTGATAGATCGACTGCGGGCCTTCGATTTTACGGGTGATGCTCTGAGCATCGGGATTCCAGCGCTGCAAGGTGCGCATCAGACCGCCGGGGGCACTGAACAAAACTGCGCGCTCGGCCGCATCGCCATCAAAATCCATGGGCGAATAAGCATCGATGTTGATGCCTTCGCGCTGCATGTATTCCTTTAAGATTCCGAAGGTTACGTTGTAATCGCCGAGTCCCGTTTCGTTGAATTCGCGGCGCTTCGCCAGGCAAGGCGAGAAAGCGACAAACTTATAATGCGCGTATTCAGGATAAAATTCCTTAATCATCTGAATCGTATGCAGCATGGGACTGTGCGCAGGCGCAAGGTACTGCAACAACTCCGGCTGATACATTTCGATGTAGCTCACGATCGCCGGGCAGGGCTGCGCGATCACTGTGCGCGGATTCTTGGACTCGATATGCTCAAGGTAGCTCTTGACCGTCAGCTCTGCGCCAAAGCTCACATCGAACACCGCACGAATCTTGAGCGACTGACGCAACCATCCCACAAAGCGCTCCACCTGCCCCGGGAACGATGCCGCAACCGCAGGCGCCACGATCGCCACCATATTGACGCCGCTGCGCACATCGCGGAAGAAGCGATCCGTGTCGTCCAGCCCGAAGCGGGCTCCGTGAGAGCAAGCTTTAATGCATTCACCACAACCAATGCAGAGCTCAGCATCCATCACAATCGCATCACCGCTCGCATCGTTGCAGTATTTTACGGGGCAGACCGCAATACAATTGTGACAAAGCACGCATTTAGAAGCATCAATGCCAATTAAGCTAACATTATCACTGGACACGGTAAAAACTCCTCCACAAAATTCAGTAACAAAGAGTTGCCAAGGATTGCAGAGCTGTCAAGTTGCTTTACACAAAAAACGAGATTTTCCTTGAGCAGCAAAGAGTTATTCAGCCTACAAAGAAGCTGATGATCGTGACAATCACGCCCACAGCAGCCGAGATGAGCGATGCAATGGAGGTCATGTTCGCAGAAGATTTAGCGCTGCCCAGCATTTCGGAGCGCGTGCGCGGCGAAAGGATGAACGCCATGCCGCCGGTGCCGATCGTCATGCGCCCGGCCTTGCAGGAAGCCTGACCCACTGCGGTGATGCGCGAAATCGGGAGAATGCGCTCTGCATAGCGATAACCCAGCGTGCGGCGCCCGTGACGCGGTTCGAGCATGCCCAGACCAAACTGCATCAGAAGTCCGTTACCGGCGGCCGAAGACTGCGGTTCAAAGCGATCCGCGCTCTGCTCCAGCTTGTCGTAAGTGGCGTCGCGGTTGAGCACCTCGATTTGCCCCTGACCGTCGTCGATGGAGAAATCGCAGGATTCGCTTTGGGACGAGATGACTTCCGAGCCACGGCGCGTGCGGCGGTGGATATGCCCGTTTTGATCGCGCTCTTCGTAATCTTCTTCGTATTCGCGCGTCACCGTCGCCTCGTAATGCAGGCAGGGCATGTTCGCGATGGGCGAGCTCAGGGGCGCTTTGCAGAGCGCGTTCCCTTCAACCGTCACCATCGACTGATATCCGCCAGTCTCTCCCATCTCGCGGTTCATCAAATCCGCTTCCTGCGCAATCTCTTTTGTAGACAAGGGCTTAGCCACCAAAAGAGCGGCAATCCGCTTGCGCGCAAAAACATGAGCAACGATGAGAATGACGGCCAAAACGATCAAACAAATGCCTGCAATCAGCATATCGCCTCCAGAAACAAAAAATGGAGCTCAGTATAATTGCGTTTTCCTTGTTAATGAAGAATCTCCGCAGTTCAACAGCTTGCTTTTCAGCCCGTAGGGATCGCCTGTGGACGTTCAAAAACCACTTAACTCCTCAGAAATTAAAGACGTTTTGAAATACTGGCTCCTGGCCCTTCGCTATGAAGAATCGCTCACATCGAGGCCACAGGCGCATAAGGTAGCGGCCAGCCGCGATCTTTCGATCCGCACCGAAGATCCGCAGGACGGGCAGGAATATTTTAAGCTCCCCTTTGCCGAAGGCGCGCAGCTGATGCTTCAGGGCAGCAAAGAGCTGGAGCTCGGACTCAATCCGGAACGCGCGGCATTCTGCGAACATTGCATTCGGGCGGCCTGGAAACGGGAATGCATGAACCTCCGCCGCGATCGCCCAAACATCGAGCAGGAAGGCATCTGGGTGCTCGGTTTTCCGGTCCTCTATTTGCCGCGCCACGAAGAATTGGTGCCCCTTTTGCGGTTCCCCATCGCGCTCCATTGGCGGGAGGACGAGCGGCCCTGGCATTATCCGCCTTACCCCAAAAGGCGCACCCAAAATCGCATCAAAGCCGAGATTTCTCCTTTAAAATCAACACCTTCAAAGATCGTGCTGGGAACACTGGAGGAGACCGACGGGCTCCTGCCTTACGCCTTCGATCCCCAGCTGCTCACCCGCGAACTTTGCGTCTGCGATGAAGAGCTCGCCGATTTTCACCAGGCGCTCCGCCAAAAAAGTCACCTGACGCCGGGCGAAATGATCGAAGCCCTTTGCGAATTGCTCGAATCAGGCGCCACAACGCAGCCAGAGCCCAAAGAAGCCGATAACCCGCCGGAATCAAAAGAAAAATCACCAATCGAATGGCTGGAACGCCTTCAACGCGCCATTCAAAACCGCCTTTTGAGCTCGCCCTATCCTGCCAGGGCTTACCCGCTCGGATTGGTGTTCGACGACAGCCGCGTGCAGGCCACGGTGCATGTGCAAAACGAGATCGGCGCCCTGCTTCAGGCGTCTCCGGGGGAAGCGGGCTGGTTTGAGGGCTCACCGCTTTGGCATTATCTGAGCGCATCCCCCATCAGCACCGGGCGCGAAGCGTTTCACGGCCGCTTCACCCAAAAGCCTTTAAACCCAGAGCAACTCCAGGCAGGAGAAGCATTTTTGGGCACAAGGTTTCACGCGCTTCAGGGGCCCCCCGGCACGGGCAAGACCGCGTTGATCCTCAACCTCACCGCCGCCCATCTTTGCGAGCGCATCTACGCCTATTGCAACGGATCCCCGATGGGCAGCGACTGTTTTTTAATCGCGAGCACCAACAACCGCGCCGTAGACAACGTCCTCGATCCCCTGAGCGGCGATTTTGCAGACGGCGCCCTGCCTCTGGGCCTGCGACTCGGCAACCGCGACATCACCTCGAAGCTCTCGGTCCATCTTTTGGAACGCTGCCTGCAGCGCATCGAGCAATCGGACGATCCCGAAGCCATGGAGCGCGAACTGGAAGAAAAAAAGGCAGAGTTTTTAAGTCTTTACAAAGATCTTCGAAAACGCGGTGAACCAAGGCAGCAGGCGTTCAGGCGGCAATCCCGGCGCGCATCCCTGCAAACAAAGATTTTTTCTTTAAAAAACAAACTGTTGGACGCCAGACAGCGGGGAATAGAACCGCTCAGCGCAGATCTCAATCTCGATAAAATTTTTGAGCTCACCAAAAGAATCTCAAAGAAGATCAGGTTGTTGGAAGCGCACGCATCGGGAAGCGGTCTCAGCGCATTAGAGGGCGTCGAGTTGCAATGGAAGCGCATTCAGAGGGCGCAAAAATCCCTCAAAGTACAACTCGCATCGAGCGATCTCTCGCTGGATCTGCCCCTGCCGCCCGAAGATGAGCCCGACATCGAAAAGCAGCTCGAAGCCTGGGAAAACGCCTGCGGCGATGCGGAAGATGCGGTGGATGCCTTTAACGACCTGCTGCACGCCCAGAAGGAAGCCAAATACAGAAGCGCGCAACTCCGCTCCTATGAAGAAGAATTGCAGCTTTTGGAGGCGGATTTGGAGGCGGATCGCCCGTACATTGAAACCCCGCTCTGCGCCGACGAGCATGCGGAATTGGAATACGCGCTCTTCCAGCAGGCCATCCGAATTCGCGATCTTTGGGCTTTTTTGCATCGCGATCAGCTCAGAAACGCGCTCACTGCAGCCATCGAATCCCTCGGCACCAAAAGTTCCTTCCGCCGTTTCTACGAAGATGAACCCGATAAAACCCTTTGGATTTTAAAGCTTTTTCCCATTTTCGGCTGCACACTGCTTTCGCTCGGCAACGCGTTTCCCGCCCGGGATGGGGTTTTGGCCCGGCTGGTCATCGATGAAGCGGGGCAATGTCATCCTGCCTACGCGATCTCGGGCCTCATGCGCGCGCACAGCGCCATGCTCATCGGCGACGTTCATCAGCTGGAACCGGTCATCAAGCTCGCCCTTTGCGACGAAGAGCGCGTTCAGCGGCAGGCCAAACTCACGCTTTCACAAGATCGCCTCGCGCCTTACCGCGTCTACGAACAATGCGGCCATTCCGCCCAGTCGGTGGCCGATTTGCCGCTTCCGCAACAGGATCGCCCCACCCTCAGAGCCCATTACCGCTGCCAGCCCGGCATCATCGCCCTCTCGGAAGCGCTTTGCAGCTATGGCCTTCGCGTGATGACGCCCGCCCACGCCTCGCCTTACTGCAGCGATCTTTTAACCGAATCCTTCCATTTCATTCCCGTGCGCGGCAGTCAGAAAAGGGTCGGCGGAAGCTGGGAGAATCCCGACGAAATCTCCTTAATTCTCAAGTTGTTGGAAGAATTTAAGCGGCGCGGTCTGCCCTGGGGCGATCTCGCTTTCATCACGCCTTACGTGGGGCAATGCGACGCCATCCGCCGGGCGCTGCGACAAAACCACATCCCCTGCGGCGAAGAATTCTGGGACGCCGATCCCAACCCACTCTGGGGCACGACTCAGGGCGCGGTCACCACGGGCACGGTGCACCGTTTTCAGGGCGGCGAGCGCTCGATCGTCGTGTTTTCAACGGTTTGCACCAGCACGCGCTCCCTCGGCTTTTTAAACGAACGCGTCCATCTGTTAAACGTGGCCGTCTCCCGCGCCCAGGATCACCTGATCGTCATCGGGCATCCCGACATTTTAGCTTCCGGGCGGATGACGCGGCATTTGCTGAACGGAAAGCCCATCTGCTGGTCACAATCCATGCGAACGCCTTGACTTAAGCGGGCTCCACTCGTATTGCGAGCATGCTTGAGTGGGAGAGAAGCCATGCATCTCGGCATGATCATTACGCGCGCAGGTGGATTGGACGGCGTCGCCCTGGAGGCGGCCAAATGGCGAACGGTGCTGCAATCGATGGGGCACAGCTGTTCCATTCTGTCGGGCGAATTTGAAGATGATTTTTCGGATGAAACCCTGCTGCCCGAAATGGCGCTCGACCATCCGCTCACCGAATGGGCTCAAGATATTGCATTTTTTGGCGAATCAATTGAAGACGAGGCCGCTTTTATAGAAGAACTCGATGCCCAGGCCGAAGAGCTCTCGCTCCATATCGAATCTTGGATTCGCGAAGAAAAGATCGATCAGCTGCTCATCGAAAACGCGCTCGCATTGCCCCGGCATCTGCAACTCGGCATGGCACTTGAAAAAACGCTCTCCCGCACAAAGATTCCGGCAGTCGCCCATCACCACGGTTTTGCCTGGGATAACCCGGAACGCTTCTCAACGCCGCTCAAGGGCGTGCAGCAAATCATCGATCGCTGTTTTCCATTAAATCTTCCAAACTTACGCCACGTCGTCATCAATCACGCCTCCTGCAATGCGCTCTGGCAGCGCGGGATTCCCGCCATCGTGATGCCTAACGTGATGGATTTCGATCAGCCCTTCGGCCAGCCCGACGATTACAACGCCACACTGCGCTCGGAGCTGGGCCTGAAGGAAGACGATCTCGTGCTTTTTCAGATTTCGCGCATCGTGCGGCGCAAAAGCATTGAGACCGCCATCGAGCTGGTGCACAAACTGAAGGCTCCGCGCGTAAAGCTGGTGATTGCAGGCACTTCCCGCAGCGCCCATCAGGATGTGTATATGGCCGAACTTTGCGGCCTGGTGGGCCAGTGGGAGCTCGGAGATCGCGTGCTGTTTGCGGGTGATCGCTTTGCTCCGACCCGCGGTGCGACTGCAGAAGGCCGAAAGATCTACGCTTTAAGCGACGCTTACGCCCAGGCCACCGCCTGCACCTACTTCAGCCGCTACGAAGGCTTTGGCAACGTGTTTCTGGAATGCATCCTGGCCAAGCGCCCCATTTTTGTGAACGCCTACGAACCGGTCTACTGGCCCGATATTGGCTCCAAAGGCTTTGACGCCATCATGATTCGCGACAATCGGCTCACCGACAGCGCTGTGGAAGAGATGCGCTTTGTGTTGACCCATCCCGAGCGGCAGCGCAGCATGACCGCACTCAACTTTGCCCTGGGCGCTCGACATTTTTCGTTTGAAACCTTGAGACATACGTTGGCAACCCTTTTTGGCAAGTGATGAGGGCGAAAAATGCGCTTCGTCTGTGAGCATTGTGGCGTTGAACATCAGATCCGCAACCCTGCGATGAAAGCGCGCATCGAGCAGCGTCTGCAGCAAGGTGTGGTGCGGCTCAAATGCCAGCATTGCGATCAGGTCATCGTGCTCACGCCCGACAAGCTGGCTGCAAGCAGCTCTCAGTCTGCAACTCAGCAAAGTCAAAGCGGTTTTCAAACCTCTTCGGGCGGCTTTCGCGTTGGCAGTTCTTATTCGGACGGGCAAAATATCCCCATCACCCGAAAGGCGCCTCTGGAGCGCGTCAGCGGCGGCTTTGAGGTCAACCCGACGAGCGACGCCGAGCGCATTTTTGATGAATCCGCATCGGGCACATTTTTATTAAAAGGCGATGATTTCGATTGCGTTACGGGGAGTTATCCGCGCCAATCGTTGACTAACGGCGCCCTAAAATCTCCGATTTCGCAGCCAGCGTCCAATGCTCAGGGGGCTCATCCGTCGCCATCGCGCCCCCTGCCGCCGATCTCTTCGCCGATGCCTTCGAGGCCGCTCCCCACGGTTTCGTCCCCGATGCCTTCGAGGCCGCTCCCTACGGTATCAGCGCCAGCGGGTTACAACGCGCCACAGCGATCGCCCAACCCGCCACTGGCCGCACGCCCAACGCCGCCTGCAATCCCGCTCGCAGCTCAGGCCACCTCGCCCGCAAGCTCGGGATCGCACAAATACGCCCACGATTTCTACCTTTGCAGCGCCTCAGGGGATCCGCGATTCGAGCGCTTTTTGCTGGGCGCGCTGGCCGCTCAATACCGGGTTTTTGCGGAATGCGATCCAGGAGCGGGGGTAGAGCGCACGCCCGAGCGGTTCATCGCCGAAGCCTGCCGCAGTCACGTGGTCATCGTCCCCCTGAGCGAAGTCGCAACCCACGCCGAAGATGCGGTTTTAAAAGGGATTTTGGAGCGTGTAGGCCAAGACGACGGGCCTGAATCCGTGGTCCCCCTGATGGCCGCATTGCGCGTTCCGCCCGAGCAGGCGCCCGCCCGTTTGCGCCGCATGTTTGCCGAAGTCTGGGAAGTGGGCGCCGACATCCAGACCATTTGCGCAAAGCTCGCCGATTACCTGGAACCCGGAGGAGGAGGGCGAGCAAGCTCGGAGCCAAAAGAGCTTTTAGCACAACGACTTGCAGAGGCCGGGCGTCAGCTCTACCGCTCGATAGAAAACGGCGAACCGAACCCGCAATACCAGGCCGAGCTTGAACAACTGGAGCAACAGGCGCGCAACGGCGGCCTGCAACCGGGCGCAACCCTGAGCGATCGCTACCGACTGGAGCGCATCATCGCCGAGGGCGCCACCACCACAGCCTGGCGCGCATTCGACCGGCTCACCCAAACCAAGGTGGCGATTCAGGTTTTGCAGCCCGCCATCCTCAATGACGCGGTCCGCAGAGAAGCGATTTTTGCGCGCATCGCCTCTTGTGCGCATTTGAAACATCCCGGAATCATTGAGATTTTATCGGAGCGGCTGGTCGATCGCGGCATCTATTATTTTGTCACCCGATACGCGAGCAGCGGCAGCCTGGGCCATGCGGTCACCAACGGGCAAATCTTAAAGCGCGACGCGATCAATGTGCTTCTGGAGCTCTCGCAGGCGCTCACTTATGCGCATCAAACCGGCTGCCTGCATCTCGATTTGAATCCCGAAAGCGTGGTCATCGACGGCTCGGGTCGCCTGAACATTTGCGATTTTGGATTGACCGATCTGCGGGCGGCTTTGCAGGAGGGCGGGCTCAATCCCTTTGCACGGCTCGCCTATCTGGCGCCGGAACGCTTTGACGAAAACGCGGTGCTCACCCCCGCAGCAGACGTTTACTCGCTGGCCATGCTGGGGATCTTTTTATTGTACGGGCAACCGTTACCCAATATGGCCCTGCGGGCACCCGATCGCATCGCCCTTTCCCTCGACTGTCCCGACGCGATCCGCCAGTGGCTCGCCCAGTCGGTGTCGTTTGAAGCGCATTTGCGCCCCGCAACGGTCGAAGTTTTTATCGATGCACTCCGAAGATTTGCAGGGTAAAGGGTTTTTGATGGGAAAAAGGGGTGAACGGATCTCCTGGTGAGGGGATGGATTGGGCGGAAAAGGGCGATTCTTTGGGGCAATATGAGATCGACAGGCGTTTGAGACCGCCGGTATGCTTCTTTTCGCGGGTTGTTTTTGCATGCCTCGCTCCGGTTCGCAGAGCGATCAGGGACCCTCGTTTGCGGGCAGGTAATCTTTAACCCTCTGCGCATCTTCTCCTTTCACAGCCACCATTGGGCGGAGGGATCGATCGTGGTTGAAGCAAATGGTTCAACCCGCTCCCGGCTGATCGATGGTGGATGAATCATCGGCTCATGCAGGATCGGTGATCTTTCAAGGGCCCAGATCTTTCCCGATCTGCTCGTCTGATCGAGATGAAAAGCCTTTTAGCCTTCCTTGAATCATCTCAATGCCTCAGAATTTGGCCTGATCCTCTCTGAATCATGCAGAGAATCGAGCGAATGCGGGTGATGAAAGCTTCCTATCTGGAAGCGAGTGGGTCATCTCTTCTTTATTTTCAAAGGCAAACGTTAAACTCACGCCAATTCCGCGAATCAAATTCCGTTGAGCACCAGCGTCAATCGAATGAATGCCCTATTTAAGTCCCGATAAGCCTCAACTCATCCCATATATTTTGCTTAAACTGATCCATTACCCTCAATTCAGCGAATTGATCGCCATTCCAGCAAGCATTCACCCTCGATCCATCGGATGTTCGCCGCATCAGGACAGCGATCCCCCATCAGTCATCGGATGGATCGCTGTTTTCTTCCGATTTCAATATCCATCTGCCCAATCGATCCCCCATTTGAAGGATCTTTACCCCCAAAACAGCCCCTCAAAAGGCCTCACCGTTGCCGGCTCATTCGCCAGCAACGGGTTCAATCTGCAATAAGAATGTATCGTCGTCCGCCTGACCTTCAACAACAGCATAATAATCGCCGGCAGAAAGGGCCAAAATAACGGATCCTGCGCCATTGCTCGTTGTAAAGCCTCCAGCGCAGCTGCTGGCTACCGCATTAAAGTTGCTGAAGACCGAAAGTGAGTAGCTCTTCGTGGAATTGGATTTGAGCGAGAAGCGCACATTACCCGATTCCGGCACGTTCACTTTGAAAGTCAAGTCGGGAGATAAGCTTGTCGTGACGTCGGCAGGACAGGATACGGCCGAAAAACCGCTGTATTGATCGTCGGTCCTTCCATTGAAGGTCGCCGCATAGGCCGCAGGCAGCGTTAACGGAATCGCCTGATTCCCTCCCGTGCCTTTGGAAAGGGGTAATGCCGAAAAGACAAAGGCTCCGCTGGAGCTCCAGGAATCCACCGCCGCGTAATAATCACCCGCAGAAGCGAGCCTTACGACGGACGATATATTCTTGCCAGGCATCGTTGCGTACTTGTAGCTGCCGCTCACACAGGTGAGAATGCCCTCTCCGCAACCGGACGACACCCATAGGATGGGTTGGAAATCTGAAGAAAGCGGCGCTACCGCCACTACCCAGGTTTCGTTTGCAGCCGAGGTCTTAAAGCGGAAAACCTGATCATTCCCATTGCTGTTGCTGCCGCAGCTGTTGCGGTCGATGCTGCTGCTGAGCGCGGTCGTGTCGCCGTATGCAAAGAGGGCGGATGTGATGTCGGGCGCATTTTCGCAGCGATCGCCGTTACAGGCTTCCCCTTCGTCCGTCTCGCCGTCGCAATCGTCGTCCAGGCCGTTGCAGACTTCGATCTTGCCTTCGGGCTCGTAGTCGCTGCCGCCATACGAGCTGCTGCAACGCCTTCCAATCAGCTCGTCGTCGCATTCCCAGACGCCCTCACCGCAAACCCCCTCGCCATCGCAAAGCTCGCCGAGTTCAAACCCGTTGTCTGGATCGCCGTCGCAATCGTTGTCCAGGTCATCGCAGATCTCAGCAACCCCCGTATAAGCGCTGCCGCCAGGATGCGTGGAACATCGCGTTTCTGCTTCGTTTTTACATTCGATCACGCCTGCACTGCATTCGCCGATGCCCGCACAGGGATCGCCGATGTGAAACCCGTTGTCGGGATCGCCGTCGCAGTCGTCGTCTTTGCCGTTACAAACCTCGGTTTTGCCCGCATAAGCGCTGCCGCCGGGATTTGAGGAACAGCGCAGCGTGCCCGCCGGGGTGCATTCCCAGACGCCCGCGCCGCATTCGCCTTCGCCCTCGCAGCGGGAGCCCACAGCGACGCCTCCGACCACTAAGCCTTCGTCGGTCTCACCGTCGCAATCGTTGTCTTTCCCGTCGCAAACTTCGTCCTGAGCGTTGTCGAGCGCGGTGCATCTTCGCTCGCCATTCTCCGCACAAGCCCATTGGCCCTGACCGCAAATCCCTGGAGATACGCAGGGTTGGCCCACTTCGAACCCATCGTCTACTGTGCCGTCGCAATCGTCGTCGTAGCCGTTGCAGATCTCGTTGGTGATCACGCTGTGCGTGCCGCCTCTGTCGGTGTCGCATCTCACGCCGGAGCCGTTGCATTCATAGACGCCGGGACCGCAGGTCCCGCTGCAAGGCTGGCCCAGCTGTGTAAAATCTTCGTCGATGTGACCGTCGCAATCGTTGTCTTTTCCGTCGCAAACTTCGGCCTGATGGCGATCGCGACTGCCACCAACCCCCGTGGAACATCGCGTTTCTGTTGGCGATTTGCATTCCCGGACGCCCATGCCGCATTCGCCTACGCCGTCGCAGGACTCGCCTACCCCAAAACCATCGTCGACCACACCGTTACAGTCGTCGTCCGCGCCATTGCAGATCTCGGCTACAGGCCCCTGCCCGCCCGTGCATTCGCCCCAATGTCCGGTCTCGTCGCATTTTTGCGTGCCTTTGCGACACATGCCCACCGAAGATCCGCAATTCTGACGGGTTCCAGGCGTACATTCCTTCTCCTCTGCGTCTGACTCCGCGTCATCGCTGGCATCGGCATCACCCGGATCCGCATCGGCAGCATCGGCTTCCCCATCAGCGTCTTCGGCATCCGAATCACTCGCATCCGCATCGCCGGAATCGGCATCAGCCTCTGCATCCGAGCTCGCATCCCAGCTCGCATCCGCATTGCCGGAATCCCCTGCATCCTGGCTCGCATCTGCGGTTGAATCCCGATCCACCACATCTTCACCCAAATCCGCATCGAGGGGCACGCAACGCCCCGAAACGCAATCCGCCCCATCGGGACAAGGCTTGCCCGGCCCGCATTCCGACGCATCATCGTCGTCATCGCAAGCCGCCAGTCCCATCAGCAAACTCAACAAAAAAGCTGTTTGACGCATTTTTTTTCTCGCAAAGCAGGTAAGCCTTAGAAATAGCACCGGTTTCTTTTGTTCTGCAATACGCTCAAACGAAACTTCCGATGAAGCATTCTCAAAACAAAAATGGCCCAGAGGCAAAAACGATCCCGCTCAAGGTTGATTATGATTGCATCTCTCTGCATAAACGCGCATTTGAGCAAACGACATTCTTGCCCGGTCTAAAATTCCGGCCTAAAATTTGAGCGCTTTTTTGAATAGACCTTCCAGTCACGAACATCATGAACGATAACACCCAAGCCGAAAATCAAGTGGAACCCCAAATCGACAACAACACTGCTGCAAACGCCAAGGCGGACTTTTCAAAAGCTGAATTGAGCAAGCCCGACCTGGAGACCAGCTTTTCTGGGCGCAACGTCAATCCCGGCGATATCGTCACGGGCAAAATCGTGAAGATCACCGGCAATGTGGCCTTTGTCGATTACGGCGCCCGCAGCGAGGGCTACATCGAACTCTCCGAGCTCAAGGACAACGACGGCAACCTGACCGTCAACGAAGGCGACGAAATCGAATGCGCTGTGGTCCAGACGCGCGGCGCCATCCAGCTCAGCCGCAAAAAGGTCCAGGCCGGCCGCGTCATGCAGGATCTGGAACAAGCCTGGCGCGACAAGACCCCCGTCAAAGGCAAGATCGTCGACATCAACAAGGGCGGCTTTGAAGTCCGTGTCGACGGCGTCCGCGCTTTCTGCCCCGCTTCGCAGTTTGCCGATCACTTTGTCCGCGATCCCAAGAACATGGTGGGCAAGGAATTCGAGTTCCTCATCACCGAATTCGCCAAAGGCAAGAGCCTCGTGATCTCTCGCCGCGCCCTGCTCGAAGCCCAGCGCCAGGAATTGCGCGAAAGCCTCGAAAATCAGATCAAGGTGGGCGAGGTCTATCAGGGCAAGGTCACCCAGGTGAAAGATTTCGGCGCTTTTGTCGAAATCGCTCCCGGCGTCGAAGGCCTGGTCCACGTCTCCGAAATCAGCCATGAGCACATCAACAAGCCCAGCGACAAGCTGAACGTCGGCGACGCCATCGAGGTGAAGGTCATCCGCATCGACACCGACAAGGGCCGCGTCGCGCTGAGCATGAAGGAACTCCAGGACGATCCCTGGACCACCTACGCGCGCAGCCTTCAGCCCGGTCAGGAATTGCACGGAAAAGTTGCCCGAATTCAAGGATTTGGCGCTTTCGTCACCCTGCAGGACAACATCGACGGCCTGCTCCATATTTCGGCGATCACCACCGGCAAGCGCATCGAAAACCCGAGCGAAGTGCTCTCGGTTGGCCAGGAAATCGACGTCGTGGTCGAGCGCGTCGATTTTGAGCGCCGCCGCATCGGCCTGATGACCAAAGAAGTCGCCCAGAGCCGCAAGCCCAAGCCCGTCGCCGCCATCCCCGTCAAGGTGGGCGAAGTCTGCACCGGCAAGGTCACCCGCGTCGAAAGCTACGGCGTCTTCCTCGAAATCGCCCCCGGTGTCGTCGGCCTGATCCCCAACGCCGAAATGGCCACCGAGCGCGGCGCCGATCACGCCAAGCTCTTCCCCATCGGCACCGAACTCGAGGTCAAGGTTCAGGACATCGACAACGAAAAGCGCCGCATCCGCTTGTCTCGTAAGGCTTTGAAATTCCACGCAGAAGAGAACGATTACGCCGATTATCGCGCGCAGCAGAAGAGCGAAGCGCACAGCCTCGGCACCTTCGGCGATCTCCTCAAGGATTACCTCTCCAAGCGCTGATCCCCTCGCCTTCCCGCCTTCTTTCTCCCCTCGATCATTCCTTCAATATTGCCCTAACGTGCCGTAACGGCGCGCGATTCGATCACAAATCCGTACAGTCCCAAGCGCCAGCGGCCATCCGATCGCGCTCAGTAAAACGAGCGCCCAGACCGATCCCGAAAGCGCCGCCCAGTCGTCACCGCGCAAAAAGACGCCCCGAAGCAAATCGAGCGCATGGGTCGTAGGCAAAAAATAGGCCAATAAAGTCAGCCATTTAGGCAAAACTTCGACGGGATAAAAGACGCCGCTCAAAAGCCAGCTCAGGCCCAGCACGGCGCGCCCCAAAGGATCGCTCCGCTTAAAAGCGAGCGTAAACGCCCCGCCCCAGATGCCCAGCGGACACAGCGCCGCCCAGCAAAGCAAAACGCTCCCCAGTTTGAGCGCAACTCCGCTGGAATCAATCGAAAGCCCGAGCGCAAAACCGAGCCCCAGAGTGAGCATCATCGGCCAGATCGAAGCCAGCTGCACCGAAAGCGCCTCGGCCCAAATCAGCCGGCCCAAAGAGGGACAGTAAGCCGCCCAGGATTCCAGCGATCCCTCCACCTGCAGCGCGCGAATGCGACCCGTAGCCCCGAATAAAATGCTTTGGGTCCATTGCATCAGCAGGAGACCAAAAATTAAAAAATTGAAATAATTTCCATAAGTTGCAATCGGTTCCGGTTCATAACCCGAAAAGCAGTTCGCTAAAAACCAGGACGAGAACACCGAGCTCGCGCAGGCGATCGTCCGACCGAAAAAAGCGCCGCGATAACTCCATTGCGTGATCCAATCGCGGCGCAGCATCGCCAGCAACATGGCGCCCATTTTAAAGCTCAGCCTCCGTCAAAGCGCCCTCCTGAAGCCTGTAACCCCGCGTAAAATGAAGCGTATTGAGCGCAGCCAGATGCGTTGCCGTAAAAACAGCACCGCCCATGGCACAAATCCGATCGCCCAGTTCGCCGAGCAGCTGCATGCCCGCAGCGTCGAGCCCCCGTTCCGGCTCATCGAGCAGCAGAACCGCCCGATTCCGATGCTGTTCCATGGCCACAAACGAACGCGCCATCACCAGACGTGCCCGCATCCCCGTGGAAGCCTCGCGCCAGGGCACCGCCCGCGCATCGAGAAGGCCCACGCGCTCCAGAGCCGGCTGAACATTTTTTAGGCTTAATCCAGAAAAGCGCATAAAAAACGCCAGGTTTTCTTCCAACGTGAGGCGTTCATAAAAGCAGCGATCGTTGCCGATCCCCCAAATCACGGGACAAAAGGGCGTGATTTGACCCGCCGTTGGCAGATAAAGGCCCGCACAGAGGCGTAAAATCGAAGATTTTCCGGATCCGTTCCCGCCCGTCAAAGCCACCGACTCACCGCCCAGCAACTCAAAATTTACGCCTTGAAATACGCGCTTCAGCGGACGCCGCAACAGGCGATCGAGCCATGTTGCCCCAAAAAGCAGCGAGATTTCACGCGCCTGAAGCAACAGTTCGTTTTTCCTTGCCATCATCCGCGCCTCCCGTCGGACGCCATCTGTGCAGAATCTTGCCGCATCTCAATAACGCTGATAACCTTTTAAGGTCGATTCAATGGGGTGTACGCCAAACGGAGCGCGGAGATCGCATGCAAATCCAATGCGCGCAATGCGGGCATTCTTTCGATGATGATCAAATCGAGGAACAGGATCTTCGTATCCGCTGCCCTGCCTGCAATTGTGAAATTCATCCGCAGCCGTCGGGCTCAAGAACCGTTGTCGCGGCTGTACCTGTCGAATTTTTGGATGAAATCGAATGGCATTGCGCGCCCAACGGCAAAACGATGGGACCGATGCCGTTTGAAAAGCTCCGCGATCTCATCAAGAGCCGCCAGCTGGGCCCAAACGACATGGTGTGGAACGAGACGTTTACCGGGGGCTGGCTGCCGCTCGAAATGGTCCCCAAACTGAAAGCGCTCCTGCCGCCCAAAGAAGCGCCCAGGCTCGTCCTTGCCAAACCTCAGGTTCAGCCTGCAGGTCGATTTGCATCGCTGCTCACCCCCTCTTCACCGCAATCTGCGCCCGTTAAACGGCCAGCGCTTTCGTCGCTGAAATCGCCCGCCAAAAATTTACCGAACAAACCCGCCGCAACGCGCCCCGATCCGCTTCAAAAATCGCTTTTAACCACCAAGCCGGCGTCGCCCCGGATCAGCTTACCGCTTTCAAAACCGCAAAGCCCTTCGAGCGCTCTCAAAGTCGCCTCCATTCGACCGCCAGAGGCCAAAAAGCCGAGCGAAAACAAAGCGTTGGAAGCCAAAAGCGAAACTTTGCCGAAGCCCGGTTTGCAAATCTCTGAGCCCCAGGCAAAGGCATCCAGGGCGGCAGAGCTCCCCAAAAATGCGTTGCTGGCCCCTGAGTCCGGCCTTCTGCCAGAAAAAAAGCTGAGCAAAAACGAAGAGTTAAAAACGCTCACGGACTCCCCGTCTGAGGCCGATGCGACGGAAGATCCCGAAAATTCCGAGCTCACTTCGAGCATGGCGGCAGATCTTGAAGCGCTCGTAAAAGACTCGATGCGGGCCTCAAAGCCGATCGAAAGCCTTGAACAGGTCGAAGCGCTCGTTCAGGAAGCGGCCGATGCAGAAAGCGGGAACTCGCAACCCATCGAAATTGAAGAAGAAACAAAGGAATCGGCAGAAGAAGCGAAGGGGTCGGACGAGCCGGCATCAAAGCTCGAAACCGCATTTGTGACCGAAAGCGAGGACGACGAGCATGCGGCCATTGCCGAAGCGGAAGCGGTTTTTGATTTGACGCGTCCCGCCGATCCGCTGCCCCCGGTCGATTTGAAACCGATGGCCGAATCGGGCAAACCCGAAAGCGAACCGTCGGCGGAAGATCTGTTTTTTGAAGAAGAAAACAGTGGATTTAACGATGCCCGCCCTGCGCATATGCCCGAATACGAGGATGCCAGCACCAATTTGATGCTCGAAATGGCCAAAGATTTGGAGTTGGCCCACAGCACCGGACGCGCCTATGCCGAAGTCCACGGTCAAACGAACGGCCCAAACCCGATGCCGGAACTGAGCGGCATCGGCGATCCGACGGCGAGCATCAATTTTGATCCCGCAATTCCGCAACAAAGCACCAAATGGTTGCTTGCGCTGGCGGCCCTGGCCCTCGCGGGAACGGCCCTCTTTTTCGTTTTTCGCTCGCCCGACCCGCAAAACAAGATAAAAGAGCCTGCGGCAAGCGAAGTTACAGCCGTAAACACCGCCATCAGAAACGATGCGCCCATCGCTGTGGATGCGGCGATGGAAGATGCGACGGCTGAAGATGCGGCTGAAGCGCCCGAAGATGCGGGCAAAACCGAAACGCGCCCAAGCGGCTCTTCAAAGACCATCAAACCGGCCGCCCGCGAGACCCATCGCGAGGCCGGAGGCAAAGCAGCAACTCAAAACAACCGCTACAGCACCCTGCGTCCCACGGGCTCTACGGTACTGCCGCCTTCGCCCCATCCCATTCAAAAACCGGCAGAATTGTCGCAGGCCGACATTCAGCAAACCTTGCACAACGCCAATGATCGCTTCACACGCTGCTACAATCGCTGTAAAACCCGAAAAGACAAGACTTGTAACCTTTCAAGGCTGAACATTCAGTTTAAAGTTCAGCCTACAGGTAAAGCGGCGGGCATTCAGTTTGCGCCTCATTTAACTGCGGGATCTCCTTTTAAAAATTGTTTACAAGAGACGGTATCGAGCTTGCAATTCCCGGCATTTGATGGAGCAGCACAACCGGTCAACTATCCTTTGATTTTCTCAAATTAATTCGCCATCTTTAAGCCGTTGCCCTGAGGGCAGCTTTAAATTCCACTTCGTTTTTTGAAGAGGTAAATGATGCTTTTTGATCCTCCTGCAATCGACATCCCCGGCGAGGGTGATCTTCGCGTTGAACTTCAGACCAGCCTGGGCGTGATCAAAGGCCGCTTTTTTGAAAAGGAAGCGCCCAAGACCGTGGCCAACTTTGTGGGGCTCGCTACGGGCAAAATCACCGGTAAACCCTTTTATGACGGACTGATTTTCCATCGCGTGATTCCCGAGTTCATGATTCAGGCCGGCTGCCCCTTTGGTCGCGGAAACGGCGGCCCCGGTTATCAGATTGCCGATGAATTCGGCCCCGGTCTGCGCCACGATCGCCCCGGACTCTTCAGCATGGCCAACGCGGGCCCCAACACCGGCGGATCGCAATTCTTCATCACCGAAGTGCCCACGCCCTGGCTCGACGGCAAGCATGCGATTTTTGGTGAAGTGACCGAAGGTCTCGACATCATTAAAAAAATTGCTCGCGTTCCTTGCGGGTTCGGTAATAAACCTCGTCAGGATGTGGTCATCGAAAAAGTGACCATCTATCGTGGATAATTTTTAAGCGGGTAAACTTGATTCAACTGTGAGGCCTGGAATGGGACGATTGGGACGAATGGGACTGCGAAACAAGTTGCTGCTGCCGGTGCTGGCGGCCCTCTTAATCGGTTTAACGCTCATCAGCGTGCTCGCTTATCATTTAGCGTCCCGTGCATTGGTGCGAAGCAGTTACCGCCAGGCCGAGCAGCTCGCTCATAACTCAGCCACATACTTTAACTATTGGCTTAAAAACACCAAATCATACGATATTTTATCCCTCGCCAACCAGGCGATGGTCGCCGATGCTTTGGAAAAAGGCTATCTGGCCAAAGCGGCGCAAAAAGAACTCAATGTTCTGCTGCGAAATCTGACCAAAAACGACGCCTACGACTGCATCGCACTTTTTGATAGGTCGATGACGCCGGTAGCGGCTTCTCAACAAGAATGCGTCAAAGAAAGAAAGCTGAGTCATATCGATACGTTACAAGCGCTTCCCAACTCAGAAGTGCGCATCGCTCAGCTGCTCAATTCAGCGACGCCGGCCATCGCTCTGGTGGTCCTTTTAAACGACAATTACGGCAACTCGACGGGCCGCCTGATCGCCACCATACCGCTGCAAAATTACTACAAGCTGTTTTTAACCAACATGCTGCTCAACCCGGAGGATTTAACTTATATTACAAACACTTCGGGTAAAATCCTGGTGCACCCGAACCCCAACGAAATTGGGAAGGAACCCTTTAAAGGCCTTTCGTTTATGTCGGGCTTCAGCCTGGGCTCGGGCTCACATCGCTGGAACAACCGCGAGTACATTACAGGCAGCCAGGCGATCAGCCTGACGGGGATTCGCATCGCCATCTCCCTCGACGCCCAGTCGATTCATGAATCGCTCATCCTGATCCGCAACACGATCATCATGATCTGCCTGGTCCTGATCGCCATCTGCACGCTGCTCGCCTTCTCGATCACGCGCGCGGTCCTGCAGCCCATCAACCAAATCATCGAAGTGTTGCACAACGTGGCCGAAGTAGACGGCGATTTGACCCAGCGTCTGTCGAGCGACGGTGGCAGCGAAATTGCCGAAATGGCTAATGTTTTCAACATCTTCGTGCAAAAAATACAGAACCTGGTGAAGCGCATCGGCGATACGGTGCAGCGCTTGCTCGAAGCTTCGACTTACACCTCGTCGGTTTCGGATTTGGTGGAATCCTGCACCAAGAACTCCACCGATCAGATCGCATCGGTCACCCACGACGCCGAAAACATCAGCTCCCACGTACAAACCGCCGCCCAGGGCGCCGAAAGCCTGGGGACCAGCATTCAGGACATCGCGCGCAACGCCTCGCAGTCGGCCGAAATCGCGGATACCGCCGTTCAGGAAGCCCAGTCCGCCGATCAAGCGGTCATGCGTCTGGTGCAAAGCAGTAACGAAATCGGCGACGTGGTCCAGGTCATCGCGGATTTTGCAGAGCAGACCAACCTGCTCGCCTTAAACGCCACCATCGAAGCCGCCAGAGCCGGAAACAGCGGACGCGGATTCGCAGTGGTCGCAAACGAGGTCAAGGCCCTCGCCCGCCAAAGCGCCGACGCCACCAACAACATCGCCGACAAGGTGCGCAGCATTCAGGAAGACTGCACCGCCACCAACGAAGCGATCAACCGCATCATCGAGACCATCAGCAAGATGCATCAGATCTCGAACAGCATCGCGTGCGCCGTAGACACCCAGGCGATGACCACCAACAACATCAGCCACAGCGTGCAGAAGGCGTCCAACGATACGAGCGAAATCGCGCATCAGATGGTCAGCTTAAATGCGCTCTCGACCACCATGCTCTTCAGCGTGGACGACATGCGCAAAGCATCCCAGGACATCAACAAGATCAGCATGGAACTCTCTGAATTGTTAGGACATTTTAAGTACTAAGATGCGCAAGTTACTCCCCATACTGCTGACCTTAGCTGCGGCTTTCTGGCCCAAAGCGCCGTTGGCCGACGAACCTGCGCGCGTGCCCATCGGCGTCGCCTGGTTCGATAACTCCAAGATGTCTGAAAACATCGTGAAGGGCATGCACGAAACCTTCCGGATTTATGCGCCGGAATTCGAAATGGAAGTGAAGCCCACACTGAAAGACGAAGAGGCGCTGATGGTGGAAATGGAGCGGTTTCAGCGCTCCAAAAAAGCGATGGTCATCCTGCGTTCAGCAGGCGCCGAGGCACTCAAGCGATTTAATCCGCAAATTCCATCATTTATCGGCGCTACCTATGACGCAAAATCCCTGGGCGTAGTCGAGCATCCGGATGCCCCGGAAGGTCACATCACGGGCGTCGTCTACGGTATCCCCATGAGCGAGCATTTTCGCTTGTTTAAGCAGATTTTTCCCAACCTGAAGAGCGCGGCGCTGTTTTTGGAAAAGGGTCACCCGAGCTCCGCCATCGAACGCCAAAGCGCGGAAGCGCTGTGCAAAAAGCAAAAGATCGCTCTCGAGGTTCACGAGCTCACAAGTATTGCACAGGCTGAAGGATTGCTGCCCCAAATCGAAAGCGATGTGATCATCCTTGGCAGCCAGGGGTTCCTGATCAATGAAGGCGGTACATTGCAGTCCAAAACCCAAACCCCCATTCTGAGCTTCCCGGAACAGCCTGTAAAAAACGGCGCGCTCGCAGCATTGGCCGCCGATGACGTGTTCCTGGGCAAGCTGCTTGGGGAGAGCATCATCGAGGTGGTCCGCGAAAACCGCCCCATCAACCTGGTGCCCATCAAGTCCGATCCTCGTCCCAAACTGACGATCAATATTCGTACCGCCGAAAGATTGGGGTTGGAATTGCCCTATTCGCTCTTAAAAGGGGCGACTCTGATTCAATAACACCTGCCGTTTGATCTTGTCCCCCCGTTAGATCCCTCTCAACGAATCCCGATGCTGGTCATACCAGGCGTAGGTGGATCGCAAACCTTCGTCGAGGGAGAGCTTTACCCTGAAGCCTAAACTCAGAAGTTTGCTGCAATCGACCACCTTACGGGGGGTGCCATCGGGTTTGCTGTGATCCCAGAGGATGGTACAGGGGGTATCGACCACTTTGCGGATGCGTTCCGCGAGATCGGCTATGGTGACTTCCTCGCCCGTACCGATGTTGCAGGGTTCATCCCCGTCGTAGTGATCCATTAAAAAGAGGCAGGCGTCGGCCATATCGTCGACATGAAGGAATTCACGAATTGCGCGGCCTGTCCCCCAGAGGGTGACGCTCGGCAACCCTTTGCGTTTGGCCTCGTCAAACCGGCGGATCAGCGTCGGCAAAACGTGACCGCCTTCGAGGTCGAAGTTATCGCCGGGTCCGTAAAGGTTGGTGGGCATGACCGATATGGCGTTAAAGCCGTATTGTTTGCGGTAACTCCTGCAGAGCTCGATACCCGCTATCTTTGCAAGCGCGTAAGCGGAGTTGGTCGGCTCGAGAGGGCCCGTCAGCAGCGCGGATTCGGGGATCGGCTGGGGGGCCATGCGCGGATAGATGCATGAGGAACCGAGAAACAACAGCTTTTGAACCCCGTGTCGATAGGCGGCATCGATCACGTTCGTCTCGATGAGGAGGTTATCGCGGATGAATTCGGCGGGTTTACGGGAGTTGGCACCGATTCCCCCCACTTTGGCCGCAGCAAGCAAGACGTATGCAGGCTTCTCGCGCTCAAAAAATCGCTCTACTGCCTGGGGGTCACGCAGATCTGTCTCGCTGTGTGGGGTAAAGCAAAGGCGGTGTTCACAGCCTGAACGCTTTAATGCACGCATCAACGCCGAGCCTACAAGCCCCCGATGCCCTGCAACATAGATTTTCCCCTCGGTATCGGTCATTCTCATCTCTTTAAAACTCCGTTTTCATGTCGGTATTGGATAGATTCAACATTTTTGTCGAAACCCATCCCTGCGGGAGATCCTCGTTTGAATTCGGTAAACGAGATCGATCCTGCGGAATAAAGCCGATTTCATTCTTTAAAACGATTTCATCCCCTCGGGATCCAGCTGACTCCATTCTTTCAAACGCCTTCATCCCTCGGGGACAGATGCGTTTTCAGGTTGCTTACAGCCTGTTCTCCCCCGGGGTATAGCCGCCTTCAAGGAGATGTTTCTCCCTCTTTGCCCGTTCCAGATCGGCGTCGACCATCATCGCGCAGAGCTCCCCGAAGGAGATCTCCGGTTTCCATCCTAAAATGCGCCTGGCCTTGGAGGCATCGCCGCAAAGATGATCGACTTCTGCGGGTCTTCTATAGCGGTCATCGTATTCCACATGTTTTTTCCAATCGATCTTCAGGCGGTCGAAGGTGCAATCCAAAAATTCACGCACCGAATGCGCCTCACCTGTGGCCACCACGTAATCGTCTGCGACCTCCTGCTGGAGCATCATCCACATCGCCCGCACGTAATCGCCTGCAAACCCCCAGTCTCTTCGCGCATCGAGATTGCCTAAATAGAGTTTATCCTGCAGGCCAACGGCGATTCTGCCCAGGGCTCGGGTGATCTTACGGGTGACAAAGGTCTCTCCGCGCCTGGGGGACTCGTGGTTAAAGAGGATACCGTTGCAGATCATCAGTCCGTACGACTCCCGGTAGTTGACCGCAAATCCATGCGCGGCCACCTTCGATACCGCATAGGGGCTCCTGGGATAAAAGGGCGTCGATTCGGATTGTGGGGGTGGCTGAGCACCGAACATCTCGGAGCTGCCAGCCTGATACACCCGGATAGACTCCCCCGTCAGCTCGCGATAAATGCGCACCGCCTCGAAGAGACGAAGAGCGCCGGTGGCCACGATGTCGGCGGTATACTCGGGTTGATCGAACGAAATACGCACGTGGGACTGGGCCGCAAGGTTGTACAACTCCTGAGGCCGCACGGTTTCGAGGAGTCTCACCAGGGATGTGCCGTCGGAAAGATCGCCGTAATGCAGGAATAACTGCACCCCTGACTCGTGCGGATCGCGGTAAAGATGGTCGATCCGCTGGGTGTTGAACGAACTCGCCCTGCGCACGAGCCCGTGCACCTCATACCCTTGCCCCAGCAAAAACTCCGCCAAATACGAACCATCCTGACCCGTGATGCCCGTAATTAATGCGCGCTTGCCTGTCATAGCGTTTATTGTTCCATTTCGTGAGAGAATTGAACTTCTCAACGCCGGATTTGCGTTGTAAATTGTCGCTACTTTAACTCAGTCCCTGAGAGGAGACGCCTTTTTATGAACTTCCAGACCCTTTTGCAGCAAGTCTGCGCCTACAACGGCTGGCCGATGACCTTCACCAACGGGGGTGCACGCATCGAAATCCCCACGGAATACGGCCGATCCCAGGTGGTCGACGTGAGCGTCGGTCAGGATCCGAACGCCAACCAGCTGGTATACGTGTGGAGCAACATCGCGACCACCAACTATGTCCAGGATCCCTGGTACCTTTTGCAGTGCAATGCCAACCTCGCATACGGGGGGATTGCCGTCCGCGATAACCAGGTCTTCCTGATGGACAGCATGATGTTGCAGACCGCAGACGCGCAAACGCTCGTTAAGATCATGTACTACATCGCAAACACCGCTGATCAGTTCGAGAAGCAGTGGGTTGGATACGACAACAATTAATGTAAACGGTGATCACACCCCGGGAGAGGTTTCCAATGCGTTCTGTAAAGCTCTTTTTCACGTCGTTGTTGCTGGCTGCCGCAATGGGTTGCTCCACTTCCGTCCCGCAGCAAGAGACTTATATCCAAAGCAATCTCGATAAAATCGACGCGTTAGCGGTCAAAAACCCGATGATGGCCTCCCAGTTCCAGATGAAGAAGGCCGAATTCAAGCAGGAATTTGAGCGCCTCCGCGGGGAGTCGATGGACGACAAAGCGAAGATCGACGCTTACCGCGCGTTAAACCGTCGCATCAACTCCTATATTACGGAGTTCACCCCCAAGGCTCAGACCACCAACACCACTGGAAGCAAGCTTCAACCCCAGGGACATCAGCATATGCAGCCGATCAACAATGGCACCCCGGGGATGGCGCCCGGTATGCGTCCCGGCATGAACCCTGGTATGGCCCCTGGTGGCATGAAGCCCGGCATGAATCCGGGTATGGCCCCCGGTGGAATGAATCCCGGCATGGCCCCTGGTGGCATGGTTCCCGGCGGTACTGTGCCTGGTACAGCTCCGGGAATGGCTCCTGGTGGGGTAAGGCCCGGCTTCGCCCCCGGTATGGCTCCTGGTGGTACGGCGCCTGGTATGGTGCCCGGCGGTATGAAACCGGGTATGGCCCCCGGTATGGCTCCTGGTGGAATGCAGCCTGGAATGGCTCCCGGCGGTACGGTTCCCGGCGCAGTTCCTGGTGGAAAGCTGAACCCCCCCACAACCACCGCTCCCGGTGCTGCACCTGCGACAGCCCCCGGAACGGCTGCTCCTTCAAAGCTTTAATCCCTGCCTCATCCCCTCGGGTGATCGTGAGCTTTTTGCATCAAGCATCACCCATCCCCCAGTAGATTCCGGGATTCACCGCCTGCAATCGAGTCTATCCCCTCGGTAGAGCTGCTTTTTCAAACCTCATCTTTGAGGCACAATCCCGGAACCAGGCGTCATCCACAACTTCGAGCGAAGGCAATATGCAGTCTGCAATCGAAAACTGCGGCTTCAAACGATCCTCTGCCGCCGGGACCGCTGCGCAATACAATCGCCCCGACTTTGCTGCCAGCACACCATTGAGCGAATCTTCGAAGGCCACGCATTTCTCCGGGGGACAACCGAGCTTCTCGATCACCTTTAAATAGACTCCCGGGTGTGGCTTACCGTAATCCAAATCGAAAGCCGAGATCACATGGGCAAAGGCACCCTGAAGATCGAGTTTCTTCAGGGTTGCCTCCGCGAGACTCAAGGGCGAAGAAGTGACCAAAGCCATGGGTACCCCCTGGTGAGAGGCGGCCTGAACTGCTGAGATCGCTCCTTTCATGGGGGTACCTTCCTTTAAGATCGCTTCGATCATGGCTTCTACGATGGTCTGAGCCAGCGTTTCAGCAGAGGGAACACCCCAATCCCTGCGGGACTTCCAATAGTTGCAGACTTCATCGATGCGAAGCCCCGTGGTACATGCACAATCAGATTCTGAAAGCAAGAGGCCTACCCCCGTGAAGACCTCCATTTCGACCTTGCGCCAAATGGGTTCACTGTCGATGAGCAGCCCATCCATATCAAAAAACAGGGCCTTAAAGCCGTCCATCCTGCACCTCAAAAAGAAAGATGTGGGTTTGAATGGGGGCCCCTCTCTTGTCAAGAGACTTGAACTTGAGCTCTAAAGCCGGCAGATTGCCTGGCGCAACATTGCAAAGGAGTCGTACATGACGATCTTTCAAAAAATCATAGATGGCGAGATCCCCTGCTCCCGCCTGTACGAGGATGATCGCTGCCTTGCGTTTAAGGATATCCAGCCGCAGGCGCCCTTTCACGCGCTCGTGATCCCCAAAAAACCCGTGGAGATGATCGCGAAAGCGGATGAGGCCGATGAAGCCCTCTGCGGTCACCTGCTCCGCGTCGCCGCAAAGGTGGCCAAAGATGCGGGGTATGAAGCCTTCCGCCTGGTGATGAACAACGGTGAGGCCGCCGGTCAAAGCGTGATGCATCTTCACGTGCACGTGCTTGCAGGCCGTGACATGACCTGGCCTCCGGGCTGATCAGGCCTTATCCCGGGGGATTACTTCAAGTATTTTTTGAAGAACGCTTCCAACCGCTCAAAAGGAATGTAGTTTTTGTCGCCGCCATCGTAGAGATCGGTGTGATTGGCTCCGGGGACGATCAAAAGCTCTTTGTTTTCGCCGGTTAAGCGTTTAAAGACGTCTTCGCCAAAATAGCGGGAATGGGCTTTTTCGCCGTGCAGCACCATGACTGCGCTTCGGATTTCTTCTGAAAAAGCGAGGAGTTTGCTGTTCAGAAGCGAGGTCGCTGCGGTCACATTCCAACCGCCGTTGGAGTTTAGGGATCGCGCGTGGTAGCCCCGCGGCGTCTTGTAATAGGCGTGGTAATCCTTGACGAATTGGGGCGCATCCCCGGGCAGGGGATCGACCACGCCGCCGCCTAACTTGTAACTGCCGCTCTTAAAATCCGCGATGCGCTGGGCCATGAGGGCTTTTCGCGCTTCGTTTCGGGCATCGGCGGTGTTGGCCTGATCAAAATAGCCGTTTTGGGTCACCCGGCTCATGTCGTACAGGGTTGAGGCGACGGTCGCTTTGACGCGGGTATCGATGGCGGCCGCGTTGATGGCCATGCCGCCCCAGCCGCAAATCCCGATGAGGCCTATCTTTTCGGGATCGACATCGCTGCGGGTCGAGAGATAGTCGACGGCGGCCATGAAGTCTTCGGTGTTGATGTCGGGNNCTGTTCATGTAACGCGGCTCGCCGCCGGATTCGCCGGTATAGGAAGGATCGAAGGCGAGAGCGATGAAGCCGCGGTGCGCCATCTCGTTGGCGTAAAAACCGGAAGACTGCTCCTTGACGGCGCCAAAGGGCCCGGAGATCGCGATCGCTGCATTTCCTTTGGCTGCAACGTTTTTTGGCCTGTAGAGATCGCCTGCAAGCTCGATGCCAAAATGGTTTCGGAAGGTGACCGCGGTGCGGATCACGTCGTCGGCAAGCTTAAAAGTATAATGCTCGTTTGCCCGGTCGATGCGGGCCGATGTGCTGTCTTGCGCCATGGGGGCCTCCTTTGGGGATGCGAATGCTGTGGTCATCAAAGCGAGGACTGCGCCTGCAATGAGGGCTGTTTTTGAAAACTTCATGTGGTGTACTCCCGGATTTTTGATTCAAGGGCCGGATTCATCGAACGCATTCAAAGATAGAGGACGGCTCTTGCAATAGCTAATACTTTGTTTTTATGGCCAGAAATGCTTTTTAAGCATCACGGGATGCCTTTAAAGGGAGCAATTTATGGAACTTCGCGTTTTAAAATATTTTTTAGAAGCGGCGCGGCTTGGAAACATCACCCGGGCGGCCGAGCGGCTTCACGTCACGCAGCCCACGATGAGCCGGCAGATTAAGGATCTCGAATGGGAACTCGGCGAAAAGCTTTTTGAGCGCACGAATTACGCGATCAGGCTGACCCCTGCGGGCGAGCTTTTGCGGGAACGCGCCGAAGAGATCCTCTCGATGTCGGAGAAGACCCTTCAGGATTTTAAGGCGCTCCGCGAAGATGAGATATCGGGCGATCTCGCCATCGCCTGCGCGGAATCCCAAAACATTCGCTTTTTGGCCCAATGCATCAACCAGATCCAGGCGGCGCATCCCAAAATCCGCTATCACCTCTACGCCGGCGACAGCGAGCGCGTCCTCGAAAAGCTGGACAAGGGGCTCTTCGATTTTGCGGTGATCGTCGAGAACGTCGATTTGGAAAAATACAACTGCCTGACCGTCCACGCCGTCGATCGCTGGGGCGTCGTCCTGCACCGCGGGGATGCGCTTGCAAGCCGCGATTTCATCGAACCGCGCGATCTTATGGATAAGCCGCTGATGGTTTCCCGCCAGGCGCTTTCGGCCGATATGCCCAAATGGTTTGGCGATGATCTCTCGAGACTGAATGTGATCGCGACGCTCGATCTCTCGTACAACGGCAGCGTGCTTGCAAAGGAGGGCGCGGGATACCTCCTCACCTTCGATCACCTGGTCGACACGAGCGAGACGAGCGATCTCTGCTTTAGACCGCTGATGCCGGAGCTGACGACTTCGATGTACGTGGTCTGGCGAAAACACCAGCAGTTTACGCGGGCGGGGAACGTCTTTCTTGAGACGCTGAGGCAGGTTTTAGAGGTTTTTGAGGGATGAAGGAGGGATCAGTTGGCGGGGCAGGCGGGCATGGGTTTCGTGTCGGGGAAGTTGCCTAAATCATGCTTCTTATTGAGCGTCGACGAACCGAGCTGATACGACTTCCATTCGGAATCGTAATCCATCTCTACGCCCTCTTTATCTTCGCCGCTGGTGTTGCTGCATTTCCGTTGCAGATTAAACTTTTCGTAGAGCGCCCAGCCATTCCCCGAAGTCTGCGTCTTTCCAAAGCTGTCGAGCGTTTCGCCGTTCTTATAAACGAGCGATACGCTGTATTTGCCGCTAAACGTAAACGCAGAGATGTTATCAACCGTATGGCAAACACTGCTCGTTCCTGTCGGGTAATTTGAAGTTGAACCGCAAGCCACGTAGGTGCCCTTGCTGGGCAGGTTGCCTGAAGTAAAGGTGATCGGCTGATTCGGCTGGCCACCGTAAACCAGCTTCAAATCCGCCAGATTGATCCTGTGATTGGTCGGGTTATAGATCTCGATGGCTTTATTCGCACCATTAATATAATACTCGCTCACGAAGGGTGAGATCACTTCCATGACGCCAGCCTGATCGATGGAGAAGCCGTTGCCTGAACCGTCGGCATCGCAATATTGCCAGTTCTGTCCATCGACCGAGAATCTGAACGCAAAGCCGTAATAGCCGCCGCCGTGCACATCGAGTTCCGCCTTAAAGTAGGCGTTGTTGCGCCTTGTGTCTTCGCAGAGCGTTGAAAGATTTCCGATTTCCAGCTCGGACTCGGTTAAACCTTCCTTGCAGTGCGATGCCACCTGGCCGTTGCCGTCGTTATCGTCCGCTGGATCAGGATCCACGGGTTTCCACTCCCAGGATTCGAAGTCGTTAAATTCCTCTGCATCCTGGTCCTCTGCCCCCATCTTCTTGTAGGCATATTCCGCCTTTAATGTATCGGGTACGGGGACCAGATTGGTCTTCCCCTCTGCGTAAACCTCAGCATAGATGTAACTCACAGGATCGCCTGTAGCCCTCTCGTGAGCGACAGAAACCAGCCTGCACCAGGGCAATCCCGTGTAACCGGAGGCGAGCACCGTCGCTTTACCGAAGGCCGCGTTTAAAAGCAGCGCGGAACTGGCAGACGACGGCTCTCCCATATCGGCCACGCCTTCATGGCGCTGACCTTCGAGCTCGGCCGTAAACTCCGTCTGCGCGTCACCGGAATCGACCGCAAAGCGATAGGTGTAAAGCCAATCGCCAGTCTCCAAACCGCCGGGCAATTTGGCTTCGTAAAGGGCGCAACCATTGGAAACTTCTTTGAAAACGCCGTTTACGGTCTTAAGGGTGGAGGCATCCGAGGGCTTGACCGCAACCAATGTGGCTGAAAGCTTGCCTGCCGAAATGGCGGCCTGAACTGCAGCGGAATCCCTGGTCAATTCCGGATCGCAAATCTTGCCGGTGATCGTCTTTTGGCTCAGGTTGTCTGCGATATCGGTCAGGCTGGCCGGTCCCACCAATGCGCCATCAAAATAATAGTAGTCCGCATCCCCCGAAATCTGCTGACCGTTCACCGCGCTTACCATCACATATTCGGCGAGCGCCCTTGCAGGGAACGTCACTTCGATGTTGTTGCAGGCGCCGTTTTGAACGTCGGCTGCAGTCATGGTGTAGACGACCTGCTGCTCGAAGTTCTCGTCGGTGATCACGATTTGGGTGCCCACATCGCAGCCTTCTGAAACCGTCACATGATTCTTCTGGCCCCAAACGCCACCGTGGGATTTTTCGAGCGAAAGCTTCACCGAACCGGGCTGGGTGACCGTAAGCTTGCCAAAACTTGCAGCGTTCAGCTTTTCGACGTCCGCAGCGGTGAGCGTCACCGGAAGATTCAGGATGGGCGCCCCCGTAGCATCCACCAGTTGCGTATTGTAGATATTTTCATCGCCATCAACCGTAAACTGCCATAAATACGCATAGTTACCCACGTCAAGCGTATTGGGCTTGAAGTACCCCTTAAAGACCGCGCAGTGATGGGCATCGGACTTGGCGAAGAGCAGGCTGCAATCGTAATCGGCCGAGCCGCAAATAAGGCCCTCTGTGCCCACCTGACCGGCAACCGCCTGGTACGTTCCGGCTTCAAACGGCAATTTGACCGCGATCAGGTTGGCCGCGATGTGATCGGAAATGGCGTATTCCGAGAGCGTCAGGTCTTCGGCGCAAATGCGGCCTTCAATGAGCGGGCTTGCGACGGTCTTTACAAAGGTCGCTTCGGCGGGAGAAACGCTGACGCCGCCGTCGTGATAGTAGTAATCGGTGGCTTCCCAGCCACAGATGTGGCTCACATATTTGGTATGCGCGGTGCAGGATTCGCGGGCAGTAGTGTTGACCACATAGATGCTGTAATCACCTACTTCATTTGCAGGCATGGTGATTTCGGCGATGCAATAGCCGTTCGCCACATCCTGCGGATCCGTCACCGTGTAAATCGTCTGCGCTGCAGTCACATAGTCATAGGTGAGATCGCTGCCGATCACTTTGGGCGCGATCTTGATTTGGGTACCCACATCGCAACCGGAAGCGATTTCAATGCTGTTGCTGCTGCCGCCCTTGTAACCTGCGGTGTTCGTCAGCGTGATGCCCGAAACAGGAACGACTTCCGGTGGAGGCGGATCGGGAATTTCGCAGCCATAGTAAGCATTCAGGCCGGAACCGAGCAACTTGCAGATACCGTCCTTTTCGGCGCAATTCTCAGTAAACACCTCGAACTGGCAATCCGGCTTCCCCTTCACGCATTGGCTTGAATCGCTGTAATAGATGCGCGTGGTCCAGTCTTCAGAGCACAGGGTGTCTTTGTAGGTGTAATCGTTGCAGTCGATGGGGTATTCGCCTTCTTCCCCGCGCACGCAACGGCCGCCCGAGCAGACGCCGTCGTAATCGACGATCGTTTGCTCTTCGCAGAGATAGAACGGATCGCAGGACTGGGTGCAGCTCTCCAGCTGGGGATCCTGACCGCAGCCGCGCACGCCCAAACCGCTGGCGGTATGCATGGGGTACGCTTCCCATTCCACAGAAGGATCAAAAGCGTCGTCGATGTTGAAATCGCCGTAGGTCACGCTGCATTTGCGGCGCAAAGTGACGTTCCTGGTGCCCACGGTGCCATCGCTGCATTGCCAGGCGTCCTCGGATCCGGTGCAAACCTTGCCGCTGCCCGTCCATTCTTCTCCGGGATCCACATCTTTCTGGCCAAAGCTGTCGACCAGAATGCCGTTGCAAATGAGCTCGATGCTGTCGTCGCCGTTAAAGTCAAACTCCAGGCCTTTTTGATTGCAGGTGCCGCGCCTTTCGGCGGTGTTGAGCCCCGAATTGCTGATGTTGCCGAATGCGGGCGCACCGCTTTGGGTATTGCAAACCACCCATGTTTCGCCGGGAGGCAGCGCTCGCAGGGATTCAAGTTGCAGCGTTTTCGACGAGCTCGCGTACACGCCGTCGGTCGAGCCGTATTGATGGCCCACAATCTTGCATTGGTTCAAATCGACCGACTGGCTGTCGCCGTTGTAGATTTCGAGCGCGCGCCTGCCGTCATGCACGTATTCTGAAAAATACAGGTTGGGCGCGTTGCATTCGCTGGTTGAAATCCTGCATTCACCCTCAACACATGAAGCCGTAGCGCAATCGCGCTTGTGGCATTCGTTGCCGTTGTTGGCCGGATCGCAGGCCTGGCAGTTGGGCTTGGTGGAGAGTTTGCATTCACCGCCTTCGCATTCCGCCTGCTGGCAAACGTCAACGGTGCAGTTTTCCGCGTTGCTGCAGGTCTGGCATTCGGGTTTGGACGAAATGCGACAAGCGCCGCCTTCGCAGCTCGCCTGCTGGCAGGGACCGACGGTGCAGTCATCCGCGTTGCCGCAGGTCTGGCATCCGGATTGAGCCGAGATCTGACAGGCGCCGCCTTCGCAACTTGCCTCCTGACAAGCGCCCACCGTGCAGTCGTTTAAAGTATTGCATCGCTGACAGCCCAGGCGGGTGCTCACGCTGCAGGTGCCTTTGCTGCAAATCGCTTCCTCGCAAGCCTCCAGGCCTTCCTTGCATTCGTCGTTGTTTTCGCAGGTTTTACAGCCCGAAAGGGTGGCGTACTGGCAAGCGCCGCCTGCGCAGGAGGCTTTCTGGCAGCTGCGTTCCTCGCAATCGCTGCCGTTCTTTTCTTCGTCGCAAACCTGGCAGTTTGTCACCTCTCGCTCGGCGCATTCACCGCGTTCGTCGCAGTACGCTTCGTGGCAGGCGTCGGTCTTGCGACAGCGGGCAGGATCGCAAGTCGCGCTGCCGTCGCTGCTGCTGCCGTCTTCGACATTGCCGTCGCTGCTGCTGCCATCTTCAACATTGCCGTCGCTGCTGCTGCCATCGCTGCTGCTGCCGTCGATCGCTCCACCGTCTGTGACGCTGCCATCGCTGCTGCTGTCGACGCTGCCATCTTCGTTTTCTGATGAAGCTTCATCGTCGCAGGCCCAAAGCGCGGTCGCCGCGACGGATGTCAGCAAAACAGAAAAGAGCCGATTCGGCCAAGGACTCATGAACATTGCATACCTCGCAAGAATGAGGGCGTTCTCCCGCCAAAAGCACGGGGGGCATTGTCGTTGAGCGGAGCCTATGGCGTCAACAGCGGAAGGGCATCAAAAGCGGGGATTTTAGGAAGGAAATTGTACAGGCGGGTTACTTGGCGACGCGCTGGAAGAGGGCGCAGC
>DBWM01000037.1:170836-171280 GCA_002309015.1 Myxococcales bacterium UBA1238 | reverse complement strand
GCCGCCCAGGGGGCTCTTTGGGCGATCTCGATAGCAGGAGTCCTTTTGTCGCCCCCTGGCCCCATGGGGCTTGGTGAGAGATCGCAGGGTGAGGGCTCGGGGGATCACTTTAGGGTCCGAGGTGTGCGAGCTGGGCTCGACCCAGAGGTCGGGCCCCATGGGGGTTGGTGAGGGAGCGTGGGGGTGTGCGAGCTGCGCTCGACCCAGAGGTCGGGCCCCATGGGGGTTGGTGAGGGAGCGTGGGGTGTGCGAGCTGGGCTCGACCCAGAGGTCGGGACCCATGGGGGTTGGTGAGCGATCGCGGGGTGCAGGATCGGAGATCATTTTAGGGCTCGAGGTGGGCGAGCTGCGCTCGAACCAGAGGTCGGGCCCCATGGGGCTTGGTGAGAGATCGCAGGGTGAGGGCTCGGGGGATCACTTTAGGGCCCGAGGTGTGCGAGCTGG
>DBWM01000037.1:168532-170792 GCA_002309015.1 Myxococcales bacterium UBA1238 | reverse complement strand
TGGGCTCGACCCAGAGGTCGGGCCCCGTGAGGCTTGGTGAGGGAGCGTGTTTGGGGGATCTCGCGAGGATGAGTGCGGCGAAGCCGTCCCCGCAGGTGTTGGTGGCTCACGCGCAGCGCGAGACGGAAGGTGAGCCACAAAAATCTGGGTAAGCTCGCGAGGGTGAGTGCGGCGACGTCCCTCAGCCCTCCGTGGCGCGATGTTTCACGTGAAACATCCGTGAAACGGGGTTATCGCGTCAGGACGAAGGCTTCATCGAGCGCGGGAGCGCTGTCATTCCACATCAAAAGGCGGAGTACGCCGTCACGGATGCAATAGGGGTATTCGGTGTCGTCGACATTTTTGGCTCTCTTGGAATGACCGAAGCTCTTTATAAAGTCAAATAACTGTGTTTCGGAAGCAGTAAGATTGATGATAACTGTGTCTGTATATTGGTTTTGACCGAAATCCTGTGTGTATTTGCCCGATTTTTCGATGGTTCGGGTCGCGTAGCCTTCGCCGCAGCGGCATTCGCCGTTTTTCAGCTCGCAAGTGGTGTGATATTTCTCGGATTGCCATTCGCTGCATTGCACTTCGTGGCTGGGAATGGATTCGCCGGGTTCCGTCATGCAGCTTTCAAACATCGTGAGGCTGCTGAAACTCGCTTTGTTCTCAAACTTCCATTCGGTCTGATTCCATTGGTTATCAGGGACTTCTTTAAACTCGATGCTGCCCGACCATTCGCTCTTGGGATTCTCAACCTTGTAACATTTGGAGAATTTGCTCTCGTCCGTCAGCGGATCGGGGGTCGCGGTTTCGTAGCTCTTGAGCTGCCAGACGCCCTTCAAATCGCCGCCGCACCCCTGGAAATCCTTCCAAAGCTCATGCTTGACTTCCGATTCCTGAGATCCGCCGTCCCTATTGCCCGCATCGGCGCTGTTGTCGTTATCGTCGTCGTCGCAACCCACCGCAAAAAACGTCGCCACTGCCAGATTCAGAAACAAATGCTTCATTTCAAACCTCATGAACGATAAGCGGAGCGCAAGATAATCATTTGAGGGCATCGTCGCAAACAAAGGGTGAAAACTTTTTCATCGCCGGGGATGTTTTTTTGCCGGCCGGTGCAAAGCGGAGCCGTAAATATTTGTTTAATTGCCTGCCGGTGCAAAGCGGAGCCGTAAATATTTGTTTAATTGCCGGCCGGTGCAAAGCGGAGGCGTAAACATTTCTTGAATTTGCCGCCTGACGCAAAAACAGGTTGTAAACTTTTGTGGATGAGCCGGCCGGTGCAAATCCGGGCCATCCCTTTTTTTTGAAAGCCTCACCGGAGCTTCGCTGAAGCCATGCGCGCGGCGATGCGATCTGGATGAGATTTTTCTTTGCTTTGAGCGCCGAATCGGTTATGCAAGCGAAAGCTTTTAGAGGAGATTTCGATGCCTAAGATCAACGTCAATGTGCGCGTGGCGGTCGCCGACACGCTTTCCGATACGCTCGTGAGGATCTATCAGGACGCCGTCGCCGAAAACCCCGATGGGGCCCTCGCGAAGGATGCGAACCTTGCGGCGATCATGGGCGAGCTGGCCTCGCTTTCGGCGGATCTGACGCGCGCGATCAAGCAGGAGCGCGTCTCGCTCAGCCTCGATGAGGCGGATTCGGCGCGCGACAAGCTGCTGAGCCGGTTCTTTGCGCTGCTTGCGGGCTACGGCGCGATCCCGAACGCCCAAAAACAGGAGGCGGCCGAAAAACTGCTGGCGGTGAGCGCCAAATATAAGGGGATTGCGTCCGAAAGCTTCGCCCGCGAGAGCGCGCTTTTGGAGTCGATGCTCGAAGATTTCGCCGCCGACGACCTCAAAGCGCCCATCGCGCTGCTCGAAGGCGTCGGCGATTTGCTCGCAAGCCTCCGCGAAGCCCAGGATCGCTTCAACAAAGAGAGCGACAACGCGACCGACGTCCACACCGGCAAAGGCGACTCGGCCAGCGCCAAGAAGAAGCCGCTGCTCGCGGTGATCAATGAAAAGGTGATTCCTTATGTTTCAGCCCTTCGGGCCGTGGAGGCCTACAAAGCGTTCGCGACGAAATGCGAATTCGAGGTGGGGAAGGCGAATGGGAGTGTGGGGAGGAAGAAGAAGGAGTGAAGGTGAGGAATTTTTGGGTTTTATGAATGGGTAGCGGGGTTTCTTCTCGAGTTTTTTCCTTTCTTTGAAGCCTTTTCTTTCTTTTCGCTGCATCAATTTGAATTCCACGTTTATGAAATTGCAGGGGGTTAAGGGAAACCCGCTTG
>DBWM01000037.1:166236-168514 GCA_002309015.1 Myxococcales bacterium UBA1238 | reverse complement strand
GCCCAGGGGGCTCTTTGGACGATTGGCGTAGGAGGAGATTCTTTGTCGCCCCCTGGACCCATGGGGGTTGGTGAGCGATCGCGGGGTGCAGGATCGGAGATCATTTAAGGGCCCGAGGTGGGCGAGCTGCGCTCGACCCACAGGTCGGGCCCCATGGGGCTTGGTGAGTGGAAGTGGGGTGAGGGCTCGTGGGGTGATGGGTTGCAGGGAGATTCGGGGTTGAGGGATCTCGCGAGAGTAGGGGCGGCCCCATGTGGCCGCCCGTTTTTGGCCCGCGGCGGGCGGACCCATTTTGCGACACCTTAGAATCGATAACCGATCCCCAGTCCGACCTGTAAAAAGAGCGCGTAATCAAAGATCTCCAACTTATCCTCAAAGGGCACGAGCGACTGAGCGCTGAACTTTAAAATGCCATAGAGGGAATTGTAAAACGCCCACTCGAGTTCGGCGCCGAGACCGTAGCGGAGCATCCCATGGTTTCGATTGGGGTAAATGCTGGCCGAATCTCTCCTCATTTCTGAAAAGACAGCGTCTTCGAGCGTATCGAGCGCGAAGGTCGCACCTAAACTTGCGCTGAAAGAGAGCGTCCAGTCCTTCGCGAGGGGCAAAAATCCCCGCGCGATCAGGTCCAGGCCAAAAGCATTGGTGCCGGCCTCAAGCATGTTATCCTCACCCCCGTACTTCAGGTTGAAATGATCGTAAGAAAACCCCAAATAGAAGCCCCAGTATGTTGCCCGATAGCCCGCTTCGACTTCGAGCGCTTCGGATTGCTCGAAATACTCCGTTTCATCTTCTTCAGTTGATCTTTTCCTCTCGCGACTCCAGGGCGCAGTCAGGATGGTCAGGCGAAGATCGAGCTTTTGATGGGCCCATGCACCAAAGTCTGACCAGGATTGATCCTTTTGAGCGGACTGGGAAGCTTGGTTCGCCGCTCCCTGAATCGATCCCGAAGGCTCGCTCAATTGAGGAGTGGAAGCTTCGGGCAATCGCGCGGCCTCTTTTGGCTGGCTCGGCGGTGCTGCAACGGATTTTGCGGCCTCGATCGCCTCGGCGGGGGTTTCAGGATCGATTTGCGCGCCCTGGGTGTCGATCAGCGTAAGGGGCGCAGAAGCTTGAAGACTGGGCGTCTGCTTTCGGATCTCCTGCTCGGCAAAGAATCGCTCGACAAAAACCTGCGCCTCTTCGCTCGTGACCGCGAGATCGCGCTCGCCGTCGAGTTCGCCGTCCGCTTTGCCCCGAAGCGCTGAGAGGACGGCATAGGTGAAGGCGCCATGCTTTGCTTCCGCGAGGGGCGAGGACTTCTCGCCGTGCTTCGCTGCAGTCCAGACCACCAGATTTTGCTTCTTCCTGTCGGGCAGCGCGATCACGACGGGCGCCGCAAATCGAACGCCCAGCGGCGCGTTGCAGGCGTCGATGATGAAGACCGCGTTTTGAACCTTCGACTTCGTCACGCGCGCCATCAGATCGTTGAGCGCGACCGATCGGGCAGCGATGCGTTCCTCATCGGCCGGCGCGTCGCTTCCGAGAAGCAATTGACCGGCATCTTTCGGCGCTGCAACCCCGTGACCCGCAAAATAGAACCAGATCGTTCCGCCCTCGGCGCGATTGAGGGCCTCGTCGAACGCCTTCCCGATCGTCTCGCGCGTCGCCTCCCTGCCCTGGATGCGCGTCAGGTTTTTGGGCGGAATCCCCTTCGTGTAGAGGAGGAAATTCTTGATCCCGTCGCCGTCGCGATGCGCGTAAGGGACCGAAAGATTTTCGCCCAGGAGGTAGTAATCCTCGACCGAGACGACGACCGCAGCGTCGTTGGGCGTGCTCAGCTTCGTTCGGATCGGCTGATTGACGTCTTCGAGCGGGGCGGCAAAGGCGCCTGCGCAGAGGCAAGCGAAAATGGGAATCGAGAGACAAGCGCGCGTTCGCATGGGCTTCTCCAAAAAGCGATGAATCGCGGCTTTATATCCCTCTTTGGTCTTGTTTTCAGCATTCGAGCATGCGCCATCGCAGCGGGAGCGATGATTTCCGCTTTTCGGACAGCTTGCTCCAATGGGGGAGGAAGAGCTCCCGGGAATGGTGATGCGATGTACGCGACCTCCTCCAACCTCTCACCAAGTCCCATGGGGCCGGACCCGTGGGTCGAGCGCAGCTCGCCCACCTCGGGCCCTAAAGTGATCCCGCGAACACTCACGCCGCTATCACCCACCAAACCTCATGGGTCCAGGGGGCGACAAAAGGACTCCTGCTATCGAGATCGCCCAAAGAGCCCCCTGGGCGGCAGGGA
>DBWM01000037.1:132403-166229 GCA_002309015.1 Myxococcales bacterium UBA1238 | reverse complement strand
CCCGCAAGCGGGTTTCCCTTATCTCCCTGCAAAACCATTTACGAATGAAAAAAGAAGCTGCGAGAAGAAGAATCTCACGAAGAAAGAATCTCACGAAGGAAAGGAAGCCCGCCGCAGGCAAAAATGTTTCACGTGAAACGCGTGGATCATTTCCCTTCAAGTTTCGCGATCAGATCGATGAGCCGCTGCAGCTCATCCAAATTATGAAACCGAATCTCGATCTTCCCTTTCCCCTGGCGGTTGACGAGCCGGATGGGGGCGCCGAGGACGGAGCGGAGCTGATCCTCTACTGCGAGTTCGGCGGTGGTCTTTTGAGGCTCGGGCGCCGCTTCCGTTTCTTCCTCGGGTTCGAGCAGCGCTTTGACGCGGCGTTCGGTCTCGCGCACGCTCCAGCCGTTGGCGATGATCCTGAGGGCCATGTCGATCTGCTTTTTGGGATCCTCTAAGGGGATCAGCACGCGGGCGTGACCGGCAGAGAGTTCGCGGGTGGAGAGCAGTTCGAGGATCTCGTCGGGCAGCTTCAGGAGGCGCATGCTGTTGGTGACGGTGCTGCGATCCTTGCCGATGGCCTGGGCGATCTGTTCCTGGGTGAGCTGGTAATGGTGGATCAGCTGGTCGAAGGCGCGCGCTTCTTCGACGGGGTTTAAGTCGACGCGCTGCAGGTTCTCGATGAGGGCGAGTTCGTAGGCGGTCTGATCGTCGATGTCGGCGCGGATGACGACGGGGACTTCGGTGAGCTTGGCGCGCTGGGCGGCGCGGTAACGGCGCTCGCCGGCGACGATGCGGTATTGATCGTTGCCGATGGGGCGGACGATGATCGGCTGAATGAGGCCGTGGGCCTTGATCGAGTTTGCGAGCTCTTCGAGCTGGGCGTCGTCAAATTCGACGCGCGGTTGGTGCTCGTCGCGGCAGATGCGGGCGATGGGCAGCGTGCGCGCAGGTGTGCTTTCGGTCTTGGGCGCTGCGGCTTCGTTCAATGATGAAATGCCAGGAATCAATTGGGCCAGTCCTCGAAATTCGGGTTTGCGGGGGTTGCTCATGCCTCGGACTCCTCGTGGGCGGAGGGCGCCTCTTCGCTGCGGTTGAGCGCTTCGGGGCCAAGGTGATCGGCGATCAGCTGCTGGGCAACGGCGCGGTAAGCGCGCGCACCTTTGGAATTCTTGTCGAAACTGTAAATCGACTGCCCCGACATGGAGCATTCGGCCAGGCGCACGGTGCGCGGGATCACGGTGTCGTAGACGCGGAAATATTGCCGCACGTCGTTGGCGACCAGATGCGAGAGGTTGTTGCGCGCATCGAACATGGTCAGCAGCACGCCTTCGATGGTGAGGGCGGTGTTGAGTCGCTTTTGAATCAGCTGCACGGTGCGGGTCAGCTGCGAGAGGCCCTGAAGGGCGTAGAATTCACATTGCAGCGGGATCAGCACCGAGTTTGCGGCGGTCAGCGCGTTGATGGTCAAAAAACCGAGGGAAGGCGGGCAGTCGATGATCGTGAACTGCGCCTGATGCGCGCTCTTTTCGAGGGCCTTCTTCAGGCGATATTCGCGCGCGTCCGCTTCCACCAGCTCCACTTCGGCGCCAAAGAGATCAGGATTGGCTCCGAGCACCTTCAGGTGATCGATGCCCGGCACGTCGATCATGTAGTCGACGATGTCGTTATCGAGATCGAGCAGCGCGTGGTAGACGCCGTAACGCTGCTGGTTGGGATCGATGCTGAGCCCCGATGTCGCGTTGCCCTGGGGATCGAGATCGACCAGGAGCGTCTCGATGCCTTCGAGTGCGAGGCCCGCAGCGAGGTTGACGGCGGTCGTGGTCTTGCCCACGCCCCCTTTTTGGTTCGCGATGCAAATGGTGTAGCTGTTCATCAGAGCCTCAAATCGAGCGGATCGCCGCGCTTGCGCCGGTGTAATCGTTCTCGTCCAGGATCTCGGCGGCCTGAGGCTGAGCCATATGCACCTCTCCGTCAAAGAAGGCGCCCTGCTCGACCACCAGACTCTGAACAAACAGCTTGGCGACCACCTGGGCCGAAGACTTGAGTTCAAGGGTGCTGCTCGTGAGATTGCCCTGGAATTGCCCCGAAATGTTGGCCGATTGGACGGTGATGGTGGCCTGAACTTTGGCGGTGGGTCCGAGGATGAGGTTCCCCTGAGATGTGATTTCGCCAATGAATTCGCCATCGATGCGAACTGTGCCTTCAAAAGTCAGCTTGCCTTCAAATCGACTGCCTTTGCCCAGCAAGGCATCCTGGCTGGGAATTCGCGGTTCGTTGGCGACCGGCAGGCTGTCGCGGCTGAGATCCTCTTTGCGCAGAAGGGCCATCCGTAACTCCATATGTAAAATCGCGCCATTGTAACGCCTGCGCGCTTTTCATGAAACAGCGATCTTGTGAAGGAAGAGGTTTTCTTGGAGGGGATGTTTCACGTGAAACGTTTTGAAGGGTGTTTCACGTGAAACATGGAGGGGATGTTTCACGTGAAACATGGGCGGGATCATCTGGTGAAGATATAGGTGTTGCCGTCTTTATAGCCAGGCTGACCGTCGTTTCCGTTTTCTCCACCTTTTCCGCCCTGGCCAGGAGTGCCTGAGTTGTAAAGGTTTTGTGTGGCTGTGGCGTCCTTGTTGCGGGCGACGGCATAACTCATACCACCGGATCCGCCGCCGCCTGCGCCGCCGGTACCACCTTTTCCGCCTTGGCCACCGTGACCGCCAGGACCGCTGTCGTCACCGCGGTTGCCGCCTTCACCGCCTTCGCCGCCGTCACCGCCTTTACCGCCGTCACCACCGTCACCACCGTCACCGCCGTCACCTGAATAGATGGCGTTGTATGCGATGTAGGTGCCTTCGGAGTCTACGATAAAGAGACCGAACGAGGCGCCGCCGCCTTGACCGCCGTTGCCGCCTCCACCGCCTTGACCACCCTGACCACCGCCGCCGCCGCCGCCGCCTCGATCGGGGTTGCAGGTGTGAGCGGCCATACATGCGGTTCCGACTGTACCGCAAGCCGCTTTTCTGTCCGATGTGCCGGATCCGCCGCCGCCGCCGCCGCCGCCAGCGCCCGGATAACCCGGTTTGCCTTGTACGCCCGCTTTTCCTTCCCACAAGAGTTGGTTGTTCAGGAGGCCATAACCATTACCGCCGTCACCATGGATTCCAGTGGCTCCGTCCTGGCCTTTTCCTCCGTTTCCGCCTGAGCCGTGACAGGTGAAATTCGCTTTGCTGCCGCCCGCGCCGCCGTTGCTCGTATAGTAACCGTGCTCTCCGGCTTCGGCGTTGTCGCCATTGTATCCGCCTTTACCGCCTTTACCGCCTTGCAGGCCGCCTGTCGTGCTGGAACCGCCTGCTCCTCCGGTTCCACCGGAACTACAGTTCCCACAGCCGTTTGTACCTCTGGCCCCTGGCTGGCCCTTGTTTCCGGTGCTGCCGTCTTCACCCTTGACGCCGTTTCCACCGTTGCCTGCGCGGATCTCGTTGTAGGCCAGCTCGATGTTGGTGCTGCTTCTGAGATAGACGCCGTAAACAGATTCGCCGGCATTTTGTGTGCTGATGCCCTGGAGACTTAAGCCCTGAACGGTCGCGTTGTTGACACCGTCCGCGATAACAGCAGCTCCGGGAATCGCCGTGCCTGCCTGACCCTGAATGATGCTCTTGTAAATGTTGGCGGCCTCTCTCGGGTTCTTAAATGTGGATCGCGTTCTGAATCCGTGGTCGTATCCGCCGTAGAGACCAATGCCATTCACAAGGCTGACCTGTTCCTGATAGGAGCCTTCCGCAATGAGCACCTGGGTGCGATTTTGGGTCTTGGCGATCCTCAGGGCTTCCTTGATCGTCCTCTTGGGCTTGTCTGGGGTGAGGCCGCTGTTGGTGTCGTTGCCCTGAATGGCGTCTACAAAGACCGCGAGCGCGATGTCGCCGTCGTAGCCGTCGCAGTTGTCGTCGTCGCCTTTTGCGTCGGGGAGATCGCTGTCGCTCTTCTTGGTGCATTCATATTCGCAGCCGTTGCTCTCCAGATGGTCGATGTCGTAATGGTCGGCATCGCATCCGTCAAAATGGCATTGACCGCTTACGCAGGAGAAGAGGCTGCCTGCAAGCTCGGGCTTGTCTGCGCATGGGTTGTTGCAGGCGCCGCAATGGAGCACGTCGCTGTTCTTGTCGATGCCGTCATCGGGCACGCCGTCGCAGTTGTCATCGGTGCCGTCGCAGTTGTCATCGATGGCGCTGATGAATTCGCATTCATATTGGCAGGGCTTGGTTTCATCGATGGTGTAGTAGCCGGGATCGCATCCGGTGGATTTGCATTGGCTGTTTTCGCAGATCACGCCTTGATTGGCGAAATTGGGATCTTTGGTGCAGTCGTTGTCGCATGAACCGCAATGGTGGACGTCTTTGGTTTTATCGGTCTCTTCGTCAACCCTGCCATCGCAGTCGTTATCGACGCCGTCACATTCTTCCACGCCATTCTTCGTGATCGTGCACGGAACTTCGCAGCCGTCCGAATCGATGCCGTTATGATTGTAATGTCCATCAAGGCAGCCCGCCAATCGGCAAGAACCGTTGTCGCAGACGGCTGTGGCAAAGGCATACTCACATTTATGGCCGCAGGCGCCGCAGTTGGCGGGATCGTGCTGCAGATCGAAGCCTTCATCGACGTCCCCGTCGCAGTCGTTGTCTTCGCCGTCGCACGCACATTCTTTGCCTTCAAAATCCTGCAGGCATTTGTTCTTGGGGAAGCAGGTGTATTCGCAGCCGTTCAGCTCGTCGCCATCGTGGTCGTAATGACCTTCCTGACAGCTGTACTTGCATTGCCCGCCTTCGCATGTGTTGTCGGCAAAGGGAACGTCGCATTTATGGTTGCAGGCGCCGCAGTGGTTCACGTTGGTGTTTAAATCACCAAAATCTTCGTCGGTTTCGCCGTCGCAGTCGTTATCTTTGTAATCGCAGATTTCCTGGCCGCCGTAAGTGAGCTCGCATTCGTATTCGCAACCGGGTTCATCCTTTTTGATGTCGTAGAAGCCCGGCTTGCAGAACAGATGTTCGCTGCAGGTTTCGTCCTCGCCCTCGCCTTCGCACTCCCAGTTGCATTGCCCCCGGAAGCAGTAGTTGTTGGCGTTGGGCGCGTCGCATTTGATGCCGCATTGCCCGCAGTGGTTGACGTCGGACGTGAGATCGACGTCCTCATCTTTTTCACCGTCGCAGTCGTCATCTTCGCCGTCGCAGTTGTCGTCGTAGGCGCTCTTGTAGGTGCATTCATATTCGCAGCCATCGGGTTTGCTGCCGTCTGCAGGCGCGTTGACGAGATCGCGGTTCAAATCAACGAAGCCTTCGCTGCAGACATAGGCGCAGTGACCCGAGATGCAGGAAGCGTCGGCGTTGTCCGCTGCGCACAGGTTGTTGCATTGGCCGCAGTGGTTCACGTCCGAGAGCTTGTCGAAGCCTTCGTCCACCTGCCCGTTGCAGTCATTGTCTTTGTCGTCGCAGATTTCCCGGGGATCTTCGCTCGGCGTGCAGGGATATTCGCAGCCGTTTGTGGCGCTGTGATCCAAATCCACATACCCCGTGAGGCAGCTTTCGATCTGGCAGGTGCCGCTTGCGCATTTGCTTTCGGCGATCTGCAGGCTGGAATCGGGGTTGCATTTATGGTTGCAGAGACCGCAGTGGTTCACATCCGACTGGCGATCGAAGCTTTCGTCCACCTGGCCATCGCAGTTGTTGTCGATGCCGTCGCAGCTGAGCTCCTCGCCCGCCTGATAGGCGCTGCTCAAATATTGGCAAACCCAGTCGCCCTCGGTGCAAACCACGAGGGATCCGGCCGCGCAGACGCCGGCGGTCAGGCATTCGAGCTCGGGCACTTCGAGATCGTCGGCCTCGTCGGTTTTTCCGTCGCAGTCGTTGTCTTCGCCGTCGCAGAGCGTTTCGGTCTTTTCGTAGAGAGGGCTTCTGTAATTGCAGCCCCAGGCGCCATCGATGCAGGCGATCGTCGCGCCTTTTGCGCAGACGCCTTCGTGTTTGCAGTCCAAATCAGTGGGGGGATTGAGAGCGGTCTCATCGGTCTGGCCGTTGCAATCGTTATCGAGGCCGTCGCAGATTTCTTTCGCGCCGGGGTGAACCGAGGCGTTCTGATCGTCGCAGTCTGCGCCCAGGCAGTCTTCGCCTTCGCCGTAGCCATCTTCGTCTTCATCGATGCAGACTTTGCAGTAACCGATGGCCGGCAGGCATTGCCAGATCACCTCTTCCTCGTCGGTGATGTCCTCTGAGTTGATGGGCGTGCGGGTGGTCTTCTCGAAGGCGGTGCATTGGTAATTTTCGGGGCAGCTGTCCAGGCCGCTGTCCAAATCCGCGATGCAGGCTTTGGCGCAGTAGCTGTGGTGGCCGATGGTGAGGCAGAGATCTTCCTGATCATCGCATTCCGTATCCAGCTGGCAGGGTTTGCAGAGATCGGTTTTTTCGTGGGTGCAGATGAAGGTGCGGTCGCTGCCCGTGTTGGTGATGGCGCTGCAGTCGAACCCTTCGCCACAATCGCTGCCGTAACCGCAGAGTTTGGAGCAGATATGCCCTTCGGGGCCTTCGATGCAGTAGCCGGACTTGCAATCTGAGGGTTGCTTGCAGGGCGCTTTAAACTCGCCCAATGGAAGAGACATGTCGGCGTCTTCTTCGGCGTCCCGTTCGACTTCGGTATCGCGCTTGGTGTAAGGCGAGGCGTCCAGATACAGGGTAGAGGCATCGTCGCTTTCGGCCGGGTCTTCGTCCGCGCAGGAGAGCAGGCTCAAAGCAGCGCAGCTGAGAGACAAAATCGTGAGAGCGTTGCGCATTGCGATCCTTTAAGCAGCCTGATGGCCGCAGTTTTTGAAATGAAGGGAGTATAACGAAAACGGAGTTTTTTGAAACTTGCAAAATACCGCTCTGAGAGGCTGCCCGCCGGAGCCCAACCCGCGCCTTTGGCCTCTCGAAAAAACCTTCAAACGACGCATGTTGCTAAAAATTCACGTTGCAGAATGCAAAAAGCGATTGAACCGTTAAGGTTCAACTTTTAAAGACATCGCATTGCCGCTTTTCCCGCCCATGATGCCCTCAGCTCGCTTCAAACCGGAGGCCAAAACGCGCTTTTTGAAAGGGAAGCGCAACCGCTTTCAGCCAAGCCCCTGCAAATCCCGCTTCATCTCATTCCGATTTCAGCGCATTCCGAGCAAAATGCACATCACGGTTTTCAAAGCGTGTGTATGAAAAAGGCTCACGCCCGATCGGCAGAGCAAGAAGAATTGCAGCTTTCAGAAAGAAACTGGTTCCGCAATCCAATGATGGGCGCGCAGGCTTCGATCGCGTCTACTCTTCAGTTTGCTGAAGGCATGCGGTTTAAGTTTCCCCCATAAGAAATTGATCGCTGTAGTGCATCTTTTTGAATCTTTCTGAAAAAGAATGATCGTCGCAGTCGATCTTTCAGGCTTTTATCGCTGGAAAATGAGCGTCGCTTGCGTGCGGTGAAAGCATGTCTTTCAGAAAATAGTGATCGCGCAGCTGCAGGAGTAGTTCGCTTACTCACAAGAGGCGATCGCACGGCTTCGGTGGTCAATTTCTCTGAAAGGATTGGCCGTCGCTTCTGATCGATGCGCTGTTTCTCTGATCACATTCGCGCACTCATGCATGCGATCCCGTTTTCATCGCTGAAGCTTCGCGAAGTTTTCCTGAGAGCGCAAAAGCCCCTGAACGCGATTTTGAAACGCATGCGATCGCGCAAAGCGCGACGGGCAATGTTTGAGAAAGGGATGCGGAAGGCGGGGGATTACTTGGAGGCGACGGCGATGATGATGCCGACGATCGCGATGACGGCGACGGCGATTCCGATGATGAGGCCGGTCTTGCCCGATTTCTTTTCGGGGACGGCTTTCTGCTTCACCTTTACGGGGACTTCTGCCTTTACGGGCTCTTCGACTTTTTCGGGCGCCTTGGGCTTTTCTTCAGCGGGCTTCTTTTCGGCTTCAGCCTTCGCCTTTGCTTCCTCAGCCTTGCGCTTCTCTTCGGCCTCGGCGGCGGCCTTTTCTTCTGCGGCTTTGCGCTCCGCTTCCATCTCGGCCAAATGCGCTTCCTCGGCGGCTTTGCGTTCGGCCTCTTCTTTGGCCAGGCGCTCGGCTTCTTCTTTGGCTTTGCGTTCGGCCTCGGCCTTTTCTTCTGCGGCTTTGCGCTCTTCCTCTGCGCGTTTGGCCTCTTCTGCGGCGCGCTTTTCGAACTCTTCTTTGGCTTTGACGATCGCGTCGCGGTAGAGAGGGAGCCCCCGCCCTGTGATGCTGTCTTCGCCGTCGTCAAATTCCGCAATGTTGACCGCAGGCTGGCTCAATCCTGTGGTTAAGGGAGAAACGACGCCTTTGACGGCCGGCAAACCCGCCAATAAATCTCGGTCGGTGTTCAATTCTGCGCCGCAGGAATCGCAGCGTGTGGCGCCTTCCGGTGTTTCCTGACCGCAAGCCGTGCATTTGGGCATCTCGCCAAACTCCTTTCGCAATCGCAATACAAGTCCGTGGTTGCGCGTTTTTGCGCTTTCAATGCGGTCAGTTTCGCCGTTTCTTCATCAAGTCTCAAGAGAGCAGGCCAAAAAAAATCATATGCCTCGGAATCGTTCCATTCCGGGCGGTTCAGGACTATCCTGCGCCGTTTTTGGAACCGGGGCCTTTCATGCAAAAAGGCGAGATACTTGCAACAAAAGTGAATCGAAGGCTCGTTTGGAAGCCTGTAATCCTTGTTTTTAAGGATTCACTCCTCGCGTCTGCATCATTGGGATCCTCTTTTTGCATCAAACCGTCATGCCTCAGGCATCTTTCAATCGATCCTGTGCAGAAGCAGATCATGCCTCGCGTAGAACCGATGCTTCCGCAGCTGCAAAGCGATCCTGCATTCAGAAAAACGCGATCATCCTCAAGAGAGGATCGCACCGATGCCCGGCGGTTTCAGAGGAACCCGTTTCCACAAAACGATGCTGCTTCCTGCAGGTTTGCATCTTTCTCCCGAAGCTGTGCGTCAAGTTTGATGCACAATGCAAACATTGTGGGCGCATCTTTGATCCGTACGTTCGCCATCCGGCGGGCTTCTTTTTGCTTTAAAGGCATCGCCCTTTTAACATCACTTCATTTTCATGGAGCCTAGAGCCATCATGACCCTTAAGATTCAGGACACCGAGAGCGGTGAAAAGCGTGTATTCGAACCATTGGTCCCCGGTAAGGTGGGGATGTATGTCTGCGGGGTGACGCCATATGATCGTTGCCATCTGGGACATGCGCGTTGCTATGTGGTCTACGATCTGGTCTACCGCTACCTCAAGTACATCGGCTACGACGTAACCTACGTTCGCAATTTCACAGATGTGGATGATAAGCTGATCGCGAGGGGAGCGGAGCGCGGGATGACCCCAATGGAGCTCGCGCAGGAGAACATCGACTATTTTTATAGAGACATGGATGCTTTAAACATCCTGCGTCCTACGGTGGAGCCGAGGGTGAGCACCTCGATCCCCCAAATCATCGCCCTCGTGCAGCGATTGGTGGATCGCGGGATAGCATACCCTGTAGACGGCGACGTCTATTATTCGATCGAGAAGTTCCCTCAATATGGCAAGCTGTCTAAACGCAGTCAGGACGAGATGATGGCCGGGGCATCGGGGCGCGTCGATGAGAACCAGAAGAAGCGTCATCCCATGGATTTCGCGGTCTGGAAGGCATCGAAGCCGGGAGAACCCCACTGGACCTCACCCTGGGGAGAAGGTCGTCCCGGATGGCATATCGAATGTTCGGCCATGAGCATGTCGATATTGGGCGAGACCTTCGACATTCACGGCGGCGGGCGTGATTTGGTCTTCCCGCATCATGAGAATGAAATCGCGCAGTCCGAAGGGGCTACCGGCAAGCAATATGTCCGGTATTTCATGCATAATGGCTTCGTCAACATCGACAAGCAGAAGATGTCGAAGTCCCTCGGTAACTTCTTCTCCGTCGAAGAAATCCTCGACCGCTACGAGCCTCTGGTTCTGCGCTGGTTCATGATGTCGTCCACCCATTACAAGAACCCGATCAACTTCAGCACGGCATCGTTAAATGAAGCGGCCGCAAAGGTGGCGTATTTTTACGAGACCTTAAAGAAGGCGCAGGCATTGATCGATGAATCTTCCGAGACCGTTGCAGGGCCTCTGCCCGAGCAGGCGTTCATCGACGGATTTGAAGGCAAATTTACCGAGGCGATGGACGATGACTTCAACGTGGTCCGTGCCATCGAGCCGCTGTTTGAAGCCTTTAAGATCCTGAATGAATGCGCGGCTGCCAAGAAGAAGAAGCGGGCAATGGCGCGCATGGTCGCGATCGAGGTTCTCGGTAAGATCAAGAAACTGGACGACGTCTACGGGATGTTCGGCGAGAACCCTGCGGAATACCTGGCGAGGCATCGCGAAAAAGCGGCGAAGAGGGCCGGAGTCTCCCTCGATTGGATCCAGCAGAAGATCGACGAACGGCTCGCTGCACGCGACGACAAGAACTGGGCAAAGGCCGACGAGATTCGCGACGAGCTTCTGGCTAAAGGCGTTGTATTGATGGACAGCCCGAGCGGGACCGACTGGGCCGTCAACGACGTGGTGAACGAGGAATCGAAGGAGGCGTGATCCCCAATGGAGCATTTCGAGCTCATCTCCGAAATGCAGCCCTGCGGCGATCAACCCAAAGCGATCGATACATTGGTTCAAGGCGTCGGGAGGGGTCAGAAGCATCAGGTCCTTCTCGGCGTCACCGGATCAGGTAAAACCTTTACAGTCGCCAATGTGATCGCGAGGACCAACAAGCCCACCCTGGTCCTCGCCCACAACAAGACCCTCGCCGCTCAGCTGCATTCCGAATTAAAAGAACTCTTCCCCCATAATGCCGTTCACTATTTCGTCAGCTACTACGACTATTATCAGCCTGAAGCTTACGTGCCCTCCACAGATACCTTCATCGAGAAAGATGCCCGCATCAACGATGAAATCGATCGTATGCGGCATTCGGCCACAAGGAGTCTTCTGGAGCGACGCGATGTGATCATCGTAGCATCGGTTTCATGCATTTACGGCATCGGATCGGTCGAGTCCTATCAGGAGCAGACCATCAGCTTAAAACCGGGCATGATCCTCGATAGAGACGATTTACTCGAGCGCTTGGTCGATATCCAGTTTGAGCGCAATGACTACGATTTTCACAGAGGAACCTTTCGTGTCCGGGGCGACATCGTAGAGATCTTTCCGCCCGATCAGGATACCTTTGCCATTCGAGTGGAATTTTTCGGCGATGAGATCGAATCGATCTTTGAGGTCGATCCGCTCAGGGGGATCAAACGATCGAGTCTGCCTCAGATGACGATCTATCCGGCCTCGCACTATGTGGTGGAGCAGGCCCAGCTCAAACGGGCCATCTCGTCGATACGAGAGGAACTGCGCGAGCGGTTGATCGAATTGGAGTCGGAAGGCAAACTGCTCGAGCGCGAGCGATTGGAGCAGCGTACTTCGTTCGATCTGGAACAGTTGGAGCAGTTTGGTCGCTGCAATGGCATCGAGCATTACAGTCGTCATCTGACAGGGAGGGCAACGGGGGAGCCACCCCCTTGTTTGCTCGATTATTTTCCATCCGATTGGCTGCTGATCGTGGATGAAAGCCACGTCACGCTCCCTCAGGTCGGGGGGATGTATAAAGGCGATCGTTCCCGCAAGATGAACCTTGTGGAGTACGGCTTCCGTCTGCCCAGTGCTCTCGATAATCGCCCTCTTACCTTCGAGGAGTTTGAATCGAGGGTGAATCAGGCCATTTATATCTCCGCAACACCCGCCCAATATGAGCTCGACAAGGCGATGGGGGTAATCGTGGAGCAGATCATCCGTCCCACGGGTCTATTGGATCCTCTCTGCGAGGTGAGGCCCGCATCGACGCAGGTGGACGATCTTTTGGGCGAGATCAAAGAGACCGTAGCCAGAGGGCTTCGGGTTTTGGTCACCACATTAACCAAGAGGATGGCCGAAGATTTTACGGATTATCTGGGCGAGATTGGGGTCAACGCGCGCTATCTTCACGCCGATATCGACACATTGGAGCGCACCTCGATCCTTCGCGATCTGAGGCTCGGCGAGTTCGATGTGCTGGTCGGCATCAATCTTTTGCGTGAAGGTCTCGACTTGCCCGAGGTGGGCCTCGTCGCCATTCTCGATGCCGACAAGGAAGGATTCCTTCGCAATCAGACGTCGCTCATTCAGACCATCGGCCGCGCTGCCCGCAACGCCGAAGGCCGTGTGCTCCTATACGCCGACAACATCACGAAATCGATCGAGGGCGCCCTAAAGGAGACGAACCGCAGACGCGAACTACAGGCCGCCTACAACGAAGCGCACCACATCGTACCCCGGACCGTTAAAAAGAAAATCTTCGATCTTACGGAAGACATCGAAGCTTCGGGGATGGATGAGGCGACCTTTAAGCCGGGCAAAAAAGGGGGGAACGCCAAAAAAGGATCCTCTTCTGCCCGCACGCCTTCCAAACGCGCTTCAAAGACCGAGGCCTCGTTCTCAAAGGGCGAAGCGATCACCCTGGAACAGCTTCAGCAAAAAGCCGACGCCTTGCGCCGTTTGATGAAGGAGCAGGCCAAAGCCCTCCAGTTCGAAGAAGCCGCCCTCACGCGCGATGCTTTAAAGAAAGTCGAGCTCTTGATTCTTTCCTGGTCATAAGAGTATTCAAGCCGTCCCCTCCTTTGATCCCTTTCACCTCAAAAAGGAACCCATCATGCCTTTCGATCCTTCCACTGATCTCGAAAAGATCCCCACCGAGCCCGGCGTCTACATCATGAAGGGGGAGGGCGATAAAATCATTTATGTGGGCAAGGCGCTGCATTTAAGAAACCGGCTTCGGCAATATTTTGGCGCCTCATCCGACAATCGGTATTTTGTGCCGTTCCTGGGGCAATATTTAAAGGATCTCGAGGTCGTCATCACAGCCAACGAAAAAGAAGCGCTCATCCTGGAAAACGAGCTGATCAAGAAGCATCAGCCGCCGTTCAATGTCATGTTGAAGGACGACAAAAACTTCCTTCATCTGCGCATCGACGAGGCTTCCTTATGGCCGAGGATCGAAGTGGTCCGCAAACCCAAAAAGGATGGGGCGCGGTATTTTGGGCCTTATCACGTGGCATCCCATGTTCGTGAGACGCTGAAAACCGTTGAACGCGCCTTTCAGATCCGAAGCTGCGACGATCAGACTTTAAAGAACCGCTCGCGCCCCTGCCTTCAATATCAGATTAAAAGATGTTTGGGCCCCTGCTGCCTTCCCGTAGACGCAAGGGAATATGCGGAGCATGTGCGGGAGACGATCCTCTTTTTGCAGGGCAAATATCAGGAGCTCCTAAAGCAGTTGCAGATCGAGATGGAGGAGGCCGCAGAGGAACTCCAGTTTGAGAGGGCAGCAACGCTCCGCGACCGCATGATCGCGATCAAAAATGTGATGGAGCCTCAGACGCTCATCCAGTTTAACGCGATCGATCGCGATGTGCTCGGTCTCTACAGATTAGAGGATCGCATCCAGATCACCCTGGTCGAAATCCGCAAGGGCCGCACCGAAGGCATCCGCCATTATGCCTACAAGGACGCGGTAGCCCCCGATGAAGAGCTCTTAAGCAGCTTTTTAAACCAGCTCTACAGCGGTGGGGCCGTGATCCCCAATGAGATTCTGCTGCGCCAGGAACTGGAAGATGCCGAAGCATTGGAGGAACGCCTGACCGAATTAAAGGGAAGAAAGGTCAGGATTCTTTGCCCTAAGCGCGGCCAGAATGTGAAGCTGCTCGAGATGGCCGAGAGGAACGCGGTGCAGGCTTTCAATCAGGAGGAGGAGACCGACAAGACCCGCGAGAAGGGGTTAAAATGGTTGAAGCAGAAGCTCCGCTTAAAGAACCTGCCAAGACGCATCGAATGCTACGACATCTCGATCTTCCAGGGCGCCAACCCCGTAGCCTCGCAGGTGGTCTTTAAAGACGGCTTTCCTTCTAAAAAGGATTATCGCCATTTCAAGATCCAAACCATCGAGGGCACCAATGACTTTGGCATGATGCGCGAAACCCTCATGCGCCGGCTGCAACATGAAGATGAAGAGAGACCCGATCTGATCGTGGTGGACGGCGGCAAGGGCCAGCTCAGCAAGGCCCTCGAGGTCTTCAAAGAATTAAACGTTTCTGACATCGATGTTTGCGGTTTAGCCAAATCGAGAAACATTGGAGAGGATCACAAGGGCGATATGATGCGCTCCCCTGAACGCGTTTTTCTGCCCAACATCAAGGATCCGATCCCCCTTCAACTTCACACCGATGCCTACCACATCCTGACCGAAATCCGCGATGAAGCCCACCGTTTCGCGATCACCTTCCACAGAAAACTCCGAAACCAGTCCACCCTCACCTCCGAACTCGACCGCATCCCCGGCGTAGGCCCCAAACTCCGCCAGGCTTTATTACAACGCTTCGGCAGCATCAAAGCGATCAGGCAGGCCAGCATCGATGAGCTCTGCGAGATCGATCACCTCCATCCAGCGCTCGCCGAAAGGATCCTAGAGGCATTAAACGGGGATGGGGGCGAGTAAATGGGGGCCTCTCACGAGCTCCATATATTCATTCCAGATGCATCATTTGAGGCTCACTTTGGATGCTTTGGTTTCTGGTGGGAGAGGATTGAATTCAATCCAGCGAAGAATTGCATCCTTCGCAAACCATCACCCGATCACCCCATCACCATCATCCATTTCTCGCTGGCAAGGATTGCATCGTTGCTCGCAGGCATACAGTCGCTCGCAGCGCATTGTGCAAAGCTCGTCGCCGTTATCGGGATGATGTTTCAAACTGAAAGGGATCGTTTAAAAGGAAGGCAGGCTTTCAGGCGGGAGAGAATGGGTGAGCCGTGCGGTTACTCGATCTCTTTGATCCCGGTACCATTGTCATCTGAGTCGTCAGATTTGCGGGAACTGTGGCTCATGAATTCGATGATCGGCTTCATGCGGGTCTTTAATTCGGGATCCTGAATCGCTAATGCGTTTAAGACGTGGTAATGGTTCAGGAAGGCCTCCCAGGCCTCGGAGCGGGCACAACGGTAGGTATCGCAGATCATGGTGTAGAGGGTGCTGATTTGATCCATCAGCAAGCTCATCTCTTCCTGCACGAGCAGATCGTTCTTGATGTCGTCCACTGGGTAGGCAGGAATGTTGATGCCGCGCTCAGCTGCGACCTGAAGTTCGATCTTGAGGAACTTCTCGAAGTTCTTTCTCGCCTTTGGGATCATCTGACGTTCGTCTGCAGTCATCACCACGCAGGTATTGCGGAGATCGGTCAATACGTCGGAGAGGTGATTGCGAACGGAAGTTACCTGGGCAGCATCCAATGCTTTGTTGACTCGGTTGGCCATGATCGTTTCCTTTAAACGGGTTGTGGTGAACGAAGTTTAAAACCTGCCCGCGAGTAAAAACGAACAAGAGGTTCAAATCAAGCAAAAAAGAAACGGAAATAACGCGATCAAGGCGGGAAAAAACAAAAAGGCCCCTGCAGTACGATGCAGAGGCCTCAAAGGAAGGATCAGCGGCAGGTGGTCTGGCGGGTGATCATATGCCAGATATCGGGATCTTCCTCATCGGGCACGACGTAAACGGCCACATCCTGAGCTTCGGTTGATGCGCTCAGGCGTCCGCGGTTGACCGCCCACATGGGTTCGGGGCCATCCCAGACAAAAGTGGGTTCAGTCGTCCAGAGATTGTAATGGCCGCCTTCGCCCTTCACGTTGGTGACCCAGAAGCCGGTGCCCGTCTTGCCGCCATATTCGTAAGGACCGCTGGTGACCACCTTATAGGTCGGCACGGCGTAGCGAACCTGCGAGGGATTGGGTGTGGTCACGATCTCCTGCCATTTGTATCCATAGGGCGTATTGATCCGAAGCCGCGCGTTCTTGCCCTCACGCAGCTGGACCGGCGCACGACCCATGATCTGGTGCATTTGGATCGGATCCTTGAAATCATCCTCTGTACTCAAATCCTTTAAGCTGTTGTAGACGACGGTCGATTCCATAAAGCGGCGGCTCGATGCAGTGTAGGTGTAGGTGGCCATCTTCCAGTTGCCCGCAGAAGACTTGTATCCAATGAGGACGCTCAGAATACCCGTCGCGGTTCTCGTCAGCGTGGCCCAGCGAACATCGACGCCATTCGCAAAGATACCCGGTGTATAGCTTTCATCTTCGACGGTGGCCTCGGCGTAATAACGCAATATCTTGTCGGAACAAACGATCAAGAGCGACTCCTGATCGCCATGGGTGTTGGTGGTATCGAAAGCAAGCAGCTTGTCGCAATCGATCTTCACCTTGTTTTTCAGCTTTCTTGTGCGGTGAGCCCACCATACACTCAATTGCCCTTCGGTATCGTATCCCACGAAGGCTGTGGTGCCGCCGGTGGCCTGAACACCCAATAGATCCGTCGCATCCCTGATGACAAAATCCTCGACCGCACTGTTGTCGGGATCATCCTTATCGACCAGCTGCGTGAACGGGGTCATGGGGATCTCACCATTGAAATAAAGCACGTAAAAAGGCCAGGTATGTTCGCCGACCCTGACGGCTACGCGGTAGGCATCCCCATTCTCGACGTCGGTGACCGCGAGGGCCGTGACCTCACCACCCGGATTAAACGGGCGGTCGATCCCGTTCTCGTTCGCCTCGTTGGAACAGCAAAGCCCGTTATCGGGCTCCCCGTTGCAGTCTTGATCGAGTCCATCGCATTGTTCCACCGCTGGTGTGCAGGTGCGATCGATTTCAAGCGCATAGGGATCGCTCGCATTGATCCAGCATCTTTGGAACACGGGCATCTTGGTCAGGAAGGTCTCGCCCTTTTCATCGAATCGCAGCAGCACAGCTTCGCCTTCTCCCGGCGTTTCTCTGCATTGACTGCCCGCTGAAACGCAATGGTCGCAGATGGCGAGCCGGGTATCGTTCTGCCAGGGTTGAATCCCCTGCCAGCCTCCACTGGTCCAAAGCGTGTCGACCGTCGCGATATAGAGCTGCATGTGGTTGTTCCACACGTCCTCGCCGCGAATGTTGCGCCCGTATGTGACGCGGTAGCCGTCGACCCTTTGCAACGACTGCGCGTTATCGCTCTCTGGATTCGCGATAAAGTAGTGACCGCCGCTGTCGGCACCAAAAAGGGGGCTCATGGTGGTCAGCAGGGTGACGGTGCCATCTGCGTTATATTGGCTGGATGTGGCCACCTGATCGTGCGACAAAAGCGCGGTCTCGCCGTCGGAGACCATCATGCCGAGCGCGCTTAAACAGGGGAAGTTCCCCAAAGGATTGGCATCTGTGTCGAGATAGACGCATTGGCCGTCCATGGCCTTGCGCATGATGACGGCCGACTTGATGCCGATGACGTCGTCAGGAAACGGAAGACCGCCGTCATCGACGATGATGGGGCGAAGGCTCGTCTGGATGTCGTTGGCGCTGATCAGCATCCAGGACAAAACACCATCCTCATTTTTACCCGCCACAAACAGTTTATCGGCGGCCTTTGCGATCTTCGGCTCGCCGTACAAAGGCAGTGTGAGCCTGGTATCTTCCCAGTAATCCGCCTGATACAACAGGATCTGCTCGCCCTCTGCACCGACCGCCACCCAGGGTACCCCGTCGGCTGTGACCGCTTGAACCGATGTAGGCTCAAACTCAAGGGTATCGATGACCTGGGCCTCTCCCTCGAATTCGCCGTCCAGACCGTAAATACGGAGCTTCAGCTCCTTCTCCTGCGCCCAGACAAAGTAAGTCTTCCCCGCCTCCGATGCGGCCGCCACCTGCGCATAATCGGGTGGAGTCACCGGATCGATCACTTCGCCGTCTTCAGCGTCCACATCGCCGTCCTCAGCGTCCACATCGCCGTCCGGCAGAGCCCCATCGTCGTCACCGGCATCCTCATCGCCATCCGGCAAATCCACGTCGGTCACCTGGGTATCTTCGATTGCTGAATCGCTCGTTCCCGCATCTTCCTTCGACAGATTTGCATCGTCATTCGGCTGGGCATCCTGGCCATAAGGATTATGGTAGGGGATGAGTTCCTTACCTTCGTCGTCACAGGCCTGCATGCAGGCGAGCATGGCCGCTAAGGCCATCGTGGTAGTTGCGCGCATCTTTACTCCTTTCCCGGCTTAAGCCTCATTTTTGCTGGTGAGCTTATCAAAAAAGCGGCGCAAAAGGCGATTACGCTTTTGTTTTATTTTGATGCTGAATCTGAATCCATGCGATCGTGGCGTAGATCGCTGCGAACAAGAGCGTGACGACCTGCGTGGCCAGTCCCGTGAGGATCGCATCGTCCTTGTCGAGCCCCACCCACATGAACGCGAGAACCCAGCTCGTTTCGTGCGGCCCGATGGTTCCTACGCTCAACACCGGAAGCCCGCCCGCCACGTGAGCCACCGTGGTACCGATGAGCGCCTGCGCAAAGCCCGGAGACACTCCGCAAGCCTTCATGATGGCCCAAAAGTTTAATGCCTGAAGCCCGACCACACCGACGCTGCCCCATAAGATGATCATCTTCTGCTTTAAAGTGAATCGCCCTTCAGTGGCCGTGCGCTCCATCTGCTGTAAAAAACCGATCAGCTTGTTCTGAGGTTTGCATCCCAGTTTTTGCAGGATCCAAAGGCCCAGGCGACTCCCTGTACATAAGAGCGGCCGATAAAAACAAAGGCAGAGCGACATCACCAGAAGGATCGCCAGCAACCACCCGGGATTTAAGCGATCAGATCCAAAATATGAAAATGCCCCGATCAAAACGGCCACGCAGACCACCCACATCTCGACCAGGCGTACAAGCACAAGATGGCTCAGGGCCTCACCGGGTATCTCGGCAGCCTGTCGGTGCAAGAAATAGGGTAGACTCAATTCTCCCAGGCGAAGCGGCAGGATGCGGTTGATGAAGTTCTGAAGGGCCACCGCCCGCATGTTCTGGATGAGCGTGGCATGAACCGTTAAACACCAAAAGCGCATGGCACGCATGCAAAGGACCGCAAACGATGCCCCCAGGGCTGCAACGCACCATCGCGCGTCGATGTTCTGCAAGCGGTCGGCGGCCTTTGAAAAGTCGAGCCGCGATAAAATGATGCACACCAGCAAAAACGAAATGACGACACCCAAAAGGGCTTTGATGCTGCGGGAAAGCTTCATGGCTTGCGAGACAGGGATCGATCCTGGCGATCCATAAAGGGATCATGGGCTGTGAAGAAATGACTGATGGCTTTGCCTGCTCCATAAGGAGCTCGCGCATCATGCTTTGCTTTGCAGTGAAAGAGGGCTTCCTTGAGCAAGTACGAATGGATGCTTCTCAATGCATGAAAGGATCCTGCTTTGAAATGATCGAAAAGAAGCCGCGCACTCAATAGGTGAATGCTCAGTGCATGATGGCTTTCTGCTGAACGATGATGGGGTGTAGCGAACGAAGGGCTCAAGGTAAACCTTCTCGAAAAGAAGGTCATTCTACTCCAAAAACGGCGTTGAGACTACGCTGGATCGCTTTCCGCTGCGCGGCCGATGACGCCGCTCTTCATCAGATGGTAAAGGGCCATCGTCAAATGTGTGGGGCTGAGCTCGCTGTTGTCGCAGATTTCCTCGATGGATCGGTCCGTTTCGAGCATTTCGTAAATCATGCGCTCGGCTGCATTGAGATTCTGCGGGGTATTTTGAAGTCGGGTCAGCAGCGCATTGCGGGGGGGCAGCTTGTTGGTCGCATCGCGCATCTCGTCCTGACGGCGCAGTACGTCCAGAAGCAGCTGGTCGGCCGGAATGTTGGCGTGCGTGGGGATTTCATCGATGTCGTATCCCCCGACGATGAATTCGCCCTGATCAAATAAAACCATCGAGTAGCAGATCTCTTCGATTTGAAGCCGGATCAGGTTCCACAAATCCTTCGGGGTGATGACGCCTTTTTCGATGAGGACGTTGCCGAGCTTGTGGCCCAGGGAGGTTTCGGCCAGCGCAGCATCGAGGGTTGGGCGGTCGATTTGTCCGCTGCGCAACAAAAGGTTACCCAGGCGATCTTCCGGAACATTGCTCGATGCGGCATGCACCTTGTTTTCGTGAAAGAAGAGGGTCTTTCTTGTCTGGCCCCGCGTCACGGTCAGGGCCGCCGTGCGACCGCTTTGCTGCAGAAAGCCGATCAGATCGGTCACCAAATGCACGTCCGCAAGATCGCCCCACATGTACACGGGCTGGGCGGTCAGTTCGCCCTTCGTCGAGTTCATCCGCTACTCCCTCTCGGGTTCATCTTTCGCTATTATCGCGAGGCTTTTGTCTGGAGGCCAATTTTGAGCACAACAAAAATGCAGAATATCGAGAATTTTCGTCAACAGTTTTGGCGGGCCCGCCGCGAATGGATCGAGGCTCATGATTTGGAAACCCTCGATCAAGGTTGTTGCTGGTATCAAACCGAGGGGACAGATGAGGATCTCGTATTGACGGATGCCTTTCCACCGGCGGGAGCGGGCGGTTTAAAAGCCTTGATGGCAGAGATCACCCAGTGGTGGAGGGGGCGTTTGGCATTTAAGAGCGAGCTTCACCCGAAGGGAGGACTCTACGCGCATTATTTACCCGAGATGGGGTTCGACTGGTCTGTCGAGTTTGAAGGCGAGAAAGCGGTGCGCGCCTGGCGGATGGATGGTCGTGGCAAAACGGTGGAGCTCAAAATCCCCGAGGGTGATGAGATGTTTCACGATCAGATGGGCACCTATCTCGACGTGAAAGCCGGCTGGCGCGCTTTGTGTGAAGCCTGGCACCACGAGGAACGACTCAAGGTCACCGAAGTGGAGGCGGGTTATCTCTGCGGGATACGCAAAGGGGAGCCTGAGGCTGGGGATCCTGCAAGCCGTGAGGAGCCCGATATGGGCGAAGCGTTCAGCGCCTACGACCCCCAGGCATACGATACTCTGGAGTTTTTGAGCGGATCTGACGCCGGGATGCTGCCCTTTGAAGCCGAGCGCATCTGGGACTGGCTGGGGGATGACGCCGGGGCGGCAAGGAAGGGCGAGATCGAACTCTTCGTGTTGGCGAGCTCCGCAGCTTTTGAAGCGCATATCGACGACCTGATGGAGACCCGGGGCTTAAAGAAAACGGTGCGCGAAACGGGGGAGGGCAAGTCGCTGCGGTTTTCACTGGGCGATGTGTACGCCGATTTCGACTTCGATGAGCATTATTTAAGGACCCTTCACACGGGGAGAAGCTTTGCGCAGGGCGTGCGCGATTTCGTTTGTCCCCTGGTGGATCTGGTCGAAGACGCAGCGGACATGATGAAGACCCTCCGGTGGAGGCTCAAAGGATCGCCTTACAAGGTCGATCTTACGGGGGGATCGATCTTGACGATCACGCAAAAGAAGCAAAAACTGGGGCAATGGAACCTGCTCGCGCTCGGTGGACGCACTTCATTCCGGGGGCAGGAGGGCGAAAAACGCCTGCTTCGCCTTTTAGGCTTCGACCCTGAGACGATGCAGCTGCGGGTATCGGAGATGAACCTGCGGGAATGCCCCTGCTGCGGACAGGATGCGCGGGTTTCAAAGCGGGTACGCCCGCGCGCGCTTTTGGGGATCGACCCCCGTACCCTCGTTTATACCCCGATGGAAGACTTCATCGTCTATTACGTCCTCGAATGTCCTGCCCATACGATCCCGCTGACGCCTTCTCCTGCCTGCGGGATTCAGGATCTGGAAGCGGCTTACCGCGAATCCTTACCCCAGGCACAGATTCCATTGGTGATGGATTCGAAGCTCTCTTCGGGGGGACATCTCTTCGTGGGATCCGACATCGGCTCGATCCTCCTGGAGCCCGGCCTCATGAGAAAACTTTGGGATGAATGCGGTTGCGGGGATTTACCCAAATGGAGCTACGCCTTCTACGCCGACACCCTGGTTCTGAGCGCCAAAAAGCTCGAAAACGAGGATCTCCTGCAGGCACAAAGGGCCTCGCTCGAGGCGGCCACCGCCAACTTCCAGGGGCGAACCTGGCCCTGCAATCATGTCAGGGCGATCGATCTCGAGGTGGATCCATTGGGATACGTGGAGCGGCTGTGATCTCACTCCGGTGAGATGCGAGAGATGGGGTGCTTCCGGCATAAATCCCCGGGGGATCCCTCTCGTTGAAAGCTCTGGATCGATGATCGCACTGCGGTCTCACATCGCGCTGAGGTCTTGAAATCGATGCTGACCTTCGGTTACCTGTTGTTTTTAGGACTGCCTTCCGCCGGATGCCCGGGGGTGATCGACGAAGAAGTCGTTTTAAACGATGATCACCCTGCGGTACAGAGCGATTTGAAGCCGGCAAACGAGAGCTCCACTCCGGGGCATGCTGCGATCCTGCCCTTCGATCCGCAAATCCCCCTCCTTCAGATCGAGCCGATCACCGATGAAGAGGCGCTGAACCTCACGGTGGATCCGCCTTCGACGCCTCAGACAGGCGCGACCATCCTCTGTGTCGTAGGGCTTACAGCGTTGCTCACGGGCACCATCGGCTGGATCACCACCCCCACCTGCATCACCCGCGATCAGACCGGCGACTGCACAGGGTTAGGGCAACCTGAAATCGCCTATACCCTCATGATCGTATTGGGATCCGCTACTGCAATCTCCAGCTATGCCTGGATGAGACGCGATTCCGCACCGTGAAAACGGGCTTCTACCGCAGGGGAGGGAGTCTTTAGAGGGAAGCTGAGACCTTTATCACGGGGTGACCAGCTTCCTCGCTTCTTCGACGCTTGCGGCGCACCGGAATCCGAAATGGTGGGCAGGTTTGTTGGAGGGTTTGTACGCCCGGCGCCAGAAGGTTTGCGCTTGTTCGGGACCCCAGTACCAGGAGCCTCCGCGCACAGATTTTTGTGAATGGCCTTTGCACCTGGGGGCACCATTGCAGGGGCCTTTGGGATCGATGCCTTCACACGCCGCACCACAGGCTGCGTAGGATTCGGAATACCAGTCTGCTACCCATTCGTAGCTGTTGCCCGCCATGTCGCGGAGGCCATATACGGCGGCAGGTTTGGATCCCACTTCGAAGACGCGGCCTTTTTCGGGGTGTTGACCGCGCTTTTTCACGCCGCAGGAGCGGCCCCTCTCGTCCATGATCACCGCGCGCTCGCATGTGGCGGGTTCGTTCCCCCAGGGATAGATGCGTCCGTCGGTGCCGCGGGCGGCCTTCTCCCACTGGGCTTCGGTCGGTAAATGTTTGCCCTGGGCTTCGCAATAGGCGACAGCGTCGTACCAGGACTCGCCGTTCATGGGTTGGTTCGGGCGGTCGAAGTCGCGATACAAAGGTTTAACGTCGGGACACCGCCCTTTGGCGACGCAAGCGCGGTATGCGGCGTAGGTCACCTCGTCGATATCCATATAGAAGGTCTGAACGTAAACGGTGGACTGTGGGCGTGCAGCCTCCTGTCCCTCGTTTGTTCCGCGTAAGAACTCCCCGCCAGGAATGCAGGCCATGCCTTGTGGCGCGGTCTCACACGGGATGGGATCGGGCGCACCCTGAATTTTTGAGGGTTGTACCGGGGGGACAGCACCGTTTTCAGCTGTGGGTTGAAGGGCAGGCCCCAGGAGTAAGACGAGATTCAGCAGTAAATTCATTCCAGATCCCCCGATGCAAGGATTTTTCCAATCACTTCTGCGCCTCTTGTAATGGCGTTACGGCCGGGAACATTGCCTAAAACGACGATCCACCGCTTGGGGGAGTTCTTTTTATAAATGTAAATGACATCGGTCATCCAGTCACCGGCATAGCCCGGCTTGTGAAACAGAGTGACCTCCCCCGGTTTAAAGGCGTCTTCAATGGCGTTAACGGCTTCCATCCCCCGTCTGCGGTGCGCTTGCAAAGCTTTGCGGATGGTTCTCAACTCGTATGATCCCACATTGTAGCGTTGCGAAACGGGTAACTGCTCGTGGAGCATGATGCGTCGCATCACTTTGGCGAGGTCTTCAAGGGTGGCGCAGGCCGATGATCCGGCGCATTTGTACGATCCCGTGCTGGATCTGGCCTGGATCGTGCGCTTTTTGGGACCCAGTTCCAGGTCGATCTGGGGCGATCGCTTGAGCCATTCGGTGCCCCCCGTCACTTCGAGCCATTGCGGCTGGTCGTAAGCCTTATGAATACCGGCGTATGAAAGGGGTTTTAAAATTTTTCCATTCAAAAAGTCGTGGCCCTGAAGCTGTACCAAACGGTTGTGCGAGAGGTTGTCACTCTTTTGCAGGGCGTCCGTCAGCAGGTCGCTCACCTTATACCGGTGGGTGATGCCGTTCGGATCGTGAAAACTGGCGGTTGCCCGGGCATCAAACCCCTTTGACTTTAAGTAAATGGCAGCACCCACGGCGGAGAAAATCTTGATCGTCGAGCCTGGGTTCCAGTCATCCTTGATGCGGCCCGTTCCATGATAGTCGTACCAGTTCTCCCGGAGGATCTTCTTCTGACTCCGATCTAAAGTGATGTCGACCACCAGGGCCTTAAAGCGTTTCTTGGGTTGATAGCCGTATGCACCCAGGAGATCGGCGAGATAACTGGTGTTGATCGTCCCTTTAGGTACGGTACGGGGCTTTTTTGCTTTTACGGCGGCTTTTTTGTCGGGGGTAACTTTGCCTGATCCGGTTTGTTTGGAGGCTTTACCCCCCGAACATTTGGCGGGGAGCTTAATTTTTTGGCCCACCCTCAGCTGTTCTGTGATGGTGGGATTGGCGCTTTTGATGTTGTCTATGGTGCAATGATGCTTCTTGGCAATTCTTGCGAGTGAATCCCCCTGGGTGACGATGTAGTTTTTGGCCAAAGTAGACGATGACCAGGCGGTACAGAGGGCCAAACAGGCCGTCAGGAGGATATATCTCACCATGACTTACTCACCTGTAATGGAAAAATGCATGAAGTCCTTGAGTTGGCCGGGCAGATCACCACCCCATTTCCAGAATGAGAAGGCGGTATAGACCACGCCACCGCGCGCGATGCTCTCTTTGGGGTTGGCTTTGGGGCGCCACGGACCGCCGATGCTCTTTTTACAGCCGTCTAAATCCGTTTCATCTTTGCGGGGGCCCTTGCACTTGTTGTACATGGCGTTTTGCCCGGCGTTGATGTCGATGGCTGTCCCGTATGAATGGTTCGAAAACTGCGAGCGCTTGCCGTCCACAATGGGGCCCCGGGTCTTTCCCGGCCGGTAACCCTCCAGCTGATGGATGGTAAAGCTCGGATCCGCATCGATCTTCATCAGCGCCTCCCGGACCTGATCGGCGTAATATTTGCAGATGCGAATCTTAGGCAGGTGGGGGAGGGCGATTTCCACCTGATCTTCGGAGCAGACCGTGCAGCGGGGATCGTGAGGATCGCGTTCTTCGGGGGTCAGTTCCCCCTTGGTCTTGGCGTATGCAACTCTGCCTGTGGCCTTCTGTATCCGGGTATCCCACGCATAACTTGTGTAATGGCAGGGATCACTCGGGGATTCCTCGAATGCAGGCGCCGTATTCGATGCGCTCCCTGCTGGAGAAGGCGTTTTTTCAGGCTTCGATGAACCTTCACCCTGCGGTTTGGCCTCGTTTTGAGGCTCGGGTGAGTCTTCATCCCCAAGGGCTGTGCCGCTGTTGGCGTTGGAAGCGCCATCGGTCCCCTGGGCAGGGGCTCCTGCTACAGCCGGAATCGATGCTGTCCCCTGGGGTGAGGTGCCATTCTGATCCCGTGACGGCGCTTGTCCCCCGGGGATTGCATCGATCCCATCGTTTGAAACCGGTGCTTCACCGGGACCTGCAGCAAAAGCGGAAGCGCAAATGAGGCTGCAGACCCCGAATAAGATGCGTTTTTTTGAAGCTTTCATGGTGCTACCGCCGGTTCTGGAGCCTTTTCTTCGGTCTTAGGCTGCGGGTTATCGAGGTGCGTATAGGGAATGATGTCGTTCGGCTGGTTCATATTGACGACGGTACGCACATTTTTCTTCTTGGGATTGTCGAGATCCGCCAGGAAGGCCTTCGCGCCCTGAACGTTATAGTGATAGTCCCCGTTCTTCGGGTGCGTCGCCACGGTGCGAACGATGATCGACCGGTCGTCGAACAGCTGCGCCCGCATGTTGTTGCGGAAACGATCGTTGTAGTTCCAGTATTGCTCGGCGTTGGACGGGTAGATCGCCCGGACCGGGATGTTTAACTTTTTGCAAATCTCAGCAATCCCGGCGAGACCTTTGTCGCCCAATAAGTTTCCGAGCATGGGCTTGACGCGATTTTTCATCACCAGCTCGCGCACATAGCTGTACATCGCCGGATCGGTGACGAACGAAGGCACTTTGGCGGCCGTCATCCATTTTTGAAGGCGCTTCATCCGGCGGTGAACCTGGCTGCACCCCGCGTTATAGACCTCGACCACGGCGCGATATTGTTCTGCAGGGAGGGATTCCTTCAAAAACGCGCGCGTGGACTTCACATTCTTGGGGTCCCAATAGGCCACAAACTGTTCGATCGTCTCCGCCTTCCCGAAGAAGAGGGCGTACGCAATGTGCATGCGCTTGATCCACGGGTCGTAATCGGTCAAAAACACCAGATCGGGCCGCATCCACCCCGCGAAGAGGTATGCCTGATCGGTGCCCACGCCAAAATACACCCCGCCTAAATCCTTCAGATCGGGGTAAAACAGCTCCATATGCCGTTCGTCACCCGACAAATAATGGCGGCCTTCGAGATCTGCACGGGTAGCATTGAGCTTTTCGGGCTCTGCATCTTCTGCTAAACCGTCGAGCATGGCCTTGACTTCATCCGTCAGCGGCTCCACTTCATCCGCAATAGCAGGCGAAACAAAATTTGCAATCATGACCACCAATAGGGCCATGATCTGAAAGAACTTGTTCATCGATGATCTCCTGTAGGTTCCAATTTCCTAACGGTTTGATCCCAAAGACGTCCCTCCGGGATTAACCTTCAATTCTTTTTGTAAACGGATTCATCCCGATGGTTCTCGACTCTAAACAGTCTGTTTCCGTGGGTATATTCCTGCTTGAATTAGACGACGCATTGATGGCGCAGGCATCATCCCTCTGGGAGATGCTCGATGCCGAAGAAATCGAGAAGGCAAACCGGCGTTTAAAAGAGAAGGATCGCGTGCAATATGCGGCTGCACATGCGTTGTTGCGGTATGCCTTGTTTGCATGGACCTCTGTACCGGGGGGAGAATGGCGTTTTGCACGAAGCGAAACAGGGCGTCCCCGGGTGACGAATGCCGGTTTTGAGTCGTTAAGCTTCAGCTTAAGCCATACCGACGGCCTTGTGGGCTGTGCACTGGCTGAAAACTGCGGGTTAGGGTTTGATTTAGAATGGTTGGAGAGGCCAACCCTCAGTGATGGGGTTAAAGCGCTGGTGTTCAGCGATGATGAACTGGCGGAATTGCATCCTTTACAACCGCGAGAGGCGGCATTGTACGCGCTGCAACTCTGGACTTTAAAGGAAGCGTTTTTTAAAGCCATGGGTACCGGACTGAAAGGTGATCTGCGTGCAGCGAGCTTTCACCTGGGGGGAATCCCCCATCCGTCGAGCATCGCACATGCATGGCGGTTTCAAACTTTGCGACCGACTGCTCACCATTGCGGTGCCCTCTGTTGCTCGCTCGATCCATCGGTGCAAATGCATGTTGTCACCCGGGATGAGCTTCGAGCGAGCTTCAGTCGTTCACCATGCGCTCCGGTTGACCGGTCGTTTCAAGCACGCTCGTCCACATAATCCCCTCGGGATCGACGTATTTGCGCTTCTTATGGACGGCTTCAAAGGGGATGTGGATGAATTCATCGTTCCAGGAGCCGATCATCATGCCGGTTTTACCCGCCATTCCGGCGTGCGCGGCATGCTGTCCCAGGTAGAGACAGAAGACGCAATCGCTGGGGCAAGCGGGCACCGACCGGATCATGTAGCTCGGATCGATGTATTTGATGGAGACATCCATGGAGATACGCTTGAAATGCTCGCGTACCTTATCCCGTACCAGGATACCGATGTCGCCAAACTTCTTGTTACCGGAGGCATCACTCCCGAGATCGGCAAAAAGATCCTGTCCCGCGCCTTCGGCCACCACGACCAATGCATGTCCGCGGCGTTTCATTCGGTTTTCGAGGGCGGTTAAGAAGCCTTTCGGGCCGTCGAATTCGAACGGTACCTCGGGGATAAGCACGAAGTTCGCGTCGGGTTGGGCCAATGCTGCGCTGGCGGTGACGAATCCCGAGCTGCGACCCATCAGTTTCACGATGCCGATACCGTTCTGGTAACCCTTGGCTTCGGTATGTGCACAGCGGAGGCATTCGGCCGCCTTGGCGACGGCGGTATCGAACCCGAAGGTACGGGACACCAGGTAGATATCGTTGTCGATGGTCTTCGGGATACCGATGACCGAAATGTTGAGGCCGCGCTTCTTGATCTCCTCGTAGATCTCCGTCGCGCCCTGCAGCGTGCCATCACCCCCGATGGTGTACAGAATGCGGATGTCTTCGCGGTATAACGTGTCGACCATGACGTCGATCGGCTGTGGACCGCGGGATGACCCCAGGATAGATCCGCTGTTGTCGTGGATCCCTTCGACCAGTTCCGGGGTGAGATCGATGAAGGGCAAACCGTTGTTAGGGTTTAACCCGGCGTACCCAAAGCGCACACCTTTGATGTGGCGTACCCCGTACATGTAGGTGAGCTCGTTGGTGATCGCGCGGATCACGTCGTTCAATCCGGGACAAAGCCCACCGCAGGTGACGATGGCGGCCTTGACGTTCTTGGGATCGAAGAAGAGCTGCTGGCGAGGGCCCGCGCGCTCGAAGGTGACGGTGGAGCCGATGTCTTGCGTGAGGAGCTTGTTGATCTCGAGATCGCGCAAAATACGGTCGTTGTCGTCGACAAACCGCCGGTAGGGGACCGGTGATGGAATGGTGCAACGCCCAAGGCTATCCACTTGGGTATCGACTGGATTGTTGGGCATTTCTGCTCCAATGGGGTGAAAAAACGGTTGCGACCGGCTTACTTGCACTGCTTTTGGGAGCGCTTGAGCTTATCGCGCGCGGTTTTGACCAAGTTTGAGCGGGGATAATCGTCGATGAGCGTTTGGAGGAAGGGTTGACCGTCCTTGCAGCGGCCGAGTGCGTCAAAGTTGTCGAACATCAGCAGCAAGGCGTCATCCATTTTTTTGCCTTTGGAGTACTTCTGCATGATGGTCTGCAGGCTGCGGACCGAGCCGTTGTAATCCTTGGCCTGGTACTGGCATTCCGCCATCAAATAAAGGCTGCTGTCAGCGCGATCTTTTTTGGGAAACTTGCTGACATATTCCGAAAACGCGCGGACGGCTTCCGGACAATCGTTGGCCTTTTTGCGCTCGTAACCGTAACGATAAAGATCTGCCGCATCTGTAGGCAAAACGGTTGCAGATTCAGAAGTTGCGGCCCCCGATGCTTCCACATTGGGCGCCTCAAAACCGCCACCGTTTTTGACTTCCATTTCAGCATATTTGCCTTTGAGAACGTTCAGTTCCTGGCGAATGCTTTCGAGTTCGAGGCCCGAATCGGCGCTGCCTGTGCGCAATTGATTGATCGCATCCGACAGGCGCTTTTCAGCATTCGAAAGGCGGGTTCCAAAGGCATCGACATCTTCGGCATGCTTTTCGCGCAGATTTTTTTGGCTCTCGAGGAGCTGGTCAACCTGCGCTTGAAGTGCCCTCAGATCGGTCTGCATCTCCTGGCCTTTCCAGTACGAGACGCAACCGGTCAGCTGAAAAAGGCAGAAGAGAAAGGCAGGGGCGCACAATCGCGCCCCGCGCAGTAAAGCGAGGGGCGTCTTCATGTTGATTAGCGCGGAGAGAACTCGGCACGGCGGTTCTTGGACCAGGCCGCTTCGTTGCTGCCGCTTTGCGCGGGCGATTCTTCGCCGTAGCTGCGGGTGGAAAGCTTGCTGGAGGAGACGCCCAGGTTGGTCAGGTACTTGCGGACGGCAGCCGCGCGGCGCTCACCGAGGGCCATGTTGTATTCTTCGGTGCCGCGCTCGTCGCAGTGACCACCGATTTCGATGTTGCCGGAGTTGCCCTTGAGGCAGTCGGCGACGCTGCTCAGCACGGACTTCTGGTTGGGCTTGATGCTGGAGCTGTCGAAGTCGAAGTAGACCGGGTTGGAGTGGCAGGAGTTGACGCGGACCTGGCAGCGGCCGGCGACGCAGTCTTTGCCTTCGGGACAAGTCGGGGTGTCAGCGCCTTCGCCGCACTCAGGCTTTTCGACGCAGGAACCGTTGCGGCACCAGGTGTTGCCGGAGCATTCGCTGTTGTCGAGACATTCGGCACCGCATTCGTTGTCGCGGCATTTCTGGTTGCCGGGGCAGGGCGTGCTGTCGTCGCAGTAACCCGGACGCTTGGCGCATTTACCGCTGGTGCATTGTTCACCGGGACCGGTGCACTGGCTGTTGTCGCGGCACTGGGTGCAGACCCCATTGACGCAAACTTCGTTATGCTCGGCGCAGTTCTCATCGTTGTCGCATTTCGGATAAGTCGGACCACAAGCGGTCATAGCCAATGCGGAAGCCCCGAGAACCATTGAGAAAAGGAAACCACGATTCAGACTCATGGTTGACACCCGTAAATTGATAGGAAGTTAAAATAAAAAAGCGCATCTTCGCGCAATCAATCTTGAGCAAGGTAGATTCTCTCGATTCCGTTGTCAACGGGTGTAATAAGAAGAAAAGGGGTTGAAGGGCCGTTTTTTGTGTTTTTTTTGCATGCCCTTGAAAAAATTTGTTACCAAATCTGCGGACGGGGATGCGTTAAAAAATGGATGAGAAAACGAATTATCAAATAAAATCATATGCTTGGTTATGCATGGGCGGCAATCTCGGCGACGTGAAAGCCAGTTTTCAAAAAGCGCTCTCCTCTCTCCGCTCGATGGGCGTTTGGGGATCGCCTTTGCTCTGCTCGGGGCTGTATCGCAGCGCTTATTGGAGTCCGTCTCCGGCTAAAACGGCGGCAGAAGAGGATCCGCAGCCGCCTTATTTGAATCAAGTGGTCGGATTTATTCCGCTTTTTTCGCCCATCGATACGCTGCACGCTTTTTTGAAGGTGGAAGCCCAGCTCGGGCGGGTGCGCTTAAAGCGGTTTGGCGCGCGGACGATCGATCTCGATTTGCTTTGCTACCCGGGCAGCGTCTGCGAGAGCGAGGAATTGATTTTACCCCATCCACGCCTGCATTTACGTCGCTTCGTGCTGACGCCCTGGGCCGAGATCGCGCCTGGTTGCGAGGTTCCGGGACTGGGGCAGACGGTGGCGCAGCTTTTGGCGCAATGCCCCGATGAAGGCGAGGTGGTGCGGGTTTCGGATGCGCCGGTTATTTAAATTTCTGGGGATCGAGATCATGGTGGATCTCGCGCCAGCCGGGCGAATTTTGTGAAGGATTCTGCGCGCTTGCATTTTGAAGTGCCGCCATCCTCTGTTCGATCGCGCGCTCTTCGCCCTGGCCCGAGGGTTTGAATAAAACGGCGCCTTCGAGGGCGTCGGGCAGGTAGGATTGCTGGACGTAATGTCCTTCATATTCATGGGGATAGCGGTATTCCTGACCGTAACCCAGCTGGGTTTGGAGCGCGGTGTTCGCGTTTCGCAGATGGAGCGGCACCGGCAGATTTCCGCCTTCCCGAACCGCCCTTCGCGCGGCGGCGAGCGTCGTCAGCACCGTGTTGCTCTTGGGCGCACAGGCCAGATAGAGGGCCGCCTCCGTCAGCGTCAGCATGCCTTCAGGAAGCCCCACGAATCGAAACGCCTCCATGGCCGAGATCGCGATCTGCAAGGCCCTGGGATCGGCTAACCCGATGTCTTCACTGGCAAAAATGACCATCCGCCTCAAAATAAAGAGGGGATCTTCGCCCGAGTCGACCATGCGCTGGAGCCAGTAGACGGCGCCGTGGGGATCGCTTCCGCGCATCGATTTAATAAAGGCGCTGATGACCTGGTAATGGCCGTCGCCGTCCTTGTCGTAGAGCAGGATCTTGCGGTTGAGCGCTTCGGCGGCGGTCTCGGTGGTCACGTGGGGATCGCGGTTTAAGGCGATCTCGAGGGCGGTCAGCGCGCGGCGGGCATCTCCGCTCGAGGTCTGGGCCAGATAGCGGAGCGCTTCATCGTCGATTTGGGCCTCGGGCCAGCGTTCAATGCGAATGGGGTGCGAGGCGGCGTTCTTTAAAATCTGATATAAATCCGCAGGCTTAAGCGAGTTTAAGACGACCACGCGGCAGCGCGAGAGCAAGGCGGCGTTGAGCTCGAAGCTCGGGTTTTCGGTGGTGGCGCCGATGAGCGTGACCGTGCCGTTTTCGACGTGGGGCAGCAGCGCGTCCTGCTGGCCTTTGTTGAAGCGGTGGATTTCGTCAATAAAAAGGATCGTGGCCCGCTGGTGCAGATGGCGGCGGTCTTTGGCTTCGTCCACCAGGCGACGAATGTCCTTCACGCCACCCAACACCGCAGAAAACGGCTCAAAATAGGCGTTCGTCTTTTGGGCGATCACGCGCGCGATCGTCGTCTTTCCGGTGCCCGGAGGTCCCCAGAGGATCAGGCTCGGCAGGCGATCGTTCAGGATCGCCCTGCGCAGGAGTTTGCCTTCACCGAGGACCGTATCCTGTCCCAGAATTGCGTCGAGATTCTGCGGCCTTACGGCTTCTGCGAAGGGCTGCTGGGCCGCGTTCTGCGAGGCTGCATGTTCAAATAAATCCATATCTTCAGGCGAGGGCGCTTTCATCAATTTGAGATTTCGGGCGCCGTTTTGAGGGCATGTCAGCTCTAAAAAAGTGATTTCATTTTTGACGGCGGCAATATGCCGGTTTTTCTTGACAGATTCTACTTTGATCGCTAGGAATACCGCCGTTTTTTCCAGCCCTCGTTAGAGGCTTTCCTCAAAGACCATTTCGCGTTTCTAAGGACCAACCTGCTGTTTCCTGCGAGCCCAAAGGCGCCTCATGGTGCTGGGGTCCTGTGTTTAGGAGCACACCCCTGCTTGCGGGCAATGGCTGAGGCATAGAATGAACCTCAAAGAACTGAAGCAACTCAAAATCGCCGATCTCGCCGCGATGGCGCGCGATATGGGTGTCGAAAACTCTTCCGGCCTGCGCAAGCAAGAGCTGATTTTCGCCATCCTCAACGAGCAAACCAAGAAGAACGAGCCGATTTTCGGCGAAGGCGTTCTCGAAATCCTCCCCGACGGCTTCGGCTTCCTCCGCGCCCCCGACTACAATTACTTGCCCGGGCCGGATGACATTTACGTGTCGCCCTCTCAAATCCGTCGTTTTGGTTTGCGCACCGGCGATACGATCAGCGGGCAAATTCGTCCGCCCAAGGATAACGAGCGTTATTTCGCGTTGCTCAAGGTTGAGACGATCAACTTCGAAGAACCGGAAATCGCGAAGTCGAAGATTTTGTTCGACAACCTGACCCCGCTCTATCCTTCCGAGAAGCTCAAGCTTGAATATCACGCCAAGAATTATTCGACGCGTATCATCGATCTGCTTTGCCCCATCGGCAAAGGTCAGCGCGCTCTGATCGTATCTCCGCCGCGCGCTGGTAAGACCGTGTTGATGCAGAACATCGCCAACGCGATCGTGACCAACCACCCCGAGGTTTACCTCATCGTGCTGCTCATCGACGAGCGCCCCGAAGAGGTGACCGATATGGAGCGTTCGGTGCTCGGCGAGGTCGTCTCCTCTACCTTCGATGAGCCCGCGCAGCGCCACGTGCAGGTGGCCGAGATGGTCATCGAGAAGGCCAAGCGCCTGGTGGAGCATAAAAAAGACGTCGTCATCCTGCTCGACTCGATCACCCG
>DBWM01000037.1:23259-132248 GCA_002309015.1 Myxococcales bacterium UBA1238 | reverse complement strand
ATCTTCGAGGAGTTCAAGGGCACCGGTAACGCCGAGCTTCACCTCGACCGCAAGCTGATGGAAAAGCGCATCTTCCCGACGCTCGACATCAACAAGTCCGGCACCCGTAAGGAAGAACTCCTGATGAGCCCTGCCACGCTGAACCGCGTCTGGATCCTGCGTCAGCTGTTGCACCCGCTCAACGTCGTCGACTCCATGGAATTCATGCTCGACAAGGTCAGCCGGACCGAGACCAACGACGAGTTCCTGGAATCGATGTCGAATTAAGTTTTGCGAGGGCGCCGTTCCCTGAGCGGTGCGCCCGCAGAGCGTTTTTGAATTGAATACCGGCGACTTGATCGTCCATAACATGCGGGCTCTTATTTCGGAGCCACGTTCGAAGAGGTTGTCATGAAAGAAGGCATCCATCCCAATTATCGTGAGTCGACCATTACTTGCGCTTGCGGTAACGTCATCCACACCCGTTCGACTTCTGGCGACTACGCCATCGAAATCTGCTCGGCCTGCCATCCGTTCTTCACCGGCAAGGCCAAGCTCGTCGATACCGCCGGCCGCGTCGATCGTTTCAACCGTAAATACAGCCGCTTAGGCTCAAAGTGATCTGCGTGAGGGCTTCGGCCCTCACCAAACCTTCGCGGGGTCTCTCGATGTCCCTGTGACCGGGGTTGTCGCTGTGGACGAAAAGCTGGCTGAAATTTGCCGTCGTTACGACGAGCTGATGGCAAGCATGTCCGATCCGGGCGTTTTTGATGTTCCGGGCCGGTATCAGAAAATTGCCAAAGAAGTCGGTAGTTTAGAACCGCTTGTGAAAGCCTGGCGGCGCTTGCAAAAAGAGCGCGAGCAGCTGGAAGAAGCGCGTTCGATGCTGGGGGATCCCGAATTAGGCGAACTAGCGCGCGAATCGCTGCCTGAGCTTCAGGAGGCGACGGAGGCGTCCCTCAAAGAAGTTCGCCTTTTGCTCCTGCCCAAAGATCCCAACGATCAAAAGAACGTCATCCTCGAAATCCGTGCGGGCACGGGCGGCGAAGAAGCTTCGCTGTTTGCAGCGGATTTGTTCCGGATGTACGCGCGCTATGCCGAGCGCAAGGGCTGGAAGCTCGAATTGCTGGATGAATCCCGAAGCGAATCGGGCGGTTACAAGGAAGTGATCGCCATGGTGAGCGGGGCGGCGATCTATTCGACGCTCAAGTTTGAGGTCGGCGTTCACCGCGTCCAGCGCGTGCCCGTCACCGAAAGCCAGGGGCGCATCCATACTTCGGCCTGCACGGTCGCGGTTTTGCCCGAGGCTGAAGAGGTTGAGCTCGATATCCCCGAAAAAGATCTCCGTATCGATCGCTTTTGCGCGAGCGGCCCCGGCGGCCAATGCGTCAACACCACGTATTCCGCCATCCGCATCACCCATATTCCCACTGGCATCGTCGTCCAGTGCCAGGACGAAAAGAGCCAGCATAAGAATAAAGCCAAGGCGATGAGCGTGCTGCGGGCGCGCATCCTCGACATGATGGAGGCCGAGAAGCATGCGGAGCGCGCCGATCAAAGGCGCGTGATGGTGGGCTCGGGCGATCGTTCCGAGCGCATCCGCACGTACAACTTCCCGCAAAACCGCCTGACCGATCACCGCATCGGTCTCACCCTCTATCGCTTAAACGAGGTGATCGATGGCGATCTGGATCCCGTTTTGGAGCCCGCGCGCGCGTGGTTCCAGGCCGAGCTCCTGAAGGAAGAGGAAGCGAATTTCGGCTGAGTTTGGGGCTTTTGGGCTGCAAAAAACGCGATGCTTCGTGAGAGGCACCGCGTTTTTTTTATCCTCGGGGCGGGCTGAATGGTTCAGAGATCGCGTTTTGCGCCGGAATCGCGCATCAGTTCGCGAAAGCCTTCCCGTTCGCCGCGCGCGATCTCCAAAGCTTCCCAGTGATCGGGCTTCAGGCGTTCGAGCAAAAGATCCTTTGCGAGCAGGGGATCGGCTGCGCCGCAGGTGTAAAAATCGAGGGCTGCGTAGTCGCATTCGGGCCATGTATGCGCAGAAATGTGAGATTCTGCGAGCAGGATGACGCCGCTCACGCCGCCCTGGGCAAAGCGGTGAAACTGGGCTTTGATGACGGTGGCCCCTGCGGCCTGGACCGCTTGCGCGAGAGCGGATTGCAGCGTTTCGGGATCAGAGAGGATTTGAGAGGGGCATCCCCAGCATTCGAGCAGGAGATGCCGTCCGATGGGGGTCATTACTTTGCGAAATCCAGGGTGGAGAACTGGCCTTCAAAGGCAGGGCCTTCGTCGTTCGAAGTGCGGATGCTGCCGAGCCATGTGCCGTTTTCGAGGCGGTCGACCGTGAGATCGCTGTCCTCCTCGATGAAGTCCATGGATCCCTGAAGGGTGAGCCGCGTGTCGATGCGCAGGCGGTTGACGATGGCGGTGGCGATGTCGCCCACGAGGCCCACCACGGTGTTGCACCAGCCCTCGATGGTGGAGGCCTGGGCGATGGTCCAGCTGCCGATGGTGAGCTCCTCGTCGTCGCCGGTGATGCGGCGGGCCATGGCGGCGCAGTTGGCCAGCTTGAGCAGCGCGTCGCGCACGGTATGGATCGTGTCGCTGTTGGTGAGCCAGGGGAACACGATGTAATTCAGCACAAAGATGATTAGACGGCCATATTGCAGGTTCAAAACGTGGCTGTCGATGATGCCCTTGTTGAAGCTGTGGATGCGCCCCGAGAACTGGCCGTAGACGAGCTGGACTTCGTTCATGCGGTCCCAGATTTCGTCCATGCGGAAGGAATGGCGCGGGCAGTTGGGATCGGGGTTCCCTTCGCAGGGCAGGTTCCAGTAGAGGGTGATGCCCATCCAGTTCTGGTTACCTTCGAAGGTGCCGTCGCTGCGCGGCTTGGCGATGCGCACGGTGGAATCGATCTCGATGTTCGAGACGATGCGGATCACGTCGCTGCCCACCGTGAAGAATTTGCGTACCCATGCAGGGGCGTCGTGGTCGATATAGTTGTTGATGATCTCGTTTAAGTAATCATCGATCCAGTCGGCCACGGCTTCGATGGCCATGGCCAGAACGCCCGAAACGAAGTTGCGGATCACCTCGGCCAGGGCATCAAAGAGCGCGGTTGCGATCTGACGTTCATGCTGCCCGTCGCCAAAGAAGAGCACCAGTTCCTGAATCACCTTGCCCAAAGTTCCCGGTATGGCGCCCGTGAAATCGAAGTTGTTGGCCACCTCAAAGGTGCCCGCAGGGTTCAGGTTGAGCGCAAGCAGGGTCACCGTCACGCGCTTGCTGGATTTTTCGTCGATCCGCACATCGCCCACGCAACCGCCCGCCGCGATCACGCCGTTGGAAGCCAGACGCCCGCGCATCACCACCGCAACGCGCTGCCCGGCCAGAATCGGTTCGGTCAGGACGCGTCCGTAGATCGACTCGGGGGTGAACTGCATGAGGATGTCCTGGGGCGCCGAAAGGTAATAAGGGTCGTCGCACCAGAGGGGGTTGCTGATGACGTAGAGTTCGTAGCTGCCGAGTTCTGCGGGACCGCTGTATTCAAATCCGATGTCGAGGGTGCCGGTGGGCATGTTGAGGGCGTGCACCTTGAAGACGATGGATCGCTCGTCTACCCAGACCTTGATGTCGAAATCGCGCTCCTCTGTGCCCACGTAAAACAACATCTTCGCGATGCCGTCGTCGTCGGTGCGGGTGCGGGCGGCGGTCAGACTGGCATCGCCGGGATCCTCGTCCAGAATGGCAAAATTGACGCGCTCGTTTTTGATAGGTTCGCCCTCGTTGTTGAGCACGATCACCGAAAGCTCTGCGTTTCCGCCTAAATAGCTGTCGATTTCGGTGCCGCTGATGGCGATCAGGATGCGGCTGTAGTTTTGAGTCACATCGGGCGGGATCACGTTTCCGGCGTCGTCGAATTCGGTGTGCTGCGCTGTTTCGGGGGACAGCTCGATCAGAACCTGCCGCGTTTCGGGACCGGCTTCTTCACCTGCGCAACCGGCAAAAAAGAGAAGAGCGAACGCCCAAAGCCATTTTTGGTAAAGCATTGCGGTGATGGTCTTCATTGCGGAGTCTCCCGGGCTCAAGGGATATGTATGGGCAAACGGCGATGGTATATCTAAAAAATGATTGTAGCACATCGGGATGTAAAAAACAGGTTATCGCGACGTTGTTTGTGCGGGCAGATGCGGGGCCGCTGCGAGAGAGGATGCTGGCGGATTTCTGGACCCAAATGCGCGATCAGCGTTTTTTAAAGGCGAGCTGGCGTACCAGAAGGTAGCTTGTGAGGAGGATGGTCAAAACCATCAGCAGGCAGATGCAGAGTTTGGGCCAGCGGTCCCACGGGCGATCGAAGGTGTCGTAAATGCGGATGGGATCGCTTTGGGGAATCGCGAAGCTGCGGCGGAGCTGGTCGGCGATGGCTGCGCTGTGAGGATCTTTTTGAGGATCGATGATGCGTCCGGGGCCGGTGACCTGAAAGCCCAGCAAATTCCCTTTGTGAAGATGCCAGCTGGTGACCTGATGGTCGTTGGCATCGAGCACGGCAAAAATGCGGTCGCCGTCGAGCTTTACATAATATTTGCGACCCTTGTTCGCCTTGATGGGATTGGGATCGTCGCTGCCGCCGGAGGAGAGCACGGCCAGGCTTTGAACACTGCCCTGCATCGTGCAGTAGCGGTCATGTTCGAGCGGAACCTGCGGGTTTAAAAACGGGCGTTCCGAAATGTTGCCGCAGTCGTCCGGGGTTTGGTGCGTCAGCAAATACTCGACAGAAGGCCACGATTTCCAAAGCAAAAACAGCGCGCCCAGCAAAGTTGCGACCAGCACAATGGGATGGCGCACAAAGGATTTTTGAGGCGCGGGTGCGTCCTCTTCAAATGGGTCGAGGGAGGGTTCCTGCATGGTTATTCGGCGTCGGGGGAAAGGGATTCGGGGATGGGAATATCGGTAAACCCAAGGCGGATATCTTGTTTAAACTGCTCGTTTTTTTTGCACGCGCGGATGCGCCGCATGAGCCTGTTGACCTCTTCCCTGTAGGCGTTTTGGATGCGCACGGCCGGCTTGCGTGTGACTTCGGGCATATCGGGGCCCACGGGATCGATGCCAAAGAAATGGCGCTCGTTGTTGAGCTCCAAAAACTGCGTGCCGTCGCTCATAGACCAGTCGACGAGCTGCTGCGCAAGGCTGGGGCAGTTTCCGGCTGTGACGGTCTTATTGTTTAAACTGCGGATTGAAGTCGTCATTTTGCCGAGAACGACGAGCAGTTGCGCTTGTTCTCTGGGCTGCACCCAATGGTTTAAATCGACCGGAATCCGCCTGAAGACCGAGAGCGACGCGGAATCCAGATGCATGTTGCAGGTCAGGGTCTGGAGCGCCTGGCTGCTGCGCTGCATCGAATTGCGGTATTGCCAGAAGAGGTCGATGATGTTGGGCTCAAATAACTCCAGCTCCGTAAGTCCCAGGGCGACGCCCGCATCGTCCGCATTGAGCAGGGTCTGACCCTCCTGATCGGCCCATTTCAAAAGGAATTCTTCAGTCTTTGCGCAGTCTTTCAGCTGGTTGAGCGAATCCCGCAGCTGATCGAGGAGCTCGGTCATCAGGGTGGCGTTTTTGATGCATTGCGAGATGCGCTGCGGGGCGTCGTCGGTGGCAAACGAAGGCAGCGCGAGCACCTGCAGGGCTTCTTTTTCGCTGTTGATTTGGGCATCGTGGCCGCGATTGCGATCTTTCTGCGCGGTCTCTTCGCCGATGATGGGGCCGTCGTCATATAAACTTTGATGCAGTTTTTGTAAGGCGGCCTCCTGTTCGGCCCGGCTGCGCTGGGTGGTTTGGGGATCGGGCGTATTTTTGACGGGCGTTGCGCAGTCCGGACCCGTACATGGATCGAGTTCATCGTCCGCCAGGTGAGCCATCGCAATCTGACGGTTTTTTTCAAATTCGCGTTGCTCTTCTGTTTTTTCGTTGCTCAAATCTTGAATGTTTCCGCTTGGTTGCGATTGCTGTCGCGGCGCATTCGAATCTTGAGAGGGGCGTTCCGAGAAATCTTCCGGCGCGACCTGGGAAGAGCCGCAGGCCGTTACGCTCGCTGCGAGGAGCCATAAAAAGACTTTCATGACGTTCTCCATTGGGCAATCGATGAATCATCTTAACATCACGCAACCCGCACGTCATCCATGGTGGGGCCATCTGCGCTGAAATCTGTGAAAAAACGGTCCTGATCGTTCGCTTTGCGCTTTACCGGGAAGCATTTTCGACTTCACTTTAAAGCAATGTAGTTGGCTGTGTGCAAATACTGTTGGCATGGGCGCCATTTTGATTTAAAACGCTTTCGCCTTTGCCCCTCTGGTTCGGAAAGACCGAACGTTTTTCTTTTGAGCCTGTTTGCAAAGAATAGGCGGTTTCTTGTGTAGTTTTCCCATGCAACTTGTTCATTTATCGAGATCTTTTGCCTGGCTTCTGGCCGTGACGATGGTGGCTTGTGCAGGGCGTTCCGAAGGGGATCCCCTCGATGAAAATGTGGATGCGGGTGCGCTGAACCCTGCGCCTTTGCCCGAAAATACGTCCGATGCCTCGCTGCCCAATGCGCCTTTGCCCGAAGGCCAAGCCCCTCAAAATCAACCGGAACCCGCTGATAATCCTAAGGAAGAAGACGCTGATCCTCTGGCTGAAGCGAGCGGTGAAGGCCACGCTGTGGTGGCTGCCGAAGAGGGCGAACCCGCAGTCAAGATTGAGCGCGCAGAGCCTCCGGCAGGGATGGCGCCTGAAGATCGCGTGCTGATCGTAGAAGACAATCAGGAACGCTATCTGTCGCGTAACGATGCGGAATCACAGGGATATACGGTCGTTAGCCTGCGCGACGACTGGACGCCTTACCTCTTTGAACAGCATTACGACGATGCGGGGCGGCCGCTGCAAAACCGCTATCGCGCCATTTATGTGGGGCTGGCCAACGATCTCACCGACGGCGACGGTCGGCCTCTCGCAGATGATGAAGATAACTACCTGGAAGTCTTCGGGATTCCGCCTTCGATTTCGGTGATTCGTCAACGCTTTGAGGACGATAAAACCAAGGATTGCTTTAACGGCATCGACTACGAGCTGATCGGCCAGGTGCGCTCGATGACCTATAAAGACAAGCCTCGCGCCAAGCTGAAGCAGGAGGCGGAAGACCTCAGGGCGAAGCTGAGCGAAGCCCAGAAGCAGGCCGGAGTGGATTCCTTTGAAGCCTTGGCCGAAGCCAAACCGGAACTCCGCGCAAAAATTGCAGAATACGACGAAAAATCGCGGGAATTCAGGGCGCTCGACGAGGTTGAAAAGCGCCTCGAATGTGATGGTCACATGGCCAAGCGCTTTGGGCATAAAAAAGGTCAGCTCGATCACGGTTTGCGCCTGGCGGTTCGCCGTTTTCAGCGCAAGCACATGATTTACGAGCACACCAACCTGCGCGGCGTCACCATGAAGACCCTCGCGTTAAAGCCCATTGAGACCAATTTCCAGGCTTTCAGACGCGCTTTGACGGAGCGCGTGGTCTCGGCCACATCGATCCTCGAAGATGGATCCGCAAGCCGCAAGGGCGAGCCCGATACCTACGAGGGCATGGACGGCGAAAAGCATCCCGTGCGCAATCTGGTCGAAGAGTTTACCAATGCAACGCTGCTCGCCTTGGGCGCCGAAACCCCCGAAAAGGCGGACGCGTTCTTTGATCGCCATCCCGCCGAAGATTTCAAATGGCTCCAGGTGGGCGTCAAAATGCCTCCATATCCCGAATATTATTCAGGAAATATGGATCTCTCGGTTTATGTCGACAAGGGCGACGTCTGGTATGACCCACCGTGGAACGACAAGGGCAAGAAGATCTCGCAGCCGCGTCCCAACATGCCGAGCTTCACGCTCTATACCACCTACCGGGGGCACAAGATCCGCCTGGTGCGCTTCCCCACCACCATCGGTGGCTGGCGCGACGAGCTTTCGGCCAACGGCTACGAATATTACCGCTACAAGGGCTCCGACACCGGTCCGCGCGTGATCCGCAAGATCATCGCAGGTCCCGTCTGGGTTGCACCCTTATCGACCCCGCTGCGCAGCCTGGCCAAGCGCAAATACATCAACGGTGCCTCGCAAGGGGTTGTCAACTATGATGAAATGGGTCCAGGGTATCTTTCGTCATACGGCTTGGTCGCCGGTTATTTCGTGATCCCCGGCCGCAATGGCCAGCCCGATTCCGACAGAGGCATCCGCGCGCACGGCACCTCCGACTTCATGTCGATCTTCAGCGCCGAGCGCTATTCCCACGGCTGCCACCGCCTGGTGAACCACAAGTCCGTGCGGCTTTACGGCTTCATGTTAAACCACCGCCATCGCCATATCGACGGCGAGCAGATCATGAACCATACGCGCCAATTCCTTTACAAAGACGCGGTTTACGAGATCCGTATGCCTTCGCGCGGCTTCCAGTACACGCTCGATCCGCCGATCCCGGTCATGGTCAACGAGGGCAACATCAAGGGCAAGGCGCAGCAGCCGATTGAAGGTTTTGTGAAGATTCCAGGAAACGAATATCCCGAAGATTTGCCGGATGATGGTAAGGTGGGAGGCGAGTGATGAGGCGTTCTTTATTGCTGGGGGCATTGGCGTTTGCGTTCGGTTTTGCGACGTTATCGACGTTTGATGGGGCTGAAGCGCGCCCGCCGAAGTCCAAAAAGGCGCCCCCAAAAGGAAATTCCAAAGTCGAATTTGACGAGGATGCGCCCGAAGAGATGGCGGTGCCCGAGATCGATGCGGGGGTGGTTGAAGCGTCGGATTCGAAGGAAGTGCGCATTCAGATCAGCAGCACGGCTCCGGCGGTGGTCTATTACGGCAAAAAAAAGCTGGGCAAAACGCCCCTCGATTTCATGTGGCCCAAAGACAGCGGGCCTCTGGATCTGGCGGTGAAGGCGAGCGGATATTTCACTGTATATACGCGGGCTTACACGTTTAAGGACGAGAAGTTTACGGTGAGAATGACGCCTTTAAGTCAGGCGCACACGCTGTTTGGCTATCGCGCCAAGCTCGATGCGGGCGTGGGACCTGCCGAAGAAGAACCCCCGCGTTGAAACGTTGAGATTTGGACGCTATAACAGGCCTCGCTTTCCACGAGAGGTCTGTCATGGTCGCTTTTCATTCCTTCTGTGCGCTGCGTCCCCGCAATGATTTGGCCGATAAGGTCGCAGCCGTTCCCTACGATGTCGTCAATACCGCCGAAGGCCGCGAGTTAGCCAAGGGCAACCCGCTGAGCCTGCTGCACGTCACCCGCCCCGACATCGATTTACCCGACAACACCGATATGTACGCCGACGTGGTGTACGAAACCGCGCGCAAGGCGTTCGACAAGCTGATCGCCGAAGGCGTGATGCAGCGCGACAAGGAACCCTGCTTCTACGCCTACGCGCAGACGATGCAGGGACGCCGCCAGCTGGGCCTGGTGGGTCTCGCTTCAGCCAGCGATTATTGGGCGAATCGCATTAAAAAACACGAGTTTACGCGCATCGATAAGGAAAACGATCGCCTGCGCCACATCGAAACCGTGCGCGCGCATCTGGGGCCGGTGTTTTTGACGTACCGCGCCAACGCTGAGATCGATGCGCGCCTGGCGAAGCTGACGAGCGGCAAGCCCGAGGTCGATTATGTGGCTCCCGACGGCGTGCGCCATCAGGTGTGGGTCATCGCAGGCAAGGACGACATCGCATTTTTGGAGCAGGCTTTCGCGAAGATCGACAGCTTCTACATTGCAGACGGGCATCACCGCGCGGCGGCGGCTTCGCGTCTGGGCAAGGATCAACCCGAAGACAGCCCGAGGGCGCATTTCCAGGCGGTCGCATTCCCGCACAATCAGCTGAAGATCCTGCCTTACAACCGCGTGGTGCACGATCTGAACGGCATGACGCGCGACGAGTTTATGGCAAAGCTTCAAAAGCTGTTTGAAATCAAGCCGTTGCAGGCCGCAGCCGAGCCCTCCGCAAGGCATCATTTCTCGATGTACCTCGATCACCAGTGGTACGCCCTGGCGCTCAGGCCCGAGATCAAGGTCGACGAGTCCGACGCGGTCGCATGCCTCGATGTTTCGATCCTGCAAAGCAACGTTTTAGGGCCCATGCTCGGCATCGACGATCCGAGAACCTCGCAGCGCATCGATTTTGTGGGCGGGATCCGCGGACTGGGCGAGCTCGAACGGCGCGTGAACGAGGGATCGGCGGTCGCCTTTGCGATGTTCCCCACCAGCCTCGACGAGCTGATCAACATCGCCGACGCGGGCAAGGTGATGCCGCCCAAATCGACATGGTTTGAGCCCAAATTGCGTTCAGGCCTCGTGGTCAGCGTCTTTTAAGGGTGCGGGATCCATGAGCTTGCGCAGATTTTTGCTTTGTATTCCAGCCGTTTGCCTGTTTGCAGCCTGCGATGACGACGACGACAACAACGTCACCGACGCCGTTGTGAAAGATGGGGAACTGCCGTCGGAGCAGGAGAAAGATGGCGGGCTGGAGGATTTGCTTTCCTGCCTTTCCGAAAACTACGTGGCCTGGTGCAGTGAAAAACCGGATGCGCTCTCGGAAGCGGTGGAATCCAAAGAATATTTCCCGCTGACCAAAGGGGCTTCCTGGAGATTTCGCGAGCAGGCAGCCGATATGGCGAATCCACCGCCCGTAACCGTGGGCAGCGAGGTGACGATCTTGCCGGCCGAGGGCGAGAACCGCTTTGTGCGCCAGACGGTTTCGTATCTCGATTTGCCTGTGGGCGAAGAGACCGTGCGCGCGGTGCAGGTGATGCGCGAAACCTTTGTGCGCAAACCGCCGGAAAACCTGATCGGGCCTCAGATTCAGCTCGCATCCTTTGAGCTGATCGAGCGCGAAGCCGGAGGGGATAAGCGAAAGATCCGTGAGATCAAGCGCGTATACGATCCGCCTTATACCCTGCTGGGAGACAGCTGGCATCTGGGCGTGATCGATGCCCAGATGTCTTACGATAACATCAAGGTTTTCCAGACGAGCTGGTATTACGGGCAGGAGGCGCCCACGGATGCGGATGGTCAGCCCCCGATCAAGGTGAATCGGAGCGCCCAGACCGAAACGCTGGGCATGGAAGGCCAATGGCGGCAGGGCTTATATCGCATCGACATCTATGATGATTTTACGGGACAGCTCAGTCGCAGCTACTGGCTTCAGGAGGGCGTGGGACCGGTGCAATGGCGGTCGCACGAGGCCCAGAACAAGACCTTCACCCTCTATCAGTCCAACCTGGAGCCTTAATTCTTCCTCGCTTCTTCCTCCCGCAGCTTCTTTAATCCCATACATTGCGATTCGAGCAGGGGATCGGTCCATCGATCGGGGAATCCCTTGCATTGATCGGGCTTGCAGATCTGTATCCGGCAGCGGTTTTCTGTGGTCAGAAAGCAACATGCGCCGCTTTCCTGCTCGATCAGGGTGAGGCCGCGGCGGTCGGGGCAGAGGGCGGTGTAGCGATCGATGAATTCGGCCTCGGGCATCCCTAAAAATGCGGCGATCTTTGTGATCTCGGCATCGGTGATCCGTACGAGGCCGTGGGGCCTGCAGCAATTGCCGCAGCATTGGCAGACGAAATGGGAGAGATCGAGGGTCATGGGCGGTTACAGGCTCTCGAGGAGGCCGAGCAGGAGGCCAAAGCCGGCACCCGTCGCGCGATCGGCATCGAGCGCAGGGCCTGCGACGTCGAGATGCACGAAGGGACCTCTGTAATCGCAGAGATGAGAGGCGACGAACCAGGCGGCGCAGCTGGTCTGGGCGTTCTGGCGATCTTTTACGGAGTTCTTCATGTCGGCGATCTTGCTTGAGAATTCGCCTCTGTAAAACTCGGGGGCCCAGGGGAGGGGGTGGGCGAGATCGCCCCATTTTTTGCCTGCAGCGACGGCCTTTTGTTCAAACTGTTCGTCATTCGAGATCACTGCAGAGATGCGTTTGCCCGTCGCTACGAGCTGCGCACCCGTCAGCGTCGCGATGCTGACGATGAGATCGGGATTCAGATGCCTTGCAGCGTAGGCAACGCCATCTCCCAGGAGCAGGCGGCCCTCCGCATCGGTGTTGTTGATCTCGACGGTCTTGCCTGAATAGAGGGTGATCACGTCGTCGGGGCGCAGCGCGTTTGGACCCACCGCATTTTCGGCGAGACAGAGCAGGGCGTTCAGCTTCACCTTGCATTTGCGCTGGATCGCCGCCGCAAAGGCCGCAAGGCAGACCGCAGCGCCGGCCATATCGGTCTTCATGGTCGTCATGTTTTCGCGCGACTTGATCTGAAGACCACCGCTGTCGAAGACGACGCCCTTGCCCACCCATGCGACGGTGGGGGGATTCTCAACGTTTTTGGGCATGTAGGTGAGATGCACGAAGGCCGGCGCGTCAACTGAGGCTTTACCCACGCTGTAGATGCCTTCGAACCCGGCGTTGAACAGAGATTCGCCTTCGAGGACTTCGATTTGGGCACCGTAGTCCTTGGCCACGCCCCGGGCGAGATCGATCATTGAAGAGACCGAAAGCCGATTGGTGGGGGTATCGGTCAGTCGGGTCGCCAGGCGGATGCCATCGATGAGCGGTTCGAGGGCTTCGTAATCGGGCTCGGATCCGTCGGGCAGAGCGAAGGCGACGCGCACGCGGGAGGGTGAATCGTCCTCCTCTTTGCGATGTTTGAACGAGAGCTCCGGGTATGCGCGCGCGACGGCCAGAACCTGGGCTGCAACATCCTCGTTGCTGTCGGGAGAGATGATGATCGCGGTCACGTTGCTGTCGGGGAGATCGCGGATGAGGGCCGTCAGCGCATAGGCGCGGCTTTTGCTGTTGTAACGCGAGCAGTTTTCAGGGAGCAGTCCCAAAAAAAACCGCTTTCGGCCCGGCAGCCAGGTCGAAGCCATCACCCCTTTATCGTCCGCTTCCAGCGATTCGAGCATCGGATCGTAGAGATCCTGCACCTCATCGGGCAGGAGATCGCGGATTTCCTCCTCATCCAGCCGCGCACGGCGACCGATGAAGCAAATGTTTAAAGCGTCAATGCATGCGGATTCAGGATCCGTTAAGAGAATATGCGTTTTCATGAGCGATCACCCCTCGGTTTACCTTATTTTTGGCCTATACTTTGCTTAAAATCGCCCGGATTTTCAATCTCAAACTTTTACATCAGAGCATATTCAAAGCCTTACTGTAGGCTTCAGAGATTCACGCATGTATGGTTACAGAATACGGTATTTTGAAAGATTGCGTTACTGTAAAAGGGAAGAATACGGTAGACCTGAATCTTTCAGATAAATAAACCGGCAAAATACGGAGCGGCGACGATGTTTATGATTCATAAAGATACAAACTACGGAAGATTTGCATTTTGCACAAATGAAAAGCGGGATCCCCCCAAAAAAGCTGTTCCCGATCAGACAAAATCGTATAAAATATGAAGCAGAGGTGAAAAGGAGAGCGAGATGACCTTTGCCATGCGCAATCAAAGCGAGGGAACGCAGGTTTTAGTGATCGATCCGGACGAGAAGGCCTGCAAGACCTGGCGCTGGATGCTGCCGCAGGGAGAGTTTTGCGTTTCGACCACAAATCAAATCGAGGAGGCTAAAAAGGCGCTTCAAAAAAACCGGATCGACCTGATGATCGTCGACTGGTCGCTTCTTAAAGAGAACGAAACCGCGCTCCGCTTCGTACAGTCTGCCCCCTGCGCATGGCTTGCCACGATCGAAACCTGTGAGATCCTCGAAGCGACGACCGCTTTAAAGCAGGGCGCCCTCGACTATGTGACCAAACCCTTCTCGGAAGTCGATCTCTGCATCCAAAAGCTGCGCAAAGCGGCTCAGATGAAGCAGATCCTCGACGAAAACCGCGCCCTTCAGCGCCAGATCTTAAAAGGCAGCCTCACGCCTTACCTTCAAAGCCAAAGCGCATCGATGCAACCGGTCCTCGCCCGCCTAAATGAGCTCTTGCAAACCGACGATCCCTTCTTACTGGTGGGGCCAAACGGTCTTAAACTGCATCTGATTGCAAAATCGATGTACGATCTCCCGCCTAAAAAGCAGGGATCTTTTGTAGCCATAGAGGGCGAGCTCGCCGATGAGCAGGCGATCTTTGGTCCCATGGGGGCTTTAAAGCGCGCAGCAGAAGGCGTTCTGCTGATCTGCCATCTCGATCGGATGCCGATTACACTTCAGGAAAAACTCGCCTGCGAGATCGCACATTTGAAGCCAAAGGCAGGGAGCACCCATCCCGAATCGCGCTTTCGCTTCTGCACCACTTCCGTATGGGACCTTCATTTCTTAACGGCAACCCGTCACATCAGCCCTGCGATGCTCGGTTTACTTCAGGAAAATGAAGTCAAACTCCCCCCCCTTTCACAAAGGCGGGAAGATATCCCTCAGTTCGTAGAGTATTTCTTGGCGCATCATGCGCCCTATCGCATCAAGCATGTGAACAGGGATTGTATGGAAGCCCTGCAGAAAGCCCCCTGGCCCGGACAGCTGGAGGCTTTGGAACAGGTTTTGATGGAGGCCCTCGCGCATCAGAAGGGCAGCGAGCTTGCGCTCAAGGATTTACCCGCAGCCTTCTTTAATGCCGGCGATCACAGCGCTGCAGATGCAAAGCCTGCGACGGATCCCTCGATCTGCATGGCGATCGATCTGAACCAGCCCTTCAGGGATGCGCAGCTTCAGGCCGATCACGCCTTTCGGGCAGCCTATTTGCGGGGATTATTGGAGAGGGAAGGGAACGTGTCGGCCGCAGCGCGGGCGGCGCAGATGGATCGCGCCAACTTCAGGCGCCTTTTAAAGAAATATCTGCAGGATTGATCAGTCGCGATGGTAGGAGCTGCCCGATAAGATCGAGGCGGCGCGGTAGAGTTGCTCGCATAACACGAGACGCGCGAGCTCGTGAGGCATGGTGAGGGCGCTTAAGCTCCACATATCGGCGGCCTCCCGGCGCAAAGCCTCGTCGATCCCGTCCGGACCGCCGATCATAAAGGTGACCGTATGCACCCCCGAGTCGCGTTTTTGCCCGAGCCACTGCGCAAACGCCCTCGAATTCCCGCTGCGCCCCCGCTCATCGAGCGCCACCAGGTAACATCCGGGATCGCAGGCCGCCCGAAACGACGCCGCCTCCGCCGCCTTCCATGCGCGGGCATCGCCCCCCTTCGCGCGCCTCGCGTCGGGCAGCTCCTTCAGCTCCACCGCATAAAAATGCTTCAGGCGCTCAAGATATTCGGCGCAACCGAGCTTTGCGTACGGCAATTTCAGCTTGCCGATACAAAGAATCTGGAGTTTCAAAGGGTTTAATCTTCGGAAGAAGCGGCGGGGATGGGGGCGGGGTGATCGAAATCGACTTCCACTCTGGGCGCGTCCTGCCAGAGGCCTTCGAGATCGTAAAAATCGCGCTCCTCGCGGCGGAAGAGATGCACCAGGATGTCGCCGTAATCGAGGAGGACCCAGAGGCCGTTTTCGGTGCCCTCGGAGCTGAGGGGACGGCCCATGTAAACCTTCATGCTGCGCTCGATGTGGTTGGCGAGTGCGCAAACGTGGCGCTCCGTGCGGCCGGAAGCGATGATGAAATACGATGCGTAGTTGACGATCCCCTCAACATCGAGGACGACGATGTCTTCGGCCTGCTTGTCGTTGAGGGTTTGAGCGATCAGTTGGGCGACTTGCTTGATTTCCATGATGAATGTTTCGATTTGACGGAATGTTTGGGGTGATTCCTGCGGGTCAAGAGGGCAAGCTGCGATCAGGTGAGAGGCATCTGCGATCAATATTCGTCGATTTCGCGCCGCGCCGTCTTTTCGCGCTCGGCATCTCGCTTGTCGTAATGCTTTCGCCCTCGGCCGAGCGCGAACTCGAGCTTGGCCCAGCCTTCTTTAAAATAGAGTTCCAGAGGCACCGCCGTGAGCCCCTGCTCCTCGAGTTTACCCATGAGTCGCGAGATTTCGCGCTTCTTGAGCAGCAGTTTGCGGCGGCGTTTGGGGTCGTGATTGAAGCGGTTGCCGAAGTTGTATTCGGGAATGAAGACGTTGATCAGCCACGCCTCGCCGTTTGAGACTGTGATGTAGCCCTCTTGTATGGTGACCGAGCCGCTGCGCAGGCTTTTGACCTCGGTGCCGCTCAATACGATGCCTGCTTCAAAATGCTCGCTGAGCTCATAATCATGGCGCGCGCGGCGATTGCTCGCGATCTGCTCGCGTCCGTCTTTGGTTTTTTTGCTCATGCAGGCCTCAAAAAAGGGAAATCTCTCTAGCCAGACTGTAAGCCGAGTTCTGTCTCCTGCGCCGATCACCCGACGCAGGGGATGGTCATTCATCTAGAGACCATGTTGCCATGATCCTGAGCGGTCTGACCCGAGGCTGCCGGGCGGGCACCCGGGTTTCGTCTTGCGAAACGCCTCGATGGACCTTGCTCCAGGTGGGGTTTACCGTGCGAGGACTGTCACCAGCCCCCCGGTGCGCTCTTACCGCACCCTTTCACCCTTACCGCAAAGCGGCGGTTTGCTTTCTGTGGCACTTTCCTTCGGGTTACCCCGACTGGCCGTTAGCCAGCACCATGCCCTGTGGAGCTCGGACTTTCCTCCCGCGCTTTCGCGCCAGCGACCATCCATCTGGCTAAAGAGATTTCGAAATCTTATTGATTTTCAAGGGCTTTGGTTTGTTCCACCAGGTCGAACGAGATCAGAATGCGCTGGCAGTTGGAGCAATATTCGACGGTTTCTCCGGCCTGAATGCGGTTAAAAACCTGGGGCGGAAGGGCGATATTGCAGGCGGAGCAGGTGCCGTGAGGATTGATGTTGGCCACAGCCTGTCCGTCGCGCGCCTTGGCGATGCGGTCGAACCGGGCGAGCAGCGCTTTGTCGAGGCTTTGGCGCAAGCGTTCGACCAGCGCGGTATTTGCGGCTCCCTGGGCTTCCTGTTCAGCGATTTCCTTCTGCTTTTCGGCTTCGAGCTTGGCGCATTCATCGGCCAGTTCGTCGCGTTCCTGCTTGCGCTGGTTGTATGCGGCGCGCGCCTCTTCGAGACCGGCTTCGAGCTTCTTCAATTCCTCGCTGCGGATGCTGGCGGTCTTGCGGTTGGCGTCGAGCTCTTTGTTGAGAGCGGTCAGCTCGCGCTGAGACTGCACCGTGTTCATCTTGGCGCGGGAACGGCGCAAAACTTCTTCGGACTCTGCGATTTCCTGGTGTTTTTCAGAAATAAAAAGCTGGGCTTCGTCAATGCGTTCTGCTTTCGCAGCGAGCATCTGATCAAAAAAGGCTAGAGCTTCGCGATTTTTCGCCTGCAGTTCTGAAAGGACTCGCTGCGATTCGTGGAGCTGCTTCAGTGCATCCGTTTGGCGCTGTAATTCGACGAGTGTGATTAAAAACGGTGCGCTTTGGGTCACTTTGCACTCCTTGCCTACTCGGGGAGGGACGTCAAAAAATTGTGGGCCCACCAGGATTTGAACCTGGGACCTACCGATTATGAGTCGGCAGCTCTGACCGCTGAGCTATAGGCCCATGAGCGATTTGCACCGCTCAAGTAGTCGATTCGACGAAAGGCTGCAAGCATTTACTGCGCGAAGGGTGACGAAGTTTTCGCAATGCCTTCGCTTCGATTTGCCGAATGCGCTCGCGCGTGACGTCAAAATCTTGTCCCACCTCTTCGAGCGTATGGTCCGATTTTTCACCGATACCAAAGCGCATGCGGAGTACCTTTTCTTCGCGCGGCGTCAAAGTTGCAAGTACTTTGCGCGTTTGTTCCTGCAGGCTCCAGTTGATGACCGCATCCGAAGGGCTGACTGCAGCTTTATCTTCAATGAAATCGCCAAGATGGCTGTCTTCCTCTTCGCCGATGGGCGTCTCGAGCGAGATCGGCTCTTTGGCGATTTTGAGCACCTTGCGCACCTTGTCGATGGGGAGATCCATGCGCGCGGCGATCTCTTCGGGCGTAGGCTCGCGGCCCATCTCCTGCACCAGATAGCGGCTCGTACGGATGAGCTTGTTGATCGTCTCGATCATATGGACCGGTATGCGGATGGTGCGCGCCTGATCGGCGATGGCGCGGGTGATCGCCTGGCGGATCCACCAGGTGGCGTAGGTGCTGAACTTGAAGCCGCGGCGGTATTCGAACTTGTCGACCGCCTTCATGAGCCCGATGTTGCCTTCCTGAATCAAATCAAGGAATTGCAGACCGCGGTTCGTGTATTTCTTGGCGATGCTGACCACAAGGCGCAGGTTTGCTTCCACGAGTTCGGTCTTCGCTTTTTCGGCTGCGCGCTCGTGCTTCAGGATGCGCTGATACAGATCCTGAAGCTGGGGCATCTCCATTCCCGACTCCATCTCGACCCAGCGCAGACGGCGGTGCGCATGCTCGACCGCCTTCGACGCCGCCAGAATGCTTTGGGGGTCTTTAATGCGGTAATTGCGGATGATCTTGGCCGCTTCCTCGGGCGACTTGGCCTGGTGCAGGCGATAGACGTCGTGGATGAGCTGGTAGCCGTTGGGCACGCCTAAACGCTGGCATTGGGTGTGAATCTGGTCGTTGCTGGTCACCGAACGGACGTAAAGGGTTTTGATACGATCCGCCATCATGTCGATGATGCGCTTCAAAAAATGCGCTTCGAGCATCGCAGTGCGGATTTCGGTCACGCAGTCGTCGTGCTTTTTCTGTAATGATTTCCGCTTCTTATCGGTGATCGGCTGGATGCCTTGCAGCGTCTCTTCAATGTTTCGGCGCTCGCGCTCATTTTCGCGCAAAATGGTCGTAAGCCTTGTGATGCGTTCCGTCAGGGATTCGTCCGAAACCGAGCTGTTGGCGTCGTCGTCTTCCTGGTCAAAGCTGTCGGCCATATCGGCCACGAACGCTTCGGGATCCATGCCTTCGGGCATATCGCCCGACATGGGGGAAGGTGTGCCGATCAACTCTTTGACTTTCATGGAGTTGTTTTCGACGCGGCGAATCAGTTCGAGCGCGATCTTTACGGCCACCGGGCTTTCAAAAACGGCGTCGCGGACCGCGTCCTGGCCTTCTTCAATGCGCCTTGCAATGTCGACTTCGCCTTCGCGGGTCAGGAGCGCGACGGAGCCCATCTTGCGCAGGTAAACGCGTACAGGATCGTTGGTACGGCCGTAAGTGCCTTCCTCATCTCCTGAATCGTTGGAGGTCGCAGCGGTGCCTTCTTTGGGACGCTTCTTGAGCTTGTTTTGTGGTTCTTCGCTCACGAGCACACCTACCAATTGCCAATGTGCGGGCAGGATGGCCTGCCCCATTGATGAAAAGGAAAATCTTTTGCGGAGTGTGGGAGAGCTGCAGGAAAAGTCCAGTTTTCGCAGCTCTCCAAATGCTCTGAAACGAGCATTTCCTGCGTAGAAACAACCATTTATGGCTCCTTACCCAGGGATGGGCGGGAGAGGAGAGCCAGCTGCTCCTGAATGGTTTTCAGTTGTTCCTGACATTGCTCAAGCTCTGGGCCTGGTGTGGAAAAAAGCTGAACCATTCTCGAAGTGATCGCTCCACGCTGCCGTTGCAAATGCCCTCGCTGAAGCGCGGTCAGCGCATCGCTAAAGGCTTGTTCGATCGTGTCGTCGTTTTGCGATGGATCCTGAATGCGGCATTTCCAAAGCAAATTTTTGACGGCCTCATCGCCTTGCTGTTCCAACAGCTGATCGATATTGGGTGGCAGTTCCGGCTCAGCTGCCACCTCGGTATAGAGGCTTGAAACAAAATCAGCCAATCCCGGTTGAGTCAAGCATTCGTATGCATTTCGCTGGTGAAACAGGAGCACACATTTTGGAAAATGCATAATAAATTCGAGGACTTTTTCTTGCTCCGGGGGGCATGAATCGCTGGGCTTTTTTACGGTTTGATTCGCTGGTTTTGGGGGGCGTGGGGATCGGCTTTTTTGGCCCGTGAAATGACCCACCTGGGTTTGATTTGACTCAGGAACAGTCTCTGCATGTGCGGTTTTGCACGCTTCGATCGCCTTGTCGACCAAATCCGGATGGATCGCCAGCTGCTGCGCCAGCTTTGTGCGGTAGAGCTCAAAGATGAGCGGATCTTTGATTTCGGCCAGATAGGGCGCGAGGGCTTTCAAACAAGCGGCGCGTCCCGGCAGATCCTGCGGATGCGTCTGAATCGCGCGGGTGATCGCCAGATCGAGCAGCGGTTCGGCCTGTTCGAGCAACCGCTCAAAGGCCTGAGGCCCAAATTTGCGCACAAAGGAGTCGGGATCCTCTTCGGGCGGAAGGCGCACAGCCCTCGGTTCGATGCCCGCCTGAAGAAACGTAATGAGGCTTGAAAGCGTCGCTTTTTGGCCTGCGGCATCGCCATCCATCACGCAAAACACCTGATCGGTCAGGCGGTGGATCAGCTGCGCCTGTTTTGACGTGAGCGCGGTCCCCATGGCGGCGGCCACCTCTTCGATGCCCGACTGCCAGAGCATGATCACGTCGAGGTTGCCCTCGCAGAGGATGAGCCGGTTCTTTCGGTGGACAGCCGATCTTGCGGTCGAAATTCCGTAAAGATTCTCGCCCTTTATAAAAATCGGCGTCTCGGGCGAGTTCATATATTTGGCGGTCTTGATCTGCGCATCGAGCACGCGCCCCGTAAAACCCACCACTTCGCCCTGAGGACTCAGCACCGGAAACATGACGCGCCTCCGGAACCGCAGATAATGACCGCGAAGGGGATCCCTGGGCGAGATGTTCGTAGGATTTTCGGGCGGCATCAAAAAGCCGAGGGTGACGAGATCGCCCAGCGGCAGCTGATGCGCCATCACAAAACGGGCAAAATCGGCCTTGTCGCCGGTCGCGTAACCCAAACGAAACGCCTGCACGCTTTTGGGCGAGACGCGCCGCTGAATCAGATAATCCCGGGCCGGCTGCCCAAAGGGTCCAAAAAGGGTGTCGGCGTAATAGCTCGCGAGTTTTTCCTGAACGGCGATCAGGCGCTCTTTCTCGCTCTTCTGTCTTGCGCGCTCGGCTTTGACTTCTGGAGATTCCCTTTTGGTTTCAGGGAGTTCCATGCCGCACATATGGGCCAGCTTTTCTAAAGCGTCGCGAAAGCTGAGCCCCTCGGACTCCATCACAAAATCGATCGCGTTGCCGTGCTTCTGGCAGCCAAAACAATGAAATGTGCGGCGTTCGGGAGAGACCGTAAAAGAGGGCGTTTTTTCGGAATGGAAGGGGCAAAGACCTTTAAAAATCGTCCCCGCCTTGCGCAGCTGCACCGTCTGACCGATGAGCGCCACGATGTCTGTGCGGTCGAGGATTTCGGTCTTGACATCTTCTGGGAACATGCGACCTCAGTTCGCGAAATGTTCCTGCTTGTCGATGCGGTGGCCCTTGAAGTTGTTGCGGATGAGTTCGACCAGTTTCTTGTCGGAGGCCTGAAGCGGAATTTGCACGAAAGGACGCAGGTTTCGGCGCTCGATGCCGATGTGGAAGAGCTCGTGCTTTTTGCCGTTGATGTCTTCGCAGCGCCAGACCGCCTTAAAGCTTGCGCGATCGTAGCTTTCGGGATCCTGGGGCAGTAAGTTCGCGAATTCACGAATAAAAGAAATTTCGCGCTCTTTGAATGTGGCCCGAAGCGAAGTGCGCTTGGCGTCGTAACCGTCGTCTTCCTTTAAAAGCTCGCTGAGGGCGTCGAGGGAGGCTGGATGCGTGAACGAGACGTCGACGTCAAAATCGAGCATGAGCTTGTCGGATGTGATCTTCTTGATGTCCTGGACGCGGTTGATGTTGCTCGCGATCCAGTAGATGCATTTGATGAGCAGGTTCCAGATGGCGGGCAATTCGAGCTGCGGCGGAAAATCCTCGTCGGGATCGCATAAAAAGCAGGCGCCTTTGCTCGGGCCGGAATGGAAGCGGCAGCCCTTCTGGCTCAGGAATTCGAACCCGAACACAGCCCCCGCGCGGTGCGGCCGGTAACCGATAACATCTTTAAAATCGCTGTTTTCGAAGATCGTGAGGTCGTCGGAGACGATGTAAAAATGGTTGTCTTCGGCGCGCAGTTCGATTTCGCCCTTGCTGCGCTCGTCGGTGACTTTAAAGAGCAGACTTTCTTCGTTCCAGGGTTCAGCTACATCGTCGTTAATAAACGATAATCCGCCCGGAATGGCGGTGTATTCCAGCTTTTCGGACTCAAGGAGCTCTTTGATTTTCTGGGACCAATCGCTGAAACTCAAATCTTTGGGATCGACGATATAGAATTCCATAAACGACCTCGCAAAAGGGGACTCTGTGCAAACTTTGAGCTTATGGCTTCAAATGACAGCTGTCAATGAATGAAGCTAAATGATTGTAATATAACGGTTTTGCAGCAAGTAAAGGATGTCGGTGCAGGTTTCAAAATCGGTGGCTTTGCTGCGATCGAGGATGGCGCCCATGGTGCGCAGGTTGAGAACCAGTTGCAGCGTATCGAGCACTTCGGCCGAAAGATTCGAAAGTTGCGGTTCGAGCGGGATGCAAAGGCTGAGGACGCGATCGGGCTCGGGCAAATATTCCTTCATGCGCAGAAGTTCGTCGTACTGGCGCGCGCCTTCAACCAGCCAATGCTGCGTGGAGCCTTCGATTTCATCGCTGAAGCTGGGCAACTCGTTCAGGTTGTCCATGGTGAAATCGCCCTCCTGCCATTGCAGAAGCCTGAAGAAACATTTGAGCGGATTGATGACGGCGGCTTCACCCGTGCTGCTGGGCTGAGCGATGGTGGCGTAGTAAACTTCGCCGTTTTTAAAGAAGATTCGGCCCTCGCGGTTGCGCTGATCGGTGATCACCAAGACCCCGGAACGATGGCTGTTCGAGAAGAGCTCGATCAAGTGGGTCAGCGTGCCGTCTTCGGGAAAATGCCCCGACATACAACGACTTGAAGGCGTATCAGACATGTCGGGCAAGGGATGTAGACCCGAAACCTGCGGCACCATTGGGCGGCCGTCCGGAAGCGGGTGAAGCCCCGAAAACTGAGGAAATACGGGCCGTCCATCGGTCAGCGGATGCAGACCCGAACCCTGCAGCGGGTGCAGCCCTGAGCCCTGTTTGGCGGGTTTGCGATTGTCGTTGAGCGGCAGGAGCCCCGAGCCTTGCTTGACGGGTTTGCGATTGTCGTAGAGCGGATGCAGCCCGGATCCCTGCATGGGCGACGGTCGACCTTCGACGGGGAGGACGTTGGTCGATTGAGCCGCCATGGCGCCGCGGGGGTTGACGCCAAAATTCGGAGACTGCATCGCCACTTCGGTCGAGAGATTCGGGTTGGGCATCTGCAGCTGAATGGTCGATCCCAGCTGCGGCGTGTGGTGCAAAGAGGATCCGTCGAGCACGATCACCTGCATGACCGAAGTGCCGATCATGATCTTGTCGCCCACCTGAAGCGGGGCCACCGTGATGCGTTCGCTGTTAACAAAGGTGCCGTTGGTGCTCTTCAGGTCGGAAATGATGATTTGACCGTGATAGGTCGAAATTTTGGCGTGGCGGCGGGAGACCATGTCTTCGTCGAGCACCATGTCGAATTCGCTGCCGCGGCCGATCGTGATTTCGCGATTGGGGCGCAGCGGAAACTCGCCACCTGTGAATTTTCCAGCGGTGAATTTTAAGGCGTAGTTAACGGCTGGCATCCGAGCACCTCTCGAATCAACCCAATTTGGGTAACACGGCGGCGCCTTTGCGGCAAGATTTGAGCATGGGAATTGCAGAGATGCGCGAAAGTTCGTTGGTTTTGCGCCGGGTTCCCCTTAAAATGATGGGCGTTTTTTTGATTCTGAGCGAGGGAATATGGAGCCTGTCGTTGCCTTGTCCATTTTGGGGCTTCCCGGGGGCGGAGAGATTCTGCTGATTTTGCTGATTGTGGTGATCCTTTTTGGTCACAGTCGCATTCCGCAGCTGGGCGATGCTTTGGGGAAGGGGATTCGGAACTTTAAACGCGCGTTTTCAAAGGAAGAAGAGGCGCCCCGAGCGTTGCCTCAGTCTTCGGAGAGCCAGAAGACGGCGCAGCTGGAATCGGAGGCCTCTGACTCCAAGCCGGAATGAGCGCGTTTTTGCCGTGATTTCAAGCGGATACGCGAAAGTTGTGCGAGCCGCGATTGCGGGTTTTGCTGCACAATTTTATGGAGCAGGGCGCTTTGGGTCATGAACAGCAGCCCGTGCGCCAAAAGGGCGGGCGTATAGGGGTTCTGGAGCAGCGCTTCGGCGACGCGGGGCGACTGAATCCAGCGCGGATGCTGAAAGACCGTCGATAAAATGGCGGCGGAGGCCGGGCGGCGGCTGGCGAGGCGGATCACGTCTGCTTCGGTGATGCGCGGGTTTTGAAGCAGGCGCTGGATGACGCCGGGATCGCTGTCGCAGGCGAGCCTTGCGAGCAGATCGCGGTTGAACGATCGCGCTAAACTTCGCCGCTCACCCAGGGTGGTCTCGCGATGGGCAAATACGGGCGGAATCTCGAGCTCGTCGAGCTCTGCCACGCGCTCCGGAGCCTGATCCTGCAGGAGCAGGGCCAGGGTGCTTTCGGCGGATTGCAGGGGATAACCGCGCAGTTTGAGCCGCAATCCCGCGTCGCCTTCGAGCAGAACGACGAACGCCTGAAACGATAAAAATCCTTTTAATTCGCGGGATTCAGCAAGAATGGCGGCCTCTTCGACCAGTGCTTCGAGCTGCTCAACCGAGGCCTCCTCTATGAATTCGCGCCAGAGCGCCTGCCGCATCTGAATTTCGGGAACGGAGGCCCATTTTTGCAGAAGATCCATGCTTGCGCTCCGGGCGTGGGTTTATTTTGCAACGGCTTTGAGATGCGCCTTGAGCTCGTCGATCATGCCCACCGTGTAAAAATAGGGGTATTTGGGATGGCTGCTGACCAGATCCTCGCGCACGGTCCCTTCGGGCGAAACGAAGAACAATCGCGGCACGTAACTCGGGTATTTTCCAATGATCTCGCGGTATTTGGGTGCTTCCATGTCGGTCGCGCGCACCATCGAGACCTGCTTTGAAAGGGCACCCAGCTCGGCGTCGTTAAAGGCCGCCGCAAGCTCCCGGCATCGCGGGCAACCGTGCGAATACACGACCAAAAGCGTGTATTTCCCTGAATCTTTGGCCGCATTCTGAGCCGTCTCCCAGTCGGTCCATTCCACGGGACCTTCCCAGACGAGCTGACCGTTGACCACCGGCGCCATCGGCGTGGGGGCCCGCTTCGGTTTGGATGCGTTGTTTTGCTTTGATGCAGGCTGAGTTACGGTGTTTTGCTCTGCGGTGTCGCTGCTCTTTTGTGACGCGCAGGCGGACAGCAGGGCGCAGGCGAGAAAAAGGGATCTATGCATGTTGAGGCTCTTCAAAAAGGGTTTGGCTTAAAAGGCTGAGGCGCTCTAAATCCGAGACGCCACCGGGCAAAATGGGCGAAATGGCCACGAATCCGGTGCGGGATTTGAGCTCGTCGGCCAGCTTTTGATGCGTCATCGCCGTGGCCTGTTCCTGCAACGCGAGCTTTTGAAAATGGGGCCAGGCGGATTTGAGCGCTTCGGAGGCGCCTTCGGGCGGCGTTTCGCCGGGCATCGGCCGCTTCAGCACCCAGGCCAGGCTGCGGTTTAAAATATAGCCGCAAAGGTGAAGATGCAGCTCGTCGCGGGTTTTGATCTCAAAATAGCGCGCTTCGTTTAAGGCTTCGCGTTCGGGCGAGGTGACCAGCAAAAAGCCCACGCTGTCTTCCTGGAAAAACTGCCGCATCTCGCCCTGATTGTGGTTTAAATGCCCTAAAATATTACCAAATAGCTGAAAAAAGACCTGCAGATCCCGGCGGGTATCGGCGCCAAAAGCCATGTCCATCACCTTTTCGATGAGAAAGATGGCCATCTGCCGGACGCGGCTGCCTTCACCGGGCACAAAGAGCGAAAAGATGCGTTTGTCGAGAAAAGCCATGGCGCGGCTGGGCGCTTCGAGGAACCGAAGGGCGTTTCGCGAAGGCGGCGTGTCGAGCACCACCAAATCGTAGGCGTCCTCTTTGATGAATTCGTGGAGCGCTTCGACCGCGGTGTATTCCTGCATGCCGGCCACCATCGCGGTCACATTGCGATAAATCCGGTTGCTTAAAAGCTTTTTGGCTTCAGCAGGATCCCTGATGATGCGGTGGACGCAGTTGTCGCAGATGAGCTGGGGATCGAGCATCCAGGCCGAAAGGGCGCCGGGGGCTTCGATGCCGAGCTCTTTTAAGCGCTCTTTTGAGAGGGCGACGGGCGCTTCGGCGTTGCGCGAGATGCCCAAAGATTCGGCGAGGCGCTTGCTGGGATCGATGGTGACCACCAGCACGCGGCGGCCCAGGCGAGCGGCCTGAATGGCGAGGGCGGCCGAGAGCGTAGTCTTGCCCACTCCTCCCGCACCACAGCAGACAAGTACGCGTTTATTTTGAAAAAAATCGTTGTTCAATGCGTGGTTCCTGATGCGCTGCCGGGCGTGAACAGAGGCTCAAAAGAGGGCAGGAGCGCGGTTTCAAGCTCGCTGCCCCGTTCGGGCCGATCGGGCAAAATAACGAGGGGAATCTGCGAAAACTGCTTTAACCGCTCGGCGGCCTGGGCGGCGGAAGTCATCGCTCTCCAGGCGAGCTCCCCGCAGAGCGGCTGTTTTGAAATATAAGCCTCTAAGGCGGCGTTTTCTTCTGCAGTAAAAGGACTTATGGGCATGCGGTTGAGGATGATCCCGCCCGTATGCATGTCGGTGTTTTTGAGCCCCTGGAGCAATTCGATTGTCTCGCTGATGGGCAGCTGCTCAGGCAATGTGACCACCAAAGCCGCGCCCTTTGCGGGATCGTTCAGGTAGCTCTGCCCCCGCTTCATCGCCTTTGCGATGGGCCCCGAGGGGATCAGGCGGAGCAGGATTTCGGGCAGGCCAGTGAGCGCAAGGGTATGTCCCGTGGCCGGCATATCGATCAGGATGTGATCGTAACTGGGCGTTTTATCGGCGTTTTTGGACTCGATGAGCGTCAGCAGATGGTAAAAAATCCCCATCTCGTGAAACGAGGGCGCGGCGAGCAAAAATCGCGAGAGCGCCTTGGATCGCAATGCGGCCCGGATGAGGGGACCTGCGGGCAGGATTTGGCGCAAAAACATCTCGTGGCCGGTGCTGCCCCAAAGATGGCATCCAAAGAGGTTGGGCGCGAGCAAAACGGGCTCAGGCGAAAGGGTTTCGCGACCAAAATGGCGGCCCAGCTGCGAGTAACCGCCTTCGGGATCGCCGATTTCACACAGTAAAACGCGGCGGTTGTGTTTTGCGATGGCGCGTCCGAGAGCGACGGTGACGGTGGTGCGCCCGACGCCGCCTTTGCCGGTGATGAGATAGATTTTGCGGTCAAGAAAATGGGTCAAAGGGAGACTCCGATGCGAAAGGTTTTTATAACCCGTCCTTTCACGGATTTGCAGCAGGATTCAGTTTAATGAACTCTAATGATTGAAAATGATTAAGGATTTTTGAAGCAACCGGATGGCCAGAAAGGCGTCTGGTGAGGTTTTTGTAAGGGCTCAGAAACGGGATCGGCGCTGAAAACCGGACCGCCCAAAAGGGTCACAGTGGATTTTGAGCGCTGCATCGGGCATCCTATAGGGCGTGAAAGAAACAAAACAAAACTTGAATTTGGTTCAGGATAACGCAGAAGATCGGGCGCTTTACCGCGCGATGTTTCGCTGGACGTTCTTAGATCCGGCCAACTTGCTCAGTATTTGCGGTCTGGGACTTTCGGCCATTTTGGTGGTGCTCGCTTTTCGGGCGCGCGGGGCCCTCGACTTCTATATGCCGGTTGGTCTTTATCTGTGTATTTTCGCGCTGTTACGCGGCTATTTTTTTGCTTACTACCATTGCGGTCGATTTTTGCGCTGCCTCACTTGGCTGATTTTAACCGGAGGTCTGCTCGCTTCGGGGTTGCTTTGGGAAGATCGGGCGGGGGCTTACCCGCTGCTTCTGGCCGATGGCGTGCATGCCGTAAAGTCGTCGCCCTGGCTTCACATTGCGGCCATCCTTCACGCGGTGGTGGCGGCGCTTCTGACGGTGCATCTCTTGTTGCCCCGAAGCTGGTTCATTCGCAAACGCGAGGTGCAAACCGGTCAGGCTCCTATGGAAATCAAAGAATAACTGCTTCATTTTTAAAGGCTTTTTTATGTTAAAGATCTTGGCAATCGAGTCGAGCTGCGATGAGACGGCGGCGGCTTTGGTGGGCGATGGGCATCTGGTTTTGTCGGATGCGGTGGCGACGCAAATCGATATTCACCGCAAATACGGCGGCGTGGTGCCTGAGCTCGCGAGCAGAAACCATCTCGTGGACGCAATTCCCGTTGTAGAAGAAGCACTTACATCGGCAGACGCTACGTGGAACGACGTGGATGCGATGGCGGTGACGCGCGGTCCGGGGCTCGTGGGATCGCTCCTGGTGGGGCTTCAGGTGGCCAAGGCGCTCGCTTACGCCAAGCAAAAGCCGCTCATTCCGGTTCACCATCTTCAGGGTCACATGCAGGCGGTCTTTTTGCATAAAGAAGGCGAGCCGCGTCCCGAAAGTCCCGGTTACCCGCACGTGGCGCTGGCCGTAAGTGGCGGTCACACGGCGCTTTATCTGGTTTCGAGCCCAACGCAGATTCGCCAGATTGCCCATACCCGCGACGATGCGGCGGGCGAGGCGTTCGACAAGGTTTCGCGCATGCTGGGCCTCGGATACCCAGGCGGTCCCATCGTCGAGCGCGGCGCAAAGGGGGGAAACGAAAAGGCTTTTAAGTTTACGAGGCCCCATTTTAAAGACGGCGATCCACTGGATTTCAGCTTCAGCGGCCTGAAGACGGCGGTATTGACGGTTTTAAAGAAGTTCGGCGCGCCGCCCGAAGGTCAGGATTTGGCGGATTTGCTTGCGAGTTTTCAGCATGCGGTCTGCGATCAGCTGGTGGAGCGAACCCTTGAAGCTGCAAAGCATTTTGGCTGCAAACATGCGGTCCTGGCGGGCGGTGTGGCCTGCAATGGCGCCCTTCGCCGTCTGATGCAGGAGACGCTTTCAGGAGAAGGCATCGCGCTCCATATGCCGCGTCCCCGATGGTGTACCGATAACGCCGCGATGATCGGAGCGGCTGCCTGGCATCGCGATCAGGTGCCAGGATCGCGGCTTACGGGCGAAGCGCTGCGCAGCCTGAATGCCGTGGGCAACTGGGACATTGGGGAAAATCTGTGAGCGAAAAACGATATGCGTTCAAGGATCCCCGAAGCATTCTGAAGGCTTACGGGCTTTGGACCAAAAAGCATTTTGGGCAGAATTTTCTGATCGATCCCTCGGTGCCGGAGCGCATCGTGCAGGCGGGCGGTGTGGAAGCGGGCGAGACCGTCTTTGAGATCGGTGCGGGGCTCGGGGCGCTGACCATGGCGCTGGCGAACCGCGCAGGCCGGGTGGTCGCGCTCGAATATGATCGGGATTTGATCGGAATTTTGCGTTCCGAGATGGCGGGCGATGCGTCGGTCGAGATCCGTGAAGGCAATGTGCTCGATGTGGACTGGGATGCGCTCAGCGCGGAGCTCGGCGGAAATCTGTTGATATACGGGAACTTACCCTACCATTTGAGCACGCCGATACTGCTGGCTCTGCTCGATCACCCCCATGCCTGGAAGCGCGCCTGTTTTTTGCTTCAGCGCGAATTTGCGGAGCGCGTGGCGGCGGAGCCGGGAACCAAAGCCTGCGGTGCGCTCTCGGCCTGGGCGGCGCTCTGGACGCGGTCTTACATCGATTTTGAGGTGGGGCCCGAAAGCTTTCACCCGGCGCCCAAGGTGGATTCGGCGGTTCTGGTGCTCGAACGCTTGCCAAAAATGGCGGCCGATGTTGGAAATCCTGAATCTTTCCGCAAGGTTGTGCGCGCGCTGTTCGATCAGCGGCGCAAGATGGCGCGCAAGGCTTTAAAGGGGATCATGCCCGATCCGGAGGCGCTTTGCGCATCGCTCGGCATCGACAGCACGCGTCGCGGCGAAACGTTTTCGCTTGAGGAGCTCGCATCGATCTCAAAGGCGCTGAGTCGCGCGTAACCTTCTAAAATGGAACAAGATTTTCGATGGCTGCGCATTGCATCTGCAGCATATAGGTGACCAGCATATCGGTCGCCTCCTGGGGTAAATCGTCAAACTCGATGACCGTAAGATGCGGAATTTCTTCGGGAAGATGCGCATCGTCCAGGGGCAGATAGCGGACCACATGGGCACGGCATCGCCAGTGAGGCCCCTCTTCGGTGAGGCCGATTTCGCAATCGATCAGGCGATTGGGGCAGCAAGACGTGCGATCCGTAAAGCGCAGGCCCGCAATGGAGAGCTCCACGTCTTCATCGGCCTTCGTCCATTCCGCCAGAGGATCGCCTAACGGTTTGTATTTAAAGAATAATTTGCATTCTATGCGGGGAAACCTACGCTGATCGGGGCGCGCTGTGCGATGCTCTTTGAGGGTGTAATGCCCGTTGCTGCATGCGATCAGTTCGCCGTAAATGGCGGTCTGGCCGTCGATTTTGAGGAGGAGGCGCGTGCCTGGGGCGATGTTTGCGGGCGCGTCGCTGCAAAACAGATAGCGACCGTCGCTGCAAGGCTGGCAGGAGCCGGGCAATAAGGCCAAATCCGGTCGGCTGACATCGATCAGCCGGGCCTGAAGCCATTCGGGATGCTGAGGCATAAAGACTCAAGATGTAAATTTTTATCCTTTATCGGGAAAGCCTCGGCGACGCGTAAGCGCGATGGGTCAAAAATTACCTATGCCCGAAGGATAAAACCGGTTTTTTGTATTTAAATTCGATGGGTTGGATTGATGGCGGGATTAGGCGCGCTCCAGATGGGAGCGGTGGCCGATCGCTTCGGCAAAGATTTCGGCGACGGAGAGGACCTCTAAGCGATCGCTCGCCAGAGCGCGGGCTCTGGGGTGAGAGTTGGTGCAGGCGATATGGGCAAAAAGTCCACTGTTTTCGATGCGTTGGAGCGCATCACCGGGGAACAGGCCGTGGGTGGCGATGGCGCTGATCTCGGTGGCTCCGGCTTCGAGATAGGCTTTGGCGGCGCCTAAAAGTGAGCCTCCGGTGCGGATCATGTCGTCGTAGATGATCACCTTGCGGCCCTTGACGTCGGCGTTGACGGCCATCACCTCGGTGGAGGATCCCGAATGGCGGCGTTTGTAGACGAAGCCTGCTTCGACGCCCAAATCGTTGGCCAGATGCACGATATGCTTGGCGCGGCCGGCATCGGTGGAGCCCAGAACAAAATCGTCGCCTCCCCAGCGGCGCGCGACTTCGCAGATGATCGGCTGTGCGACCAGATGGAGCGCGACCAGGTTGCCCTCAAAATAATGCGTGATCCCTTCGCTGTGTAGATCGAGGAGCATGATGCGGTTGCCCATGGCGGGCTGAGGGATCGCCGACAAAAGGCGGGCGCGGGTTTTGGCGGTGACGATTTCGCCCACGCGGACGGCGCGCTCCATGGTGGAATAACCGAAATAGGGGACGACCATGGTGAGCCGCTGGGCGCCGTAAGTGACGATGGTGCAAGCTAAATCGTAAAACGCGAGGGTTGCGGAATCGGAGATGGTACCCGCAACCAAAACGACATCGCGGCCCGTCACATCGCAAATGAGCCGCTGGTAGCGCTCGCCGTCGGGGAATTCCTCGACTTCAACCTGGCCCGCTTCACCGCCCGTAAAGCTGCAAAGCGCATCGCGAAAATAGCCGTATTCAGGGATCGAAAGGATCAAAGGTGGGCGCGCGGGTCTCCTGGGGGCCGGAACCCGAAAGCGCATCGCATTCTCATCGTGGGATTGCATCGAGACTCCAAAATCGAAGGTCTGCCTATGATCCTTCAGTTTGGGAAGTTGCGCAACCCCGATGCTTGGTTTTGAGTTGGATGCTTGCGCATTGGGGGCTTTAGACCTTATTGTAAGGAGATCAAGAATCGGCACCAAGAAAGAGGGTGCATGTGAGTCAGGACGTTATCGTTTGCCCCAAATGTGATCGCGTGCTCGAACCGGGAGAAGATTTTTGCCCGGTGGATCACGGCATTGTGGGCGGTGTACATGGCATTCCGCGCTCGATGGTGGAGGCGACGCCGAGGGCGAAGCGCCATCTTTTGGGCATCACGGTCAATAACAACTACACCATCAATGGATTTCTGGGCGCCGGTGGGTTCGGTGCGGTTTACAAAGCGGAGCAGATCGCGCTCGGCCGGGATGTGGCGTTAAAGCTTTTGATGCTCGATTTGGCGCGCGACGAGACGACCATCGAGCGGTTTAAGCGGGAAGCGCGCACTTCGGCGGCTTTGCTCGATCCCAACATCGTGCCCATTTTTGATTACGGTGAAGCTCATTTTGGTGAAAGCGAAGAGGATCACGTGCTTTTTTTTGCGATGGAGCTGGTCAACGGCCCCACGCTGCGGCGCGTGATCAAGGATGCCAAAGGGCTCAGCGTCTACGATACGTTGCAATACGGGATCAATATTCTGCGCGGACTGACGGCGGCCCATCATCAGGGAGTGGTTCACCGCGATCTGAAGCCGGGCAATGTGCTGATCGATGAGAGCAAAAACCGCAAGTATTTTGCGAGGTTATTCGATTTCGGCATTTCGTCTCTGCAGGGATCCGGCGGAAAAACCATGCATCTTGGGCAGGGCGGCGTTTTGGGGACGCCCAAATATATGGCGCCCGAGCAATGGCATTGTCAGCCCACTACGCCTTGCACCGATGTTTACGCGTTTGGCGTGATGATGGCCGAAATGCTTTTGGGGCATGCGCCGATCCCCAAGGGCGAGATGGCCGAAATGGCGGCGGCTCATTGCAGGGCGCCACGGCCTCAGGTGACCCAAACCTCGCACGGAGAAGCGGTTTCGGAGCCGATCACGCGGTTCATTCAAAAATGCATGGCGATCGATCCGCGTCAGCGATACGCGTCGGCGCGCGAGGCTTTAGCGGCGTTGGAGGCGATCGATCAGCAGGGTGAGCGGGCGCCGTTGCCGACGATCACTTTGATGAAGGGCCCCAACTATTCGGCGGATGGCCAAACGCAAAGCAATTCGTCGGTCAATCTGGCTGCATCTTATAATAGCAATAACAATTATGCGACGGGACAGTCGCGCGCGGTAAGGCCGGTTCCTGCAGAGGAGCTTTTATCGGGAGATATTTCCCGCTCGATTTCGCAGCGGATCAAGATGAACGCTTCCGAGGTGATACCGGCGGAAGCATTGACCGTTCAGCATGCCAAACTGACCGACATTTCAGAGCAAATTTCAAATTCTGATGTGATTTCGGTGCAGTTGGAAGAACCGCGTCGCATTTGGCCCTGGGTGCTTTCCTGCATCGGGCTTTTGGTTATCGTCACCTTTGTGGTGGTGGGGCGTTGGGTGGTGGAAGCGGTTCAGCAGCGGCAACCAGTGCAGACCATCGTGCAAACCGTGCAGCCCGTGCAGCCTGTGCAGCCCCCGGCCGTTCAGCCCGTGCAGCCAGTGCAGCCCGTGCAGCCTCCGGCCGTTCAGCCCGCAACGACGACTCCGACGCCCGTGCAACCCGATCAACCTGCGGAGCCTGTCGGAAAAGAGAATCCGCCCAAGGTTGACAATCAAGGTGAAGTGGGTGGAAAAACGACTGTAAACCAAGGCGGAAAGCCCACTAAGCCGGTGATCAGGCCGGTGACGACGACGAAAACTACGCCTCCGGTAACGACGACGAAGCCGACTGTGGAGACGAAGACCGCAGCCACTGCCGAGTCGCCTGCTGCAGCTCTTGAGGATTATAAGCAAGCTCAGGAGGCCGAAAAGCGGGGAGCGTATTCGCATTCCAAGCGCCTTTACGAGTCGGCTTTAAAGAAGGGGTTGACGGGTCAAAAGGCGCAAATGGCCAAAGCGCGCATTGCCGATCTCAAGCGGCGCGAAGCACAAGAGGATGACTTTTGAAAAAACTCAGTCTTTTTGCATGGTTTGCACTCGCGATGCTGTCTGTTTGGGGTGAAGCCCAAGCAAAATGTGAGGCTCGCGATCCGGTTACGGCCGAGATCAATGCGCGCGAAGCGGTGCGTTTGGCGAAAAACGAAAAATACGAAGAGGCCGTTGCGCTGTTTCGCATGGCGGTCTCGCTCGATGCCTGTGAGCCCAAATATCGGCTTCGCCTGGCAAAAGCGCTGCGGAGAAGTCAAAAATGGGATGAGGCTTCGCAATGCTATGCGGAGATCATCGGCCAATTCCCCAAGTCCTCTGAGGCGGAACGCGCGAAGGTGGAACTTGAGGAATTGAAAGCAGAAAAGATAGCGGACGACAAGCGGCGCGAGGAGGAAGAGCGGGCTCGTCAGGCGTCTTTGCAGCCTCAGCCGGTCCCCTCAAATGCGACTCAAATCGATGGAAGCGATGCGCCGGAATCCAGTCCGTTTCCCTGGCGCATCGTGGGCTTTTCGGTGGCAGGCGCAGGGGTTGCAAGCGTGGTGGGCGGCGTCGTGTTTGCGCTCGATTCGCAGGCTGCACAGGATGATTTAAAGGCGAAAACCTATAAAGGCGATCAGCGTAAATACGACGATTTGGTGGAGCAGCGCTCTCATTCGCGTATGTGGGCTTACACGCTCTATGCGTTGGGCGGGGCGCTCATTGCGGGCGGTGTGCTGGCGGCGATCCTTTTGCCCGAAAAGGAAGAAGCGACGGGATCCTCATTGGGGATCTATCCTTCCGCAGACGGCGGCCATTTGGTCTACTCCTTTGATTTTTAACATCTTTTTGTGGAATTCGCGATGCGCAACCCAAGTTTTCAATCCTTTGGCCCTTGTTTGATGATGGCGTTGGCTGGTTTGCTTACGGGTTGCCCGGCATCGGGGGATCCACCTGCATTTGTGCCCGGAAATCAGACGATTTCGGATGCGATGGTCAGCAACGATGCCTCCACTGATGCCTCACAACCTGTCTCCTGTACTGCAGAGGGTGAAGGTCAGACATGTGAGACCGGGTTGTATGGGATTTGTAATGAGGGCATCAGCCATTGTAACAATGGCGTTCCTATATGCACACCGCTGATTCAGCGATTTGAGAGAAGCGAAGACTGCAATGGCAAGGATGATAACTGCGACGGCGAAACCGACGAAGGTTTAGCGGAGCGCCAGGACTATACAGATTTAAATGAATCCGGGATCTGCGCTGAGAAGAGTAAGTTTTGCAGAGGTGGTGAGTGGGTCTATGAGTATAAAAACGAGAAAAGCGATTTTGAGATTTGTGGTAATGGCAAAGATGACGATTGCGACGGCTATATAGACGAATGGGAAATCGAAGTCGAAGGTGTGGTGACGCAGTTTAGAACAAAAGACGACATCTCCGAGCTTTGCTTTGTGGGTAAGGGGGTTTGCAAAACTCAGGGTGAATGGGTTTGTGGTTCTAACGGCAAGCCCTATTGCGATGGAGAACCCAATTCAGCCGCCAAGACCACAGAGATTTGCAACGGCAAGGATGACGACTGCAACGGCGAGACGGACGAAGGTTTTGAGAAGGTCGGCGAAGCGTGCACCGTTTGCCTGCAGGAAGGTCGCAAGGATGACAACCACAATTCCGAGACGGCCAATGCCTGTGACTCGATATGCACAAGGAATGGCAAATGGGAGTGCAATGATTCAGGTGAAATCATCTGCGTCGAAGTTCCCGGGCAGGCTCCTCCTGTGGCGGAGCAATGTGATGGCGTGGATAATGATTGCGATGGTGATACCGACGAAGGCTTTGCAGTAGGGTTGAAATGCAATGATGAGGCAGTCTGCGACACGCGGACGATGTCTTGCGATGCTGATCACAACGATCCGACCTGGGTTTGCAAGGAACCCATAGGAACCGAACTCTGCGACGGTGTGGATAACGATTGCGACGGTGCAATCGACGAAGATTTCCCGAAGAAGGGGGAGAAATGCCCCGGCACTGCAGACAACCCCGGTATCGGAAAGGGCGCATGCTATAGAGTGGGCGTTTACGAATGCAATGAAGATCACGATGATACCATATGCAGCGTGACAAGCCCCGGATCGCCCACGCCTGAGATAAAAGACGAAATCGATAATGATTGCGATGGGTTAACCGATGAAGGCATTGAAAGCTGGAATGCGGTTCCTCCGGTTGCTGTTGTGGGGTGGGAGGTGATGGTTTCGAGTACGCCGACTTGCCAGGCTCTCGATAAGAATGCTCACCTCATAGCAGAAAGCGCCGGTGGCGTAGGCGCCAAATACTTCTCTAATGAGGACTTAACCGCTCTTCTTGCACTCCCCGAGCAACATCAATTGTTGGTTGCCCTATCGGCGGCAAGTATAAGTGATGAAGAGAATAGCTTTGATGAGATTACGGATAGATTTAAGCTCGAATGGATGAGAGCCGGGAAGGCGAACAGCGGTGAGCTTCAGCCTTTATCGATGGAGCTTTCGGAATACGGGACTTCCAAATATCAAAGTGGGCAGGTCGCTATTGCAGATAATTTGCTCAAAAACCTGACTGCGGATGCGAACAATCGATTGAGCGTGCAGCAGGTGCCATCACCGCTCTTCTACGACAGTTCAAACCCGGAACTGTCGCTGATGCTGTTGAATGAAGTGCAATATAGAGCGGTATTCTCACCTGACGCAGAAGGTAATCTTGACCCAATTCATAATAGTTTATTCTATCAAAAGAAACCTTATTGGAACGAATTCTGGGTGTTCGGTGTCATTTCGACGTCTGCGCTGAACGATTACCTGAAGAATGTTTTCGAGCATTGCAAAGCGCATCCTTCCGATAATGGCTGTAAGCTGTGGTATGAATCAAACCAGGAAAGCATAAATGCGCCCGGGGAGGTTTTCACAGCGGATTACGCATTGGACAGTCCAGAACCCAACTATGTGAGCCTTTGCATGAAATGGACTTTGGATGCAAGCGTTTCCACGCGTAGACCCGATTTGCGTGGTGGTCATTCGCAGAAGATGGCTGAAATTTGGCCAGATTATGAGGACTACATTGGGGGCGGGTTTACTGAGGATGATTTTGCAAAGGTCGTCCCTGCAGTGTGTACGAAGTCAGGGGGCGATAATCATGAAGATTCTTGTTTTAAGGATTGGCAATGCAAAGACTTTTTGTCGACCTCACAGGCGGCAATCCAGGCTTTGCACGCTCTAAATGCGAACTTGGGTCAATGCCAATACGTAGCTCCCACCTCCGCCGCATCGAAGAAGTAAACCCTTGACATCGCGGTCGCAGTTTGCCAAAAGCCGCAGCAGTTCTTTGAAAATATGGGGGCGATTGGTTTCGACGGGGATGTTGAAGCCTGGGTTGCATGTCGCGGTTCCCGGTCACCGCGTTAAAAAGGCTGGAGGCATACAATTGCCAACGATGATATTGAATTCGCTCTCGCTGCATAATCAGTTGTAGAGCGCGTCCTTCCGATCAATGCCCACGGGATCGAGAAGGGCGTCACGCCAGTGGGATAGCCGCGGAAAGTTGCTCGGTACGACCCAACGCGAAATTTTAGTCTGAGCTACCCAAAAGAAAGCCTGCCTGTTGGCGTTCGATTGGGGAATCTTTAAAGGACAGGACAAACATGTAGACGCCTTGGTGGACCATTTTCGGACCCGGGTTCGACTCCCGGCGCCTCCACATTTTCACTCCTTCCTTTTTAGAGCATCTCCCTTCACAAAATGAGCGTAAGCCTGGCGCTGCAGAGTTGTAGCGCTTGCATGAGAAGCGTTGCGCTTCGTTTTGAAGCTGCTCGCGTTTCATTTTGAACGACATCGCTTCTGCTTCCAATAAAGGATCCCCTCTTGAGATTACTGCATACTTCGGATTGGCATATCGGGCATCAGCTTTTTCAAAAAGATCGTGATGCAGAGCATGCGCGTTACTTTGAATGGCTAGCCGCTTGTATGCAGCGCGAGCAGGTAGAGGCTCTTTTGGTAGCGGGCGATATCTTCGATGTAACGGCACCGTCCTCAAAATCAAGGCAGCGCTTTTATGGGGCAATGAAGGCGTTTGCAGAGTTGAGCGGGCTGCAGGGGATCGTATGCATCGGGGGCAATCACGATTCCCCGGCGGTGCTCGATGCGCCCTCGGATCTCGTCCGGTTGCTGCGGATTCATATGGTGGGGGGAGCGCGGAGTACGCATGCCGAAGAGTTGGTGAAGCTTTATCGGACGAATGGGGATCTCGGATCCGTCGTTTGCGCTGTGCCTTTTTTGCGTGAGGGTGAGCTCTTGCGAGAGTTGCGCTCCGAAAGCGAAGGCGTAGGGATCGCAGAGCGAGAGCAGGCGATTCGTGAGGGGATCAGGCATCATTACATGCGGGTACTCGAGGCTGCCGAAGCCCAGCGCGAGGGTGCGCCGGTGGTAGCGATGGGGCATCTTTACGTAGAGGGTGGGGTTGTAAAGCAGAGCCGCGAGCTTGAAAGTGAACGCTCGCTTTATTGTGGGAACCTGGGGCAGGTATCGGCGGGCATCTTTGAGCCTTCAAATGTGGGAGCGCCGGGCTATGTGGCGTTGGGTCACCTGCATCTGCCGCAAAAGGTGGGGCAGCGCGATCACATCCGCTACTCGGGTTCGCCGTTGCCCATGAATTTTGAAGAGGCGCTCTCACCCAAAGAAGTCTGCATCGTCGATGTGGATGCGGATTCCACAGCGGTGCGAACGATAGAGATCCCTTGCTTTCAGAAGCTGCTGCGCTTTAAAGGCGATAGAAAGTCGATCGCGCAGCAGATCGAGGCGCAGGGTGAGCATTCCGCGTGGGTTCAGATTTTATATGAGGGCGATGAAAACATCAGCGAAATCCAGGAATGGGCGAACGAGGCGGTGCAGAAGGCGGGGATGGAGCTTTTGAGTCTCATCAATCGAAGGCGCAGGCCGAAGGGCGAGGCTGAGGCGCAGATCGATGTGAGTCAGATCAGGGCAATGGATGATATGGAGATGTTCTCAAGGTTCATGCAGAGCCGCAACGTGAGCCTCGATTTGCAGAAGACGCAGATGGCGCTCTTTAAGGAGGCGCTCGACGCAGTGCGCGAGAGGGCTTTGGAAGGGCAGCAGCGATGAGGATCTGCAAGGTCATCTTTCAGAATTTAAACAGCCTTGCGGGTAAATGGTGCATCGATTTTGAGAGCGAGGCCTTTCGGAGCGCTGGCATTTTTGCGATCACCGGTCCTACGGGCGTAGGGAAGACGACGATTTTGGATGCGATCTGCCTTTCGCTCTATCAGCGGACGCCGCGTTTGGAGAAGGCGGGGATCGCATTGGCAGCCGAGGTGATGACCAAGGGCACTGCGGAATGCTTTGCTGAGAGCGTGTTCGAGAACAATGGAAGGCGGTATCGCGCGCGGTGGGAGACGAGGCGTGCGCGGGGGAAGTCGTCGGGGGCTATTCAGATGCCCAAGCCTCTGTTTGAGGATCTGCAGTCGCATCAGACGGAGGAGAAGGTTGAGCCCGTAAAGGCGGCCGTCGTGCAGGCGACGGGGCTCGATTTTGCGCAGTTCACCAGGGCCATGATGCTGGTGCAGGGCGATTTTGCGGCGTTTCTGAAGGCTTCGCCCCGCGAGCGGCTCGATTTGCTCGAGAAGGTGATGGGGTTGCAGGGGCTGCGCGAGGTTGCAGAAGAGATCTACAGGCGTCAGGCGGATTTAAAGATCGAAACGGATGCGATGGCGCAGGCGCTTTCGGGCATCGAGCTGCTTTCGGAAGAAGAACGTGCATCTTCAAAACAAAAGATTGAGGCTTTGGCTTCGGAGCAGAAGGCGGCGCAAAGGGAGCTCGAGCATGCGCAGGCGATCCAGATCGGGCTGCAGGAACTCAGGCGCGCAACGGTTGCAAGGGATGAAGCCTTAAAAGCAAAGGATGAGGCTTTGTCAGCAAAGCTCGCGTTTTCTGAAAGCGAAGCGCGGCTGAAGAAAGCGCAGTCGGCGCTGCATGTGGAAGGCTACGAGGCCCTCACGCAAACGAGAGGCGATGTTCAGTTAAAGCAGAAGTCGATTTTGGAACTGGATGAGAGTCTGCCTAAAATCGAAGGCGAGCTTTCGGATGCAGAGCAGGCCTGCGCAGAAAAAGAAGCGGCGCTTACAGAAATTCAGGCACAGAGGTCAGAAAACGAAGCGCTCTGGAGCAAAGTGCAGTCAATCGATGCGCAGATTGAAGTCTTAAACAGCGATTTTGAACAGAAGCGCATCGGATTTGAAACGACCGAGAGCGATTTAAAACAATGCGAGCTCGCGTTGGAAAGCGCGATCAAAGAAGAAACGAACGCGAGAGAGACTTGCTCTAAGAATGAAGCTTGGATTTTGGAGCATGCAGACCAAAAGGCGCTCTCTGAACGATGGCTGTTTGTAGTCCAGAGTCTGCAATGCTATTCGGACGCTTTGGATGCAAAGAACGAATGCCTTAAAAATGAGCGCGATGCTTTAAAAGCGAACGGACTCGCTCAAAATCGGGAGCGCGATGCTTTGAAAGCGGAGTCTGAAGTGCTCGATCGAAAGAAGAGCTTAGAGATTGCGCTCGGCGATCGCCAAAAGGAGCTCTCTTCGGTACTCGATGGATCGTCGATCGAACAGCTGACGGAGCGGCGCGAACAGCTTCGAAGCCGTTACAGCGCGCTCAAAATGGGGCTTCATTGCGCAAACGATTTGAAGGCGATTGCAGAAAAAGAAGCGGACTTCAAGAAACAGATCGAGACCGTTCAGACGCAAATGGAACTGTTCGGAAAAGAAACCGAAAAGTCCAAAGCGCTCGTATCGGAGGCTGAAAAAGAGGCGCAGTCCACAAAACAACGGCTGGAGCAGGCTCAAAAGATGGAACAGACGCTGCAGCTCGCCTATGAAGAGAGCCTCGCTTTGGTGCAGATGGTCAAAAATGCGGAACTGCTGCGCTCAAAATTGCAGCCGGGAATGCCCTGCCCATGCTGCGGATCGCTCGATCACCCTTATGCCGGCGGCCAGCTGCCCAAAAACGATGCTCAAAAACAGGCCCTCGAACTCCAGCGAAGCGAGCGCAAAGCTCTGGAACTGAGCTTTGCGGAGCAGAATCAAAAGCTTGAGGCTTTAAAAACGAGGCTCTCCGACTTTGAGCAGAAGAAAACGCAAATGGAGAGCAGGCTCGTTCAACTGAATGAGCAGATTGAGGGATTGAAAAAGGACGCGGCCTCAAAACAACTGGAGCTCGACCGTGAGCTCGAAGGCCTGCTGCCCAAAGAGGCTTTAAAGACCGCTGAAGCTTTGACGCAGGTGATCGCGGATTGCGTGGCGGAGGGAAAGAAGCTCGGTGCGGTGATCGATCAGGCAAACGCGCTCCGAACGAAGATCGACCAGATCGCGTCAAAACTTCAGGAAGCAGCTTTGGCGTTGAAGGATGCGGAATCCGAATCCAAAGCGGCCAGGATCGAATGCGAGCATGCAAAGTCGAGACTCGAAGAAGCGACGAGCCGGTTAAAGCTTTCTGAAGCCGAGCTGGAAAGCAAAAAAGAGGCGCTTTTAACGGAGATCGCCCCCTATCTTTCGGGCTCAAATGAACTCGAAGAGCTGGGCGCTTTAAAACAAAAGCTCGAAGCTCAAAAAGCGGAGTACGAGGCGAAGCTTTCAAAGCAGAAGGCTTTGGAAGATGCGCGTAAGGATGCGGAAGCCGATGCGCTCTTAAAGCGCGAGCGGACCGAGCAGGTCAGAAAGCTTTACGAAGAAAAGAAGTCCGGCTTCGAGTCTGCGCAGACGGCGCTCCGGATTTTAAAGGCGAACCGCTTCGAGCTCTTTAAGGACGAGGACGTCGCTTCCAAAAAGGCGGCGTTCGATGCCAGGTTGAAGGATGAAGCTGCGCTTTTGGACGAGCTGAAGCAAAACCTGAACCTAATCGCTCAAAAGAAAGCCTCGAGCGCACAGTTAAGAGAGCAGATGGCAGCGGATTTGAGCGCGCTTTGTTCAAAGCTCGAAACGCAGGAGAGCGCCTTTTTGCGCTCTGCGCGAGAAAATGGATTCGAGTCTGAGGATCAGTTTGCAGAGGCGCTCCTGCCTCAAAGCGAACGAATGCTTTTGCAGTCTGAGCAGGATCGCATCGAGAAGGCGTTGCTCTTCTCGCAGTCTGCCCTCGAGCAATGCGAGAAGGCGCTCCTTCAAAAGCAGGCAGAGCACGCCGACGTGATCAGCGAGGATGAGGCGCAGGCAGGCCTGCTCGCATCAAACGAGAAGCTCAAAGCTTTGTACGACGAGCAATCTCATCTGCAATCCCTGCTCGAAGCAGACGATCGCGCATCCGCCCAGGCGAAGGATCGAGCGGCGGCCCTCGAAAAGAAACGGGCGCTCTACCTTCAATGGAAGGCGCTGCAGCAGATGATGGGCACGAAGGACGGCAATCAATACCGCGCCTTTGTGCTCTCGATGGCGATGGGCGCGCTGCTTCAGCAAGCGAATTTCCATTTGGATCAGCTGAGCGAGCACCGCTATCATCTCGAACGCGAGGAAGACGGCGATCCGTTAAAGCCTGAGTCAGAGCCTTCACCGGCAGACGCCTTGCCGGCTGAGACCGATGCGACGGCTGAAGTTTCAAATAAAAAGCCGAAGCGTTCAAAGAAGGCAGATGCGGATGCGGAGAGCGCAGCCTTAAAAGAGGTCGACCGCTATTTTGAATTGAAGCTCGACGATGCGCAGTTTGGAGCCAGACGCTCGGTCAGCAACCTCTCGGGCGGCGAAAGCTTTTTGGTGAGCCTCTCCCTCGCATTGGGGCTATCGAGTTTGTCGAGCAGGGAGGTGCCCATCGAGTCGCTCTTCATCGATGAAGGCTTCGGCACCCTGGACGAGCAGACGTTAAACCTCGTGCTCGCCACCCTCGGAGGTCTTCAGGGGAACGGCAAGATGATCGGGGTGATCTCTCACGTTGAGGCTTTAAAGAACGTGATCCCACTGCAAATCGAGATCGTTCGGAGTTCTATGCCCGGGCAGAGCCGGCTCAAAGACAGCGCATATGCTTTTGCAAAGCGATGATCCCCTTTTCTGGGGACGCTTTGCAAAAGCATGGATCATGGACTGAAAACTAAAGGGTGCCCTTGAGTTTGAGATACATGGAGCGGCCTTCGGTATGAATCTCGGGTCGCCTGTTGTCGGAGTCGATCCGTTCGGGCTGCCTGCTGTTTAAAAGATTGCGGATGCCCACTGCAAAATGGAAGTGATCGCCCATGGGACTGATGCCCGTAAGGGTTAAATCCCAGTAATACTGATACTGCGACGAGCTGCCCATATTAGGAAGCGCATAAGGACTTTCGTATCGCAGACGGTTGGCCATGATGATGCCAACGGGGGTAATCGGTACAGCGAGCTTAAAGCTTACAAGATGATTGGGGGCATTCGACAAGGGCTCTCCCCCGGTTAAAGAGTCGAACCGCGTCCTTTGGTAGGAATAGTTGGCCGAAAAGAACCAGTGATTCCACCAATCCTTTTTGATCTCGAACTCTCCACCCAGCGAATATAGTTTATCTTCTGCGGATGCATAAGATCGGTTGACCCAGATTTGGTCTTTATCTTTAAGCAGGGTCAGATTCCTGGTCTGAGAGTAAAAGAGGGCTGTGGTGAGAATGACGTCGAGAGGGAACAGATGCCGGTATTCCAGTTCGGACGACCAGGTCTGTTCGAACTTTAAATGGGCTTCTTCCTCAGACGACTGGGATTCAGAACGGGCATGCCGCTCAAAAAAATTGCGGCTGTGGTAGCTCTGACCGTAAAGCAGCTTGAAATGATCGTGAAGGGTTGGGGTGTATAAGAGCGAGGCGTGCGGTGAAAAAACAAACGCGTGCTGATCGCTGTAATCGAGCCGACCTGAAACTTCGAGGGTCAGAGGGGTCAGAACCGAATATCGGATTTGGGCATAAAGGCTGTAGAGCGCATCTTTTGCATGAAGATCATTCCAATTTTTGTCTTCGGGCGTCAGTTTAAAATGACCCAGATGGAATCTTTGAGCCTCTATGCCTCCCTTAAAGAAGAGCGAGCGATCTGTTGTAGCGGCGATCGTATCCCATTTGAAGCCCAGAAGAAGCGATTTCCAGTCCATGTGATAGGGAGCCGTAAGGGTATTCTGGGAGGCGAGATCGCTTTCAACGTGATCGTAATCGCTGATTGCGCTCAGCTGGCTTTGCAGGTTGGCCGATCGATAGATGAGATATGAGGCATCGAGCACCGAGTGATGGCGTTCGTAGTTAATGCCTTTCTGTTCTGCATCAGAAGCGCCTTCCATCCAGAGTAAATCATGCTCCTGATGCTTATAAAGCATGTGAACCTTAAGGCGCCTTAACTGAAGCTGACCATTGATATGCGTATCGTATTCCGCCTTTTGCCTGATGGAAGGTGATCGGGCCGAAATCTGATTCTGTTCCATGGATGGATCGTCACCCTGACTTTGAAAACTCTCCAGGCTGAGCCAAAAATGGCCCCAGGATCCTAAACTCTGGCTACCTGCGACTCGACCGCGCAAGGCCCGATCTTCGGGTTGGGCAACTTCGAGTTGAATCGGGACATCGGAGATGTTGTCGTGGGTTTGAACGTGGATGGCCCCTGCGGTCGCATTTGCTCCTTCAAAGGATGAGATCGCTCCCCGATTGAGTTCGATGCGCTTCACATCTCCAAGGCTGGTTAAGAAACCACGGCCTGGCGTCATGCCCCCCACCAGATCTTCGCTGATCCGGTGACCGTCGAGGGTTAAAAGGTAATGAGCGCTGTCGCCCAATTGGATGGGCATGCCCCGCAAATACAGGATGGGGTTGAGCGCTTTATTGTTGCCCGATACCCCCCGGCTGCCGAGCAATGCGTCGTAAACAGACTCGTAACCAAAAACTTCAATCTCGTGCTTTGAAATCAAATCATAGGAGACCGGTTTTTGATGCGGCGATCGCTCCATATGCGTCTCGATGGTCGTCGCGTTTTTGGCGCACAGCTCCGCGTGAATCGGCAGGGTCGTATCGGGTTTCAGCTGCACGATCATGCGGTCATCGAAGTGATCTTTTGAAGCGATGCGTATCTCATGCTGACCGAGCGTGAGTTCATCGAGAATGATCGGCGTTTGGCCGTAACCGATGCCGTCGATATAAACCAGAGCAGGACTTGGATTTGAGGTGATCTTCACGCGACCGCGCTGCGGATCCAATTTGATGGGGAACTGGAGGGGTTCATTTTCAAAGACCAGCAACGGTTCGCGGTGATCTTTATATCCAGGTGCCTGAACGATTAAGGCATAGTTGCCCGGCGGCAATAAGAAAACGCTGTCCTGCGCCTGCAAAGGCTGACTCTGACCTTCCATAAAGACAACCGCATCCTCAGGTTCAAGATCGATCCGGACCGGAACCAGAATGCGCTGTAAGGTCAGCTGGAGTTTTTGCTCCTTTCCCTGAACGAGCTTTACGGGTTGAGGATCGATCGGGCGATACCCTTCATGCTCGACAATGATTTGATGATCCCCCTCTGGCAATGCAAGGGTGAGCGGCGTTGTGCCTCTGAGGCCTAAATCCTTGCGATCGATATAAAGCTTTGCCCCCGGTGGATCCGTTTGCAGATTGAGCAGAGCGCATTGCTTCCTCAATTGCTCCAATTTGGACGGAATCTCTTCCAACAGCTCCGGATCATGGCTCAGCCGGAGCGCATTGCTATAGTGATGAAAGGCTTCGTTCCAGCGCTCCATCACTTCGTAAGTCATGCCCAGGTTATATTCGACGTTGGGATTCGATACGAGTCGGTTTGACAGCAAAAAATGATAGATGGCCGCTTCATAATCATGGCGCTCGCTGGCGATTTTACCCAATTGGTTTTGAAGATCAGCTTCGTAGACTGTGTCCTGGGTATCCCAGTCTTCAGTTTGGGCAGCAGCAGGCAGCGATCCTAAACCCAGGTAAATCAAAATGGATCGCAACGGTTTCATCTTTAGACCTCAATCATCGGTTTGGGCAGGCTGACTCTGATTGAAGAGGACAAGAAGAGTTTTAATTTTAAGAATACGATATAAAAAAAGGCACCGGCCGCTTGAATACGGATTGATTGCATAGTCGAAGCGTACGAACGAGTTCCCATGGCCATCTAAAAGCCTTAAATTTTTAACCCACCCGTTCTACAAGCGAAGCGCAAATTTGCCGATTGCCTTTTTGCCCGCGAATACTGCCCAATGATGCGCTTCGCTTGTGAACCCTGCCCAGCCCGCTGCAAGATACTTTTCAGCCCTTGCACCGCGGACCCTATTTAAAACTTTAAGCGGCTCGATTCAATTTCAATCGGCATCCGCCGCATCTTTTTTTTCGTCCTTGGATTCGTCGTCATTATCGTTCGCCTTGCGAGGCTTGGTCTTACGGACGGCGAGGGTGAGGCTGACGAAGCGATCGGCCAGGCTGGTGTTGCGGAAGAGCCAGGTTCCCGCCGCGCAAACCTCGTTATAGTAGAAGCAAAGGAGCTGCCACAGGCGGTTATAGAGCTGGGTGCGCTGTTGCTTGACGGGGTTATTGCTGTTGAGGGTGACGATGATGCGATCGGCCATCTGGGTCGCATCTTCGCTGCAGGTGGCTGTGTAATTGCGGGGATCGAGTTCCAGACGGCTGCGGAACTCTGCGATCAGCACGCCCAGACGCTTTAAATCGGAAGCGAGATCGAGGTAACCGTTGCCGCTCTTGATGCCGGCCAGGCGGGGCGCTATGGCGGGATCATCGCCCAGGTAGTAATTGACGAGCGAAAGCAAGCGGTTGCGCATCTTTGAAGCTTCTTCAGCCAAGGCCGGCGGAAGCTTTGCCTGGGATTCGAGCGTGTTCTGATCATTGATCAGGTTCGCCTGATGCCAGACCGCGAGCGCGAGCGGTTTTAAGCGCTTTAAAATGAGGGGATCGAAGCTCGTCTGAGGCAATGTGGCGAATGCGGCTGCAATCTCAGGCTGTTTGACGAGCCTGTCGAGCTTCAGCACAGGGCTTACGGCCTGCATGCGATCGACTCGCGGCAGGTTGACTTTGGGATCGGGGACGCTGTCGATCCAAGTCAGCACCGAGTGGTAAGCCTCGGCTGAGTTGGTGGCGTCGATTTCGTAACTGTCGATCTCGTTGGGCATTGCTTGGACTCCCATGGTCAGTTCTGAGCACATTGGACAACATAAATTTAAAAAGGGTAGAGGATCAAGCTTTGTAAGGGCATCTTGTGGAAAAAGTTTGAAAAGCCCAGATCTGGCGCGGAGATTGGGAGTCGGAAAAATGTGGAAAACCCTGTGTGACAGATGTGAAACAGCTGTGGATACGATACCGTGGACTGATCCCGGCAAGCGGCGACCGTAAATTTTTAAGGCTTCCCGATGCATTTTATCCACAACTTATCCACATCCTGTGGACAAAATTGCGGTTGCAGACTTGCGGGATCAAAAATGAAAGGCAGGCGTTATTAAATCTGAAGCTGCGCATTCAAAAATGCAGCGGCATCTTTTTAATGGGACAGACAGTAAATGAAAAGCAAAATCGTCTGCATCGAGAACAGGCGGCAAAGGCGGTGAATGGATGGAGGAAGGATGTTTTGCGAAGGATGAAGGCCTCAAAACCGAAGCCATTGGATTTGGAACGGAGGCAGCGGGCTTCAAAAAGCCTTGTTCAGGAGGAGCAAGGCGATTCGATCACCTTATGCCGGCCAGCAAGTGATTTCGACAGCAGATTTTTGCGGCTTCAGGTTGAAGCAGCGGCCTTGGATTGCAAAGCGGCAGGGCCTTTGGGCACAGATTAATATTGCAGCCTGAAGCGCATGAAGATGGTGCGGCCCAGCTGTGGGGATTCGAGGGGATCGAGGTTGGACTGAGCGGGAATGGACGCCCTCCAGTCGAGGAGGTTGTTGAACCCGATGGCGTAGTCGATGAGACCGGCCAGGGGGCGTTCGCTGGTGATCGTCAAATCCCAAAGATAGGCGCTTTCGGTGTCTGGAGCCCCGGGGTTGTAGCGTTCGCTTTCGATCCGCAAACGGTTGGCGACCATCATGCCAGCATGTCGCAGGGGAAACGCGATCTTGAGGCAGGCCAGGTGAAGGGGACTGTTGTAGAGGTTGTTGTCGATGAACGCATTTCCCCACCAGCTTCTTTGAATGCTGTATCGCACCTGTAAGAAACTGCTGTCGGCCCAGTTGCGCTCGATGGCGATCTCTCCGCCCAGGCTATAAAGATCTTTGCTTTGGTTCTGGTAATATTGAGCATTGAACCGCCCGCTTGTATCGAAGAGGATGAGCTGTTCGAAGCTGTTCACATAGAGACTGCTTAACAGGCTCCAGCGTTCGGTGAGCTGATGCGAATATTCGAGTTCAAGCTTCGAGGCCCTTTCATTTTTGAGCGACGCCTTTTGGAGTTCGACGCGCTCGTTGAACAGGCTGTAGCGTTCCATCAGGCTGGGTGCGCGATAGGCCTGCTCGTAAAAGAGCTTGATGCGGTTTTGGGGCGATAGCCGGTATAAAAGCGAGACTTGCGGTGCCCAGGTGGCGTCGGCATCTTCAAAAAGATTGAGCTGCATTTGGGCTGCAAGGGCGAGCGGTTTAAAGAGCCAATATTCTGCACGGGCGTAAGCGCTGGCCTGAGTGCCTTCGGTATGGAGGGACTGGCGATCCCGGTCGAGGCCGGTCTGTTCAAACTGTTCCCATAAATCCTGGCGAATCTCCAGGCCCAGCTGCATCTTCAGACGGTTGTCATCTGTGTGCCCGAAGAGGTCAAAATGCAAAGCCGCCTCTATGCTTTGGGCTTTCTGATCTTCGTGGGGCGAATCTTCCCCTGGAAGAATCGATTGATTGAGGATCGAAGTCAAATCACCGGAGAGATGCGACTTGAGTTGCCAGTTGGGAGAGAGCTTCAGATCATATTGAAGATCGGCGTAGGCGCGATCATATTTTTGCTTATAGGAATCGCCATAGAGCGCCATGCCTGTAAAATCGATGGGGATCTCATGCCAGTTATGCAGATAGTGACCAAAAAATGAAAGATGGCCTTGCCATGCGCGGAGCGTGATGCTCTGGGTTGAAGAGCGATCGTGGTCGTGTGAATGATAAGAGTCGTGATTATAACGCCGATGAAAAGACCAGTCGTGACCTTTATCGTTGGTCATATCGGCGCTCAACCAAAATCCCCCCTCGGGGCTCCATTGATAGCTGCCCGCGCCTCTGAAATGTAAACTGCTGTCTTTAGTAGCGGCAGCTTCAAGCTGAGGCCTGGGGAGATCCAGGTCTTCTCTTTGAATCACATTGATGGCGCCTGTGATGCCATTGCCTAAGAAGACCGAGGAAGCGGGACCGCGAAAGAGCTCGATGCGTTCAACATCGCTTAAGGTCGCCATCAAAAGGGAATCGACGGGACTGCCACCCGTAATGGCGTTGTTCATCCGGTGACCGTTTCGGGCCACAAACAAGCGGCGGTTTTCGTCTGAGAGCGCGATTCCCCTTACACCCAGGGAACTCATATGCGGTTCGGTGTTGCTGTAAAAGCCGCGCGCACCCAGCACTGCATCGTAAACGGTCTGATACCCAAAATAGTGAATCTCACGCTTTGAAATCAAAGAGATGGAGCTTGAAAGATCAGGCAGATGCTCATCGTAAGGCGTAACGATGTCGACATCCGGTTTCATCTTCATACTGGGATGCACTTCATTGGTCGTTTGGTAAGAGATCTCGATATCGGTCTCCAGATCCTCTGCATCGGGGTGAGTGAACTTTAAGTGATGGGGACCATCGCTGATGGCATCCACATAGAGCGGCGTTTCGCCGTAATCGACGCCGTCAATTTCAACATGCGTTTTATAAAAATCGCTGTCGACGACGAGTTGCCCGAGCTTCGGTTCCAATGCAATGTTGAAGGTCTGGGTTTGATTTTCTTCGCCGGCATAAGACCAGTTGAAGGGAAAATATCTCGGATGCTCGGCTCTGAAAAGATGAACGCCTACAGGTAATTGAAAATCGCAGGGCAGGGTACAGACGGGTTGCTCTTCGGATCCCACATAGACAGCTGCCCCCTCGGGTTTACCGTGAATCAGGATCCGCGTACCGATCAGCTCCAGGTCGGCGTGGAACTCTACGGTCTGGCCTTTTTTGAGTTCGATGATTTTTGGATCGCTTGGGCGATAATCCTGATGCTCCACCCAGATTTGGTGAATCCCTTCGGGCTGCGCGAGTATATGTGGCGTATAGCCTTGAATCCCTAATTCCTTGCGATCGAAGTAAATGGCTGCGTGTTCAGGCTTTGAAGTGATGTGAATGAGAGCGCATTGCTTCTTCAGGAGCGCAATGCCCGCTTTGGCTGCAGCTTCTGTCCTCAAATCGGGATGACTGTGAAGCACATCATAATAATGATGAATCGCCTGATCATACTGACCGCTCATTTCGAGAACATCAGCAAGGTTAAGGTTGATGTTGATGTTCGGCGCCAAACGGTGAGACTCGATGAAAGCTTCGATGGCGCTCAAATAATCATGGCGGTCGTAGGCTTTTTTGCCCTGTTCAAACAGCAGTCCGGACTCCTCCCCATAATCCACCTGACCAGATGGATTTTCCTGGGAAGCGCAGGGGAGCGCATGCAGAGCGATGAGGACCAAAAGCAAACGATGCATTTGATTCGATGAGGGCTGTTCGCCTTATCCTTCAAGCCTAAAACTGAGCTTTGACGCTCATCTGAACCGAACGGCCAGATATGGGTATAGAGCGCAGACCTGTACGGGGCGATGCGCTCTGCTCGTTTTTCCAGTTTAAGATGTTGATAAACCCAAATGAGAAGTCGAACGTATCCATGATCAGGTCGATGGGTGTGAGGATGACATCCCAGTAATAAGCTTCCACAGTATGATCGCCTCCAAAGAGAAGGCGTCCGCTTTCCACTCGAAACCGGTTTGCTATGTTGATCCCCATACGGTTCATGGGAGCCGCAAGCTTGACGTTAAAAAGATGAGCGGGACTGTTTAACAGTTCATCGCCATCGAGCAGGTGGCGAAGGCGAGTCCTTTGAAAGCTGTAGTTGATCTCTGTAAACCAGTTCTTATGCCATTCCCTGCGAAGCTCGATGTCACCTCCCAGGGTATAAAGGTTTTGGGATTGGTTTCTGAAAAGGGGATTTTGCGAGCTGGATGCTCGGAAGGGCACAGTGATTAGATCTTCAACCTGACGATAATAAACGGAAGAGATGAGCTTAAAGTCGAGAGGCAGCTTGCGCGTGTATTCCAATTCACCTGTCCAGCTCCGTTCGCGCTTCAGTTCGGCTTTCGCTTTGGATTCCTCATTGAGCTGATTTAAAAAGCGCTCCTGCAGGGTGGGCTGATGGTAGGCCATATTGAACATGGTCTTGATGACGTTTTTAGCGCCTAACCTCAGGATCAGGCTGGTGCGCGGTGAAATTTCAAAGTCATCCAGATCAAAAAAATCGGCGCGCGCACCCAGAGTCAGACTGAGCGGTTGAAGCAATTGAATCTCGCCTTCCGAAAACAGGCTGAAAAGGCTTGTCTGATCAGGCTCACTGCTTGCTTCGTGGTCCTGACGCTTTTGATTCAGTTCAATCCATATGGGTTTGCGAAGTTCAAGGCCCATCATCAGTTTAAAGCGGTTCGACTTTGGAAACAGCTTGGCCCGTCCTTCAAAGCCCGCCCATAGGCTGTCAAAGGTCTGTTTGTTCATACCCCATTGGTTCTTTTCAAAGGGATAATCATTCTGATTGTGTGCCCAGTCCGCGTAACTGTGCAAAGAGAGATAGAGCGCTTCATCGAGATGCGGCGTGTAGTCCAGTGAAAACGTTGCTCGGTGTTCCTGGGTACGAAGATTTGGATCATTGATGATGGTCCCTTTGGCGGGAATGGCCATGTAATGATCGCGCAGCTTGTAATCCATTTGAAGCGATGTATCACCCTGCCAAATCCGCATTGCGAGATTCTTAATGTCATCGCTTTCCTTATCTTCGACGCTCACCGTATTCGTGATGAAATGAAGCTTTTTGGGATTCGAACGTGCCTGATCGATGCCTACAATCTGCTCCAGATCGTAATCATCGCCCTGGCTCTTAAAGAAATCTCCGCTGATCCAAATGCCGCCCTTTTCACTCCAATGATGGCTGCCCACCAGTCGAATCCTTAAACTGCGGGCTTCCTGATGCGCAATCTCAATCTGCGGTTTTATGCCGTCGTTGTCGTCCTTGGCCAGGATGTTGATCAACCCTAAAGATGCGCCTGATCCGTAAATGGAAGAAGCCGGACCGCGCAACAGTTCGATGCGCTTTACATTTCCAAGGCTCGGCATCAGCGAGCGATCCACTGCGCTGATCCCGAGTCCGGGGATATTCATATTGTGATTGCCCCATTTCACCAGCAAACGGCTGCCATTGTCATTTGAAACCGAAAAGCCTCGCATGACCAGGTTGTGATATTCCCCTTCAAACCGACCCGTTACGCTGCGGCTGCCCAACAATGCATCGTAGACGGTCTCGTAACCGAAGACGCGAATCTCGCGATCGGAAATCGAATCCACGGAAGCTGCAACCTCATCGAGGGTCTGCACTTTGCTGCTGCTGCTGTAAAAAAGATCAGCCGTGTGCATCTCTGCGTGATATTTGCTGATCGCATCGTTTTTCACCTCTATCGGATGTGAAATGGTCTCATATCCGGAGTGAGAGATTTCAATTACATGCGAACCCTCAAAGACGCGATCGATACGGAGCGGTGTATAACCGTACATCTTGCCGTCCAATTTGATTTGCGCATCCAGCACATCGGCCGTCACTTCGATGCTCCCCACATTCGGCTCCAATGATACAGAAAACGTCGTCGTCTGCTGGGGCATTAAATGGATTGGAACATACTGGGTTTTGTAATGGGGCGCCTTAATCTCGCATATGGTTTCGGCCGATCTGAGCTCCATTTCACAAGGCAGAGTGCAATGATTTTCTTTCTGCCCGAGCACGGTGACATCGGCCCCTATAGGATTGCCGTCGACTTTAATAAAAGAGGTCAACGGCTCCAATTTAAAATACACTTCCCGCTTTTCGCCGATATTGACGAGAATGTCTTTTGTCTCTGAATTCTTGTATCCATCAAGCTTTAAAAAGATGTGGTGAGGCTCTGGGGTCAGTGCAATTAAAAACGGTGTATGGCCTCGCAAACCCAGATTCTCGCGATCGATGTAAACATCTGCGCCCGGTGGATCGGAGGTGATCTTGATCAAAGCGCTTTTCTTGCCGATGCGATCGATCGCCTTTTCGACTTCTGCTTTCAGATCCGGATCGGAACTGGAATGCATGACATCGTAATAATGATGCACCGCCTGCTCGGATTGGCCGTTCGCTTCGTAAGCAAGCCCGATGTTGTAATTGGTGTTGGCGTTCGGAACCAATCGTTGGGATGCCAAAAAATGCTTTAAGGCCTCCTGATATTTACCTTTGTTGTAGGCTTTTGAACCCAGCCTGAAGTGAACGTCTGCTTCCTCTGCATCATCCAGAGAGATGGTGACCTCTTCCTGAGCCTGCGCATCACTGTTGAAAACAAAAAAGCCTGCAAAGAGAAAAACGAGGCTTAGAAAGCAGAGCCTGCGGCTCAAAAATGAAAACAGGCTGCTTTTTGAAAGGATGGTGCGCGGCTTGTGAACAAAGCAGCGCGTAAAAAATGCGAACGATAACGATGAAAAATGAATGCGCAGCTCTTTGAATGAAGATGAGTCGCGCCTGAAATCGGAATGATTGGTTTTTGCTTGCGGATGGGCAGGATTAAAAATCTGAGCGGAATGCTTAAAATTGAGATGGAATTGATTGGAAGTGAAAGCGCTCTGCTCGGATTTCTGTTGAGTGAGATTTATTAGAGAAGCACGTTGCTTTAAATGCAAACGCGCTCTGCTCAAAATCGAAAGCCCGGGCTGTAAATGGAACGCCAACTTGCTCGCCCATCCCTGCTCATCGCTCTTAGCGCTCGACGACGACCGCCACAGCTTCACCGCCGCCGATGCAAAGCGTAGCCAGCCCCCTCTTTTTGTTCTGCTGCTCCATCGCATACAAAAGCGAGACGAGGATTCTGGCTCCGCTGGCGCCAATGGGGTGACCTAAAGCGACCGCACCGCCGTTGACGTTGATGCGATCTTGGGGCAGATGGCAGAGTTCCTGGCAGGAGAGCGTAACCACAGAGAAGGCTTCGTTGACTTCGTATAAGTCGATGTCTTCGGGTTTGAGGGCGAGCTTCTTTAATACCTTGTCCACGGCTCCGGCGGGCGCAGTCGTAAACCATTCGGGCGCTTGGGAATGCTCGCTCTTTCCTGCGATGCGGCCCAAAATCGGAAGGCCGTGCTCTTCTGCGTAAGCCCTGCTCGTCAAAACCACAGCTGCAGCGCCGTCGTTTAAGCTCGATGCATTGGCGGCCGTAACGGTGCCGTCGGGTTTGAAGGCGGGTTTGAGCTTTGCAAAACGGCTCACATCTCCGCGCCGGGGCTCCTCGTCCTCATCTACGATCACGGGGTTTCCTTTTCGCTGGGGGACCTCTACGGGCACAATCTCGGCTTTGAACCGACCCTGCGCCTGCGCCTCCAATGCCTTGCGGTAGCTTTCGGCTGCAAAGGCATCCTGTATCTCGCGCGTATAGCCGTATTTTTCTGCACAGAGCTCCGCCGCTTCTCCCATATGGAAGTCATTGTAGGGATCCCATAAACCATCGTTGATCATAGAGTCGACGACCTGTTTATGACCCATGCGCATGCCCGTGCGAGCGTCGGGCAGCAAATAGGGAGCCCGCGACATGCTTTCCATTCCACCCGCTATCACCACATCCGCATCGCCGCACGCGATCGCCTGCGCCGCCAACATGACCGCCTTCAGCCCCGATCCGCAAACCTTACCAATGGTAAAGCAATGGACGCTCTGCGGAAGCCCTGCATAGATCGCCGCTTGCCTTGCGGGCGCCTGACCGAGTCCGGACGTGAGCACGCATCCCATGATGACTTCGTTTACTTGCTCCGGAGAGAGCGCCGCTCGCTTTAAGGCTTCCTTAATCGCGATTGCACCCAATCGGGTTGCGGGTACGGAGGCCAGGGCTCCACCAAACGAACCGATCGCTGTGCGCGCTGCTCCTGTGATGACGACTTCATTCATGGAAACTCTCTCCTGTAAACTTAGATTATGGATGTGCAAAGAAACAGACAGGAAATTTGAACCCGATGCGTTTGAAATCGAAGCGCGGGATTGATGATGCGGACTGTAATGGATAGAAATGAATCGATGAGGCTTTGAATTCAGATGCGATCGAATTGAAAACGAAGCGCTGTGCTGCGGTTGCGATGGCTGTGCTTTTGGAAACGAAGCGCTGTACTGCGGTTGCGATGACTGTGCTTTTGAAAACGAAGCGCTGTGCTGATGTTGCGATCGCTGTGCGCTTGAAAATGAAGTGAGAGGCTGAAAATGAAAAGGCTGTATCTTGAAAAGGGAAGCGATTAGCTTGGGAGGAAATCTTCTCTCGATCGCATTTGATGGGAAACTCTGGCTTTGTGGAGGTCGCTCGCTTCAATTTCTGAAAACTCATTGCAGACCTCTCACGCTCTTGCCTGAATGCTTATCTGTCGCGAAGCGGCTTTTTGTGGGGATTCTTCTGGGAAGAAGGCTTCGTCTTGGAGACTTCGAGCTTGACCGTGACTTCGGAAATGCCGGGGTCTACGGTCTCTTTCTTGTCGCTGTAACCTTTCAGCTTCAAGTTGAACGTGCGCGGGGTTTTTGTTTGCTCGAGCAAGCAAGGTGTTGTGCAAACGAGTTTCTTGCCTTCGTAAACCAATGCTCCTTCAGGGTCGCTGTCGATTTTCAGTTTGTTGGTCGATGGCGCGGCCTGAACGGAATGGGCGGAGTTGTCCTGTACCGCAGCGTCGGGCATTTCAGCGGGGGCTTTTACGCCTGCATCGGGTATGGAAGGCAGCGGTTGCGGAGGCTGAACGACCGGATTCTGATCCTGCGGTTTGACCTGATGATCGGCGGGGGGATCTGCGGGCTGCGCAGCGTTGCCGTTTGAGGGTACCTGGGGCTGATCGTCGGTTTGCACTGCTGGCGTTTGCGGTTCGTTTGCGTCTGTTGATGCAGCGCCGGACTTGCCTTTCAAAACAAAAACGATCACCGCCCCGAGCACGATCAACAGCAACGGGATGATCCAAAGCTTGCGATGCGAAGGCGCGGCTTCTTCGACGATCTCCTTTGGCGGATCGGGCTGAGTCAGCTCTTGCGGCAACTCCTGTGTGATGTCGGTCTCTGTGATGACTGCGCTCTGCTTTGCAAACTCGGCGATGGTATTCGCCATTTGCAACACTTGGCTTGTGGGCAGCGGACTTGTGGGCGTGTTTTGAATCTGTCCCAAATCCTGTGCTGCGATCTTAAAACTGCCAAAGTGATGCTCGCCTGTCATCATCACGATGGGCAAAGAGTGATTGCCGTTCCCCGTCGGTGCGACCACCGCCTGCGTATTGGGATTGGCGAACAGGTTGACGTCCGGCATGCTGCCCGAAGGCGAACGAAGGCGCTGAGGCGTCAGGCTGGGCGGGTTTGCAGAGGGAGCTTTGGGCGGTCGCGTGGGGGCTTCGGTGATCCCGCTGACTTCGGCTGCGCTGAAAACATTGGGCTCCGACAACTCATTCGGCAGCATGCCGGAGGGCATCAGCATGCGATCCACCGCCAAATCGATGGCCTGCATTAACTCGATGGCGGTCTGGTAACGCTCGGCGGGATTCTTGCGCATGCATTTGAAAGCGATCTCTTCCACAAGGGGAGGGATCTGCTTTCCGGTCAGCTCGAAGATGGTCGGCGGCGGATTGTTGACATGCGCGATGGCAATGGCGATCGGTTCACCGTCAAAGGGCGTCTTGCCGCAAAGGAGCTCGTAGAGGAGCACGCCGAGGCTGTAGATGTCGGATCGGTGGTCGATGGCGCCGTGGATCACCATCTCGGGGGCCATGTAGCGCGGGGTGCCGATCATGCGATCCTGGCCCGTGAGATCGCTGGCGGTTTCGTGGGATTCGAGGAGCTTGGCGATGCCAAAATCGAGCACCTTGACGGCGTCGTTGTCGCCCTCGTTGGGCACCAGCATGATGTTCGAGGGCTTCAGGTCGCGGTGGACGATGCCCATGCGGTGCGCTTCGTTGAGGGAGCGCGCAACCTCGCGGATGATGTAGAGCGCCTGCTCGGGTGTAAACGGACCGATGGCGTCGAGGCGCTGCCTCAGGGTGATCCCGTGAATGAGCTCCATCACCATATATAAGATGCGTTCGTCGCCTTTGATGAGGGAGCCGTAATCGTAGACGTGGACGGTGTTGTTGTGGGTGAGCTGGGCGCAGATGGCGGCTTCGCGCAAAAACCGCTGTTCCTGCTCGTTGTCGCTCTGCTGACCGTCCTGCATTTGCACCAGGCTGGCGTTCAACACCTTGATGGCCACCTGGCGGTTGAGCATGAGTTGGGTAGCTACGTAAATGCGCCCCATGCCGCCCGAAGCGAGCAGCCGTTCCACGCGATATTTGTCGGCCAGCAAGGTCCCCACAAGCTCATCCTGGGGCGCGGGCGCAACGGAGTTTCTAGGGCCAACGTAGCTCATAAGGTTGAATATGCGCTTTCCTTTCGCAAGTCTCAAGTCGCGTGTGTACTTCAGAGGCGTTCGGGGCTAATATTCGCCGCCATCTTTTTAAAGGAGTAGGCCCATGGCCAGTATTGTAGATGTTTTGCGCGGCGTTGATGGGTGCAAAATCGGTGACAAGGTGACTGTTCGCGGTTGGGTGCGCTCGAGGCGCGATTCCAAGGCGGGCGTTTCGTTCATCGCGCTGAGCGACGGCAGCTGTTTCAGCCCGTTGCAGGTGGTGGCCCCGCAGTCCCTCGAAAACTACGGCACCGAGATCCAAAAGGTGACCACCGGTTGCTCGCTCGAGGTGACGGGCGCCATCGTAGAGAGCCAGGGTGCAGGGCAGGCCGTCGAGTTGCTCGCCTCCGCCGTCAGGGTTGTAGGCTGGGTCGACGATCCCGACACGTATCCCATCTCCCAGAAGCGCCACACCTTCGAATATCTGCGCGATGTGGCCCATTTGCGCCCCCGCACCGCCACTTTTGGCGCCATCGCCCGCATCCGCCACTGCATTGCCATGGCGATCCACAGATTCTTCGACGAGCGCGGCTTCTACTGGGTCCATACGCCGCTGATCACCGCGTCCGATTGCGAGGGGGCCGGCGAAACTTTCCAGGTCTCCACCCTCGATTTCATGAACATCCCGAGGACCGAGAGCGGCGAGGTGGACTACAGCAAGGACTTCTTCGGCAAGAAGGCGTCGCTGACGGTCTCGGGCCAGCTCGAGGTCGAAACCCACTGCTGCGCCCTCTCCAAGGTTTACACCTTCGGGCCTACGTTCCGCGCAGAGAACTCCAACACGAGCCGGCATCTGTCCGAGTTCTGGATGGTGGAGCCTGAGATCGCGTTTGCCGACTTAAACGACGTCGCGTCCCTGGCCGAGGACTTTTTGAAGGCCATCTTTACGGCGGTACTCCGGGATCGCGCAGACGACATGGCCTTTTTTGACGCGCATGTGGAGAAGGGCGTCATCGAGCGCCTGCAGAAGATCGTCGACGCCCAGTTCAGGCGCATCGAGTACACGGACGCGATCAAGATCCTCCAGGCTGCGCCGCACAAGTTCGAGTTCGCGCCCGAATGGGGCAAGGAGCTGCAGTCCGAGCACGAGCGTTACCTGACGGAAGAGCATTTCAAGGCGCCGGTGATCGTGATGAACTATCCCCGCAAGGCCAAGGCTTTCTACATGCGGGTGAACGACGACGGGCAAACCGTGGCGGCCATGGATGTACTGGCACCCGGCATCGGCGAAATCATCGGTGGCAGCCAGCGCGAGGAGCGCATCGACAAGCTCGACGAGCGCATCGCCGAAATGGGACTGAACCCCGACGATTACAGCTGGTATCGCGACCTCCGCAGGTATGGCACCGTTCCGCACGGCGGCTTTGGTCTGGGATTTGATCGCATCGTCATGTTCTGCACCGGCATGGCCAACATCCGCGATGTGATCCCCTTCGCCCGCACCCCGCGCAACTGCAATTTCTGAGCCCGTCTTTTTGAGATCCAACGTGCAGATTCATTCCGCAGGGCTCTTTGCCCGCAAATCGGTGCCGCCTGACGTGCTGCAGGCGGTGGCCGATCGCTTTGCAAAGGCGAACATCCGCTTTTTTGACGACTTGCGCAGTATGGAGAGCCCACCCGCCGAGCTCGATTGGGTGATCGCCCTTGGCGGGGACGGCACGGTTTTGCGCGCGCTTCGGCTCTGGCCTGGCGTTCCCCTGCTTGCGGTCAACTTTGGGCATGTCGGCTTCTTGTCGCAGTGTGACAGCGATGAGCTTTTAATGGCGCTCGATCGACTGCTCGAGGGGCGCTTTGAGATCGAGGAGCGGCTTGCGCTCGAAGTGGCCATGCGCGATCGCCAGTGGCGCTGCATCAACGAGCTCGTGATCCGGGGCGGCACGCGGATGATCGAGGTGGACGTGAGCATCGATCACCGCCTGGTGCAGAGTCCCCGGGGAGACGGCGTGATCGTGGGCACACCGACGGGCGCGACCGCCTATCTTTTGAGCGCGGGCGGTCCGCTGGTGACGCCGAAGGTGGACTGCATTCTGGTGCAACCCTTAAACGAGCACAGCCTGTCGAGCCGCACGGTGATCGTCCCCGGTGATGCCGAAATCGAGCTCCGCGTCTGGCGCGATCACCACCAGATGGGGCGCGACGAACTGGGCGCCTCTGTCGACGGCCAGCCGCGCGTCTGGTTGCACAGTGGCGAGACCTTGCAGCTGTGCCGTTCCAAAACGCCCGTGCGCCTGATCACCCTGGATGGGGACAGTTTCTTTCGCAATCTGCGCAAGCGTCTTCGCTGGTAATTCCCTTCTTTTCATCATCATTTCAGGATCCAACCATGTGTGACCCCAGTTTGCCTGAGGCGTTGCGGGCGCAGCGTTATGGTCGCCGGGCGGCGCGCTATGCGGCGATACTCGATCGCCTGAAGAAGCGCATCGCGATGCTCGCGTTCATGAGGCTCGGTTCATTTTTGGGTGCCGCCGCGTTCATCTTTGCGGCGTTTTACGACCATAAGCCCTGGCCTTACGCGCCGATTGGCGGGCTGTTTGCGGCGTGGTTTGCAGCCTGCGTCTTTTTGCACAGGCGGCCTTACGCGGTGTTCCCCCTGGTTCAGGCGCTCTGCAGGCAGAGTCAGGAGGCGCGCCTGCGCCTGGAGCGGGCCTGGGATCAGCTGCCGAATGAGAGCGAAGCCTTTTTGAAGGATGCGCCGCATCTCTCAGATCTGCAGGTGTTCGGGCGCTGCTCGGCCTATCAGATGGTGGGGCGGTGCCATTTGCCGCAGGGGCAGGCGAGGCTGCGGAAGCTGTTGGTGGAGGGCCTGACGCCAGGCGAGCTGCCTTCCCATCAGGAAGCGGCGCGGGAGCTCTCGAAGCGCGGGATTTGGCGCGCGCGGTTCGAGGCGGAGTCGGCGAGGGCCCAGATCGACGAGGAAGCGCTCGAGGGCTTTTTTGCGTGGGCCGGGTCGCAGAAGCCGTTGCCCTGGTTAAAGCCGCTGGCCTGGGTGGGGCGCATCCTGGTGGTGCTCACCTGGATCTTCGGCATCGGCTCGGCGGTAAGCGAGATGACGTTCCCCTGGAGATGGACCCTGGGTGCGCAGGCGTTGCTGTTCCTCGCTACGACGACGGCCCTGAAGGCGCGCTACGTGCCCCTGCTCGGTAAAGAGGGGCGCCTGCCGCTGCTCGCGCTGGGTCGGCTCTTTGCGCTCTGCGAGAAGCCTGCGTTTCAGGCGGAGGCGATCGTTTCGCTGCAGACCCGGCTGCGGGCGACTTCACCCTCGGTGCGCCTGCAAAAGCTGACGCGTACGCTCGAATCGCTGGCGGTCCGGCTGAGTCCGCTCACCTATGCGGTGGCGAATCTGGGGTTCCTTTTGGAATTGCACTGCGGTGATCGGCTTGAGCGCTGGCGTCTCGAGCACGGGATGCGGCTTCGCGACGAGCTCGGCCTGCTCGGTCAGATGGAAGTCTGGGGCGCCATCGGCGGTTTCGCGGCGGATCACGCGGAATATGGGTGGCCTCAGGTGTTTTGGGACCGCGACTTTCCCGATCGCGCGCCGCTTTTGGCGGAGGCGATGGGGCACCCGCTGTTCGATCCCGCAAAGCGCCGGGTGAACAGCTTTACCATTGCGCGGAGTGGCCAGGTGACGCTGATTACCGGGAGCAACATGTCGGGGAAGAGCTCCTTTTTGCGCACGGTCGGCCTCTGCTCGGTGATGGCGCAGGCCGGTCTGCCCGTCTGCGCCCGGCGCTTTGAGCTCGCAGCCTGCAGGTTCTCGACGAGCATCCAGGTCAACGACGCGCCCGACGAGGGCTTAAGCCGCTTTTACGCCGAGGTCTGCCGCATGAAACAGATCCTGGACGACGTGAGCGCCGCGGATGCCTCAGATGATCTTTACCCCCGCCTCTTTTTGGTGGATGAAATGCTTTCGGGGACGAACAGCCGCGAGCGCAACCTCGCATCCGACGCCATCTTACGGCGCCTGAGCGGAAGCCGCCGGAGCTTCGGCCTGGTGACGACCCATGATCTCGCGCTCGCCCATCTCTGCGACGGCACCCATGTGCTCTGCAAGCATTTCTCAGACCGCTTCGACGGCGAGAAGCTCCATTTCGACTACCAAATCTGCGACGGCGTAGCCCAAACGACCAACGCCCTCCAGGTTCTCCGCCTCGCCGGCATCGATGTGCCAGACTGCGATGAAAGCGATGCCGCGCCTGAATGAAAAGCGGCGGGCTGCAATGAGGGTTGCCCCGTGTGATCGCGCATCAGGCGGGGCTACGGTGAGCGCAGAGTCGCTTGTTCGTGAAATGCGCTGCGCTGTGTTCAATGCGGTGTGGCCTGATCAGCAAACGAACTGCTCCGCGATGAAGGAAGCCACGCAGTCTGTATCCGGGAACGCGACTGCGATGAACGCAGCCTGGATCGATTTGTAAAAGCGCCGCACCGCGCTCACCGCAGCCTGCCTCCATTCACCATCCACCCACAGTTCGCTGAGCGCAGCGCCGCATTCGACGTGGCGCCCCTGCCCGGCGCCCGTCTCTCACCGCTCCCTTTACTCGTCCTCGTCCTCTTTGCTCGCGTCATCGTCGCGGGCGGCTTTTTTGGCGGCCTTTTCTTCGGCTTTGGCGGCGGCGAAATCGGCGCGGGCCTTGGCTACGACCTTCTTTTCTTCCTTCTTTTCTTCCTTCTTCTCGTCTTTCTTGTTGGAGACGAACTCGGGGAAGAAGGCGTTGTGGTCGTTGTCGCCGTAGGTCAGCTTCCAGGCCTGGCGGAACTTGTTGTAGGCGCGATCGAACTGGCGGGTGGCTTCGGTGTATTGGCTGCCGATGGCGGTCAGATCGTTCTTTTCGCGCTCTTCCCGGGCGACTTCGGCCCTGAAGGCCTCGAATTTCTGCCGGAACTGGGTCAACTGGATCTCGTCCCCGCGCAGTTCGCGGCGGATCTCCAGCTGGTCGAACAGCTTGCCGAGCATGTTGACCTTGAACGACATGTTTTTGCGCAAAACGGCGCTCATGAGGTTGCCGCCCAGGAGCGCTTTGATTTCAAGGGTGCGCTCGCGGCCGGTCTCGTCGCGTACGGTCGCAATCCAGTTCCGCGCGGCGGCGTCGTTCGCCGTTTCGGCCTCGTTTAAGCCGAGCAGCGTGTTCTTCTCGGCCGTGTGCTTCTGGTGATAGTCGGCATAGAGCGCCTGGTACCGCGCCATCGCCGATTTAAAATGGTGCTCGAACAGCGAGAGGCGCTGCGCGTCGGTCGCGGAGCCCTGCCAGTCGTCGATCATCCGGCAGATCTGCTGCCGATCGCTGTGGTTTCGGGGGGCGTAGAGAACGGACATGAAATTTGCTCCTATTGGAAACGGGGTTATGGCCAATGAACTCAAAAACGATAGGATCACCGGACAGCGGAAGCAAGCAAAAATCACAGGAGAGTGATAAATTTTGAGCGCAGGGGGATTGCGGTAGGGGATCACGGCCTGCCAGCGGCGTCGTGCGCTGATGCGGTGAGCGTCGTGCGGCGCTTTTATGGATCGCGCGGGACTGCTTTGAGCGTAACGTCGCACAGCGAAGGATTGCACGGCACTGCGTTCACGGTAACGCCATCACGTAAAGGATCGCATCGTACCGCGACCAAAACAGCGCAGTTTCATTTGCGATCGCGCGGGACTGCGTTGAGGGAGGTGGGGGACTTTTGTGGATCAGACTGAGCTGATCCCAAAACGGTGGGGGTTCTTTTGCAGAACTGCTGCGCTGCGCTCATTGCAGCGTGGCATCGTCCAGCATGGTGGCGGGCTTACTTGAGATCGTCGCGGCGGCGGCGGGTGATGAGGCGGGCGGCGAAGAGGGCGAGGAAGGCGAGGATGCCGGACTTGCGGTCGCCGCTCAGATCGCAGCCGCAGCCTTCATCGGAGGTGTTGAAGCCTCCCTCGTCGGTGTCGGCATCGCCGTCAACGCCGGCGTCTTTCGACGGGTTCGGTCCGGGCGGTGTGACTTCGGGGCCGTCCGCAATCCAGTTGTTCGCGATGCATTGCGCCTTGCCGTCGGCATCCATGCTGCAAACCTGGTTCGGCGGGCATTTGACTGCGGTGCAGCTGTCGACGAAGCAGCGGCCCAGGATGCAGAGTTCGCCCACGTCGCAATCTTTGCCCTTGCAGGGATCGTCGATGCAGAGGCCGCCCTTGCAGGCTTCCCCATAATTGCAGGTGACCATGGCGCAGAGATCATCTACGCATTCACCATCGCTGCAGCGCTGGTCGAAGGCGCAGGCGACGGTGGCACAGCTCCTGACGCAATCGCCGTCGCGGCAGAATTCGCCCTGATTGCAGGTGACCGTCGCGCAGGGATCGTAGACGCAGTCCCCACCCAGGCAGCGCTCACCCGAGGGGCAGCCATGGGTCGTGCAGTCGTCGGGCGCGCAGTTGCCCTCGAAGCAGATGTTCCCCGGGCCGCAGTTGTAGAAGATGCAGGGATCTTCGCATTGACCGTTGAGCTTGCAGGTCTCCCACGGCGCGCATTTCCAGCAGGGGTCGATGCAGAGGCTGTTCTGGCAGACTTTGGTGGAATCAGCGCAGGTCCCCGTGGGGCAGAGCTCGGCGCAATGGCCCATCGTGCAGAGCGCGTTGCCCTCGCACAGGGCGTTCTCGTCGGTTTCCCCGTCGCAGTCGTTGTCTTTGCCGTCGCAGATCTCGGCGACGTCGGTCCCGCACTGGCCGCAGCTGTTGCGCAGACCTTCGTCCACCTCTCCGTCGCAGTCATCGTCGCGACCGTTGCAGATCTCCGTCGCCGGAGTCGATGTCTGCACGCATTCCTGATGGCCGACCGAGCAGCGCTGGATACCCGTGCCGCAGATGCCGAGTTTGCCCGTAGCGCAGCGGCTGCCATCGAGGCCTTCGTCGATTTGGCCGTCACAGTCGTTGTCTTTGCTGTCGCAGATCTCCATTTGGGGCTGCGTCAGAGCCACGCATTGCATGCGACCATCGGCGCATTGCATGCGGCCTGCGAAACAGGCGCCGGTGAGCCCGGTGGCGCATTCCTCGCCCATGGGGATGTCCTCGTCGGTCTCGCCGTCGCAGTCGTTGTCTTTGCCGTCGCAGACTTCGACTTCGCCGCAGAGGCTGCAAAGATCGCCCACGCCGTCGCCGTCGCTGTCGATCTGGAGCGGGTTGAACTTGTTCGGGCAGTTGTCGCAATCGTCGCCGATGCCGTCGCCGTCGGAATCCATTTGCAGGCTGGGGATGTTCGGGCAGAGATCGCAGGCATCGAGGAGACCGTCGCCGTCGCTGTCGAGATCGCTGTACTGCGCGTCGAGGATGCAGGGGTCGCAGGCATCGCCCAGGCCGTCATGGTCGCGGTCGGCCTGGTCGCGGTTCGCCAGGCTCGGGCAGTTGTCGCAGCCGTCGGGGATGCCGTCCCCATCCTGATCGGCCGTCGAGGTGGGATCGCATGTGTCGCAGACATCGCCGATGCCGTCGTGATCGAGATCGGATTGATCCCGGTTCGCATTGCGCGGGCAGTTGTCGCAGGCGTCGCCCACCCCATCCCCGTCGGAATCGAAGCCGTTTTCGAGAACGAAGGGGCAGAGATCGCAGGCATCGCCCACGCCGTCGCCGTCGCTGTCGAGCTGATCGGCGTTGGCCACCTGGGGGCAGTTGTCGCAGCTGTCAAACACGCCGTCCCCATCGCCGTCGATCATCGCGGCGGGCAGGCAGGTATCGCAGGCATCGCCTGTGCCGTTATGGTCGCGATCCGCCTGTCCCGCGTTCGATACGTTGCGGCAGTTGTCGCAGGCATCGCCCACGCCGTCGCCGTCGCTGTCCTCGGTGTCGCCCTGCGGGTTTTCGGGGCAAAGATCGCAGGCGTCGCCGATGCCGTCGTAATCCGTGTCGTCCTGGCCGGGGTTGTAAACGGTGGGGCAGTTGTCGCAGGCATCGCCCACACCGTCGTAATCGGCGTCCGCCTGAAGCGCGTCTGCAATCTGGGGACAGACGTCGCAGGCGTCCGGGATTCCGTCTTCGTCGCTGTCGCGCTCGCTGTAATGGGCCACATAGGGGCATTTGTCGCAGGCGTCGCCCTGGCCGTCCTCATCGCGATCCTCCTGTGCAGGGTTCGGCACAGAGGGGCAGTTATCGCAGACGTCGGCCACCAGATCGCCGTCGCTGTCGACCGTCACGCCTTCGACGCAGCGGGAGCAGGCGTCGCCTTTGCCATCATTGTTGCTGTCGAGCTGGTCGGGATTGTAAACGCCGGGGCAGTTGTCGCAGGCATCGCCGTAGCCGTCGTCGTCGCTGTCCTTCTGCTCGCGCTCGGGCGTGGTCCTGCAGCTGTCGCAGGCATCACCGTAGCCGTCGTGATCCGTGTCTTCCTGACCGGGGTTCCGGACGAACGGGCAGTTGTCGCAGCTGTCGGGCACGCCGTCCCCATCGCTGTCCGAGCCGCTCACGTCGTGACAACTGTCGCAGGCATCGCCGCGGCCGTTATGGTCGCCGTCCTGCTGGTTCATGTTCGGTACTTCGGGGCAGTTGTCGCAGAGATCGCCTACGCCATCCCCATCGATGTCGGTGGTGGCTAAGATCGCATCGAAGGGGCAGAGATCGCAGGCATCGCCGGCGCCGTCCTGATCGCGATCCTCCTGGGCGGGGTTCTTGACGAGGGAGCAGTTGTCGCAGGCGTTGCCCACGCCGTCGCCGTCCTGATCGAGCTGATCGCCGTTCGGCACCAGGGGGCAGTTGTCGCAGGCGTCGGGAATGCCGTCACCATCGGTGTCGGCGGTATTGGCCTGGGCCACAGTGGGGCAGAGATCGCAGGCGTCGCCCACGCCGTCGCCGTCAAGATCGAGCTGGTTCGGGTTGTAGGCCTCGGCGCAGTTGTCGCAGGCGTCCACGTAACCGTCGCCGTCCGAGTCGATGCCCTGATCGGGGATGCAGACTTCGCAGGCATCGCCCGTGCCGTCGTCGTTTCGGTCGTGCTGCCCGGGGTTTTGTACGGAGGGGCAGTTGTCGCAGGCATCGCCCACGCCGTCGTGATCGCCGTCCTGCTGATCGGCGTTCGGCTTGCTGACGCAGTTGTCGCAGACGTCGCCGTAGCCGTCGTAGTCTTCATCCTGCTGCACGGGGTTGGCCACAAAGGGGCAGTTGTCGCAGCCGTCGGGAATCCCGTCGTTGTCGCTGTCGACCGATGTCTGGCTCACGCAGGTGTCGCAGGCGTCGCCTAAGCCGTCACGGTCGCGGTCGCTCTGGCCGGGGTTGTAGTCGTCGGGGCAGTTGTCGCAGGCATCGCCTACGCCGTCCGAATCGCGATCCCCCGTATTGTGGAGCGCATCGTAGGGGCAGAGATCGCAGGCATCCCCAATGCCGTCCTGATCGTGATCTTCCTGATAGGGGTTCCGCTCGTCTTTGCAGTTGTCGCAGGCGTCGCCCACGCCGTCGCGATCGGCGTCCTCCTGATCGGGGTTTTGCACGTTAATGCAGTTGTCGCAGGCGTCGGGAATGCCGTCGCCGTCGCTGTCGGTGGTCACCAGGCTCTGAACGCGGGGGCATTTGTCGCAGGCGTCCCCCAGTCCGTCGCCGTCCGAGTCTTCCTGCCCGGGGTTGGGTACCTCTTTGCAGTTGTCGCAGCCATCGCCCACGCCGTCGCCGTCCGTATCGGTCGCCGAAGCCTGATCGCAGAGATCGCAGACATCCCCGATGCCGTTGTGGTTGCCGTCTTCCTGGCCGGGGTTCGCATTCATCGGGCAGTTGTCGCAGGCGTCGCCCACGCCGTCGAGATCGAAGTCCTCCTGAGTCTTGTTGATCGTCATGACGCAGTTATCGCAGGCGTTGCCCACGCCGTCGCCGTCGTCGTCCTCCTGGCCCGGGTTTGCGACCTCCTTGCAGTTGTCGCAGTTGTCCACCACGCCATCCATATCGCTGTCGTTGCCGAGGGTGATCTCGCACGGATCGCAGGCATCGCCCACGCCGTCGCCGTCGCGATCCGCCTGTCCGGCGTTCGCCACGTAGGGGCAGTTGTCGCAGCTGTCCCCCACGCCGTCGCCATCCGTATCCTGCCCGCCGCCGAGCCCGTCTTCTGGGCAGCTGTCGCAGACGTCGCCGAGGCCGTCCCCATCCGTATCGAGCTGATCGCGGTTCTTCTGGTTTTTGCAGTTGTCGCAGGCGTCGCCTACGCCGTCGCCGTCGTGGTCGAGCTGGTTATCGTTCGGTTCCAGCAGGCAGTTGTCGCAGGCGTCCGGAACCCCGTCCTTGTCGCTGTCGCCGTTCCCGGTGTTGAAGGTACTCGGGCAGAGATCGCAGAGATCGCCGTAAAGATCGCCGTCCCGGTTGCTCTGATTGGGGTTGGGATTGTCGGGGCAGTTGTCACAGGCGTCGCCCACACCGTCGCCGTCACGATCGGCGGTCTGATCATCGCCCGCAATCTTCGGGCATTTATCGCAGGCATCCCCGATCCCGTCGTGATCCGCATCCTCCTGCTCGGGATTGGCCACGCTGATGCAGTTGTCGCACTCGTCCGCGATGCCGTCACCGTCGGTATCGGTGTGCGAGGTGGGGGAGCAGGGCTCGCAGGCGTCGCCCACGCCGTTGTGATCCCGGTCTTCCTGCAGGGGATTGGGGTCGAAGAAGCAATTGTCGCAGGCATCGCCCACGCCATCGCCGTCGGTGTCACCCGTGGGCCGGGCGTCGTTCGGACAAAGGTCGCAGACGTCGCCGATCTCGTCGTTGTCGGCATCTTCCTGCCCCGGGTTTGAGATCGTGGGGCAGTTGTCGCAGCTGTCGGGTACTCCGTCGCCGTCGGCATCGGGTCCGCCGTAACAGGGGCTGCATGCGTTGCCTACGCCGTCGTGGTTGCTGTCCTGCTGGCCCGGGTTCGGATCGTAAGGGCAGTTGTCGCAGGCATCGCCCACCCCATCGCCGTCGGTATCCATGTTGTTGGCCGAAGCGCTGTTCGGGCAAAGATCGCAGGCATCGCCGTAAGTGTCGCCGTCGCTGTCCAGCTGGCCGGGGTTCTGTACGGTTTTGCAGTTGTCGCACCCATCGCCTACGCCGTCACCGTCGGTGTCGTTGTTGTCGGCCCCCGGTGTTGTGGGACAAAGATCGCAGGCGTCGCCGATGCCATCCCCATCCCTGTCTTCCTGCTGGGGGTTGGGAACGCTGGGGCAGTTGTCGCAGGCGTCGGGCTTGCCGTCGCCGTCGCTGTCCGCATTACTGGCGTTCGGCACCAGGGGGCAGAGATCGCAGCCGTCCACAATGCCGTCGCCATCGGTGTCGCTCGTATGGTTGAAGCTCGGCATGTTGGGACAGGGGTCGCAGGCGTCGCCGGTGCCATCCTCATCGCCGTCTTCCTGGAGGGGGTTGTAAATGCTGGGGCAGTTGTCGCAGGCATCCCCTACGCTGTCGCCGTCGCTGTCCGCATCCGTGCCGTAAAGGTTCGGGACTTCGGGACATAAGTCGCAGACATCGCCCTTCTTATCGTGATCGCGATCCTCCTGGAGTGGGTTGTAGACGTTCTTGCAGTTGTCGCAGGCATCGTCGAGCCCATCATGGTCGACGTCACTCGGGTGACTGATAACGACGTCAAAGCAGGGATCGCAGACATCCCCGATGCCGTTGCCGTTGAGGTCCCCCTGTCCGTAATTCACGTCGTCGGGACAATTGTCGCAGGCATCGCCTACGAGATCCTGGTCGCGATCTTCCTGGTTGCGGTTCGCTTTGTTCTTGCAGTTGTCGCAGACGTCGCCGACGCCATCCGAGTCGCTGTCGTCCTGGTTCTGGTTCGGATAGTCGGGGCAGTTGTCGGTCGAATCGGGTATGCCGTCGTAATCGCGATCCCCATCCTTGAAGCCCCCAAGGTAGAGCATGGGCCTGGCGCCCGGGTTTATCGATGCGCGCTCCAGGGTGAGCAGAGCGAAGGCCTGCTCCGCGATGGGATCTGCGCCGCTGCTTTCAAACTGCCCGCTCGCCTGCTGCAATGAGAGCACGCTGTAGGCGAGGTTGTAGCTCCAGTTCGGCCGCTCCTCCCCGTAGGTTTCTCCTGCATGCCCCGCTCTCAACCGCTGATCGCGGCCCGGATCCCGCAGCTGCCCCCCGCAAAGCCCCAAAGGCCCCGCGTGATCGCAGTCGCGCGCCAGGTGATCGCTTCGGTAGGGCTGCCCCGCTTTGAGATCCGCCTGATCGAGCTCGAAATAGGTGAGATGCGCCTGCCACGCGGCCTGCATGCTGCTGCTCGCTGTGGGCTCGGCATGGAACGCTGTGCCCCTTTGAAAGGTCAGCGACCGTTCTGCGCCCTGGGTTGCGCGCTGCGACAGCAACAAGCTGTAGGCTTTGGCCGCCTGCGCCTCGGGGGTTTTTGAGGATGGCTGCGCAAAATCGAGGTAAGCCCGGGCTGCCAGATCCATTTGCGCCTGCGCCCTGGCGGCTCTCCCGGGATCGCTGAACTCCGGGGTCGAAAACAGCGCCTGCAACGCCTGCATCCCCCAAAGGGCATAAGCCGTGCTCTGATCCGGGCTCTGATCCTCTGCGATGAACCACCCTGACGGCGCCTGAGACTGGCTTAAGCGATCGAAGCGCTGCTTTGCGGCCAAAAACGCCCGATCCCGCTCCGGACCGCCCGTCGTTAAATAGAGCGCCAGGGCCATCGCCTCGCTGCTGTCGCGGAGCATTTGCAGCGATGTCTGGGAAGCGCGCGAAAGGATGGAAGCCATCGCGCGATCGATCCGCTGCTGATCCTGCGGGCTCGCCGCTTTGTATCCCTGCGCCTGGGCCTCGATGTTTGCGCTCTGGGGTTTTTGAAGCAATGTCAGGGCCGCGAGACCCGCGTGCGGCGCCGCTTTGAGATCGCCCGAGAACGCCTTCTGCAGATCCAGCCACGCGATGCCGTCCTCGATGCCGTCGGCGAGATCGCGGCTGAATGCGGTCTCTTTGGCCTGGGCAGATGCGCAGAGCGCGCAGCAGATCCACCCGAAAAGCCATTTGTAGGATATTCGTTTCATGAAAGCTTCCTTTATGGATGCCGAAGTGAACGGAGAAGTTGCTTTCTTCTTTGCAAAAAAAGCGCCCAAATTTAAACTTGAACCGCACTCGCTGGCAATGAGTTTGGTTGAGTTGCGTGATTTTGCGAATTGCTGGCCTTTTTGTTTGCCATGGGCCTTCAAGCGGTGAAACAATCGCGAAGTTTGCTGAGAGGAGTTCTGCGATGGCGATCGTGGTTTTGAGCGGAGCGGGCCATATTCGTTTGCCGCCCTCGGTGCGCGAGCGCCTGGGCCTGGCTGCGGGCGACAAGCTCGAGATGCGCATGGTCGACGGCGGCTTTGTGGTGCTCACCAAAGAGATGATGAAGCCCGAAGTGACCGACATCGAAGCGGGCGGCCTCAAGAAACCGAACGTGCATCCCTCGTACGTGTGGGTGCGCACGGGTCACTTCGAAACCGACAAGCAGCCCGTGGAGCGCAAGGAGCATCCCTGGAAGCTGTTCTGATGGATGGAGCGGCGTTTGGGGCTGCGGCCCGCGCTTTGCAGATGCGCCTGCGGGATGGCGGGATCGCTTTGGGCTAGGTGTTTTTGAGGGCCGCGGGGAGCGGGGCAGGTTTGAAGGCGGCCTGGGCGCGGTGGATGGCGTCGCGGATCGCCCGGAGTTCAGGGCAGCAGCTTTCGGGAGAGAGCCCGGGGAATGCGGCGAGTGGGTCGCGTTTTTGGGCGCTGCGGAGGGCATCGAGGACAGCGGGGCTGTAGGCCTTGCTTAAGATCGCCTCGATTTGGGATTCGGACTGCCCGGCTAACCGGAGGCTGCAGGCGTTGCGCTCGGCCCAGCGGCTGAGATCGCTGGCTTTGAAGGCGGAGCCCGGCGTCGTGGCCTGCCGCTCGAGGTCGCGCTTGATCGCTTCCGTTTGCCCCAGATGCCGGTGGATCGCCTCCAGGAGATCGAGCTCGTCAAACTGCGCGAGCTTTTGGGGATCCGGGCGCCACCACGGGAAAAACTTGCGACGGAACAAAAAGGCGAGGCGCGGTGCGATGTCGTCGTGCAGCGCTTCGAGGGATTGCGCGAGATCGCTCAGGGCGTCGCTGGGCGCTTTTTGCAGATGCCAGATGGTGGGGCGCAGGCGATCGATGCGGTCGACCAGGGCGGCCCGGCGCTCGCTCAGGCGATCGAGCAGGCTCATCTGCGGCACCAGAAGATGGTAAGCGGGGAATCCCAGGTAGCTGTTGTCGCGGATCCAGAGATCGGCGCCGTTTTGACGCAGGATCGAGACGAGATGGCGAAGATCGCCTTCGTCGCTGCTCTGAGGCTCAAAAAGCCCCGTGAACTTCCAGGAAGGCGCTTCGTAGAACAACTCCGCAGGCCAGCCGCCCGCGCCGCTCCGCCAGTTTAAATAGTGATCGATGCTTTGACGCCGTTTGGCCGCCTCCTCGTCGCGATCCTTGCGGCGTTCGAGATCGATCGGCACGCGGCTGCGATAAAGCCCCTCTTCGCCACCTTGTCCGCTCTCGGTTAAACAGCGCTCGAAGGCGGTCAGCGGCGATGGATCCGCACCGAGTTTGAAGCGATAGAGACCCTCTTCGGGCGAGATGAGCAGCAGTCCCACCACCGGAAGACCCAGGCCGAGCGAGCAGTCCTTGATGATCGCGCGGAATCGGCCGTTGCGCTCGAGTTGCTCCATGCGCAAAAGCGCCTCTGTGCCCTCGAAGCAGCTGCGGGGGATGTCGGGCGGCGTTAAGCGCGCCCACTGGATGCGATCGGCGGCGTAGCGCTCGAAGATTTCGCAGAGCCCCTGAAGGATCGCCTCCTCGGCTGTGTTGCCGGCGCACATGCCGTTGCTCGTGGTGTAGCGGCGCACGAACTCGATGGGTACCAGAACCTCGCGATCGTGAAAGACGTCGGTAAAGGGGAGGCAGGTGAGCGGATCGTCTCCCGCAAAACTCTGCAGGCGATCGGCAAGCGCGTAGCGATCCTCCGAGCCCGAGAGCGCCATTAAGGGCTCCGCGAGCTCGGCGAGCAAAGCTGCCTGGGATTTTGTGACTTCGTCGGGCGCTAAGCGAAAATCACCGCGGGATTCGGGGGGATCGAGGGCATCCAGGGCCGCAAAGCAGTCGGCGAGCAGGAGGCCGTTTTCGATGCGCTCCATGCATTCGGCGTAAGCGGAGGCTTTGGCGTAAGCGGCGTTCATGCCTTTGCCGTCGGTCTGCAGTCCGCTGTCCTGCAGGGATCCGTCGAGTTTCAGCGTGCAGGAATGGAGTCCCATAAAGTTGCGCTGCGTGAGCCGGGTGGGAAGGCCGACGGCTTTGAGCGCCTGCTGAATCTGCGCCACCGTCTCCTCGGGCGGCTGCGCTTTATAAGGCTTGGGGCGTAAGTTGATGGCCATATGTTACGATTTGTTGTCTGTTGGGGATTTTTTCCCATTTGAAGAACATCTATTGTTGCACTTCGCTTTTGAATCGACTAGGAATCCGGGCAATTTTTTTTAATGAGCGATCCGTGTACGCGGATCCTCGTTTTTTGAGGAGATCATTCAGCATGGCCGAGTCGATCGAAACCTTCGTGGCCAAACTCAAGGCGGAGGGTGTGGATGCAGGACGTGCGGAAGCGGAGGCCTTGAAATCTCAAGCCGAAGCGGAAGCGGCGGGCATCATCAAGAAAGCCAAGGATGAAGCCGACGCGATTGTTGCCAAAGCGAAGTCAGAAGGCGAGCAGATAGCGGTGCAGGCGCGCGAGGATTTGCGGATCGCTGCGCGCGACGCCGTTTTGGAGTTGCGCCAGAGTTTGTCGCAGATCCTCACGGGGGTGCTTCAGGGTGAGGTGAAATCTGCCCTGGGCGACGCCGATTTTGTGAAGAATGCTCTGCAGGAACTGGTGCGCGAGCATGCAAAGTCCGAACTGACGGGCGATCTGAAGGCGCGCATCGCCGTGGATCAAAAACTGGCCAAGCCTTTGGCGGAATGGGCCATGCGCGCTTTGAACAACGGCGGCAAATCCGTCGACGTTCAGGGCAGCTTAAAGAGCGCTGGTTTTGAGTACCGTACCGCGGACGGCATCCTCGAGGTGACCGAAGAGAGCGTGACCGATCTCTTAAAGGAGATCGTGGCGCCCGCAATCCGCGACATCCTTGACGCCGCTTCCAAGAACGCTGCGGTGAAAGGCGCCTGATGACGGGCGAAAACATCTTCTTACTGAGCTGCCTGCCCGGGCTTTGGTCGATCGACGACGAGCCGCCCATGAAGATGCGCGATCTGGTCGAGATCTGCACGGGGAGCAGCCGCGAACTTGTAGAAGCGATCGCATTGGGCGACGACCTCATGCAGCGCGAAGCGATCCTGCAGGGAGAGACCGGCGAGATGGAACCGGCTGTGCTCGAAGAAGCGCAGATGACCGGCGAAATGCCTCTGCCGAGCTATCTTGTGCAGGAGCCCCATCTCGTTCAGTCGGACGGCGTTTGGGAAGCGTGGTTCCGCTTTATGGCGCATCACCCCGCGCGCTGTGCATTCAGCGACGCCTATGTGTGCTTTGAGGTGGCCCTGCGCAATGCGCTGGTGAAGGCGAGAGCCAAAGCGCTCGAACTCGATCCCACTGAATACATGATCGCCGATGAGTTGGGTCAGTCGTTCAACTTCGACAGCGTCGTGGCTGAATGGTCGCAAGCGCCTAACCCCTTGGCAGGACAACGTGTTTTGGACCTCGCTCGCTGGCGGTTTACCGTGGAAAATGACGCGTGGTTCACTTTCGACGACGACGAGCTGGCGGTGTATGCCGTGCGGCTCCTTTTGATGCAGCGTTGGCACCGTTTGGCGAAAGCCGAGCGCAATCTGAACGCCAATGCTGAGATGAACCTCCTCGTGAAGGACGGGAAGAGCCAGCCGTGATCGGATCAATCAAGGCAGTCTTTGGCAACATGGTGGTCGCTCAAACCAATGGCGTGGTCGTTCAAAACGCGATCTGCCACTGCTGCCGAGCGGACGGGGCCAAGCTTTTGGCCGAGGTCATTCGTGTACGCGGCGAAGTCGTGGACTTACAGGTCTTCGAAGAAACCCGCGGTTTAAAGGTCGGTGACCCTGTTGAATTTCAAGAAGAAATGCTGGGCGTGAGCCTGGGACCTGGCTTGTTGGGCCAGATCTTCGATGGTTTGCAGAACCCGCTGCGCGAGCTCGCCAAGGGCGAAGGCTTCTTCTTGACGCCCGGAAAATACCTCCCGGGTCTGGATCAGAATCAAAAATGGGATTTCACGCCTGTCGCAAAGGCGGGAGATGTGGTTTTGGCGGCCGATACGCTCGGCACCGTGCCTGAAGGCAGCATCCTGCACCGCATCATGGTGCCGTTTGTGTTGCGCGGGCAATGCACGGTGAAAGAGATCGCGCCGGCCGGAGCCTATACCGTCACCGACGTGATCGCGACGCTGGTCGATGAATCGGGCGCAGAGATCCCCGTAAAGATGGAACAGCGCTGGCCCGTGAAGCGCGCGCTCGCGATCTGCAAGCGCCGTTTGCTCCCGAAGGAGCCGATGGTGACCCGCGTGCGCATCGTCGACACCATGTTCCCCGTGGTTCTGGGCGGCACCTACTGCATTCCTGGGCCCTTCGGTGCGGGCAAGACGGTGCTTCAGCAGATCACCTCGCGCAACGCCGAAGTCGACATCGTGATCATCGCGGCATGCGGCGAGCGTGCAGGCGAAGTCGTTGAAACCATTCGCGAATTCCCCAAGCTGACCGACCCCCGCACGGGCCGCAGCCTGATGGAACGCTCCATTATTATTTGCAACACCTCGGCCATGCCCGTGGCCGCCCGCGAAGCTTCGGTCTACACCGCTGTGACGCTGGCCGAATATTACCGCCAGATGGGCCTGAACGTGTTGCTGCTCGCCGACTCCACCAGCCGCTGGGCTCAGGCCATGCGCGAGGTTTCGGGCCGTCTGGAAGAAATCCCCGGCGAAGAAGCCTTCCCCGCTTACCTCGAAAGCCGCATCGCGGGCTTCTACGAGCGCGCGGGCATGCTGGAACTCCGCGACGGTCGCTGCGGTTCGGTCACCATCGGTGGTACCGTGAGCCCCGCCGGCGGTAACTTTGAAGAGCCCGTGACCCAGGGCACCCTGAAGGTGGTGGGTGCATTCCACGGCTTGAGCCGCGCCCGTTCCGACGCCCGCCGTTACCCCTCCATCGATCCGCTCGATTCCTGGAGCAAATACGAGGGCATCATCCCTTCAGACAAGGTCGCCTTTGCGCGCCAAATCCTGCATCGCGGCGACGAAGTGCGCCAGATGATGACGGTGGTGGGCGAAGAAGGGACGAGCCTGAGCGACTTTACGACCATGTTGAAGGGCGAATTCTTTGATAACTGCTACCTGCAGCAAAACGCCTACGACGAAGTCGACGCCGCCTGCCCCAAAGAGCGCCAGCGGTTCATGTTCGATTTGGTGTTGCGCGTCCTGCGCCTCGACACCGACTTTGGCACCAAAGATAAGGCGCGTGCCGCGATGGTTCGTTTCCAGGAGCTGTTCCGCAACCTGAACTACGCCGCCACCGATTCGGCCGATTACAAGCGTCTTTTGGGCGATATCGAAGATCTGTTGTCGAAGGGAGGTTTGGCATGAGGAAATATTTTGACGACATCACCCGCATCGCCGGCAACGTGGTGCAGGTGCGCGCCAAAGGCCAGGGCTACGACGAACTGGCTGTGGTCGAAACCGATCGCGGTCCCTCGCTGGCGCAGGTGATCCGCGTTCAGGACGATCTGGTCTCCCTTCAGGTTTTTGCCGGTACGCAAGGCATTTCGACCAACGCGAAGGTCCATTTTCTGGGCCGCCCGATGCAGGTTTCGGTTTCTGAAGATTTGCTGGGCCGCGTGTTCGATGGTTCCGGCAATCCCCGCGATGGGCGTCCTGCGGTCGAAGGCGAAACGGTCGATACCTGCTCGCCCGCCGTCAACCCCGTGATGCGCGAAATCCCCGACAAGATGATCCACACCGGTATCCCGATGATTGACATCTTCAACTCGCTCGTCGAGTCGCAGAAGATCCCGATCTTCTCGGTGGCCGGTGAGCCTTACAACGAGTTGCTCGCGCGCATCGGTCTGCAGGCCAAGGCCGACATCATCATTCTGGGCGGCATGGGCCTTCGCCACGACGACTATCTCAAGTTCCGCAATACCTTTGAGCAGGGCGGAGTTCTGGGCCGCAGCGTGATGGTGATCCACACCGCCGCCGATCCGGTGGTCGAATGCCTGCTGGTGCCCGATCTCTGCCTGGCCATGGGTGAAGCGTTCGCCCTCAAGGGCAAGCGCGTGCTGGTGCTGCTCACCGACATGACCTCTTACGCCGACGCGCTCAAAGAGATCGCGATCACGATGGAGCAGATTCCGTCCAACCGCGGTTATCCGGGCGATCTTTATACGCAGCTCGCGCGCCGTTACGAGAAGGCCGTCGACTTCGATGGCGCCGGATCCATGACCCTGCTCGCCTGCGTCACCATGCCCGGCGACGACGTCACGCACCCCGTGCCCGACAACACCGGTTACATCACCGAAGGCCAGTTCTACCTGCGCAACGGCCGCATCGAGCCCTTCGGCTCCCTCAGCCGCTTAAAGCAGCAGGTCAACGGTAAAACCCGCGACGATCACCGCGCGATCATGGATGGCTGCATTCAGCTGTACGCCACCTGCAAAGAAACCCGCGAAAAGCGCGACATGGGCTTCGAAATGAGCGCATGGGACCAGAAGCTGCTCGCCTTTGGTGAACGGTTCGAAAAAGAAATCATGAGCTTGGCGGTCAACATCCCTCTCTTTGAGGCGCTCGACAAATGCTGGGCGATTCTGGCGGACTGCTTCGAGCCCGCCGAAACGGGTATCCGCAGCTCGCTCATCGAAAAACACTGGCCGAAGCCCTTGGATAGCGGCAAAGCGAACTGACGGGGAGCGGGATGGCTGCCAAGATCAAGCTCACCAGACCCGAGCTCAAGCGCCAGCGCGAAATCCTGACGCGGTTTAATCGCTATTTGCCCATGCTGAAGCTCAAGCAGCAGCAGTTGCAAATGGCGATCCGCGATGTGGAGCGCGCGCGGCGGGCAGCCGATGAGGAAGAGCGACAAGCGGACGCCCGCATCGCACCTTATCGGCAGATTACGGTGTTGAAATCCGGTGTAGATCTCGAAGCGCTGGCGACGCCCAGTGAAGTGAAGACCGGCAGCTACAACATTGCGGGCGTGGCATTGCCCGTGTTTGAAGGCTGCGTTTTTCCTCCCGTGCGTTACAGCCTCTTTGGTACGCCGGCGTTCGTCGATGGCACGCTCAAAGATCTCCGAAGTCAGCGCGCATGCCGTGCCAAGGCCGAAGTTTTGCGCGAGCAGAACCGGCTTTTGAACAACGAGCTGACCAAGATCATCCAGCGCGTCAATTTGTTTGAAAAGGTCAAGATTCCCGAAGCCAAAGAAGCGATCCGCAAGATCCGCATTCGTTTGGGCGACGAGATGACCTCGGCCGTGGGCCGCGGAAAGATCGCCAAGAACAAGATCACAGGGGAGGCCGGCTCATGATTTTGACCATGAATAAAGCCTACATTGTGGGCCGGGTTTCTGATCGAAAGGCGCTGTTAAAAACCCTGGGTCGCGCGGGCGTCGTGCATGTGGTGCCCGTGTCGTCGGGGAATCTTTCGGCCAACGAAGCTTTGGTGGCGCAGTACGATGCAGCCAGGCGCGCCTTTGCGCAGGTTGATGCCGTAAAAGGCGCGGAAGTTGCTGAAAATCCAAATCTTTCGGCCAGCGATGCGATCGCGGAGCTGAACGAGATTCAAAAGCGCAACGCCGAAGCGAACAACAAGCTCACCAACATCCATCGCCAGATCGATCAGCTCGAAGTTTGGGGCGATACCCGCGTTTCGGACCTCGATGCCCTGGATGCGGCGGGCGTGCGCCTGCGGTTTTTTGTGCTGCCCGGGGGCGCTGTTTCCGAAGAGGGCGTGTTTGCGCTGAATCGCACGTCGCGCGGTCTTGTGGTCGCGGCGGTGGGCGATGCCCAGCTTCCCGAAGATGCGGAGCCGCTGGAGCGCCCTCTGCGCGATCGCCCGAGTCTTCGAAAAGAAGCGGCGGATCTCGACGCGCAGTTGCATAAGGACGCAGAGCGCATCGTGGTGCTCTCAGCCGAGAAAACCAAGATCGCCAAAGAACTTGCGCGCCTTGAAGATGCGGTCACCCTCGATCGAGTGCAGAAGGCGGCGCTCGAATCCGACGGTTTGTTTGCGCTTCAGGGCTGGGTGCCCGAATCCAAGGTGCCCGCGCTGCAGGAGGCGTTGAAGGCGGCCAATCTTGAGGCGGCGTTGCAGTTTACGCAGCCCGCAGAGGACGAGGATCCGCCGACGGCCGTGGAATATGCCTGGTGGGCGCGCCCCATCAAGGGCCTGTTCGACATCCTGGGTACGGTGCCCGGTTACCGCGAGCCCGATCTGGCGCCTTACTTTATGATCGCGCTGCCGATCTTTGCGGCGATGCTGATCGGCGATGCGGGGTACGGTTTGCTCTGCGCGCTCCTGCCGCTGATCTTCCGCAAAGCCTGCGTCAAGATGGCCGGCCGCGACATGACCAACCTGATCATCATCTTTGGCGTCCTGACCATGGGATGGGGCGTTTTAACTGCCAACTACTTTGGGATTCAGCCCGAAAACCTGGCGTTCCTCGATACCAAGGGCAGCCTTTACGTTTTGGGCGGCGAGTCGGGCAACGTTCAGGCTTTGATCGCCAAAGGCGGCACCCTCGGCGCGATCGCGGGCTGGATGTGCAAGCTCGCACCTCTCTATCCCTTGGACAGCAAGGGCACGCCCGATCCGGTCATGTCGCGCAACCTGCTTATGATGATCAGCTTCATCATCGGCTCGATCCATCTCGTGGTGGCGCAGCTGCTTCAGGCCTGGACCAACCGCAAAAATCGCACGGGGATCGCCTCGTTCGGTTTTGCGCTGTTGCTTGCGGGCATGCTCGGCGTGGTCTGGATGCTGCTCTTTAAAGAAGTCGACAACGGCAAATACATGTGGATGCCGATGTCGGTGTCTTCGGGCCTGATGATCGCGGGCGGTGCGCTGATCGTCCTTTCGGCGCGCAATCCCATCCTGGGTCTCATCGGCAACATCCTGCCGGCGATCTCCACCTTCTCCGACACCATGAGCTACATCCGCCTGATGGCGGTGGGCATGGCGAGTTACTACATCGCGTTTGCGTTCAACTATCTGACCGGTCTCATTTCGACCAACGCGCACTGGAGCCTTGGGCTCGTCATTTTGCTTTGCGGTCACCTGTTGAATGCGGCTTTGTGCGCCATCGCGATCTTTGCGCACGGCGTACGTTTGAACATGTTGGAATTCTCAAACAATGCGGGCGTTCAGTGGGCGGGACATGCCTATGCGCCCTTTGCCCATAAGGCAGAGCCCGAGGGCTGAGTAAAGGAGTTGTTATGAATCTCGATTCTCTTGCGTTGGTGTTTGGCCAGATTGGTTTGGGTCTCTGCCTGGGGCTTGCTGCAATGGGCAGCGCGCTCGGGATCGGTGCTGCGGGTCAGGCCGCTGCCGGCGCGTGGGCCAAGGAAGGTCGCGCGAACCAGCCCCTGAACTTCAAGTACATCATCCTGACCGGTATGCCCCTTTCCCAGACCATTTACGCTTTCGTGCTGATGCTCGTCAGCCTGAAGGCCGCCACCTACGGCGCAGATCTGAAGTCCATCGGCGCCACCTGCGGTATCGGCATCGGCTGCGGTCTGGGTCAGCTCGGCAGCGCCTGGATGCAGGGCAAGATCGGTGCCGCCGCCATCCGCGCCATGTCGGAATCCGAGGGCAAGCCCTTCGCCTTCTCGATCATCGCGATGGGTATCGCCGAAACCATCGGTCTGTTCTCCTTCGTCTTCATGCTCCTCATGATGTGAGATCCCTTCCATGCACGCCCTCGTTACCGGCGGGGCGGGGTTCATCGGTTCGCATTTGTGCGACGCCCTCGCTTCGGCCGGCCACACCGTTACAGTCCTCGACGATCTCTCCACCGGCCATTTAGAAAACCTCGCCTCCTGCCCGCATCGCTTCATCAGGGGCGATGTGTCGCAGTTTGACGATGTTTTGGAAGCGGTGCGCGGGGTCGATTGCGTGTTTCATCTGGCGGCCATCGCGTCGGTGCCCAAAACCGTCGCCGATCCCCGTCGCAGCCAGGCGGTCAATTTAGGGGGCACCTTCAACGTGCTCGAAGCCTGCCGTGCCCATGGCGTCAAACGCGTCGTGCTCGCGAGCTCCGCTGCCGTCTACGGTATGGGTACAGGCAAACCCGAATTCGAGTCCGATCTGCCCGCGCCCGCGTCCCCCTACGCTCTGGAAAAGCTTTCATCCGAATATTACCTGCAAATCTACGCGTCCCTTTACGGTCTGGAGACCGTCGCCCTGAGATTCTTCAACGTCTTTGGGCCGAGACAGGATCCCTCAAGCCCGTATTCGGGGGTCATCAGCCTGTTTTGCAAGCATCTTTCGCAAAAGATGCCGGTCACCATCTACGGAGACGGCGAGCAGTCTCGCGATTTTGTGAGCGTCTTTGATGTGGTACGGGCCTTGATCCTCGCATCTCAGCTGTCTGATCCCAAAGGAACCGTCTGCAACGTCGCGCGCGGCGAGTCGGTGACCATCAACACCCTCTACCGTGAGCTCGCAGCGCTCTATCACTGCGATTTGAAGCCCCAATATGCGCCCGCAAGGGAAGGTGATCCCCGTCTGAGCGTGGCCTCCGTCGAGAAGGCCGAGAGGGTACTCGGCTTTAAAGCGGCGCTGTCGCTCAAAGAAGGCCTCCTGCGCCTGGTTCAGGGGTGATCGCCCCTCGCTCTCCTCCGTTTTTCCTCCAGAAAACCTGCCCTGATTCCAGACCGCCCGGGTTCACCGGGCATCGAATCTACGCTGTCGTCTTAAACTGACGTTATTTTGTGTATAACATGATCGATGTTTGTAAATATCGGCAGTTGTTTTGAGAATGGACGCGAAATGTTTGCAAACATTGCTGTTTTAATTTGTATTCATGAGACAATGTTTGCAAAAGATGAATGCCTGAACTCAAAACTATGCGCGATGTTTTGAAAGATTGTGCATTCAATAGTGTTTCATGCAGCAGATACCGGCAACAATTACCCAATAGACTCAAATGAACCCTTAATGTTTGCAGAGATTGCGGGTTTGTAGCGCGCTTTACCGCAGGCTGCAGACCATGATCTGGGATTCGCTGTCTTTTTCTAAGGGAGATTCGTCGAAATCGCCGTATCGTTCGTCGATCTGAAAGCCGTTGTGCCAGAGAATGGATTCCAGTTCGGCAGGGAAGAAGCAGCGGTGGGAGAGTTGGTTCTCTATATGGGCGGGAGCGTCGGGATGTTCGGGGATGGGATCTTCATCGCGGTCCATGATGAACCACATTTGGTTGACCTGAGCGATCGGATCGTAGGCGCTTCGTTCGCTGTAGACGTAATGCACGCCGTAATGGGCATGTTTAAAGCGAACGCCCGCGTATGTTTTGTAGGGGGAGCGCGTTAAATACTCAAAGTCGGGCAACAATACGTCGAAAATGAACTTTGAACCGGGGGCCATGTGCGAACGGACGCAGTTGAGGCAGCTGTCGATGTCTTCGCGCGCGTAAAGATGCTGGAAGGCGTTGAAGGGGCAGCTCACCAGCGGAAAACGGCGGTCGAGCTGGAAGCTGCGCATGTCGCCCTGCAGAAAACGGACGGCGTCCCTGCGGCTTTTGGGGAGTTTTTGTCGCTGCTCTTCGGCGCGCGCGAGCATGGTGGGCGAGAGATCGAGGCCCAGCACCGAGGCACCCTTGCGCGCCGCTTTGAGGGCGATCCGGCCCGATCCCACGCCGAGCTCCAAAACCTGCCCGCCCGCCTGCAAATAGCGCTCGGTGTAGAACTTTACGTCGGCGGTGCGCTTTTTATATTCGTCGTCGTAATAGATCGCGTCGACGTAATAGTCGGAGGATCCCGCTTTCAGATCGAAGGTCGTCATCGGATGCGCTTCTTGCTGCCGATTTTGGCGATCACGACGGTCGTGTTGTCGTCGCCGCCGCGCTCGTTGGCGAGGGCGATCAGGGCGTCGGGGGCGTTTCGGAGGCGGGTGTGCTCGACCATCTCCAGGATTTCGTCGTCTTCGATGTGACCCGTCAGGCCGTCGGAGCAGAGTAGGAAGCGATCGCCTTCCTGCAGCGGCAGGGCACCGGTGTCGACGCGGACTTCGCGCTCAAAACCGATGGAGCGCGTGATGATGTTGCGCATGGTGGAGACTTTGGCCTGGCTCGGGGTGATGAGGCCCGCCGAAACCTGCTCCTGCACCAGCGAGTGATCTTCCGTGACCTGATAAATGCGGCCGTTCCGCATCAGGTAAGCCCGCGAATCGCCCACATGCCCGATCCAGGCCATGGCGCCGTACACCAAAAGCACCGAAACTGTGCTGCCCATGCCGGTCAGAGCGGGATATTCGCGCGCGTAATCGTAGACCGCAGCGCAGGCCTCGCTGATCGCGTCGCTCAGAATCTTGGCGATGTTTAACGGCGTGCCCTCGTTTTTGGTCTCGGCCTCGGCTTCCGCAAGCCTTCGAACCAGCGCCAGTCCCACCGTTTGCACCGTCAGCTTGCTCGCCACCTGCCCGCCTGCATGCCCTCCCATGCCGTCGGCGACGATGAACAGCGCGTTTTTGGGCAAAAGCAGGAAGGAATCCTCGTTGGCCTCGCGCCTTAACCCCACATCGCTGTTTCCGTAAGCACAAACCCTGAAGGCCGGGCTGTGGGTGCGGGTATGCGGAAAGCGCCCCCTTAATTCTTTTCGGTTGGTTTTAATCATGACCGCTCGCAATCCAAAGATGTCGCAAGACTAGCCCCCAAAAACGCTTTGGGCAACTTTACGCAGGTTTCAATGTTTCACGATCGAAGGGCTTTCACCCCCCGGATGCGGGTGATGGGGAGAAGGGCGGGGCTTAAGGACGCGCAATGTTTGAAAACAGCGGCGATCACTCGGGGCGAAGCAGGCGGCGGACCGTCAGCAACGCGGCTTCGATGGGCTCGATCGCCTCCTCGGGCAGCGGAGATTCGTCGTCGGCGGCTTTTTCGTAGAGCGTGCAATGCACCAGCGCCGCGATCGCGGGCTCCGGCTCCTCGATCATCTCGCAGGGGGTTTTATGCAGCTTCGAGAGCAACCCGATGCCCGGCAGCGAGAGCGGCTTCTTGTAGCCTTCGCTCAGAATGAACCAGCTTTCAAACGCGAGTTCGCTTGCGGTCTCGATGGCGAGATCGCCCTGCGGTTTTAAGACGTCGTACAAAAACGCCAGGATGTCGGCGCATTGGTTGTCGAAGCGGTTGTAGGTGCGCTTCTGATCCCTGGACGGCAGATCTTCGAGGCGGTTCCAAAGGGACTCCACCTGCAGCGTCGAAAGCCCGCGATGATCGTCCTCTTCTTCGTCCGGATTCAAATCGAAGACGCCGGTCTCCGCCGCGATGCTGTCGTAAAGCCCAAAGAGGTTCATGAAGGTGCGTCGCGCCATCTCGGGCGAATCAAAATGAGGCTCGTCGTCCCAAAGGAGCGCGATCACCTCGCCGGGCGCCGTGCCTTCCTCGAGCGCGGCTTCAAACTCAAAGCGCAGGTCGTCCACCGTATGCTCCGAGCCCGATTTGCGCAGCAGATCGTTCAGGATTTCGGGACCTTCGAACCGGCGCTCGAGGCGCGCGTATTTTTCATGCTCTGTCATGTGGGATCTTCTTTTGGTGACTGGGAGGTCTTTTGGGGCGCTTCGGCGATCCACACCCGCTGGCCATCGCGCTGACGGCCTTTAAACCCCAGACGCTCCTGGATTCTGGTAAAGCCCGCGCTCTGAAGCAGCGGGCGAAAGCGGTCCACAAACAAGTAGTAATGGTGCAGCGTGTAAGCGAACGCGCGATTCTGGCCATCTTTGTAAGTGTAGGTGACGGCAAACTGCTGGCGCTCCGGATCCTGCACGCTGTTTTCGTAAACGTCGTAGGTCTGGCGACCGGATTTGAGGGTGGTCAGCCAGCCTTGCAGCGCCTCAAACGGCGGCTCCCCTCTATACATGGGATAGCAATCGAAGGCGAGCTGACCGCCGGGTTTTAAATGCGCAAAACAGCAGGAGAGGCATTCGCGCACGGGTTCTTCGCCGCCTAAACAATAGAGGCTGTTGAACGGGATCACGATGCGATCGAAAAGCGCGTTTAAGGCAAATCGCCGCATATCGCCCTGAATGAGCGCGAGCTTTTCGCGAAGGCTTTGCCGCAGTTGCGCGCGTTTTTGAGCCGCCAGCCGCAGCATCCCGCGATCCTGCTCGAGTCCCACCACAAAGCTGCCCTGACGCACCAGGGGAATCGAGACGCGACCCGCCCCGCAACCGAGTTCCAACACCTGCGCTTGATGTTTGCAAAGATGTTTGTAAAACGCGATGTCGCCTTCGGTGCCGTCGTGCAGCAGGCAATAGAGCTCGGGATCAAACTGATCCGCTTCTGCGTGTGGAGGTTTCATGATCGCGAGTCTGCCGGGCTTTGCTTTTGGGAACAAGGCCTGCGAGGGCATTCGGAGGTTGGCAGACGAGATGAGGTTGAAAGATGGCGGAGTCTGACGGTCGCGCGCGCAGGCCGGGTTTGGAGGCGGCCCTCGTTTACGGGGTCACGGTGGTGGTGACGGTGGTGCTCACGCGCCTGCAATCGGCGCTGCCCTGGTTTCAGGGATACGCGCTGCCTTTGGTTGCGGCGATGTTTTTGTATCTGCCGCTCGAACTCCTTCAGCGAAGGGGAGAAGATCTGCTGCAATTCGGACTGCGCAGACAGCCTAAAGCGTTCGACTTTAAAGTCTTCGCCCTCGCCGCAATCCTCGTGTTTCCGCCTTACGTGGCGGGCTATCACTTCTGGCAGATCCATGTTTCAAACCGCGAGTTCAGCTCTGCGCATATGCATCCCGACCGCTGGCCGCAGGAACTCGAAGATGCCCCGGAATCCTTAAATCCCGGCGAGATCAGCCTTTCGTTAAACCGCGAGACGTTTTGCCTGAGCTGGCGGCTGCAGCCGGGGCAGCAACTCAAAGCGCGCTTTTGGGGCGACGGCGACTGGGATCCGGTTTTCGGGCAGCAGCATGCGCAGCTTTTGGGCGATACGCTCGAAATCGAGGGGCAAAACGCGGGCAGGGTGAAGGCGCGGCAGAGCGGATCGCGGATTTCGCTCGATGCGGAGATCGATGGGCTCCGCGTCCATCCGCAGATGCTGCGTCTCGGGGCTTCGAAGTCGGAGGCGGAGGTCGTGCCCTATCAGGCGGAGCGCAGCTTCTTTTGGATCCTGAACGCGATCCTGGTGCAGCTGCTTCTGGTCGCTTTGCCCGAGGAAGTTTTTTACCGGGGCTATCTTCAGACGCGATTCGACGGGATTCTGGGCCGGAAGCGCCGCATTCTGGGCATCGAACTCAACATCGCGAGCCTGCTGCTTACGAGCGCGCTTTTTGCGCTGGGTCACATCGCCACCATCCCGCATCCCGCCCGCCTTGCGGTCTTCTTTCCGAGCCTGCTCTTTGGCGTCATGCGTTCGGCCACGGGCGGACTCTTCGCTTCGGTCTGCTTTCACGCATCCTGCAATTTACTGGTCGAGTTCGCTGCGCTCTTTTACGCATAAGGCCCTGCATGTTAGTCTGATTCAGGTTTTCATGGGGGGATTTCTGTGAAACGACTCTTACTTGTGGCAGCGGCTTGCTGCTTTTCTTGTGAGGAAGAGGCGCCGTCGGTCGATCATGCTCAAAATGCGGCCGCCGTTTCGGGCGCGATGCAGGCACTCGGCGCAAAAGCCGAGATTCATTTGACGTGGGAGCAGGCGACCGCCTGGCCTGGAGGCGAAGATCAGCTGCCCGAAGGGCCCACCGCCATCGCCGCCAGCAAAAACGCGGTGTTCGTGCTCGATCAGCTGAATCGCCGCGCGCTCTCCGTGGGTCCGCAGGGGGTTGTGGCGCAGCTGGCGCTGCCGCCTGGGGTGGAAGGCCTGGCCCTCGAGGAAGATCGCCTTTGGGCGGTGAGCTTCCTCAATCACAGGGCCTGGGCGCTGCATCAAAAGACGGGCGAGATGCTCGAAGAGGTCGAGTTGCCCAAAGCGCTCGCCATCGATCGCCTGGAGCCTCAGGGCAGCGAGCTTTTGATGGTGGGCAGTTATCAGAACACGTTCAGTCTGGGCTCAAAAGATTTGCGCCTGCTCTGGCCATCGCTCCTTTCGACGCAAAAAAAGGGGATTCCGGGGCCTCAGGGGGCGAGATTCCAGACGCGGGTGGCCGATGGGCGTGCGGAACTCTGGACGCCGCTTGGAAAAGACGAGGAGCGGCATGTTGTGCTCGATTTGCCGGCGGATCGCGGGCGCCTGATGTCGGCGGTGCTCCTAAAACCGGTGGCGCAGGATCTTGCGGTGCTGATGCTCGAGTTTGACCAGGGGAAGGTCGCCCGCTGGCTCGCGCTTTACGACGATTCTGGGCGTCTGATCGATGAGGCGCCCGTGGAGAGCGATCTCTGGTATGTGCCACGGACAGAGTTTGCGGTGGTGCCGGTGGTTTCGGGGGCGCTGATTTATCAGCTGATGCCGCGCGAAGCCGATCTCACGGTGCGCCGCGTCCTGCTGCAAAGGAGGAAGTGATGTTTCAGAAGTCGCTTTGCTTCACGCTTCAAGGCCTCGCGATTTTGATGCTGCCCGCTGCGGTCTGGGCGATCCCCCGGCAGGAAGTGATGACGCGCGCAAAGGCGGTGGTCAATCACCCGTGGCATTGCTCGGCCGAAAACCTGGTGGCGAGCTGCTCTTCCAATTACAGCTCCGATTACATCGTGGGCGATCACATGAGCCTGCCCTACGACTGGGGCGGCTGGATGTCGCTCCATACCTTCGATAAAGAAATCAGCCAGGGCAACGCCGCCGGATCCCACAGCCGTCACGGTGTCCTCAGCTGCACGTCGGGTCTCGACTGCTCCGGCTTCGTCAACCAATGCTGGAGGTCGGGGCGCTACACCACATCGAGGATTCCCGACATCACAACCGAGATCGACAAATACTCGATGCTCCGCGGCGATGCGTTTAACGATGCCGGCTCCCACGTGATCCTGTTTTCGCATTACAAATCCGACGGCGCACCCTACATGTACGAAGCTTCCGGCAAAAACGTGCATCCCACCTTCACGAAGACCTGGAGTTACGTCGACGGATACAAGTCGGTGCGCTATGACAACATCGAAGACGGCCCCGCAGGCGATCCCACCGGCACCGTCGACCAGCCCATCGCGATCAACAGCTTCCCCTTCAGCGCACGCGGCAATACTTCCGGCGCCCCAAGCCGCGCCTTCGATTACTGCGCCGCATCCCCGAACACGAACGAGACCGGACCCGAGCAGATTTACCGTGTGCAATTGAGTCAGCCCGGCACCCTGGTGGCCTCGGTCCAGGAAGACACCGGCGTCGACGTCGACGTGCATATCTACGCCAACTTGGCCGAGCGCGATTGCCTCGCCCGCCACGATCACAGCACATCCGCCGAGGTCAACTGCGGCGTCTATTACGTCATCGTCGATACTTACGTTTCGAACGGCACCGAGAAGGCCGGCGGCTACGAACTGACCGTCGATTTTGCCCCGCGCTCCGCCTCCTGCAACCGAACCCCCGAGTATGAATTCGAAGGGAGCCTGGGCGCCGCCTGCGATTCGGCCAGCCATTGGTGCAACCTCGCGTTCTATGCCACCGATTGCGTCTCCGGTTACTGCACGCGCAGCTGCGAGGGCTCTGAAGCCTGCAGCGATATGCCCGGTGCCTGCTGCCGCGCCTCTGGTTCCAAGCGCTATTGCCTCTACGCCTCCGACTGTCCCGCTCCCCCGCAGGACGCTTCGCTGCCCGCAGATTCCGAACTCGCTGATGCCGGCGGAAATGACGCTTCGGAACCCCCCGACGCCTCTCTGGACGCGGAAATCATCGTTCCGGCTGACTCAGAGGTCGAAGACTCCGGGAATTTTGATGCCGGAGACGCTCAAAGCGGTTTTGACGCCGGAAATGATGCTTCGGGTGACGCGATTGTATCGATTGACAGCGGAAACGACGCTTCGGGCGACGCCAATGTATCGATCGACAGCGGAAATGGCCCTTCGGGCGACGCCAATGTATCGATCGACAGCGGGAAAGACCCTTCGGAAAATGACGGAGGGCAATCTCCCGGAGAAAACCGCGATGGTGGACACTCAACGACAGATTTCGATGGAAATGGACATCAAGTGGAACCCATTGATACAAACAACGGCGAAAACCAGGGCGGATCAGAAAACAGTGAGGATGAGATCACAGACGGAGGTCTCATACGCATTAAACCCACCGCAAATGCTGCCGGATGTTCGGTCGGCGGCCAGCCTGCAACGCCGTGGATTTTTGGATTCCTTTTGATTCCCGCCTGCTTACGCAAAAAACGACGCTGAGCTGCAAAAAAATTTCTGCCCTCCCTTGACGCTCAAAGACTCTGCCTTATCTTTTTCGGCGTGATGAGAAGCCACCCAAACGATGTGATAAAAACCGTCGCAAGAACGGGTGGTTACCGTTTACTAACAGATAGTCATTGGAGGTGCATATGTTTTTCAGCTTTGACGATTTTGATCGTTCCATGTCTTGGGCCGACGAGCTTCAACGCCGCCTGGAGCAAGCATTTCATGCGCCTCAAAGCCTCAACCAGGTGAGAACAGGCTTTGACATGCATGAGACAGAAGATGAAGTTGTGATTACAGCGGATCTTCCGGGTGTGTCTGAGCAGGATCTCGAGATCACATTGCACGAAGATCTGCTGACGATTTCGGCGATACGTAAGATTGAACCTCAGGAAGGGCAGCGCGTGCTGGTTTCAGAGCGCCGTCCGTTCAAGTTTACGCGAACCTTCTCGCTGCCGACCTCTGTCGATGAGAACGCAGTCACTGCAAAGTTGCAGAACGGTGTGCTCTGCCTGCGCTTAAAGAAAGCCAAGACTGCGTTGCCGAGACAGATTCCGGTTTCGATTCATTAAGACTCATTAAGCAGAAGGGAGATGCGATCATGTCACAAACACAAGTTGCTAAGGCCGAAAAAACTGAAAAGCTGTATCACGTTCAACCTGCAGTCGATGTCCTGGAATCTGAGGAAGCGTTCCTGCTTCTCGCCGATCTGCCGGGTGTCGATGTGTCGAAGGTCGATTTGAGCATCGAAAAGGGTCAGATCCAGCTGAAGGCGCGCCGCGAAGCGACGGAAATCACGCCCGCCGTGCAATATGAACGCCGCTTCCTGGTGCCCCGCGAAATCGACGCCAACCAGATTCACGCCTCGATGAATCGCGGTGTGCTGACGCTCCAGCTGCCCAAAGCCGCAGCCCCCAAGCCCCGCCGCATCGAGATCTCCATCGACTGACGCCGGTGTTACTGCTGCATCTTGGCGATGAGCTCATCCCACAATCCGCTTCGATGCCGCACGTCCTCAGGGATCTGAGCCTCGTCGGCATCGAGCTTGCCCCGCGTCCAGAGCGTCCGCTCGACCATCAAATCAAACACCGCTTCCACCGCTTTCTGAACTTCTTCCCCCTCTAAAATACCGAGCGCCCTAGCGATCGCTTCAAGCGTCGAAACCCTGTAAATATCGGGAGATTTTCTCAACCGATAGCGCGAGGGGGGGCCTGGAGGAAGCTTCAGTTGTGGCAGATGTGCGAGCTCCGGTTCGCGATGTCGCATCTTGCCCGCCTGCGTCCAGTTGCCGTCGGGCACGATGAGGGTGATGGGGCCATCTTTTGTGACTTCGGGCGTCAGCGTCTGCGCCTCTTCTCCCGGATACAGCCAGTAACTGCGATCGGAGATCAATCCAGAGACATCGGTCGCCTGCATGGGCAGCCCGCGCTTCCGCAGTTCGCCTCGTTCCAGGCAGATGGGCACCAGCCGGCCGGTGTTGCTGGTGCGCGCGAGCTCCTTAAAATGGGCGATGACGACGACGCGCGTTTGCACGTGAATGGGTTGGACCAGTTTGCAGAGGCAGAGATCGGCCTGAAGGCCGCATTTGGGGCATCTTGGACATTTCGCGCTCATGGCGGGCGAGCATATGAATTTTTTGCTTTGACGCAAGGCGCTCACGCGGTCATGATAGGGGCGGACGTTACGTAGAAAGGTCAAAAACGATGAATCTCAATCACGCTCTCGATAAAGAATATGAAAACAAGTCCCTCAAAGAACTCCTCGATGCCCCCATCGAAGCTTTCCAGGGCGTTTCTCCCCGTCAGGCTGAACTTTTAAAGGAAGCCTTCAAGATTTCGACCATCGGTCAGATGGCCAACCTGCGCTTCTTCAAATGGGCCCGCGCCATCGCCATCCTGGCCGAAAAAGAGGAGTAATTACCTCTACTTGCATGCTGCCTCGCTGCAGCATGCACCCGCCTTTCTGGCCCTCTTTGCATAAATGCAGTAAAAGTCCGCTATCGCTTTTGATGGAGCTTAACTTATGCGTAAAAGTTCGCTTTGTTTGCTGACGCTGCTTGCCGCCAACACCGCGTTTGGACAGGATGGCCTCATTAAAAAAGATGAAGTTGTGGCCGAAATGGAAGCCAAGAAGGCGGCCATGGAAGGCGAAGCGGCCAAGCCCGATGGATGGAATCTGGGGGTTCAGTTGGGCAGCTCGGCTTCGCTGACCGATATGCGCCATGTGGCGGGAGCGGTTTCGGATGGTACCACGTTCCAGTTGGGACTCGTGTTCGACGGCAAGGCCAACTACAAGCACGGGCGCCACGAATGGCTGAACAGCCTCAACATCACCCATCAGCAGACGCGCACGCCGGTCATCGACGCCTTCATCAAGACCGCCGATAACCTGGATTTCCGCACTTCTTACCTTTATTCGCTCGCTTCGCTGCCCTGGATGGGTCCCTTTGCCCGCGCTCGCCTGCAATCGCAGATTTTAAAGAGCCAGGTGATTTACGCAGAGCCCACGCGTCTGGTGTTTTCGGATCAGCCCGGTAAGGCCCGCGATCTGGAAGCCGAGGAAGCCTACACCTTTGCAAATCCCTTTGATCCCATGCAACTCCGCCAAAGCGCAGGCTTTTTTGCGCGTCCTGTAGAGAACAAGACGATCAAAGCCACCTTCACCCTGGGTGCTGGTGCGCAGGAGATCGTGGCGCGCGACGGCTATGCATTGAACGATGACGGCGATACGGACGCAGTGGAATTCCAAAAGCTGGAATCCACCCAGGAGCTCGGTATTGAAATCGATGCTGAGGTTGAAGGGCACGCCACCGAATACATTTTCTGGTCTGCAGGCCTGAACATCCTGCATCCGTTCGTTTACAACGCCGATAACCCCAATGATTTGGAAGGTTTAGAGCTGACCAACATCGAGTTTAAGGCCAAGGTGGGCGTCAAGCTCTCCAAATGGCTCTCGGTCGACTACACCCTCGACGCCAAGCGCATTCCCTTTGTGCTCGATGAATGGCAAGTCCAGAACGGCCTGCTCCTGAGCGCCTCATTCGAGACCTTCTATCCCTCCGCTCAGTAAGCGTTTTTCGCTTTCTGCCGTCTGACCGCCGCATCGATCAAAGCGCGCCCCACCGCCTCCAGTCCCGCCTCCCTGTAACCTTCGAGTACCTCCGCTTCCCGCTGTTCATTGCGCAACGGCAGCTGGGCTGCTTTCTTTTGAAGCCCAATTTGTTCTGCAATTTCAAGGCGTTCCAGACCGAGAGCGATGATCGCGCGGTCGATCTCGTCGATGCGCTGCCGCAATGCAGTCAGCGCGTTTGGGACAGGATTTGACGGCATTGTTCAGTGAGCAGTCTTTCCACCGCCTCTTCGTCGGTCAGTTCGATGCGAAGCTGACGAATCCCCTTTAAAATCGCCAGATGAGCATCAAAAGTTTCGGGGGATTCCCGATAGATCGTGTTTCGGCAATGGGGGCCCGGCAGCAGTCGGTGATGTTGGCCGCGGTGATCTTCCAGTTTGAGGCTGTGGCTTTGGCAGGCCTGCCCGCAGCCGCGGGGACGGCCCAGATGCTGCGCAAAGAGGCAATGGCGCATATGGAAGAGCGGCGGTTTTCGGTATAAGGTAACCCTTTGATTTTGCACAGGAATTTCGAGAATGTTGGCGCCTTCTACGGTGAGCAGACCCGCGTTTAAATAAAACGCGGCGCTCGCCCGGTTGCGCACGTTCAGGCAGGGATCGCCGTGGATCGCAAGCCCAGTCTCTTCTGCCGCTTCGAGTGCGCCCAAATTCCGCAATAAAAATCCGTGGATAGGCATCTTTTTGCGATAGAAACCGAGCGGATCTTCCCCTGCAAGATGGATGCGCGGCAAGGCGTAGAGTGCGGTTCTGTCGCAGTTCTGAAGCCAGTTACAGGCTTCCTGAAGCTCACCCGAAGTTGCAAAATCGAGCTCGGGAGTGATGCATAAACCATTGGAATAAAACGATAAAACGGCTTTGAGCTGATCCAGGTTGCGGCAGAGCACAAAGAGTTCGAGGGGCTTTTCTGCCGCAGGCTCGATGGAGGGGATCCATGGCTGGGTTTCGTCGGCAGGGTTCTGAGCCATCGCTGCGATGCGTTCCGAAAGCGCCGAAACCAGCTGTCGCCTCAGGGCTTTGAGCATCGAGACGGGGAGATGCAGACCCGGTTCGAGATCGATCTCGCAGCGGCGCAGCGCAAAGGGCGTCCCTCCAAGGGCGCAAAGCTTTTGAATGAGCAGATCCTCCGTCAGACCCTCCCCGCCGTGAGCCTGTTCAAGAAGATTTTCGCTTTGAATCTGAAGAGTTACATCCTGGCTTTGGGCTTTTATCAGGAGCGGCTGGCCCGCGCGTCCAACCNNGCCAGCCGCTGATTTGGAGGCTGCAATCTGCGAATCTGCTTCTGAACCTCGGGATCGCTCGTTAAATAAACCCTCTGTCCCACGCGCAACTGATTGGAATTCTTAAACATTGCGCCCATATCGAGGGTGAGCTGAGCGTCTTTTTGCTGCACGCCAAAAAGCGGTCCGCCCAGTTCTTCGCTCGGGTGATCCGCTTCAAAGGCGACCCCTTGTCCGGGTGAGAGCGCCGGTGCATTCGGAGCCGGTTTGAGCTCGATGGTGCGGCCCTGAATGCGCAGAATCTGACCGCAATAGAGGCCCCGGTGGGCGGGCGAGCGGCCTAAAATGAGATCCTGATGGTCGATGCCTCCAAAGAAACCGAGCTTCGCGCTGCGCGAAAACGCGAGAGCTGAGAGCGCCTTGTCGCGAGCCGTAACTTCTTGTCCATCAATGCGTTTCCGCCACATCCGGACGGTAGATGCGACATATGCGGGGCTCTTTAAGCGGCCTTCAATCTTGAGCGAAGCGATGCCCATCTGTTCAAAATTCGCGGCGTCCACCAGGCATTGATCGCGGGGCGAGAGCAGGTAGGCCTGATGCGGCAGAGGGCAGAGCTGTTCGTCTATCCAAAGGCGGTAAGGCATGCGGCAGGGCTGGCTGCAGGTGCCCCGGTTCGCGGATCCGCCGCCTAAGTTTTCGCTCGCGTTGCATTGACCGCTCCACGAGATGCAGAGGGCGCCGTGCACGAAGGCTTCCACCTCAAGGGGCGTCGATTGGGTAAACTTTAAAAGCTCTTTGGATGTCAGTTCCCTGGGAGCGACGACGCGTGAAAATCCAAAGATTTCGGCTTGTTTGACCGCTTCCGGGCTGGTCAGCGTCATCTGCGTGCTCGCGTGCAGCGCGAGATCGGGGCAAATGGAACGGGCGCAAAGGGCCACCGCCCAGTCCTGAACGATGATCGCGTCCGCTCCGGCCCGGGCGATCTGAGCGATCAGACGGGCTGCGCGATCGAGCTCGTTTTCTTCGATGAGCGTGTTAAAAGTGATGTAAATCCGCGCATTTGCAAGATGCACTTCGCGGGCCACCGCTGACAGATCTTCGATGGGGATGCCTGCCGTTTTGGCGCGCGCATTGAACCCTTCGGCCAGGCCGCAGTAGACCGCATCGGCACCCGCTGCGAGGGCCACCCGCAAGGTCTCCAAATCGCCCGCAGGCGCGAGGACTTCCGGTTTCATTGATGGGCGTTACGCTTTCGGCGCAAAAGGATTGGGGTAAGCGGCGTTTTGTGGCGGGATGGAGGCGGGCGGCAGAGACGACTCCTCGTCTTCATCCAAAATGGCCGAAGGCTGTATCGAGACTCTGACGGGCGTTTCGACCGCCGGGATGCTGTTGGGAGGCAGGCCTCGCTTTTTGGCGATCGCGTCGGCGTAGAGCTGCGCGTAAGCGAGGGCTGCATTGCTCCAGCTGAAATGCTCGGTCATCGCGCGACGCTGCATTTTCTCGAATGATTCCCGATGGTTATACCAAACACTGGTGGCCCATCCCAGGGTGTCGAGCAGCGCCCTTTCGGTGAGATCGTAAAACTTGAACCCGGTGCCCCGGTTGTTTTGCTGATCGAAGTTGATCACCGTGTCGTCGAGGCCGCCCACCGCGTGAACGATGGGCAGGGTGCCGTAAGCCAGGCTGTAGAGCTGATTTAAGCCGCAGGGCTCGAAGCGCGAAGGCATTACGAAGAAGTCGGCGCCCGCCTCGATGCGGTGAGCGAGGGCTTCGTCGTAGCCGATGCGGCAGGCAAAGCGTTCCGGATAGCGCCGGGCGATCTGGCTGAAGAAATCCTGCGCCCAGGGTTCACCGCTGCCGAGCAACACGAATTGCACTTCCCACTGCAGCATTTGTTCGAGCACGCCCGCGAGCACGTCGAGGCCCTTTTGATGGACCAGGCGCGAGATCACCCCGAAGAGCGGCACATCGCGTTCGGGTAGTCCCAAAGAACGCTGTAAGTCCGCTTTGCACTTGGCTTTTCCGCGCAGGTTCAGGGGGTGGTAAGTCGAGATGATGTGCGGATCGCAGCGCGGGTTCCATTCGATCTCGTCTACGCCGTTTAAGATGCCGCGCAGATCGCCGCTGCGCTCCCGAATCACGTCTTCCAGGCCGCATCCAAATTCTGGAGTTGTGATTTCGTAAGCATATCGGGGACTTACGGCGTTTAAGAGGGTCGCGTAATAGATGCCGCCCTTGAGCAGGTTGGTCATCCCGTTCCATTCGAGACCGTGCATATTAAAATGCATCCAGCCCACGCCCAGCACATCCATCAGGCCCGAATAAAAGCGGCCCTGGTAATTCATGTTGTGGATGGTCAGCACGCTTGCGGTTTGGCTGAGGTAGGGATCCTGGCGGTAGAGGGTTTCGAGGAAGACGGGGCAGATGGCGGTCGGCCAGTCGTTGGCGTGGACTACGTCGGGCGCAAAATCGATCTTTTTACAGAGTTCCAGCGCCGCCCGGGAGAGGAATACGAAGCGGTTGTCGTTGTCGAGAAAACCGTTGCCCCCGGCATCGTTATAAATGCCGTCGCGGTCGAAATACTGATTATATTCAATCAGATAGATGGGAACGGATTCGTCTGCGCGGCTGGGNNCTGGTCGGCAGGCGCCCTTCGAGCACGCCCGCCGAGAGCTCCCCGATGATGCCCATGGGCACCTTTAAGGGGCCAGGCAGCCTGTGAAAATGCCCGAGCGAAAGATCGATGGCACGATAATGCGGTAAGACGATGCGCACATCATGCCCGAGACGGCGTAAAAATCTCGGTAAAGTGCCGCCAACATCGGCCAATCCACCTGTTTTTGCAAAGGGGACCGCTTCAGAAACAACCATCAGAATTTTCATGGGCGCTCCGTTCTTTAAAGAGGCGCGTTCATAGCGATCTTTGATTGAAAACGCCAGATCTGTGAAGCAATGTCACCGCTTAGAGTTCAAAATAAATTTGTTTGTGCTGTTTTCAGGGCCGGTTGCGAGGCGGAGTTGGGGTGGGGTGGGGCTGTTCCTGGCCGTCCTGATACTGGATTTCGCGCCAGAGGGTTTGATCGTCGTGCCAGAAACGCCAGAGGCCGTCGCGCTTGCCCTGGCGGTAGCTGCCTTCGCTCTTGAGATGGCCGCTTTCGTAATACTGTTTCCATAACCCGTCTGGAGCGCTGGTCAGCGTATGCATCGTTTTCTTAACGATATTGCGGAATTGCGCCTGAATTTTGCCGAGAGGTGTGGCCCTTTCTGGAGGCTCTGAAAGGTAGGCGTACTGGCCTTCTTCCTTGAGATGGCCGTTGGGATAGAAACTGCGCCAGGGGCCCAGTTTTTGGTCGTTTTGGTAATCGCCCTGGGTTTGAAGCTCGCCGAGGACGTCGTACCAGGTGTTCCATTGGCCCTGCTTGCGACCTTTTACATATTCGCCCGAAAAACGCTTGTCGCCGTCCTTGTAATGACCTTCCCAGCGTCCCTCTTCGATGCCGTTTTGGTAATCGCCCGAGAGGCGGATCTGGCCGTTGTCGTAGTAATAATTCCAATGTCCCGAGGGCTCGCCCAGGCTGTAACTGCCCGTTTTTTCGAGATTTCCGTTGGGATGCCACCAGCGCCATTCGCCGTCGTTCAAAAGTTCGATGTCGCCGTTTTCGAGGGGGCGGCATACGCGGCAACCCACCTTGCGCTCTTCGGGATCCTCGATCCATTCGCCGTGGCGCTCGAGGCATTCCACATATCTGGAGTTTTGCTCAATGCCTGAGATGTATTCGGCTTTTTTCCAGAATTCGCCTGAAGACCAATAGAGCTGCCATTCGCCTTCGCGCTCGTCATCTTTGTATGAGCCGCTGCCCGAGGGCTTGCCGTTTTCGTACCATTCCTGCCAGTTGCCTGTGCGATTGTCGTTTTCAAAGCGGCCCTGAGCGGTGCGTTCGCCGGTCCAGGAGCGCATGACCCAGTCGCCCACCCGCTGTCCGCCTTTAAAATCGCCTTCCCATGCGACGCGGCCGTTCATGTAGTAAGCCACCCAGTGACCGCTGCGAAAATCGTTGTGATAAGCGCCCTTGTATTTGAGTTCGCCGGTTTCGAAGAAGCCGCGGGCGGGGCCTTCGCGCACGCCGTCATAGGTCAGATCCTCTTTGGGCTGCCCGTTGTCATAGGCAAAATGCCATTCTCCTTTGCGCTTGCCGTTCTCGTATCGGCCTGCAACTACGCGTTTTCCTTGAGAATTCCATTCTTCCCAATCGCCTGTGCCCTGAATGATTTCGATGCTGGCAAGGAGTTTGCTCTGGGCATCGCGGTAAACGAACGCGCCTGCGGGGATGTCGTCTTTCCACTGGCCATCGACCAGAATCTGGCCGTTTTGATGGCGGTAGGTAAACATGCCGTTTCGGCGGTTTTGCTTGTAGGTGCCGGTCCAGTACAGGGCGCCGCCGGGATAATCGCCCTGCCACAGGCCTTCTTTGGAGTCGTCGACCATGCAGCCCTGCTCGCGGGAGACGTAATCGATGATCCATTCCCCTTGTTTCTGGCGGCAGGCTTCGGGCGCCTCTCCTTGTAACTCTCCGTTTTTATAAGATTTTTTGAACCAGCTCTGGCCCTGGGCATCCCAGAATTCCCATTCGCCCTCCTCCTTGTCCTGCACCATTGGACCGCGCCTTTGGAGATGGCCTTCCCGATCGTATTCGCTCCAGATGCCGGTTTTGAGTCCCTTTGTGTAATCGCCCTCCGAGGAGAGGCGCCCCGTGAAGTTCCACTGGGTCCAGTGGCCGGTCTTTAAATCCTGCTCGTATTGCCCCTTCTGTTTGCGAAAACAGTTGCTGTACCAGGAGGTTACGGGACCATGCATCTTGCCGTGATCGTAGCTGATTTCTTCGATTTTAAATCCGCTCTGGTCATAGCGGGTGACGGGTCCTTGGAGCTCGCCCTGATCGAACTGCCCTTCGAGCTGGATGCTTTTCTCGTCGTAAAAGGTTTGGAACGGGCCCTGAAGCTGGCCGTCTGCGTAAGTGAGGAGGGCGTGATGGAGCTCATTGGGTTCGACGATCCAGAGGCCCCATCTTTTGCCGTTGATGAGGCAGCCCTGGGTGAGCCTGCCGCTGCGGCGCCAGGTGCCTTTTTGAGCGATGCAGCTCGCCCTGTCTTTGGGCAACTCTTCTGAATACGAGGGATCGAGGCAAGCCAAAAAAGAGAGAAAACTGAAGATAACCTGATGAAATCTCAATGTTTTTTCTCCTTCTTTTCGCCCAGCAGATCTTCGATCGCTGTGGCAGCGTCCACCTGAACGGGGCGGCCGTCGAGGCTGTGCAGATCGCTTTGGGTCAAATCGACCAATGGTGCGAAGGCGTGGTCGTGAAAGCGGTCGATGGCGTGGGCCAGGAAGGCTTCTTCGCTGAGATTTTCTTCTTCCAAATCAGAGAGTTTGGTTTCAACACAGGAGAGCCTGCGGCCGCTCGGATAAAAGAGGCACAGGGAGATGCGCTCGCTTTGGGCGTCGATTTGGAGCTTAAAGGCGCCGTCCGTGGGGTAAATGCGGGGGGAATCCTGAAGGCGTTCGGCGATCAGCTCGCCCGTGGGGCCGCCGTCGGTCTCGATCTGTATGGGAACGCGGAGTCCAAGGATGCGAAATGCGGTCGGAAATTGCTCAAAGACATGGCTGTAGAGCGGGATTGCGGCTTCCGGCTGACCTTGTCGCCAGAGCGTATCGGCCTTCCAGGCTTCGATGCGGGCTCTGAAGAGGCGTTCCTGCTGGGGCAGCGCCGCGAGCGCTTTTTCGGCCAGACTCAGGGCTTCCTCATCCTTCCCCTGCCGCCACCGGAGTTCGCCTAAATAAGCGTCGTAGTAAGCGTTTCCGGTCTCAATCTCGTCGGTCTCCAGGGCGCGCGCTTCTTCGATGATCTGCTCAAAAATATGGTAGCCCAAAAGCTCGGCCATCTGTCCCATGTACCAGGGCTTGATGTCGGTGTAATAGGCGCGCGCGATGTCGGTCATGAGGGTGGCGTAGGTGATGTAAGGCAGCGTTAAATGGGCGGTTTCGCTGCGCTCCAGCTTGAGGGCGAGCTGCTCTTTGTAGAGGGGCAGGCGGTCGCTCAGGGGACGGGCGCTCAGGCGTTCGGAGCTGCGTTCGATTTGGGCTGAGAGGATCAGCCAGTGGATGACGAGATCGCGCAGGCGGTAGTTTTCGGTGGAGGCGCTGGTGGAGCCCGTGCGGTCGGTGTTTGCGGCGATCTGGCGCGAGCGGTCGAGGGCGGCGGGGATTTGATTGAGGGCGTAAAGGGTTTCGACCAGGCGGCCGCGGATGGTCATCTCGCTTTGAACGCGCTGAATGCCGATGCGCGGGATTTTGCGGAGAGAGAGCAGGGAAGAGATGCTCTGCTGAAACTCGCCCTGAAGCAGATATGTGCCGCTGATTTGCGCGTAAGGGTGCGTGGAACAATCAAAATCCGGCGCTTTAATGGCCTCGAGATCGTATTGGATGGCGTCGGCAATCTTGTAATTTTGCAGGCAGGCGAGCGCGAGATTCATGGAAATGACGCAGGATTGGCCCTGAGTGAGCTGCCGGCCGGCGATGCCCCAGTCGTAACCCGCTCTGCGCTTGCGCGCTTCGTCCTCTACGGCCATGAGGCTGTTGTAAGCGGTCAGTCTCACGAGGTAATCGGGATCGGAGATCAACTCCTTGCCCAGGGTGCGCGCTTCTTCGAACCGGCGGAGTTTGACCAGAGGCCAAATCTGGGTCACCCGATGCTGATTGCTTTGAGTAAAATCGAAAAGTTGTTTTAAAACAACGAGTTGTTCTTCGCGGCTGTCCATCGCGCCCAAAATATTGGCTTCGGTCTGAAGGATTTGCCGGAGCCAGAGGCGCTGCTCCACGTCGTTGGGGTTGGGGCCAAAAGCGGTATAAAAATCGTCGCGCGCCTTGCGGATGAGAAAGAGGGCGCGGGCGAGATTGCCTTCAAATTCGGCGTGAACCTCGCTCAGCACAAAGGTGGCGATGATCGAGGGGCCTTTATCGAGGATCTTCTGGGCCAGCTCGCGGGCGCGAATATATTTGGACTCGTCGAGGGCTTGCTTGGCAGCGCGCTCGTCTTCTGTGCCTGAGTACCCATTTTCTAAGGCAAAAACGGGCGTGCAAAGGCTCTGGTATGCGAGTGCAAGGAGGATCCCAAAGCGGCGCAAAAAGCTCATCGCTGGAGCGACCTCTTTTGAAGATGTTCGAGCGGTTCAACCAGGGCTTGCGAGACGATTTCTGAGGGATCTCCGGCACCTGGAGCGACCACGATGCGGTGCTGGAAGATGGGCACCGCCAGCGCTTCCAGATCTTCGGGTTCCACAAAATCGCGGTTTTGAAGCAGCGCGCGCGCCTGCAATGCGGGGATCGCCTGAACCAGCGAACGGGTCGAAATCCCCTGGGAACAGCGGTGATCGCTGCGCAGCGCCTGGGCCAGATCGATGAGCGCTTCCTGAATGGGCTCCGAGACGAAAATATTCTGGCGGACCACCTGGCGCGCGGAGAGCACCTGCTGCCGGCTCGCTTTGGGCAACTCCTCCCGCGTTTTGGGCAGACCCCAGGTTTGGAGCACCTCGAGCTCGGAGACCCGATCGATGTGATGCATGCGGATTTTAAACAAAAACCGGTCGAGCTGGGCCACGGGCAGGGGATAGGTGCCGATCTGATCGAGGGGGTTTTGGGTGGCGATCACGAAGAAGAGATCGTTCAGCTTCCAGGTGCGCTCGTCTACGGTGACCTGCTTTTCGGCCATCGCTTCGAGGAGGGCGGCCTGAACTTTGGGGGTGGTGCGGTTGATCTCGTCGCCGAGGACGATGCAGGCAAAGATGGGGCCGCGCCTGAAATGGAAGCTGTTGGTCTCGGTATTGAAGATCATCACGCCGGTGATGTCGGAGGGGAGCATGTCGGGCGTGAACTGGATGCGGCGGAAATCGGGGAGCTCCTGGGATTCCTCGGCCGTCTGGCTGCTGATGGCTTCGCCAAGTGCTTTGGCGAGCGTGGTTTTTCCCGATCCGGGGTAGTCTTCAAGCAGCACGTGACCGTCGGCGAGCAGGGCGATGATCACCTGTTCGATCACGTCGTCGCGGCCCATGACGTCGCGCCGGATGCGTTTTTGGATGATGCTGGCCACATCGCGGGCGCTTTGGAGAGCGGCATCGATTTCGGGATTGTTCATCGTAAACTCCATGGGGGCGTTAACGCGTGCTCCACCAGCTCCAGGGGTTCAGCAGGCCCCACAGGCGACGGAGGAAGGGAATCCGGGCTTTCAGATCCTGCCGGATTTGACGGCAGAGCGCAGCCACCTGCGGCGGATCGCTTTGGGGACGTCCGAAAACCTGTTGTAAAAAGATCTGCGTCAGCTTCGTAAAATGAGGCACCGTAATTGAAATTCGGTCGGCATGGGCGGAACGCTGTTCGCCTGGTCTGCGGCCGAGCTGAAGTTCGCCCAGGCGATCGAGGGTTGCGCGATAAGCCAGGCGGACGCGCTGCTCCGGGGCGGCCATCTGAGGCAAAAGGGCGCGGCCAATCTTGATGCCGTAACCCAGCAAAACAAAGAGTAACCCCGCAGAAAGTAAGCAGATTCCGATGGCGGTCCAGGGCATCTCGAAGGGCGGACCTTTGACGTTGGGGCGCCGGCCTCCGCTTTTGTCGTTGCGCGCGAGCTCGCCGAGGAGGCTTTCGAGGGATTGGGCGACGGTGGCCTGGGGCAGCTCGTCGGATCGCTCGGGGAAGACGTCGAAGGTGATCCAGCCTGCGCCCTCCACGTAGATTTCGGGCCAGGCGTGAGCGCGATCGGCGAGGATGACGACGGTGGATCCATCGCCGCGCGTGCGGCTGTCTACGGCGTAACCGAGAGCTACGCGCGCTGCGATCCCCTGAGATCTCAAAAGATGGACCATCGCGTGGGCAAAATGGACGCAGTAACCCCGGCGGTTGCCGAACAAAAAGGCGGCGGTGGGATCTTCGATGTCGCTGTATTGCACCTTGCGCGTGTAAAAACCTTCGTGTTCAAGCCAGTTTTTGAGGGTGAGCGCGGTGATGATGGGATCGCCCACAAAGCGGGGATCGAGTTCGCGCACGATCTCGTTGGAGAGCGCGGAATAGCGCGGATCTTCGGGGATGGCGAGGTAATGGTTGCGTTCCTCTTCGGTCCATTCCTGCGGGATCGAACCGCGCCCGGACAGTCGCGTCAGAGGCAGCGAAAATACATAGGAAACCGCCGAATAGGCGGCCACAAAGCGGCGGGGATCGGGATTCTGCAGAGGCTCCAGGCGCACCGATGAAGAGAGCGCGAAAGGCTGCGGGTGATCCACCAAAAGATACATGGAGGTGGGCACCTGGGTGAAAAACTCGATCTGCTGCGTGGGCGCCGCGTCGATGGGCTGATCCGTGGGAAATTGCCCGATCACATCGCGATCAAACTGCCCGCTGGTATCGGCCACCAGGTGGTTGCCGTCGTAATAAGAGAGCACCTGCTGCCGAAAATAGAGGAGTCCGCTTGGGGGCGTAAAATCGTCGTGCATCAGGGCCACCGCGATGGGCAAAGGCGGCGGCTGAGGCGGCGTGCGGCTGTTGTGGTCGTTCTGGTGCTTTTGGTGTGATTTGCCGCTTTCGTCGTCGTTGTTTCCGCCCTGGGACTGGTCGTTTTGTGGTTGTTCGCTGGGATCCTGCTCGTCGCTGGTGAGGCCGAGGCCCGTTTCGACTTTGGGCATTAAGCGGCGCGCTCCGGGGAACCAGTAGACGGCGGCGGCGATGGAGAGCAGGCAGAGCAGGGTGAGGGCGAGTTTGCCTTTGCGCTCGGTGCGGATCAGAAGGACGCTCGCAATGAAGGCGGCGACGATACCGATGACGCGCAAAATGTCTTGTGGATCAATGCCTTGCGTGAGCGCCCAATCCGCAAAGGCGCGCGGTTGATCGAGGTGAAGCGATCGGTGCTCTTTAAAGAAATACGCCACAGCTGCGGTGACGAGCATCATCTCGAGGGCGGCGCAGGGACGCCAGCGCTGGGCGCAGAGCCGAAGGATGAACAATGTGCCAAAGGCGATGCCGCCTACCGAGAGGGCTTCAGAAACCAAAAGGGTGGATTTGGCGCTGATGGGCAAAAGGGCGAATCTTCGCAAGGCAGCGCTCAAAAAGAGGGCCAGAATCGCGCAGAAAACGCCGAGCAGGATTCCGCGTCCAAAGCGGATGGGCCAGAGCCAGGCTTTTCTTGCAGCGTAAGCGCTGAAGAGGGCGCAGAAAAAGAGGACGACGCTGTCTTCAAAGGGCGTGAGTTTCCAGCTCGCAAAGATGCCTCCGCAGGCGAGCAGGAGCGCTTTTAACAAGACTTCCCATCGGGCTTCAGGCAGGGTTTCGGTCATCGCCAGGCCTCCAGATCCTGGGGGGTGAGCCAGCGGCCCGTAGGCAGATGCAGCAGTCGCACATGGACGCCCATCGTTTTTAACGCATCGTACGTTTTTAAGATCTCAAGGCTTTTTGAAGGGGATGATTTCATGAGGCGCTGCCAGCGGCTTTGATGCAGCGGTTTTTCGGGGCTCTGATCGGTTGTTAAAAGCAGCAACGGCGGGCGGCGCAGGCGGGCCACAAACGCGCGCAGGGGTTCAAGCCAGTGGCCCAGTCGCTCGGGCACGAAGATCACGCAGTTTTCGAGGCGATGCTCGGGGAGGCTCGCGGTGAGGGAATGGAGATCGAGGGCGCCGTGCTCGCGGTGTTGTACGGAATCGATGAGATCGCGCAGGGCGTCTCTGGGGTTTTCGGCGGGTTGCTGGGCGCCGGTGGCCAGAAACACGAAGTTTTCGCCGTAAAGTTCGCTCGAGAGGAGCATGCGCGCGGTGGAGGCTGAGGGTTCGTCGCCTTCACCGGCCACAAAGCAGCCGATGGCGCTCGGTTCGGGGTTGAGTGCGCGTTCGGGCGTGCGGACCAAAAGGCGCCGGGTGCGCGCGTAAGCCTTCCAGATCACGAATCGGAGCGGATCGCCGTCGCAGTAGCGGCGCATTTCGACGCGATCGCCGGTGGGGTTGCCCAAAGGGTGCGAGAAGCCTTCGCCCGAAGTCTGGCGCAGATCGCAGAAGGCTTCGGCCAGAACGGGAGCGGGTTGCACGCAGAGCGAGGCCGGGCGCGTAAACGAAAACCCGGTGGTGACCAGGCCGAAGATGTCGGAGACTTCGATGTAGCGCTCGATTTGGCTGAAGCGGCCGCGTTCGAGAAAGCGCACCTGTTCCCGCAGCCGCCCGGATTCTGTTCTCTGCAGCGTCACCTGCACGCGATCGGGGCTGCGCCAGCGCAATCTGTAATCGATGATGGGGATGAAGCGAAAGCTCGGCAGCCGCAGGCCCAAATCCTGATGGCTGCCCGCATCGAGGGTGCGCGCTTCTTCGGGATCGCCTTCAAAAGTGAGATGCCGGGCCACATACCGCAGGTAGAGGAGCCCCAGAAAGACCGCCGCGAGCGCCAGGATCTCGAGCCCAAAGATGAGAAAGCTGACGCTGTGAAACACGAAGTCCGACTGGGCACGGCCGTAATAGAAATAGAGTCCGAGGGCCGCCAGGAACAAAAAATGACCGAGGGCGGTAAAGGGCCAGGCGCGCACGATGCTCCGCAGGATGCGAAGCGCAGACTGAAACAGGCGATGCAGGCGCTTGGACTTCAAAACCGGGATCCTTTTTGGCGCTCATTCATAAAGGCGCGGTCGCGTTCCCCCTGGGCGGCGATCGCCTGCATGACGCGCTCTGCGATTTGGTGGGCGGCGGCGGAGCGCAGTTTGGGATCGTCGCTCTCGCAGCAGAGATCGCTGTAGTCGACGGGGGCGCCGATGAAGACGCGGATCGGATCGGCATGGGGATTGAGGGCGTTGCGCAGCACCTTTGGGTAGCTGTCTTTTAAGCCCGCCACAAAGCAGGGCACGATGGGCGCATGGGAGCGCAGGGCGATATGGCCGATGCCGGGTTTGGGCGGCAGCAGTTCGTAAGGATCGCCGTTCTGGTTGCGTTTGCCTTCGGGATGGATCGCGAGGATCGTGCGATCGTTGCGCCGGAGCGCCTGGACCATGCAGTCCACCGACTGGCGGTTGAGGGCGCGGTGATCGTCTTTGCGGAAGATGGGCGGATACATGGCGCCGCCGCAGACCGTCAGATTTAAAAGGAGTCCGCTTAAGGTTTCGTACCAGAAGCTCGCCTTGACGGGGCAGCAGAGTTCGGGCGGCTCGGGAAACCGGGGCCAGATGCGCTCGGCCACCACATAAAAGTCGAACAGCGTGCGGTGGTTGGCGGCGAGAATAAAGGATTGCCCCTGGGGCAGATGCTCAAAACCTTCGGTGTATCGGTTGTTGCCTTCGGAGAGGCGCACAAAGCGGCGTTGAAAGAGATCGTTCTGAAACACCGAAAAGCGCTTGAACAGCGGCGATTCGTTGACCGCGCGCATGACGCGCCAGTTGAGGCGTTCCTTCCAGGTGAGCGCGCAATTTTGAAAAGCGTCGGACATGGGATTCTTTTGGGGGAACGGTTACTTGGTTTTGGCGCTCGCAAAAAAGCGGCGTTCGAGCATGCGCATGGCGCTTTGCATCTTTTTGGCGTCGAGCTGCTTCAGCTGGGCGATCAGATCTTCTGTGGGTTCGATGCCTTCGTCGCGCAGCGCTTTTTCGGGATTGTCGAGGAGCCGCTTTTGAAAATCGACGTCGACGAGAGCGCGTCCGAGGATTTCGTTAAAAAGGGCGTTGGTCATTTTGATCCTTTTCTGCCGACAGTGACGGCAAACAGTACGCTTTGTGCGGGATGCACGCTAGAAGATTTTTGAGGCGGCGCGGAGCGGCGGCCCTGCGCAGAGGATTCCCGAGGCTCATGTTGCATTGTTTCTGCAAAAAACGAGTGCGTCCCGAGCATCGGAATTGCATGGCGCTGCAAAAAGTCGGGCGGACCCGAGCCTCGGGATGGGTTTGGACGGGTCATCCAAAGGTTTCCCGACGTTCGGGATTGCATTGGACAGAAAAAAGATGCCCCGACCCGAGCGTCGGGATTGCATGGCGCTGCAAAAAATAGGGGTGACCCGAGGGTCGGGATGGGTTTGGACGGTCTTTCCATGAGCGTCCCGAGGGTCTCGAAACTGCGGCGCCGGGAATCGATGGGGGTGGCCGCAAGGCGTTGGATACAAACCGCTTCCGAGAGAAAGCGGTTTTAGGATGCGTTTGCAGCCGTTTAGGCGTACACTGCGCCCCTTTTCTGGGTCGGGGACTTGTTGTCCCATTCATTTTGAGGAGTTTCCATGGCTCGCGAATTCGTCACCATCGATGGCAACGAAGCTGCTGCTCACATTGCGCATAAGACCAACGAGGTTTGCGCGATTTACCCGATTACCCCTTCTTCCACCATGGGTGAATGGGCGGATGAATGGTCTTCCAAGGGAATGACCAACATTTGGGGCACGGTGCCTGCCGTTCAAGAAATGCAGAGCGAAGGCGGCGCGGCGGCTGCAGTTCACGGCGCGCTTCAGACCGGCGCTCTGACGACCACCTTCACCGCTTCTCAGGGCTTGCTTTTGATGATCCCGACGATGTTCAAGATCGCCGGCGAACTCACCAGCACCGTCTTCCACGTCACCGCCCGCTGCATCGCGACCCACGCGCTCTCCATCTTCGGCGATCACAGCGACATCAACGCCTGCCGCACCACCGGCTGGGCGATGCTCGCCTCCGGCTGCGTTCAGGAAGTGGGCGACATGGCCCTGATCGCGCAGGCTTCCACCCTCGAAGCGCGCGTTCCGTTCATCCATTTCTTTGATGGTTTCCGCACTTCTCACGAGATTCAGAAGGTCGAGCGCCTTTCGGACGACGACATCCGCGCGATGATCAGCGACGAGCTCGTTCTGGCGCACCGCGCCCGCGCGCTCAACCCCGACAAGCCCCTGCTCCGCGGTACCGCCCAAAACCCCGACACCTTCTTCCAGTCCCGCGAAGGCTGCAACAAGTACTACGACGCGGTCCCCGGCATCGTCCAGAAGCAGATGGACAAGTTCGCCAAGATCGTCGGCCGTCAGTATCACCTGTTCGATTACTGCGGCGCGCCCGATGCCGATCGCGTGATCGTGCTCATGGGCTCCGGCGCTGAAGCGGCTGAAGAAGCGGTTCACAAGCTGAACTCGATGGGTGAAAAGGTCGGTCTGGTGCGCGTGCGCCTGTATCGCCCCTTCGCCGTCCGCGCCTTCGTCGAATCCCTGCCGAAGACCGTCAAGAAGATCGCCGTCCTCGACCGCACCAAGGAACCCGGCGCCGTGGGCGAACCGCTCTACCTCGACTGCGTCACCGCGATCGAAGAAGCCTACGCCGAAGGTTACGCGAAGTTCGACATGCGTCCCCGCCTGGTGGGCGGCCGTTACGGTCTCTCCTCCAAGGAATTCACCCCCGCGATGGTCAAGGGCGTCCTCGACAACCTCAAGCTCGACAACCCGAAGCATCATTTCTCGATCGGTATCGACGACGACGTCACCCACCTGAGCCTCGATTACGATCCCAGCTTCACCACCGACGACGGCAGCACCTTCTGCGGCCTGTTCTTCGGTCTGGGCTCCGACGGCACCGTGGGCGCCAACAAGAACTCGATCAAGATCATCGGCAACCACACCGACAACTACTGCCAGGGCTACTTCGTCTACGACTCCAAGAAGGCCGGCGCGATCACCGTCAGCCACCTGCGCTTTGGCAAGAAGCCGATCCACTCCACCTACTGCATCGACCGCGCCGATTTCGTCGCCTGCCACCAGACCGTCTTCGTTGAAAAATACGAGATGCTCGAAATGGCCAAGGACAACGCGGTATTCCTGCTCAACACCCAGGAGAGCCCCGAGGAAGTCTTCGCCAAGCTGCCCCGCAAGATGCAGGAACAGATCATCGCAAAGCACATCAAGCTTTACGTGATCGACGCTTACAAGGTCGCCAAGGAGACCGGCATGGGCGTGCGCATCAACACCGTCATGCAGGCCTGCTTCTTCGGCATCTCGGGCGTTTTGCCCCGCGACGAGGCGATCGGCTACATCAAGGCCGCCATCCGCAAGTCCTACAGCAAGAAGGGTGAAGAGGTCGTTCAGAAGAACTTCGCCGCCGTCGACGCTTCGCTGGCGAACCTGCACGAAGTCAAGATCCCCGCAGAGGCCACCGGCAACATCACCCGCCGTCCCGCCGTCCCCGAATTCGCGCCCGAATTCGTCAAGCACGTGCTCGGCAAGATGATCTCGAGCGAAGGCGAGAGCCTCAAGGTGAGCGACATGCCCGCCGACGGCACCTTCCCCACCGCCACCACGCAGTACGAGAAGCGCGACATCGCCATCGAGACGCCGGTCTGGGATCCCGCGAAATGCATCCAGTGCGGTAAATGCGCGATGGTCTGCCCCCACGCCTGCATCCGCGGCAAGGCTTACGATCCCGCGCTGCTCAAGGACGCCCCCGCGACCTTCCAGCACACCGCTTACAAGACCAAGGAATTCCCTGGCTTTGAGTACACGCTGCAGATCTCCGCTCAGGACTGCACCGGCTGCGGCCTCTGCGTCGAGCGCTGCCCCGCCAAGGAAAAGGCGATCACCATGGTCAACACCTCGCACAAGCGCGCCGAGTTGGCCAAGGACTTCGACTTCTTCATGAAGCTGCCCGAAGTCGACCGCAATCAGCTCAAGATCAACACCGTCAAGGGCGTGCAGTTCCTGCGTCCGCTCTTCGAGTACAGCGGTGCCTGCGCGGGCTGCGGCGAGACGCCTTACG
>DBWM01000037.1:22838-23211 GCA_002309015.1 Myxococcales bacterium UBA1238 | reverse complement strand
TACGGCGGCAACCTGCCCACCACCCCCTGGGCCAAGAACGCCGAAGGCCGCGGTCCTGCCTGGAACAACTCGCTGTTTGAAGACGCCGCCGAGTTCGGTTTGGGTTACCGCCTCACCGTCGACAAGCACACCGGCTTTGCCAAGGAACTTTTGAAGAAGCTCGAAGGCGAAATCGGCGCCGATCTGGTGGCCGACATTTTGAACGCCGATCAGAGCACCGAAGCGGGCATCGCCGAACAGCGCGCGCGCGTGGTCAAGCTGCTCGACAAACTCGCCACCATCAAGAGCGACGACGCGACTCAGCTCACCACCCTGGCGGGCAACCTGGTCAAGCGCTCGATCTGGAGCATCGGCGGCGACGGCTGGGCCTACG
>DBWM01000037.1:11648-22808 GCA_002309015.1 Myxococcales bacterium UBA1238 | reverse complement strand
GCTTCCGGCAAGAACATCAACATCCTGGTCCTCGACACCGGCGTTTACTCGAACACCGGCGGTCAATGCTCCAAGGCCACCCCGCTCGGCGCTGTCGCGAAGTTCGCCACCGCCGGCAAGTCCGTGCCCCGCAAGGATCTCGGCATGATGGCCATGAGCTACGGCACCGTCTACGTCGCTCAGATCTCCCTGGGCGCCAACGACGCGCACGCGATCAAGGCGTTGCTCGAAGCCGAAAGCTACGACGGGCCTTCGCTGGTGATCGCTTACTGCCACTGCATCAACCAGGGCATCGACATGTCGCAGGGCATGAAGCATCAGGAACTCGCCGTTCAGGTGGGCGCCTGGCCGCTGTACCGCTACGATCCGCGTCTGCGCTACGAGGGCAAGAACCCGTTGCAGCTCGACAGCAAGGAGCCTTCAAAGGCGATCGGCGAATGGGCTTCGGCCGAAAACCGCTTCAAGTCGCTGCACAAGGCCAACCCCGCGGTGGCCGCTGAGCTCGAAGGCCGCGCACAGCGCGACATCAACTTCCGTCAGATGCTCTATCGCAACCTGGCGGGCCTCGATTACAGCGGGCTCAAGGAAGACTGATCCCTAAACGGGATCTCGTAAGAAGGCGGCCTTTGTGACCGCCTTCGTTTTAAAGCGGTACCGCATTTGCAGTGCCGCTTTTTTGTCTGCATTCACTTGAAAAAGGAGGCACCGTGAACTTTCTCGAAGAATTGCCCATCTGGCTCACGTTCATCACGATCATCGGGCTGCGCATCATCGACGTTTCGGTGGGCACCGTGCGCACGATCTCGGTGGTGCAGGGGCGGGTGAAACTTTCGCTGCTGCTCGGGTTCTGCGAGGTTTTGGTGTGGATCTTTGCGGCGAGCCAGGTGCTGACCATCGCGCAGAAGAAGCCGATCCTGATGGTGGCCTACGCGATGGGGTTTGCCTGCGGAAACGCGATCGGCATCCTGCTCGAAAAGAAGCTCGCGCTCGGGATGGTGGTGATCCGCATGATCTCCTGCAATCACGGCGCAGAGATCGCCGATCAGATCCGCGCCACCGGGCAGCTCGTGACCGTGTTTGAGGGCCAGGGCCGCTTTGGACCGCGCCAGATGCTCTACATCGTCTGCCGCNNCTGCCGCCGCCGCGACGAACACCGCTACATCGAGATCGCCCGCGCCATCGAGCCCGACATCATGCACGCGATCGAGACGATCACCGAGGCCCATCTCTCGCAGCCGCTGCCTCACGCGACGGGCTGGAGGGCGGTGTTAAAAGGAAAGTGAGTGCGGGTGAGGTGGGGCAGGCGGATTAGAAACGACGGCGGCGGTAGGTGTTGCGGAGATTTTCTTCGTAAGCCTGGTACTCCGGGGAGTACGGCGCTGCGTCGCCCGCAGACTCACCGCTCCAGGGCATGGTGTCTTTCCAGTAGACGCGGCAGAAGGCACAATAGATTTCATCATAATAATGGTGATTCTCTCTTAAGGTCCTGAGCAGCTTTGAGAGCGTCATACCGCCGTGACGGCGAATTGTGCAGACATCGTATGGAATGCGCGGATTAAGGAAGACGACGCTGTTGTGCGTTTGGGCAGGGTTTGCTCCCAGCGCGAGCTGTTGTTGGTAGTTGCGCAACATTGTGAGATCGTTGACGATGCTTTGGTAGGATTCACCGAGATCTGAATCCCGGGGATCGTATCCCGTTTGATATTTCTCCAGCTCATAATCGAGACAGCTGTTGCCGCCGGTCACCCGCTCAACGGGAGCCCGCATGTTGTTGATGAAGGCTTTGATCCCTGTATCTTCGAGTGAAAGCCCATTATGAACGTAGAAATTGATGTTGCAATCGGGAACAAAACGCTTGGCGCCGAAGCAACCACCACCGTGTGAGGATATGAGCAGTCTTGGATTGGCGGTATCAAACGAGTGGCGGATCGTCCTGAAGAGGTAGAGATCGGAGCCCACAGCGACTTGTTCGACCTCGCGACTTACGCTGGAGTCGGCAAAGGCATTTTCAATGAGGAGATCGAGATCCTGAATCGCCTGGCCGTTGCGTTTGCTGTTGGGATGGGCCCTCTGCCAGTTCCGGAAAGCCTCGTAAAGCTGTGTGCGGTGCTGAGCCGTTTTGCAGGCCAGAAAGCGGTGTAAGGCTGCATCGACCTGCTTGAGTTCAGAGGAGCGATGGAATGTGCCACCGCTGTCCTTGATCCATTTATAATAATACTCTTTGGTGCGTTGTTCTTCTGCGTTTCTGATGGGGCGCATCTGGTTTTCCTTGTTTTGTAAAGTTCGATTGCGGGTCAAATCACCGTTGGCTCGGGGCAAAATTTATACGCGCTGCAAAATACGTTGCCCCGTTTTAATTTGATCCAATATGTATCACCCCGGCGGCCGGTTCCGCGAGGTTTGAGGCGTTGCGAGGCAGGAGAAGTTGCGTTTGCAGTGCAGACGGCAGATTGCGTTGCAGGAGATGTTTCGTTTGCAGTGCAGACAGCGGATTGTTTTGCAGGAGAAGTCACGTTTGCGGTGCAAACAGCAGATTGCATTGCAGGAGAAGTTAAGTTTGCACTGCAGACAGGGGATTGCGTTGCAGGAGAAGTCACGTTTGCACTGCAGATGGCCTTTTTCAGGTCAGGAGAGGTCTAAAAACGCCATTTGCGATTGCGCCTGCATGCGCTTTGTGGCAATTTGACGCCGCTTTTTGATGAATGGGAGAGAAAGAAAATGAGCGAAGCGAAAATTGAAGCGCTCCGAATGGTCAACGTGGCTTACGAACCCTTAAATCACCTGATCTCGCGGATCGTGGCGGTGCTTTTGGCGGAGGATTCGCCTGAGAAGGCGGCGGGCGAGCAGCTGGAGGCGGATCGGAACGCGTTCGAGCTGCTGATCCGCAGGAAGAAGACGGCGCTCGGCGAGACGCTGGCGGAGATCGATCGCCATGTGGATCGCTTTTGGTACGGCTCAAGGCAGCAGCTGAAGCTCAGCCTCGATAATCCCAGCGAAGAGGTGCGCGCGGCGGCAGAGAAGATTTGGGCGGTTTTTGACCAGACCCCCGATCTGAGGCGCGCAAAATACGAGACCGAATACGGGGCATTGAGCGCGCTGCTCTTAAAGCTTGAGGCTTTTGACGAGGATGTTTTCAAGAAAGCCTACATGGATCACTGGATTCAGGCCCTCCGCGACGGCGTCAGCGCCTTTAAGCAAAAGCAGAATGAAAAGAGCGATGAGAAGCTTGAGACGGAGATCGGTCAGACCAGGAAGGCGCGCGATCAGATGATCGACCGCTACAACGCGATCGCTGCCCGCATCAACGCGATCATGGTGTTAAACCCCGATGAGGCCCACGAGCAGCTGGTGACACAGATCAACCAGCGCCTCGAAGAGCACCGCCAGAGCGAAAAGGCGAGCAAGCGCAGCAAAAAGGAAGCGTGATTCGGGGCGGGATCACCAGAGGGCAAACGCGAATCATGGGCCGACGCCGCCGATGCCGATGGTCACCTGGCCGTTGAAGCCTTCGATGCCGCCTGCGAGATGGGCGTCGATGGGGATGTAGAATCCTTTGGTGATGTTGAAGCTCAGGCCGACGCCGAGCCGGCCCCCGAACTCTGTGTCTGTCTGATAGGTGTTCGGCGCGACTCTGTGGTGGCGGTCTGTGACGCCCAGGCCCGGATTGATCGAGAGGGCGAGCGCGTCGTTGTTGATGAGGAAGATGTGGGGCTCGAAGAAATAATGGAAGGTGCTGTCGTCGGCCTTGTAGAGATCGTTGTTGTTAAAAATAAAGTCGTAGCCGACATAGAGGCCGAAGTAAGGCCAGCGATAGCCGCAGGTGAGCCGACTTGCGAAACGGGGGCCGCCAAAGCGTTTTGAACCGACAGCGCCCAGGCCCAAATAGAAGTCCAGCCCCTGTTTGCGGGGCGCTTCGGGCGTTGAGAACGCATCCGTGACGTCATCCTGCGGTGAGTCCTCTGATTTGGCCTGAGCCTGGGAGGTCAGCGCGAGCAGGGTGAGCCCAAAAATGCGTGCGTTCATGAAGCAGCCCCCTTACTTTTCCCCCCTGGGACTCAGGGCGCTTCCCAGACCGCTGCCGGTGAGATTCACGTTTTTGGTCACCTTCGCGTCGTAGGTGTTGGCGCGCATGATCTCCGAGAAATCGACGCCGGTGGCGGCGCTCATGGTGTCGAAGACCTGCTTCATGATGACGGGCATGCTGCCTGAAACCTGTGAGACGCCGTTTGCGCCTTCGCTCGTGCCGTAAATGCTGATCTTGTCGATTTGGCTGAGGGGCTTTGCGATCTCTGCGGCCATCTGGGGCATGATCTTGATCATCATCTCGGCCATGGCTGCGCCGTTGTATTTCTTATAGGCCTCGGCCTTCTTGTCCATGGCGAGGGCTTCGGCTTCACCCTTTGCGGCGATCGCTTCAGCTTCGGCCTTGCCCTTTGCGGCGATCGCTTCGGCTTCGGCCTTGCCCTTTGCGGCTAAACCTTCGGCTTCGGCACGGAGCTTTGCGGCGATCCCTGCGGCGTCGGCTTCGGCTTTGGACTGCACGGCTGCGGCTTCCTGTTCGGCAAAATATTTTTGCGCATCCGCAAGCTTCATCTGGGCGGCGGCCCGCTGCTCCTGCTCGTATTTTTCGGCCTCGGCGTTCTTCTGGCGCTTGATCAGCTCCGCCTCGGCGAGCTTTTCGGCCTTGTATTTTTCGGCGTCGGCCACCTTGTTCATGGTCGCCTGCAATTCCTGCTCGCGGATCGAAACTTCCTTGCTCTTTAAGTCCGCTTCGCGCTCGGCCCGCGCGATCTGGGCGTTGACGGTGGCCACCTGGATCGTCTTTTGCTGCTCCTGCTCCTGAATCTTGTATGCGGCGTCGGCGATGGCTCTCGCGGTGTCGGATTCTTTCTTCAGGTTGGCCTGCTTGATGGCGAGTTCGTTCTGCTTTTTGGCGATCTCCACATCGGCGGCCACGCGGGCTTCGTTTGCGGCCTGATCGGCTTCTGCCTGAGCGATCGCCACTTCCTTTTCGGCCGTAGCCTTGGCGATGGCGGCGTTCTTTTTGATCATGGCGGTGTTGTCCATCCCCATGTCGTTGATGAGGCCATGTTCGTCGAGCACGTTCTGGATGTTGCAGGAAAGGATCTCGATGCCCAGAGCCTCCATGTCGCGGGCGGCCTTCATCATGACCTGATCCGAGAACTTGTCGCGATCGGTGTTGATGGTCTTCAGATCGAGGGTGCCGATGATCTCGCGCATGTTGCCCTGAAGGCTGTCTTCCAAATCGAGGGCGATGTGGTTCGAGTCCTTGTTTAAGAAGTTCATGGCCGCAAGCTGGATGCCTTCGGGATCGTTCTTCACGCGCACCTTGGCGATGGCGTCCACCTTCACGTTGATGAAGTCTTTGGTGGGAATGAAGGCGTCGGTTTTGATGTCGACCGAGATTTGCCCCAGATAGATTTCGTCCACCCGCTCAAAAAAGGGGATCTGCCAGCCGGCGCGCCCCGTCAGCATGCGCGGCTTCTTGCGAACGCCCGAAATGATCTTGGCCACATCCGGCGGCGCCTTGATGTAACCGAGAATGAGCATGAAGACGAAGAAGAGGACGACCGCCCCGGCGGCGATGTAAAAGTTCGTGGAATGTAAGAGCGAATCCATGCGCAACTCCTGCGGTGAGAGGTTGCACAAACGTATCACGAAAGGGAAAAAAAGGAACCGGTATTTTGGAGAATTTGCGGTTTACGCGAGCATGCAGGCGAGGGCGATCGAGTAGAGTTTGCTTTGCTCGCTCTCGGAACGCGAGGTGAGGACGCAGGGGACGATGGGACCCGCGAGCACCGCCGCGAGCTCGGCGTTGGCGCAGAAGGTGAGGGTTTTGTGGAACACGTTGCCCACCTCGAGATAGGGGAACAGCAGGAGATCGGCGTCGCCCTGGATGGGGGAGTTGAGGCCCTTGGTCTGAGCCGCTTCCCGGGAGAGCGCGCAGTCGAGCGCGATGGGACCGTCGACGATGGCACCGGCAATCTGACCGCGATCGGCCATCTTGGAGAGGATCGCGGCGTCGAGGGTGGAGGGCACCTTTTCGCTCAGGCGTTCGGTCGCGCTCAAGATGGCGGCTTTGGGGCATTCGATGCCGAAGGCGTGGGCGGCCTCGATCAGATAGCGGAGCTGCTTTTGCTTGGTCGAAAGATCCGGCGTCGGGATGATCGCGACGTCGCTTGCAAACAAAAGGCGCCCCAGATGCGGGATCTGGTAGACGCCGATGTGGGTCAGGATGTCGCCCTTCTTTAAGAGCCCCGTCTCCTTGTTTAAGATCGCCTTTACATATTGATCGGTGCTCGCAAGGCCCTTCATTAAAACGTCGGCCTCGCCTGCGCGCACCATCGCCACCGCCTTTTGCGCCGCGCCATCGAGCGTGGATTCTTCCAAAAGCGGCAGGCCATCGATCGATTCGCCCAATGATGCGGCGATCTCTGCGATCTTTGCGCCGTCGCCCACGAGCTTTAAGGTCACGAGCCCCAGTTTCGCCGCTTTAAACGCCGCGCCCAGCGTGTGCGCATCCTGCGCCGCCGCGATCACCATGCGTTTGGGCGCCTGGTTCGACAATCGCTGCAGCATCTGATCGAGGGATCTGATCGGTTCCATCTCTTTATCCTTGAGGCCGTCTTTGGGCCCTACCAATCCTTGGGATCGTATTTTTGTGCCGGTTCGCGGCCGTTTAACACCCGCAGCGCGCCTTCTGCCAATGCGGCCATCTCGTGCTCGCCCGGAAACACGCTTACCCCCGCCACCGTGCGCACGTAACGCTTGATCTGATCGACCAGAATCTTGCTGCGCGCGAGGCCCCCCGTCAGCAGAATGCGATCCACCTTGTCGCCATCGAACGCCGGCACCAGCGCGCAGATGCTCTTCGCGATCTGGTAGCTCATCGCCTCGACGACTTCGACGACCTCGGGCTCACGATTTAAGTAGCGATCCTCGATCTCGATGAAGTCCGAAGTGCCGAGCAGCGAGAGCAGACCGCCGCGCCCCTTGTTGAGCTTCATCAGCTCCTCTTTGGTGTACTGGCCCGAAAAACAGAGATCGATCAGGCTGCAGACCGGAAGGCTGCCGCTGCGCTCGGGTGAGAAGGGGCCCTCGCCGTTTAAGGCGTCGTTGGCGTCGATGTAATGGCCGTGCTTGTGCGCGCCGATCGAGATGCCGCCGCCCATATGGCAGATGATGAGGTTTAAATGCTCGTAAAAGCTGCCTACGGTGCGCGCGTAGCGGTGTGCTGTGGCGATCGCGTTTAATGCGTGGCTGATCACCTTGCGGCGCACGCCCTTGATGCCGGTGATCTTGCTGCGGCTGGGGACCTCGTCGATGACGCCGGGATCGACGATGAAGGCGGGTTTGCCCTGAGCGAGCTCGTAGGCGATGAGGGCGCCCAGGTTGGTTGCGTGATCGCCCTGCACGTGGCGCTGCAAATCGGCCACCATCTGCGCGTTGATGAGATAGGTGCCGTGCTGCGGCAGAGGGTAGAGGAGCCCGCCTCGCGCAGAGATCGCGTCGAACTTGCTCAAATCCTCGCCGCGCTCCTGCAACACCCGGGCGATCACGTCTTTGCGGAAGGCGTATTGCGCGGTGCTCGGCTTGCCCGCAAAGGGTTTGAGCTCCTCGGCGCTGTGTTTGATCTCGGCGGTGAACACCTCGTGATCGCCTTCAAAGACGCCGATCTTGCTCGAAGTGGATCCGGGGTTGATCACGAGGATGCGCGGCCTTGGGAAGAACGCGTCGCGCGGGGTTTTCTTCCAGCCCGTGTTGAGCAGCCGCAGCAGGCCCACCTTGATCGAGAGGATCGCGTCCTGCACCGTGCTGTCCTGCGCCAGATCGACCGCCTTGCAGCCCACGCCGTGTACGACCGCAAACTTGGGGGAATCGGGAAACCGCGTCGCGTAGAGATGGTAGAGGAAGTTTCCGAGTTCGAGGTTGGGGGCGATGATCGCGTGGACCTGCGTGGCGCATTCCTCGTCGGTCATATGTTTGGAACGCGGATGCGCGTAATAAGCCGCCGATCGCGCCGAGAGCGCCGCAGAAACCTTGAGCTCGCCCTCGATATGCACCGTTTGAAACGCCGGACCGCGCGCCTTTAAGAGATCGGGAATGAGCGCGCAGGCGGATCGCACCAATACAGGCGACGGGCCCACGTCGGATCCCTTGTTGGAATAGGACACCACCGCGCCGCGAATCGAGGGAAACAGCTCCTCGGGCAGCAGACTCCGCGCCGTGCAGCAGGTATCGACCGCGATCTCCGCCAGGGTCTCGGGGGTCAGCGTCGCGTTCACGCCCACATCGCCAAACACCGCAACGCCGTGAGGAAACTCGCTCGCATCGGGCAACACAAAGATCCCTGCCTCAGACTGCACCGTGCCGTCGGCCAGAATCCTGAGCATCGGCCGAAAGTAGTTGCGCGGATCGCTCGCAATGCCGCCCACCACCAGATCCGCATAGCCCGCGTAGACCGCCGTAATGCCAAACCAGCGCGGATCCCTGATGCTCCCCGCCGAAGGCTCGATCTTGTGCAGCAGCTGATCGAGCTCGTCCCGCAATGCCGAAGGCTGCTCCAAATCCAAAAATGCGCTCTCCGAAAGCGTGTAGTTGCGCCGGGCGGGCTCCATCTGAACGTCGTCAAACAGCTCCTCCACCTCTTCGCGCGGCGCCAGAAACACGATGCGCGCAAACCGCGTCAAATGCCCCGCTGCCTCCGCCAGCCGGGGATCCAGCTCCGTCAAAATCACCGTTGGCCGATTCTTGCGATGCCCCTGCAGCTGCCGATCGATGGCCGCTTCGATGTCGTACATGCGACGTCTCCTTTTCTGCGGCAACTTTTATAGGGGATGGGGGTGACGTTGCCTAGAGTTTTGCGCTCGCGGCGCGCGGGAGGGCGTGGGGGATGCGGATCGGCTCACATCGATGCAAGCGAGGTTATTTCTGCAGGGCGCGCTCTTCGTGCGGGATGCCGGGCGCTTTGAGCGCCAGACGCCAGAGACATCGAACGCATCGGATCCGCGATGCCAGCTGCGCCCGGGCGGGCTTGATGGAACCTCCCGAATCGACAAGGGGATGCGTTGCTGGGTTCGTAAGGATAAAGAAATCAAAGGTCGAGGGCTTTGCGGACGCTGTTTCATCTTGGGTTGCGGGAGCCTCCCGCCTGAATCTCCCGTCACCCACAGTCACCGGCGCAGGCCTTTTCCGCAACAGGCGTATTTTTCTCAGCGCAGGCCTGGTGCGGATCCACACCAGCGCATTTTTTGTAGCGCAGAATAATTTCTTTTCCACACCAGCGTATTTTTTTGCAGCAAAACGCAATTGCGGATCCACACCAGCGCATTTTTCTCAGCGCAGGCCTGATCATTTTCCGCACCAGTGCATTTTTTGTAGCGCAGTGCAATTTCTTTGCCGCACCAGCGCTGCGCGGTCGATCAAAGGGGGATTTCCCGCCAATCGTTTCCGGGTCCTGATGGTGAACTCACGCATTCTGGCGTGCGAGCTGTTCGGCGTAATGGGCGCGGTCTTCGAGGGGAATGTTGAGCGCTTCCATCGCCACATCGGACGTCAGAGACATGGAGCGCATCAGATTCGCGATCAACGCCAGCTGCGCCTCGGTTTTGCCCTCGGTTCTTCCACGCGCTTCACCCCGCGCTTCACCTCGTGCTTCACCCCGCGCTTCGGCCTTGCGGCATTCGTGCTCGATCCAGTCCCGGGTGATCGCTTCCTGGTTAAAGACGTAATCCATGAGTTCTGCCTTGGGGAAGGGTTGTGAACTCACGCATTCTGGCGAGCGAGCTGTTCGGCGTAATGGGCGCGCTCTTCGAGGGGGATGTTGAGGGCTTCCATCGCCACGTCGGACGTCAGAGACATGGAGCGCATCAGATTCGCGATCAACGCCAGCTGCGCCTCGGTTTTGCCCTCGGCTCTTCCACGCGCTTCACCTCGCTTTTCGGCTTTCGCTTCGGCCTTGGCGACAGCCTTGCGGCATTCGTGCTCGACCCAGTCCCGGGTGATCGCTTCCTGGTTAAAGACGTAATCCATGAAATCCATGAGTTCTGCCTTTCGTGTTTCGAGGTATGCTTTCAGGATGTTTTTGTCCTGACAAATGTGGATCGCTTCCTCCACGGCCTTCATGTTGCGGCCGTGGATGCGGAATTGCTGCTCCAGAACCTGACAGAAGATGATGTATTCCTGTGTGACGCCCTTTGAGGTTTTGTCATAAAGGATGTGAATCGTGGCATCCAAATCACAGGGCTGAGACTCGACGTCACATTTTTTGGCATCAAAGAAGAGCGATTTGAGCGACAGGTGATCGGGGTGACGGCCCTTGCGGCCCGTGTAGATCATGTAGAGTTCGGGGCGGGGCAGGCGGAGGAGCGCGTTTTCATAGATCTGATGGCGATCGGGCAGGCATTTGTTCCAATAGGTCTGCATCAGGTAATAGGCCGCGCGGAACACGATGTTGGGCGACCACGAAGACTGCGCCTCGACTAACACGATCAGATGCTGACCGATCCGAAATCCCAAATCGTTGTAGAGATGCTGGGCCACAAAGACGGAGTCGAGCGTCACGGTTTGAATGTCTTCGGCCCGGGTCTTTTTGTCCTCGGGATGCAGGCACCGGTAGAGATCGAGCAGATTCTCGGGATCCGAAAAGAGCCCTTTAAATAGGCTGTCTTTGTTGCACGGCTTGATTTCCATCGCCCGGCCTCCTTCAAGGATTGTAGCAAAACATGCGGCGTTTGGGACGGAGAAATGCCTCTGGATCTCACTTTTTGCATCATTGAGGACGTAACAGATTGACACACACTCCAAAAAAGATCACCTTTCAGCCCCATATCGGGATTGAAAGGTGATCGATGAACAAGCATTTCCTCCTGCTCTCCTTTTTTGCTGCAGCGTTCACGTTTGCAGCCTGCGACGATGACGACGCTACCAGCGACGGCGAGATCCAAAGCGACGCCAGCACCACAGACGGCGGCACCTCCGATGGCAGCAGCAGCGACAGCGGCAGCAGCGATGGCTCCACTTCTGACAGCGGCAGCAGCGATGGCTCCACTTCTGACAGCGGCACCTCCGATGGCAGCAATTCCGATGGCTCCATCATCGACGAAGATGGCAGCACAACCGACGAAGACGGTTCCACAA
>DBWM01000037.1:5672-11519 GCA_002309015.1 Myxococcales bacterium UBA1238 | reverse complement strand
GACGGTTCCACAACCGACGAAGACGGCACCGTCCATGAGGACAAGCTCGAAGTCTGCAGGATCCTTGGGATCAACGACGAGGCCCTGGGCTTTGGAAAAGAGCTCACGCTCAGCGCTGAAGTCTCGCCGGCCATCGACGGTATGGTCGTTTCCTTCGTCAAAGGGGAGGGCGATGACTGCGATGCAGCGCCGACCGGCGACTGGGACGAGATCGAAGCCTCCGAACTGAGCGCCAGCTTCAAGCACGAGACGCGCCTGACCGAAGAACAGGAAGTCTGCTTTGCCGTCAAAGTCGTGATCGGCGAAGAGACGACTTTCTGCGATCTCAAGGTGAGCGAGGATTCCGATGGATTCGTCGACGGCTATCAGCCCGAGAACGCTTTGAAGATCACCTTGGGCGATGTCTGCGGCGGCTGCGCTTCGGAACTTCGCTGCGACGGCAAAGACATCAAATTACAGGCCCAAATCTGCACCGATTCCGGCGAGACCGCGGCCTGCGCACCGGATGGAGCCCCATCCTTCGTCGACACCTGCGGCGATCTTGCGTATTGCATCGAAGCGGGAGAACTCGTGGATTGCGCCTCCTGCAACTGCACCGCTGGGATCACCTGCGACGGAAACGTTTTGACTCAGGGCGTGAAAACCTTCGCCCGCTGCGACGAGCATGGCGAATGTGTGACCGAAGAGATTTCCTGCGCCGACATCGTCACCTGCACCGAAGATCCCGCCGGCATCAGAACGCAGCATGGCCAATGCAGCGCAACTGCCGAAAATGGCTGCGTTTACGACGAAGGAACCGTCGAAAACTGCGGTGAACCCACAGGTACCGCTTCCTGCGAAGACGGGATTTCAAAGAAGCCGGTTGCCGCTTGCATCGGCGAGACGCCCATTTGCGGAAGCAAGATCGTCACCGAGAATTGCACCGAAGCCGGCAAGGAATGCCTCCGGGGCGTCTGCGTCCTCTGCCAGAAACCGGAGCATTGCACGGAAGATGCAGAGTTCAGCTGCGATAACGAAGATTTAACCCCCGTTTGCAGCAAGACTTCGGGCAGCGCATGCGTCGGCGGCTATTTCGGTTCAGACTGCAGCAAGCTTTGCCTCAACGCTCATGCAGAAATTCATTGCGCAGACCAAAAGAGCGCCGTTTGCAACCAGGAAACCGGAAACACTGAAAGCTGCAACGCATGCCCCGCGGGCTACTACGGCTCCGATTGCAATGGGTTATGCACGAGCGCGACCGATACCAACGTCGCAGTCAGTCAATGCGCCTTCAGCGGGCCCGGAGATGTGAGCTGCATCCAGACCGGCACGAAGATCGAGATCACGAGCTGTGCTGCCTGCGCGACAGGTTATTACGGTATCAACTGCAGTTTCACCTGCCCGAACAACGATCAGATCCTCCATTGCAAGGACGGAGCCTCCACCAACTGCGATCAGATCACGGGTCAGACCGCCACATGCGCCGCCTGCGCCGACGGTTTTTGGAATGGCGATGGCGCAGACTGCTCCGCTTCATGCGCGAACGGTGCCGATCAGCATTGCAAGACCCCCGAAGCGATCGCGTGCGATCGAACCACCGGCGTGATCACCAATTGCAGCAAAGGTTGCGAGCTGGGCTTCACGGGGGCGGACTGCAAGTCGCAATGCGAAAACGATGATGGCCAGCATTGCGCAAAGCCCGCCAAATCGCAGTGCGATCAAGTCTCGGGCGCAATTACCGAATGCAGCGACGATGGCTGCGCTCAGGGCTGGTTTGGTGCCGACTGCAAGTCGCGATGCGAAAACGGCGAAGAACAGCATTGTCAAAATCCCGAAGATGCCGTTTGCGCGCGTGCAGACGGCAGGATCTCAGAATGCAGCGAGGCTGGTTGCGAGCAAGGCTGGTACGACTTCGACTGCAAGTCGCAATGCAAAAACGCAGAAGGCCAGCATTGTGCGCATCCTGAGCAATCAGCCTGCGATCAAACGACGGGCGAAATCGCAGCCTGCAGTGCTGATGGCTGTAAAGATGGTTGGTACGGCACGGACTGCAGGTCGATTTGCATCGATCTGCTCGACGACAGCAAGCATTGCATCACGAAGGACGAAAACGGCTACACCGACTACAGCAAAGTCACCTGCGATGGCACAAACATCACCTGCAAGGCATGCGAAGACGGCTACTGGGGCGATGATTGCTCGAAGCGCTGCATGCATAACAACCGTTGCGACGAGAACGGCAGGATCACCTGCGACAAAGACTGGGGTATAAACGTGACTTGCTCCGCCTGCGTGCTCGGCGGCGGTCAGGGTTGCCAGGATATCTGCAAAAACGGCACCGGCGAAAACGAAACCCACTGCGTAAACCCTTCGAGCGCCATCTGCAAAGAAGGCGTCATCACCGACTGCGGCAGGCCCGGCTGCAAAGACGGTTACTATGGTCCCGCCTGCAACACGGAATGCGCAGTTGGCGCCGGGAACCATTGCGCGCACGACAGCACGATCACCTGCACGGACGACATCATCGTTTGCAACAAATGCTTCCCCGGTTACTACGGCTCAGACTGCAGCAAGACCTGCCGGAACGCGCTCGACCCCAATCAACAGCATTGTGCCGCAAACGCCCTGGTGACCTGCGATACCGATGGTGAGAACGCGAGCAACCTGAAATGCAGCGTCTGCGATCCGGGCTTTGGTGGGGTCGATTGTCAGAAGCCCTGCGAGAACTCAGATCAAACCCACTGCGCAACGCCCGGGACCGCCCGCTGCAAAGAAGTAAGCGACGATGATTCAAACGCGATCACCGCTTGCGATGTGGAAGACAGCTGCGAAGGCAACCATTGGTTTGGCCCATCCTGCGCCACATCCTGCTCTGAGACCGCACAACCTCACCATTGCAGCGCGCTCAACGAGACCAGCCAATGCGACAGGACGGGCGGGATCTCCGACTGCGGCAGCGCCGACGGACAGCGGATCGCCTGCGAAGACGGCTATTACGGCGACGCCTGCAATAAAGCCTGCAATGAGATCAGCGGCATCGCGAATCAATTCCACTGTAAGAGCTGGGCGAACGTCACCTGCGACAAGAACGGCAGCGCGATTGAAAGCTGCGGCGACGTGGGCTGCCAGGACGGCTGGTACGGCGACGCCTGCAACAAACCCTGCGTAGCGGCGATCGACGCTCATCTGGTGACCAGCTTCTGTGACACGGGCGCAGACAACAGCGTCTCCTGCGTTGAAACCCTTGTGGATGGGGTACCCACCATCGAGATCACGAGCTGCACCGCCTGCCAGGACGGCTGGTACGGCAATACCTGCACCCAATCCTGCAAGGAAGCGCTCATCTCCGAAGGCTTGAGAGCGCACAATCACTGCGATCTGAGCGAGAACGAGCTCGTCGCCTGCGTCGAAAACACCGTCCCGTATCCGCCGGCAAAGATCACAAGCTGCTCCGCCTGCGTGCCGGGTTACTGGGATGACGAAACATACGGCCCATGCGTTGAGGACTGCGATAACCTTTTGGAAGCGATCGATGAGCATCCCGCGACGAACTGCGCTTATCCCGACGCTTCGCAATGCGGCCAGAAGGACGGCTTCATCACGGCCTGCAGCACCGACGATGAAGGCAGACCACTGTGCGATCTGGGCTTCTACGGCACCCTTTGCGAGATCCCCTGCGCGGCGCCCACCGAAGATCAGCATTGCCCCGACATCATCGAGCTCGATGTGAACGGTGAGGCATTCGCCGTTCGGAATTACGTCTGCAGCGGTGCGGGATCCGAGGGCTGGCGCTGCACCCAATGCGCGGTGGGGTATTTTGGAGAGACCTGCTCTGAGCCCTGCGCCAACGGCTCCGGTCAGCATTGCGCGCATCCCGAGCGTTCAGAATGTGAGCAGGACTCCGGCGAACTTTATATCTGCAGCGAAGAGGGTTGCGAAACCGGCTGGTGGGGCGACGGCTGCAAACGGGCCTGCGCCAACGGCTCCGGTCAGCATTGCGCGCATCCCGAGCTTTCCACCTGCGATCGCAGCAGCGGCGGCATCGATGTTTGCACCGGTGGCTGTGAAGACGGCTGGTATGGTCCCCGCTGCACCCTCGCCTGCAGCAGTCAGATGGCGAATTGTGGAAAATGCACCGGCACCAGCCCCAGCAACTTCCAATGCATCGCCTGCTCCGCCAATCACTGGGGCAGCGATTGCAGCGGCACCTGCTGCGAGGTTTCCATTCCATCGGGCGCATCGCCACAGGAACAAAATGAACTGAACAGCAGAATGAAATCCTGCAAAGAGTCCTCCGCGAGACTCGGCGAAGAATGCCAGGCCAACACCGACTATTTGCCTGTCTGCGATCGGGCAACGGGCTTGTATGTCGATGGCGTAAGCTGCACCGCCTGTCCTTCCGGCTTCTGGGACGGGCTCCAAAGCAGCGACAGGGACTGCCAGGAACGCTGCACCGACGAAGCGGGCAACACGCATTGTCTCAACGGTGGCATCTGCGACAAGGAGACCGGCGTCATCACCGAATGCTTCGGCAACTCCGGCAATTTGTGCCAGCAGGGTTACTACGGCGCAGACTGCACCCTCGAATGCCGCTATGCCCCCGAAGCCGAGCATTGCGCCAAAGACAACCCCCAGGAGGTCCTCTGCCGTCAGGAGGGCTCCCTGTTGAAACTCGTGGAATGCAGAAGCTGCGAACCGGGCTGGTTCGGTCCGCGCTGCGATCAGCAATGCCCCAACAGTACGGAAGGCAAACATTGCGCATCCATCGGGCACGCCGTTTGCGATCAAAACGGTGTAACCTTAAGCTGCACCGCCTGCGATGAACATTACTGGGGCCCCGCCTGCGAGCATGCCTGCAACGAAGGCCTCACGTCTGAACTCAACCATTGCGGGGGGCTGGAAGTTCAGGATGTGACCTGCAATCAGGACGGCAGCGGTCAAAAATGCACCGCCTGCGATGAACATTACTGGGGTCCCGCCTGCGATCGCGCCTGCAGCGAAGGTCTCTCGCCCGAAACCCTCCATTGCCTCGATGAGGTCACCTGCGACAGGAATGGAAAAAACAAGAGCTGCTCCGCCTGCGATGAACATTACTGGGGCACCCTCTGCAATCATGCCTGCAGCGACGGCCTCAGACCGGACGTCAATTTCTGCGTGGAGAGCAACTACGGCGACGCTGAGATCGATGCGGATGCCGTCACCTGCAACCGGAATGGAAGCGGCAAAAAATGCTCGCAAAGATGCCGAACGGGTAATCCCGATCGGGGCAAAGAGCCCTATTTCTTTACAGGGGATCTCTGCGACCGCGAATTTGTAGCATCTGATATCCCCCATTGCGGAGTTATGACTGCTATCCATTGGCAAATGCTCTCCCTGCCTGAGGACTCCCAGTGCGAAGGGGTGGGTGGTGACTTGAGGTGTAGCCTGTGCGCAGCCAACTACTACGGGACAGCAGATCGCTGCGCTTGCCTCCCTTGCGAGCGCATTGAGCATTGCGACGTGATGCTCTGCGAGGAATCCTTCAAGAAAGAATATTCTAACAGTACATATAAAATGACCTATGCTCTCACGCGCGAATGCCGAAGATGCTTCCCCCCTTACGAGCTCTCCTCCGATAAAAAGAGTTGCGTACTCCCGCAAAGCGGAGACTGAGCCCCGCCTTGCCCCCGTTCCCCGCCGGGGGCTCCCTAAATTTTGACAGCGACGGTGCATTTTTCTCAGCGCAGGCCTGGTGTGGATCCGCACCAGTGCATTTTTTGCAGAGGCGTGCAACTTCTTTGCCGCACCAGCCCATTTTTGTGGAGAAATGCCCTGGTGTGGATCCGCACCAGCCCGTTTTTGCGGAGAAATGCCCTGGTGTGGATCCGC
>DBWM01000037.1:0-5583 GCA_002309015.1 Myxococcales bacterium UBA1238 | reverse complement strand
TGGATCCGCACCAGCCCATTTTTGTGAATGAAAGCCCTGTTGCGGCTCAGCGTCGATGGGTGGGGTTAAGAAATGTAAGGAGGGGAGAAGGGCGCTGGGGGATTACTCAGCGGATTCGGCGGGTTTCTTTTCGGCGGCTCTGAAATGGCGGGCAAAGCAGAAGAGACCGATGGGCGAGAGCACCGCGATCGCGCCGATCCAGACCCAGACCATGGCGTGATTCGAGAGATCGCCGCCTTCGGGGACGTAGGTTTCGAGCAGCCAGCCCGAGAGCGGACCCGCAAACAGCTTGCCCAGGAAGAAGGGGAGCATCGAGAGCGAGATGTAGGTGCCCTCGCGGCCCTCAGGGGCGATCTCGGCCGTAAACTGCGTGAGCCTCGGGCTCCAGATCGCTTCGCCCACCGTAAACAGCGTGATGAACACGACGAGCGACATATAGATCGGCTTGCGGTCGACGGGCGCCACTTCGAGCCACCAGTCGTAGACGAGCTCGCCCACAAAGGAGTCGGTCAAAAAGTCGAAGGTATGCTCGGGCATGGTCACCAAAAACACCGAGCCCGCCGAAATCAGGGTGCCGATGATCATCATCTTGTAGGAGCTGACCTTCTTTGTGAGCGCCGAGACGATGGGGACCAGGATCACGATGATGACGGGGTTCAGCACGCCGTAGATGCTGCCGATCTTGACGCCTTCGCCGAGCACGCGCAGGCCGTATTTGGGGAACGTGTAGTGGAAATGCAAAAACACGAGGCGCACGCCGATGAGGATCGCGATCATGCCCATGAAGACCCAGAAGGCGCGCTGCTTGAAGACGTCGCGCATGATCTTCACGGTGTCGACGGCCGCCTTCTTGATCGGTTCTGAGAGGGTGCTGAAGCCGCCGCGTCCGGTGGCCAGCTTGGTGGGTTCGATCTCGATGCCCGTCTCGCTGCGTTTGACGCCGTCGCGCATGAAGAGCACGAGGAGCAGCGTGGGGATGGTGAGCAGGAACGCGATCAAAAAGATGAGCGCGTAGGTGTGCATCTCGATATGGAGGCCGGGGATCATCGTCACGCCGTGATCGCCAAACTGCTCGCGCACGTAATCGAAGAGCCAGGCGCCGGCGGCCCAGCCCACGTTCATGAGGGTGTAGAAGAGACCGAAGCCTAACGATGCGCCTTCTTTGGTGGTGTAGCGCTTGATGCCCACCGAGATCACCGGCGCCATGATCGCGACGCCGATCGCCATCGGCACAAAGCCAAAGAGCGTCACGAGCCAGAAGTTCCCCGTAAACGGCATCACCAAACGCGCGAGCAGGAGCCCCAGGATGCCGAGCAAAAGCGTGCGCTTAATGCCGATCACGTCGACCAGGGCGCCCACCATCATCGTGATCACGCTGATCAGCGTCGACCAGATGCCGATGTAGCTGCCCGCCTGCATGTCGCTCAAACCGACGATCGTCGACAAAAAGAGCACAAAGGTGAGCTGCGTTGCGCCGTAGGCGGTGTATTCGATGATCTTGGCAATAAATAAGATCGCAAGCTCGCGCGGCGATCCGCGAAGGCCGCGCCAGTAAGAGAAGATGGTGAACCCGAACGCGAGGATTAAGGCGGCGAGCGCGACGTAGACCAGGGTTTTCACCGCGCCCGACTTGCAGCGGCCGTTTTCGCAGGTCTGCCCGTCTTTGCAGAAGTAAGGCGTCGTCCAGACCGCACATTTGCCCTTCATCTTGCAGATGCGCGCGCCCTCTTCGGTGCATTCACCCGCGCCCACTTCGCATTCGTTCTGGCAGATCAGCGTCTCGATGGGCACCTGTACAGGGGGCGCCGGATTGAGGATGGGCACCGCGCCATCACCGGAAGGCGTCGGATTCTTGTTCGCGTCCTCATCTGGCTCCTGAGGCTCTGCCTGCTTGACGCCGAGTTTTTGCAACCACGATGGCTTTGCGGTTTCCGCTTGCTGCTGTTGGGGCGGCTGCTGGGCCTGCGCCGGAATCGATGCGAAGTTTAAGAGGAAGAAAGACGACAGGACCCAGAGTCCTAAGGTCCTGAGCAGAAGGTTTGGTTTCAATGCAGCCATCATAGCCCCCAAAATTTTTTTGGCGGCGGCTTTATAAAAGAACAAAGCGTTTCGGGCGAGCAATTACGGCAATTGATGCAATTTTTTTGCGCGATGCGGCCCTTTTCCCGTTGCTTGCGACTTTGCGCGGTTTTCGCGATGTGCTATAGCCGCGCTCGCAATTTTCAGCAGATGGAGTCTCGAGATGGACTTTAAGCATGGTGGAATGGTGTGGGGCGATGCCCTGCAGAGTTTGTTCGATGTTGCCAAGAAGAACGAGTTCGCTTTGCCCGCAGTCAACGTTGTGGGCACCAACACGGTGAACGCTGTTTTAGAGACCGCCCGCAAGGTGCAGTCCCCGGTCATGGTGCAGTTCAGCAACGGCGGCGCCCAGTTCTTCGCCGGTCAGAGTGTGGCCAACGAAAACCAGAAGACCGCCATCGCGGGCGCCATCTCGGGTGCCCAGCATGTCGCGATGATGGCCGATCTTTACGAAGTCCCCGTCGTCATCCACACCGATCACGCAGCCAAGAAGCTTTTGCCCTGGATCGACGGCCTCCTCGATGCCGGTGAAGCGCATTACGCCAAGTACGGCCGCCCGCTCTTCAGCTCGCACATGCTCGATCTCTCCGAGGAACCCCTGGTTGAGAACATCGAGATCTGCAAGAAGTACCTCGCCCGCATGGACAAGATGGGCATGACCCTCGAGCTCGAGCTCGGCGTCACCGGCGGCGAAGAAGACGGCGTCGACAACTCCGGCGTCGACAGCGCGCGCCTCTACACTCAGCCCAAAGACGTCGCCTACGCTTACGAAGAGCTCTCCAAGATCAGCCCGCGCTTCACGATCGCCGCATCCTTCGGCAACGTGCACGGCGTCTACAAGCCCGGCAACGTCGTTTTGCGCCCCATCATCCTGAAGAACTGCCAGGATTACATTCAGGAGCATCTCGGCAAGGGCCCCAAGGCCGCAAACTTCGTCTTCCACGGCGGATCCGGCTCCACCAAGCAGGAAATCCGCGATGCCGTCTCCTACGGCGTCATCAAGATGAACATCGACACCGATCAGCAGTGGGCCTACACCGTGGGCTGCCGCGATTACTTCGCGAGCAAGCACGACTACCTGCAGACCCAGATCGGCAACCCCGAAGGCCCCGACAAGCCCAACAAGAAGTACTACGATCCCCGCAAATGGCTCCGCGCCGGCGAGGTCACCTTCGTTGACAAGCTGACCGAATCCTTCGGCGATCTGAACAACATCGACCGCATCCAGCTCCTGTAATCGAGCGCCCGCCTCAAAATTCCTCTCCAAACCCTCCGTTCCCCATTCTCCCGCCGCGCGCATTGCCGGCGGATGCTCCGTTAAAAATACGCCCTCCGGGAAATGATGCGCCGGAGGCTCCGTTGTGTACTTTCCTGGAAAAACTCTCAGTGCCGTACGACTCGAACTGGATCGTCCGGCGGTGCCGGGAGGGTGAGGAGGTAAAAATTTGGATATTTGATTGAAAATAATTCGGTTTATCTCTATCTTCTATTCATGCCTGTTTTATAGGTATGACCTCATACTTCGAGCCTTACTCCTTCTTGTCTGTGTTTTTTGCGCCACATATAGCCTTATCGCGTGCGAAGAAGATCAGGGTGAATCCGGTACACCTCTCGATGCAGGGCTAACATTACGCTTGAACGTGATGGTGTGGGAGGATTTACTGGATCAGTCGCTTCCAACCGAAGCCGAACAAATAAAAGCTTTTACTCAAAAAGTGGACTGCGCATTAAGTCATGCAAATCAAAATTTTTGTACGGTCGCTTACCCGGCAAGTACAGGAGAAATTCCTGGAGTCCCCTGCAATGTTCATATCGAGCGCAGTTCTGATGTGACAATTTTACGGGAAGAGATGGTAGGCAATAATTTTAGAGGTGAAGTAGATCAAAGATTTTACCCATTATTATTTAATCCGAACGAGAGAGGATACCCCTACGCAAATCTTATCTTCGTGAACAGCATAAAAAATTGCGAAAGCGAAACAATCGTCTCAGCAGAAGATGATGATGATGTTTTTTATAATGGTTGTACAAATCGACCAAAAGGAGGAATGCTGATTGCGTCTAATGGCCTCGATCCAAAAATGAACATCATTGCACATGAAATCGCTCATCTTTTGATTCCACCAGATACGCAAAAAGAAACAGATGCGGGCACAAGTGCAAGAGCAGATGGTGGATTGATAGAAGCAGATGGCCATCTTCAATGTGGTCGCACGATTATTTTGGATGGTAAAGCATATAGCACCACTTTTAAAACATTGCTAACAGTATGTCCAAATGTCCCATCTGATCGTGGTTTTCTGGAAAACTCATTGGTTCCCGCTCCGATTTGCAATCGAATGTTGCAATCCAAAGTGAGCCAACACTTCGGAGAAGCAGGAGGACATCATTTGCTCACCGTCCAAGGAAGCGAGCGCGTATGTTTAAAACAGGAACCTACATGTAATTAACGCCTCGCATTTGCAGGCACTTATACCCATTTTCTAAAAAAACAATCCACAGGAGCCCCCATGATTTCAGCCCTGCTCGCGTTTTTGCTTCTCCTTCAGCCTGCGACTCAACCGACTGCTGAAGAAGTTTTTTGGGATCCCGAGACCTACGTGCCGCCTGCGGATTGGCCGATCACCTGGAATCAATATCGCTGGCTCACAAAACGGAACCTGCACAAGAGTTTTGATGCGGAAAAGCTGAAGCAAGCAGGGCTTAAGAGCGGGCTTGTGATGCGCGACTTTGCTGTGCATCTGCTCGAAATCGACTTTGCGCCCCTCACGCGTGATTTTGGTCTTCCTGCGTGGGCGGCCTACCGGGAAGCTTACGAATTGCTGGGGCTTCACGGCTCGCTGGAGGATTTGCAGGAGCTTTTCACACGCGTGAAGGCGTTGGAAGCGCGGCATTATACGGAAGAATCCTCACTTCTGATCGATATCAAAGAAGAGATGATCACAGCGCTCGGGTATTTTTTGCTGCGGGATCATTTTCACCCCATCAAAGATCGGGCGTTGATGGAAGAAATCGAGGATTACCTCTACCGATGCAGCGACTGGGATGGGGCGTCTTGTTGGAAGAATTTGAGTCCAACGAAATTAAAATTGCCCTTCAGGTCAGCTGCGGACGATGCATTGGCGATCAGTCTGAGCGCTCGCGGAATGGCGCACTATCAGGAATGGGTCAAGGCAAAGGATTACAATCGTCGGATTAATGCGAAGGTCAGCCTGGAGCTCATTGAGTCGCTTCAAAAAGACGAAAAGTTTCTGCGCGAAAATTTGCGCCCGGTCCTGCCATATAACGAGCTCTATCAGGAAAAGGGCGACTCGCTCCCCGAACGCAACCCGCTGCCGAATCTGTTGGAGCGCAAGTTTCCCATGTGAGATCCCAATTGGAGGGATCACAGGTTGGAGCGGATCGCTGGGGGAGGATGTGAGAGCTGGAGGCTTCTTTTCTTCTCGCCGTTTTTTGATCATTTTCATGTTTTGGGATAGCAGGGAGATAAGGGAAACCCGCTTG
>DBWM01000022.1 GCA_002309015.1 Myxococcales bacterium UBA1238 | reverse complement strand
CAAGCCGCAGAAAATGGAGATGCGGAAGCACAATACAATCTTGGTGTGCATTACATGAATGGTTTGGGCGTCAGGAAGAATCCAACCCAGGCCCGCAAATGGTATGAGCTGGCCGCAGAACAAGGAGATGAGAAGGCTCAAAAGGCTTTAAAGCGACTTTCATCCATTTGAGCCGCGCGCATCCTCTGAATTGAAAACGCACTGGCATTTCACTTCGTAATCTGTATGTTTCGCCTGCCTTAAAAGGCGCGGCTGCTGTCGACGGAGCCGCAGGGAGATGCGATGAGCAAGGCGATCCGTATCGCTTCGTTGATTTGGGGCGCGAGCATTCTCGCTTCGCGGTTTGTGGGGCTTTTGCGCGAATCGGTGATCGGTCGCACGCTGGGAGGAGGCAGCGCCGCCGACGTCTATTGGACCGCGTTCGTTTTGCCCGACTATTTGAATTATCTGCTTGCGGGCGGGGCCCTCTCTATCGTGTTCATCCCGCTGTTTCAGGCGCATTTGCAAAAAAATGATGAGGAAGGCGCCTGGCGTGCGTTTTCGGTGATCGCCCATTTTTTGGGAGGAGCGCTCTTGCTGCTGACGGCGGTGCTTTGGTGGCTGACGCCCGAGATTTCACAGCTGATCGCCAAGGGTTTTAACGAAGCGCAGCTTCAGGATTTAACAAGGCTTACGCGAATCATCCTGCCGGCGCAGATCTTTCACCTGTTAGGGGGGCTCCTTTCGGCCACGCTGCAGGCGCGCGATCATCACGCGATGCCGGCGCTCGCTCCGCTGGTTTACACGGGATCGATCGTGCTTTCGGGGCTTTTGTTTGGCGAGCGCTTCGGTGCGGATGCGTTTGCCTACGGCGTCCTGGTGGGATCTGCGCTCGGTCCCTTCGGGCTCTGTCTTGTGGCGGCGCTCCGTCACGGATTGCGCTGGATGCCGGTGATTTCGTTCCGGGATCCCGATTTTAAATGCTACCTGCTGCGCTCGCTGCCGATCATGCTGGGACTTTCGCTCGTGGTGGTGGACGATTGGCTGCTCAAGCATTTTGGATCGTCCGTGGGCGAAGGCGCTATCGCCAAGCTTCAGTATGCGCGCACTTTAATGCATGTGCCGATGGGGGTTTTTGGACTGGCTGCGGGGGTTGCGACGTTTCCTACGCTGACGCGGCTTTTTGCGAACGGGCAGCGCGAGCAGCTCTGGGAGACCCTGGCTTCGGCCCTGAAAATGACGCTGTTTTTGGCTTTTGGCGCCGAGGTTGTGCTCTCTTTTGCGGGGGCCGATGTGGCGCGGGCGATTTGGGGCACGAGGCGCTTTGATGCGGCGTCGCTTCAGGAGATCGGTCTTCTTTGCACGCTTTTTTGTGCCGGTCTTTGGGCCTGGGCGGCGCAGAGCCTGGTTGCGCGCGGTTTTTATGCGCAGGGACAAACCCTTTGGCCGGTGCTCGTGGGCACGATCTCTTCGCTGGGCTTCTTTTCGCTCTACGGCGTGCTCTCCCGGTTTTATGGCACTAAGGGGCTCGCGATCGCCTCTTCGATCTCGATCTCGGTCTATCTGGTGGCCCTGCTGGTGCTGTTGAAGCGCAGTCTCAGGCTCGATCACCCCCATTGGGGGGGTATTCCCCTCGCCTTTTTAAAGATGTGCGCGGCGACCGCGATCACTTTAGGGGTGGGATTACCCTTGCGCGGCTTTTGGCCTGAGACGCAGACGTTTATGGGCGCAGTCCTGCGGGCGTTGGGTCTCTCGCTGCTTTCGGGGGGACTGTTCCTGGGGATTTGCGCGCTGCTTCGGTTGGATGAAGTGAAACAGCTGTTGCAGATGGGACAACGGATACTGCACCGCAAACGAGCCTGAATGACGCGATCAGGCCTCTGCGCAGGTTTCTTTCCAAAATGCTTCAAAGATTTCGGCCACCCTTTCGGGGGATTCCATCACAGCGTAATGGGTGTTGCCTTTCAGCAGCTCGAACCTCGCGTTGGGGATCTGTTCGCAGATCTCGCGGGCGATCTTTGGAGGTGTGATCACATCGCGGGAGCCTGCGGTCACGAGCACGGGCACCGCAATCTTTGAAAGATGAGAAGCGATGTCGTGGCGATCGGCCTTCTGAGCCATCGCAGAATAGCGGACCATATCGAGATTCATCATGCCGTTATAGGCATCCACAAAGCGTTCAGGCTCCCCCTTCAGCAGACCGAGCTTGCAAAACGCGTGACAAAGCCCGGGTTTTCCACCGAGCGCCCGCAAAATCGGCCCCACCTTCGACCAAAGGTAAGGCATCGCCCGGGTCACCCCCGAAAGCAGAAGCGCTCCCCCCGGAAATCCCCCGAACATGCGGTGAAACAGGTGATCGCTGGCGCCGTTGTGCAAAATGAGGGCCCGCACGCGATCGGGAAAAGCGCGCTCAAACTCCAGAGCCACCTGCACACCCACGCTCCAGCCACAAATCAGCGGGCGTTCGATGCCGAAAGCGTCCATCAGGCAGTGGAGATCGTAGATGTGATCGGACAGCGAAGGCACCTGGCCCTCGGGACAGCTGCTCTGGAAAGTGCCGCGATAATCCCACATGAGGACGCGATGTTTTTTGCAAATCTCGGGCAAGACGCCTTCCCAGACGTCGTAGGATGCGCCGTAACCGTTGGCTATCACCCAAAAATCGCCCTCGCTCCCATAAATGCGGTAGTCGAGCAAAACATCTTTGGCCACCTCAATGCGCCCTTGCTGCATCTCTAAATCCATCTTTTCCTCCTTATTCTTTCGCCAGACTGCCGTCGTAGAAGGCATCCAGGATCTCGCGGTAATGGGCTTCGACCGCCTTGCGCTTCACCTTTAAACTCGCCGTCAACTCTCCCCTCGCCTCCGTAAAGGGCTCAGGCAGGATCGCAAACTTCTTGATCGTCTCAAAGCGCGCCAGGCTCTGATTCAGGAGATCGATCGACTGCTGGATGAGCGCCTGCACCTGCGGATGCTTCGCGAGCGCCGCCATATCGAGCTCGCCCATCCCCTGCTCCCTGGCCCAGGAAGTGATCTCCTTTTCGTCCAGCGTGATCAGCGCGGTACAGAAGTTTCGCCGCTCGCCGTGAATCAGAATCTGCGCGATGTAAGGGCAGATGCCCTGCAGCGCCGCTTCGAGCCTCTGAGGCGCCACGTATTTGCCGCCAGAGGTCTTGATGAGATCTTTTTTGCGATCGGTGATCGTTAAATGCCCCTGCTCGTCGAGCTCGCCGATGTCGCCGGTGGCAAACCAGCCGTCGCAAAGGGCCGCCTCGGTGGCTTCGGGGTTGTTGTGATAGCCGCGCATGATGCCGCGCGACTTTAAGAAGATCTCGCCGTCGGAGCCGATCCTGATTTGGGTATTCGGCATGGCGGGGCCCACGGTGCCAAAGCGGTGATCGTCGAGGCGGTTGAAGACCGAGGCGGCGGTCGATTCGGTGAGCCCGTAGCCTTCGAGGATGAGGAGGCCGGCGACGTCGAAAAACTCGATGATGTCGCGGTTGATCGGCGCGCTGCCCGAGATAAAGAAGCGGACGCTGCCCCCAAAATTCTTGCGGATGCGAGAAAAGACGAGCTTGTCGGCCAGGGCATATTGAATGGCGAGCTTTATGGAGAGCGGTTTGCCCTCGCGCCTGCAGGCAGAGACTTCGCGCCCCACGGCGCGGGCAAAATGGAACGCGCGCTCGGCCAGTTTGCCGCCTTTGTGAACGGTCTTGACGATGTTGTTGTAGACCTTCTCAAAGATGCGCGGGACCGCCGACATGAAGGTGGGTTTAAAGCGCGCCAGGTTTTCGACAATTTTGTCGATTCGCCCGTCCACGGCAGTGGTGACCCCATTGTAAGCCACCAAAACGCAAAGCATGCTCCCGAACACGTGCGAGAGCGGCAGCCACAAAAACTGCAGATCGCGGGCATCCAGCAAGCGGAGCTCAAAAACCGACTCGCCGATGTAAAGCCAGTTGTCGTGAATCAATTCCACGCCTTTCGGCTTGCCGGTGGTGCCCGAAGTGTAAATCAGCGTCGAGAGATTCTGCGGCGTGATCGCGTCCACCCGCTCGTCGTAGGCTTCGGGATGCGCTTCGCCGTAAGCCCGCCCCTGCGCTTCGAGCTCGTCCAGAGACAGGATCTTCAGGTTTTCAGCTCCCTCCGGGCGAGCGAAGGCTTCAAAATCGAACAGCACGATCACCTTGAGATCGGGCAGATCCTTCGCCATCCGCGCGATGCGCTCCGCCTGCCGGGCATTTTCGGCCATCAGCACGCGCGCACCGCTGTCCTGCAAAATGAACCTGCAGCTCTCGTCGTCGCTGTTCGGGTAAATCGCCGTGACCGCCGCGCCCGCCGAAAGCACCCCAAAATTCGCAAACACCCATTCGAGCCGCGTAGACGACAAAATCGCCACGCGATCCTCCATTTCGATGCCCAGACTGCAAAGCCCGCAAGCGATGCGCTTCACCCGCGCCCCCGTATCCGCCCAGTTCCAGACCGCTACATCGCCCTCTATCTGCCGCGCATCGCCCTTATGCAAATCCGCCGGACCCAAAAGCGCCGGCACCGTAGGCGTCAAACGGGATCTGCTCCGCAGGGCATCCGCAATCGATCGTGCTTTCAACATCTCCACTCTCCTCGCGTATTAAACGTGGGCGTTAAAAATTGCGTTTTAATCGCCCACCCCCGTCCGCGCAAGCCCACAAAAGGTATCTGACTTTAGAGCAATCGACGAAGCTCACATGCCGCCAGAGGCCTTTTCCTCCCAAGTTGGATTCAAATTGTAACATTGTAATTGTATTTTCGCGATTTAGCCTCTAAAAGGCCTCCATCTCGTTGAACGACGTGGAGCGCATCGTGGACTTTTCATTCCTCAAATCTCGCGGCGGTTTTCCGTTCCTCGCTCTCCTTTTGATCTCCATTTTGCTCACATTGGGCTGCGACGATTCGGGCGATGACCCGCAAACCGACGCCCTTTCCTCTGATGCAGCCTCTGCCGAAGACGCCATTTCCTCACAAGACGCCACCGACGCTGCTCACGAAGACGCAGGCGACGCCTCCGAAGACGGCTCCAGCTCCGACGCTACCCCCGAGGACGCGAGCGACGCTTCCGAAGATGGCTCCAGCTCCGACGCTACCCTCGCGGACGCAGGCGACGCCTCCGATGATGGCTCCAGCTCCGACGCTGCTCACGAAGATGCTGGCGACGCTTCCGAAGACGGCTCCAGCTCCGACGCCTCCGAAGATGCAGGCGACGCCTCCGAAGACGCAACTGTTTGTCCTGCAAACACTTTTGGTTCCCAATGCACGCCTTGCACCTGCGTTCATGGCACCTGCAACGATGGCCTGAATGGCGACGGCAAATGCACCGATGAATGCGAACCCCCTTACGGTGGAGACAACTGCGATCTCTGCACGAACGGCGGCTTTGGCGCATCCTGCGACAAAATCTGCACGCGCCCCGGCGGACAATATGACCAGGCGACGGCCAGCGACTGCCAGATCACCGATGCGCGCGACGGCGAGACTTATCAGGTGGTCCAGATTGGCGATCAGGTCTGGATGGCCGAGAACTACCGCCGCGACACGGGCCGAAACTTCCGGATCGGTTTCGAGTCTGGAACCGAATCGGCCGAAAACGACAAGCTCTACGGTCGGCGCTACGACCATGCAACCGCAACAGCGGAAGACTTTTGTCCCGCAGGCTGGCATCTGCCTACGGAAGGTGAGTTCAATCAGCTCGAAAAATATGCTGTAGAACATAAAACGAGCGAATACACATTACAGGCATTGATTGCCAACTCTACCCGATGGGGAGATGGAGCAGGTAACGATGACTTCGGCTTCAGCGCCATGCCCGCAGGCATGAACCAAATCAAAGATAATGGAAACGGTGTCAACGAAGCGTCAGGTCGTAACGCATATTTCTGGGCCTCATACCCCGAAGACGAGGAATTCTTAATCAGTTTTGAGCTCTCTCTGCCTCATCAGATGGCCTTCTGGAGCCCCCCATACAACGGCGTGGCCATTTCGGTGCGCTGCATCATGGATCATCCCTGCGCAGCGGGCCAGTTCGGCAAATTCTGTGAGCCCTGCAACTGCGTTCACGGCATCTGCGATGAAGGCGACACCGGCAGCGGATGCCTCTGCGACCCGGGTTTTGGCAGCAAACACTGCGATCAATGCGACGAAGATCACTTCGGCCCTGACTGCGATCATCTCTATGGCTCAGTGACCGATCAGGAGGGAAACCGATATAAGACCGTAGAAATCGCAGGTCGTACCTGGATGGCCGAAAACTACCGCCGCGAAATCGGGCATCATTATAAGGGGGGAGAAGATTGGGTCGAAACTTACGGTTTTCTTTATGATTTCGATACGGTCACTGCCCGCGGCTTTTGCCCCGAAGGCTGGCGCATGCCGACCCTAAGAGCCTTTAAAGAGCTCCTCGAGGAAGTGAAAGAGAACCGGACGAGCTCAAGCGATTTGCTGGCGCTGATCGCGAAATCCCCTCTTTGGTTCAATTATCCCGATGAAGGCCTGGATGAGTTTGGGTTCGGCGCTCTCCCTGCTGGCACATGCAATGTAGATTTAAACGAAGACTGCAACGCTACCCACCGCGGCGAAGCCTCCGTTTTTTGGTCTCTGATCGAAGATACGGGCTCATCAGGCAGCGATCCGCAGATGTACCCAGGCTCTTTCGGCCTCATCGACAATGTGGGTGTGACCCTCTCTGACGCCGCATCTGCGGACGAGGCATTCTCGGTGCGCTGCGTTCAAAAACGCCCCCCATGCCCTGAACGGGGTTTCTTTGGCGAAAACTGCGATCAACCTGTCACCTGCAGCGAGCACGGCACTGCCGACGAAGGTCCCGACGGCAACGGTCAATGCACTGCCTGCGAACCGGGATGGTTTGGCGAAAACTGCGAAAGCAACAAAGTGACATGCAGCGAACACGGCACCCCAAGCCTCGGACCCGCAGGCAACGGCCAATGCTCCGAATGCGAACCCGAATGGGCTGGTCCCAACTGCGAAAAGAAAGTCACCTGCAGCGAGCACGGCACCCCGAGCCTTGGAATCACAGGCAACGGCCAATGCTCCGAATGCGAACAAGGCTATTTTGGCAAAAACTGCGATAGCAACGTCCCAACCTGCAGCGAACACGGCACTCCGAGCCTCGGAGCCACTGGCAACGGCAAATGCTCCGAATGCGAACAAGGCTATTTCGGCGAAAACTGCGAGAGCAACGAAACGACCTGCAGCGAACACGGCACCCCGAGCCTCGGACCTCAAGGGAACGGCAAATGCATTCCGGGAAGCTGCGAAGCACTCTATGGCGGAGAGAATTGTGATCGCTGTGTGAACGGCCGGTTCGGCGCAGCCTGCGACAAGATCTGCACCCGCCCCGGCGGACAGTATGACCAAGCGACTGCCAGCGACTGCCAGATCACCGATGCGCGCGACGGCGAGACCTATCAGGTGGTCCAGATTGACGATCGGGTCTGGATGGCCGAAAACTACCGCCGCGCCGTCGGGCATCACTACAAAGGAATAAACAATTGGATCGAAGCATACGGTTTCTTCTACGATTTCGAAACAGTCACTGCCGACGATTTTTGCCCCGAAGGCTGGCGCATGCCGACAACAAAAGAATTTGAAGCGCTCCTCAATTATGTGAAACAGCACCGAACGGGCTCAAGCAATACCCTGGCTCTAATCGCAAAATCCCTTGATTGGGAAGACTTTCCCAATCAAGGCCAGGATGAATTTGGCTTCGGGGCCCTCCCTTCAGGCTTATGCTGGGGAACTACAGTTTCAGGCGATGACTGCAGCGACGTCTTCCGTGGCGAAAGGGCCAATTTTTTGTCTCTGAGTGATCCTCAGGCAACACCAGCAACCTTCGTGATCAACGAGACGAGTGCGATGATCGTAGAACACGGAGATACAAACTGGATCAACTCGGTACGCTGTATTCAGAAACGCACCTCATGTCCTGAACCGGGTTGGTTTGGTTCCGAATGCGATCAGAAAATCACCTGCAGCGTTCACGGAACTGCCAACGAAGACCCCGAAGGTGACGGTCATTGCACCGCATGCGAATCGGGCTGGTTTGGTCCCAACTGCGATCGGGAAGTCACCTGCAGCGCTCACGGCATTGGAACCCCCAATGATGGTCCCGATGGCGACGGCCATTGCTCCGCATGCAAACAGGGTTGGTATGGCGATAACTGCGACCTGGAAGAGCCACCCTGCGTTCACGGCACGCCTGACTCTGTCTTAGGCCACTGCAGTTCATGCAGCGAATCGGGTTGGGCTGGTCCCGACTGCGATCGGGAAATCACCTGCAGCGAACACGGCACACCGAGCCTCGGCCCCAATGGCGATGGCCATTGTTCTGCATGCGAACCAGGGTACTACGGCAAGAACTGCGATCACTGCGTGATGACTGGCGAGAGAGGCAGCTGCTTCGTCTGCACGAGGCCTGACGGCAACTATGATCAGGCTGATGCGAGCACATGCAGCATCACCGATACGCACAAAGGACAGACCGACACCTATCAGATCGTCACCATCGGCGATCAGGTCTGGATGGCAGAAAACTCCCGACGCAGGACCGGTAGCTATACACACGCCAACAATTCAGAAGCCAACGATTCAATCCACGGCTTGCTCTACGATCACTTCTATCCTACATCTTGTCCTGCAGGCTGGCATGTACCTTCACAGGAGGAGTTCCAAACGCTCCTCGATTACGCAACTGAACATACGACGGAAGGCATCAGGGCCCTCGTCGGAGAATCCGATCAAGGCACTGATGAGTTGGGCTTTAACATCTTGCTTTCAGGGCGAGCCGGCTTCTACCTGACGGATGAAACACTCAACTTTGGCTCAGAAGCTTATTTCTGGACAGATTCCAATTTCATTCTAACTGTAGCTCGCGATTCATGGGAGGCGTCATTTGAATATAAAAACTCGCGATATGCATATTCTGTCCGCTGTATTAAAGACGACCCGTACCCAGAAGATCACTTTGGCCAAAACCGAACCCCCTGCACCTGCCAGCACGGAATCTGCAACGACGGACGAAACGGTGATGGCCTCTGCTTATCCTGCGAATCGGGTTGGTACGGCGATAACTGCGACCTGGAAGAGCCTCCCTGCGTTCACGGCACGCCTGACTCTGGTTTGGGCCACTGCAGTTCATGCAACGAATCGGGTTGGTTTGGTCGCGACTGCGAAAAGGAAGTCACCTGCGAACACGGTATCGGAACGCCCAGGGAAGGTCCTGACGGCGACGGCACCTGCACCGCATGCGAATCGGGTTGGTTTGGCCCCGACTGCAAAGAGGAAGTCACCTGCGCGCATGGCACCGGGACGCCCAATGAAGGTCCTGACGGCGACGGTACCTGCATCGGTGCATGCGAGCCCGGTTACCGGGGCAAGAACTGCGATCACTGCGTCTGGAAAGACAAAGACGGAGACTGCCTGATCTGCACCCGCCCCGGCGGAGAATATGATCAGGCCGATGCGAGCGACTGTCAGCTGACCGAAACCCGTGATGGTCAGACCGAGACCTATCAGATCGTCCAAATCGGCGACAAGCTCTGGATGGGTGAAAATTACCGCCGCAAAACCGATGACTACTACGGGCATGCCAACAATTCCGAAGAGAACGATGACATCTATGGTTTGCTTTACAACAGACCCACGATCCAGGCCGAAGGCTTTTGCCCCGCAGGCTGGCATGTGTCCACCAGGGAAGACTTTCTACCCCTCTCCGATTATGCGAATGCGCATGGAGCCCTGACTCTGCTCGCACGCTCACCCGCATGGAACCAAGAGCCCGATCAAGAGCCTCCAGGGACCGATGACCTGGGCTTTGGTGCATTACCTGCAGGCTACTTCTATAAGTTAAAAACCGAAAACCTCGACGAAGAAAATTGGAAGCTCTTTGGTAAGAGGAGCTTTTTCTGGGCTCCCCGTCCAGGCAATGAACCTGGAGCTTATGCCTGTTCTGATGCCTTAATAGACGCTAATCAATTCAAATTGAGCTACGAAACGGGAGATAACTATTATAAATCAGTCCGCTGTGTGATGGATCCCCCCTGTTCGGAGGGTTTCTTCGGCGCGAACTGCGACCAGCCCTGTACCTGTAAACATGGCATCTGCCGGGACGGACAGAACGGTGATGGCCAATGCATCGCCTGCGAACAGGGTTGGTACGGCGATAACTGCGACCAGCAATAGCCACCCAGCGTTCATTGAGCCCAATGCGCAACGCCCCCTGATTCCTTGCGTTGCATCATGGACTCCCCTACTGCCATACGCTCCACGTTGCGATCGCCATTTTTCTGAACATAAGCCCCGTCTCCATAAAAAACCGCTTGCCTTCCGTTCAGCCTCAACGCATACAGCGCGCATGACTCCCCTATTTTAGAGGTGCAGATGCGCGATAAGGACGCCGCAACCAAAGCCTACATGCAGGACAACCGCCGCTTTGCGGACGCGTTCAACTTCTACCTCTACGACGGCCGCCAGGTCATTAAGCCCGAAAAGCTCAAGCCTCTCGATCCCAACCTGATTGCCGCCCCCTACGGCAAAGGGCAAAAGTCGCAGCAGGTAGAGCGCATGCGCGATCTCTTAAAGCACGCGACATGCAGGACGACCGCGCGACTTACATCCTGCTCGGGATAGAAAACCAAACAAACGTCCATTACGCGATGCCGATCCGCACGATGGTCTACGACGCGATGCAATACGAGGCCCAAATCAAAGAGGTTGCGATGCGCCACCGGGCCGCAAACGATGTACCGGAGTCGGGCGACGAGTATCTCTCGGGGTTCTATAAAGAAGATCGCCTGCTCCCTGTGTTTACGCTCACCATTTACTACGGCCCCGAGCCCTGGGACGGCCCGCTCGACTTGCACAGCATGCTCGATGCGGACAAA
>DBWM01000068.1:108278-134439 GCA_002309015.1 Myxococcales bacterium UBA1238 | reverse complement strand
TCTTCTGCTTCTTTTCGAGGCCGAGGCGATTCGGTAAGAGCCTGCTCCTATCGACGCTCAAATGCTACTTTGAAGGAAAGCGTGATCTCTTTAAAGGCCTCGCGATCGATGGCCTCGAAACCGAATGGGTGCAGTATCCCGTATTCCATATGGATTTAAGCGGCGCGAAATATGATCGCACGGAGACCCTCGAAGAACGCCTTCACAGGCTGCTTTGTGGTTGGGAAGCGCGCTATGGGGCATCTGATGCAGAGTTGAACCTTGAAGAGCGGTTCATTGGAGGCCTCGAACGCGCGCATCAGCAAACCGGTCAGCGGGTGGTGCTCCTCGTAGACGAATACGACAAGCCCGTCCTCGATGCGATCGGAAAGCCAGATCTTCAGGAAGCCTACCGGCTGCAATTGCACAGCTTTTACGGTGGCATCAAGACCGCCAACGAACATTTGAAGTTCGTCTTCATCTCGGGCATCGCCAAGATCGGCAAACTGAACGTCTTCAGCTCTCTCAATAACCTTGAGGATCTCTCCATGCTTCCCCGTTACGCGACGATTTGCGGCATCACCGAACAGGAGCTGAGGCGCGATTTCGATGAAGAGATTCGCGCGATCGCCGAAGCTGAACAGATCTCCTATGAAGAGAGCTGTGCCCGGTTAAAGAAACAGTACGACGGCTACCATTTCGCGAGAAACACAGACGGCCTCTATAACCCGTTCAGCCTTCTGACGGCACTTAAACGTCAGGATCTCGGAAGCTATTGGTTCAGCTCCGGAACCCCTACCTACCTCGTTCAGGCCCTGAAGCAAAAACAATGCCCCATCGATCAGTTCAATGGAAGCCGTTACTCAGAAGAACAGCTGAGCGCAATCGATTCGATGAGCCGCGATGCCTCCCCGCTGCTCTACCAAAGCGGCTATCTGACGCTCAAGGCCTATGACCCTAAGACCCGCAAATACCAATTGGGCTTCCCAAACCAGGAAGTCGAGGAAGGGCTGCTCGAATTCTTTATCCCCTTCTATATGACATTGGACCAGAGCTCAGACTTCAATGTCGATCACTTCACCTCGATGATCACCGCAGGCGACGCGCAGGGCTTTCTAAACGGCATCATGAGCCTTATGGCCGACACCAGTTACGAGATCATCCGCGATCTCGAAGTCCACGTGCAAAACTTCTGCTACCTGTTGTTTAAGCTGCTGGGCTGCCGCATCTCCGCCGAGTACCACACGAGCACAGGAAGGATCGATCTCGTCCTCCAGACTGAGAAATACATCTACATCATCGAGTTCAAATGCGGCCATTCTGCCGAGGAAGCCTTAAAGCAAATCAAGGACAACGCCTACACGGCGCCCTACCGAAGCGATCCGCGAAAGAAGTTCCTCATCGGCGTCAATTACAGCCTCAAAACGCGCGGCCCTGGTGAATATCTGATCGAAGAAGCCTAAAAGAAACAGGAGACCCCCATATGACCCCCTGGCGCAACATCATCCATCCCAGTGACGACGTCAAGGAGCATCGCTTTGATGCCTCCTCATTTGCCATCGACCTGAGCCTCGTGCGCAGCGGCAAGGCGAAGCAGCAGACTTATCTCGATGCCCAGTCGTTCTTTGAGCATACCTTCCTGACGCGGGGGTTGCGCGAACTGATCGCTACGGTGGTTTCGCGATGGAACGGGGTAGGGGGGGAGCCGGTCATTCAGATGCAGACGGGGTTTGGTGGCGGTAAGACCCACAGCCTGCTCGCCCTCTATCACCTCGCTACCTGCAAATGCTCTGTGCGCGACCTTGCAGGCATAGAAGAGTTGCTGCAGGAGCGCGGTCTGGAGCCACCCAAACAAGCGCAGGTTGTGGTGCTCGATGGTACGCATTTATCCCCCTCCAAACCGGTCGTGCATGGCGACATCGAGGCGCGTACCCTGTGGGGTGAATGGGCATGGCAGATGGGGGGCGACGCGGCGTATCGCCTGATGGAGCAGAATGACCGTGACCGTACACCGCCTACGATCGACCTCATCAGTGAGATTATGGGTGCACATTTACCCTGCATTACCCTGATGGACGAGATCGCGATGTATTACGGGGCGGCCATGAACAAGAAGGGGTTAATGGGGGGGACTGCAGCCAGCATCCGCTCCTTCATGCAAAACCTCTCCACCGCCATGGGTCAGAATGATCGATCGGTCCTGGTCTCCATTTTGCCGGTCTCGACCTCCGAAGCGGGTGACGCCCAGGGTACAGAAGCCTTCGATGCCTTAAAGACGACCCTGGGCAGGGTCAACAGCATCTGGACCCCCACCGATCGCGAGGATTCCTTTGAGATCGTAAGGCGACAGCTGTTCAAGCAAGACTACGATAAGGATCAGGTGCGAGCCATCTGCCGCGCCTATTGCGACATGTACCGTCAGGAGCGGGATCGACTGCCCCCCAAAGCCGTGGACGATCGCTATTTTGAGCGCATGTGCAAGGCTTACCCCTTCCACCCCGAGATCATCGATCAGCTCTACGACCAATGGTCCACATTGAGCGGGTTTCAACAGACGCGCGGCGTCCTGCGCTGGCTCGCGGATTTTGTGCATCAGCTCTGGCGCGATAACAACCAGGATCCCCTCATTCAGCCCTCGATGCTCCCCCTTCAAAGCGGGAGCCCGATCCGCAACGAAATGCTGAACCTGCTGCCGAAGGGTTTTGACGCCGTCATCGACAGCGACATCGCCGGCCATGGATCCCGGGCCCACGAGATCGAGCGCCAGAACGAGCGCTTCGAGGTGCCCCACAGCGCCCTCGCGATGGCCAAGGCCCTGTTCTTTTGCACCGCCCCCCTTTGCTCGACGGTCACCACCCGCAACCTTGAGATCTCCAAAAAAGGCGTAGGCCTCGATCTGCTGCTGCTTTGCTGCCTGACGCCAGCGGTCTCCGCAAGCCTTTACGCCGACGTGATGCCGAAGCTCAACGAGAAGCTTTCGTATATCTATCGCCGTGGCCAGGAGGGCGATCGCAACGCGATCTATTACTTCGACGTGCGCATCAACATCCGCCGCGAGGCCGAGAACCGCCAGGGCAAATACAGGGATGAGGTCGAGATCCAGGAGGAGCTCTTCAATCAGTTTAAGAAGGCGATCGGTCAGGGACCGAAGTCGAAGTCCGGTGAACTGCTGTTCGATAAGATCAACTGTTTCGTGCAGCCTTCACAGGTGGCCGACAATACCGATCTTCAGCTGGTCGTGCTGCCGCCGTCGCAACCCTTTGGGGATACGAGCGATGAGCAGACCATCGCCGTGATTAAGCCCTATATCGAAACCTTTGGCGATCGCCCCCGCGTTTATCAGAACCGCCTCGTATTCTTAGGGGTCACCCGGCCCGACGGCAATGCCATCAACGATTACCTGCGCAAATACCTGGCCTGGATGGAAGTGTGCCAGGCCATCGAAAAAGGGGAGCTCAACGTCGACACCTATTCCAGGGATCAGGCCAAAGAGGAAGCCGAGAAGGCCAAAAAGCAGGTGATGAATGCCATCAAACGGAATTACACCCGCATCTGCGTCTTAAGCAAAGGAGACTTCAGCAGCAAGACTTACCGCTGCGACTGCCGTGACCCCTACGATGAGCAGACCAAGACTTTCGCCGAAGCGATTCAAAAGGCCTTCGAGGCTGCCAGCCTCATCTATATGCGCTATACCCCCTCGTCACTGGAGCAGGAGTTCGATAACCAATATGTGGATACGGGCCATCGGTGGTATTCGGCCGAAAGGCTCTGCTCCGATTACATGCGCTACGTCAACCTGCCTAAGCTCCGCAACGCCGATGTGTTAAAATCCTGTATCGAACGGTGCATCAGGGAAGGTCAGGCGATCGGTGCCGCCTATGGCGATGCGGGCGAACAGCCCGACAACGTGATCCTGCAGCAGGATTCACTGGAATGGACCGACGATCTTTTGATCGTGGAACGCAACCTGGCGGAAGAGATCGACGAAGAGCGCAGGCGCCTGCAGGATGAAGCCGTGGCCAAGGCCCAAATCGCCGAGGCCGTCCGTCAGGCGACCTTATCACAGGGGTTAACCGCCGAAGAGACCGATCCCGGCTTCCTGAAGAGCGAAAAGACCCTCCCCGGCACGAGCCTCGATGCGCCACCGGAACCCAGGGCAACCCGGCTGCCAACGCCTCAAAAGGCCGCTGCCCCGGAGACCGAAGCCGATGAAGCCGTAGAGCCTGGCGCCAGCATCACCCTCTCGCGCGATGGCGCCTCCGTGCAGGACTTCGAGATCAACGGCCTCACCGAACTGGCCAAAGCCCTGAAAACCCTCAACTCCGGTCAATACACCGTCCGGATGGACGTGGAATTCAGGATCACCTGCCACCAGGGCATGTCGGCCGAGGCCTTCAACACGATCAAAGAAACCGCTCAGCGCTTCGAATACCACACCACAAAAGAGTGAGGCATCGACGCCGATCCCTCGCAAAGCCCGCCTGCGTTGCATCAGATCTCTTTTAAACGACCACAATCCTTCAACATCAAAAAATAGAAAGCCTGCCCAGGCGGTCTCTGTATCGGCGCAGCCTATGGGAGGCGCGATCGCGTTCAAAGCAGGGCCGTATGGAAGAACGATTTCGATCCTGCGCCGATGGCCTGGCGGGAGAGGGTCGGCGCATCTTCATTCATTTCAGAATTCAGTTGACATCACCCAAATCTTTTGTGGAAGCTCCCTTTAAGGGCGATGGATGCGGGCATCGCCCGGATGGGGGCTTGGGGCGAGCCCTCGCTGGAGGTTCAAAACGCTCACCTGCATGGGCGGCGCTGAAATGAGATGGAGGTTAAAATCCGATGGATCTGGATGAGGATGATGTGGAACGCTGGGAAGGCTGTGATCTCACTGTGGAGCGCGGGAGCACGATCAAGCTGCGGCGCAAGAGCAAAGGTTTGAGTTCGATCGATGCCAATGATTTACCGGAGGTTTACGATCGGCTCACGGAGTTGAAGGGATGTTACGATTTCAGCCTGTCGATCGTCATTACGATGAAATGCCCTGAGGGCATGTCGGAGGAGGATCGCGCGGTGCTGGAAAAGATTTACGGCAAATATTGGTACGATATCGATATAAAGAAGCCCAAAGCCCCATCCAAATGATGGGGCTTTTTTTTGAGGTTGCCCCTGAGCCTCAGCCGCATCTTGCTATTTGATCGTCTCTTCGATGAGGTATTCGTTGCGCGCCGGGGCTGAACGCGCCACCAGTTCGGCCAGGCAGCCGATGAGGAGGGATCCCGTGCCCATCACGAAGCAGGCGAGATCGATGAAGAAGGCAGGCCGCGCGACGATGGGGTAATCGGATCCAAAGATCGCTGCCCCCAAAAGGTAAAGCAGCAGCAAACCCCAAAGGGCCAGAAAGCCCAGACCCACCATGCCGAAGAAATGCATGGGCCTCTTGCCGAACTTGGAGAGGAACAGCACCGACATCAGATCCAATGGACCCCGGATGAAGCGTTCGATGCCGAACTTCGAGACGCCGTATTTGCGCTCCTGATGGACGACGGGCTTTTCACCGATCTTCTTGAAACCGGCATATTTCGCCAGCACCGGTATATAGCGGTGCATCTCGCCGTAGACCTCGACGCTTTTGACGACGGCATTGCGATACGCCTTCAACCCGCAGTTCATATCGTGCAGCTGGATCCCGGTGGCCATGCGGACGGTCGCATTGTAAAGCTTGCTGGGGAGGTTCTTCGTCAGCACCGGATCATAGCGCTTCTTCTTCCAGCCCGAGACCAAATCGTAACCGTCTTCGGTGATCATCCTGTATAGCTCGGGGATCTCATCGGGGGAGTCCTGAAGGTCAGCGTCCATGGTGATGACCACCGCGCCTTCTGCCTTGGCAAATCCCGTATATAAGGCGGCGGACTTGCCGTAATTGCGGCGGAACTTCACCGCTTTGGCCTGCTCATACTCGGTGGTTAATTCACGGAGGATTTCCCATGAGCGATCGGTGCTGCCGTCGTCGATGAAGATCACCTCGTAGGTGAAGTCATGGGCCTGCATCACGCGGGCGATCCAGGCCATGAGTTCCCTAAGGGAGCCTTCTTCGTTTAAGAGCGAGACGATGACCGAGATTTGTAAGGGCGCCATCGGGTGTTTCCTTTTCAATCAGCTGGGCCTGCAGCCTCATTGCGCCGCAGGGTGGGGGTCAATAGAGAGGCAGGGGTTGCTGCCCCGGTGATTTCTGCCATCAACGCGCATCGCAAGCTCTGTCACCGCGCCGCCATACCGATCGCAACGCATTGAACCTGTACCATCAAAAAATCGCGATCGCCTTCATTAAAAATTGACCAGCGATCGCAGCGTTTTGACCCTCTGCCCCCAATTCGTTGGGGGTAGGACTGCAATTTGTTGACAGATATGCTCAACGAATCAGCTCTGCGGGTAAAGGATGTTGCGGTGACGGCTAATGGCGACAAGGGCGGGGGATCGGCGCGTTCAGGCGAGCTCGCGATCCTTCTGGCGGTACCATTCGATGGTGCGGCTCAGGCCCTCTTCGAGGTTGATCTTGGGTTCATAGCCGAGGAGGCGGCGGGCCTTGTCGATGTTGGGGATCCTCAGTTCGACGTCGGTGCGATCGATGTTTAAGAACTCGAGGGGGCTCTTCGAATGCGCCAGATCGACAATCAGCTTGGCCAGGTGATAGATGGTGACCGTGCTTCTGGGGTTTCCGATGTTGAAGCTCTGGCCCACGGCTTCGGGACGCTCCAGAACGGCGATGACCCCGTCGATGATGTCGTCGATGTAGCACCAGGCGCGAATTTGGGCACCGTCGCCATGGATTTGAAGCGGCTCATCGTTGATGGCGCGGCGGATGAAATGGTGCACGGCCCCTTCGCCCACCTGTCCTGGACCATAGATGTTAAAGGGGCGAAGACCCACGGCAGGGAACCCGAACTGCTTGTAATAGCTCAATGCCAGGTGTTCCGTCGCCAGCTTCGATACGGCGTACGTCCATCGGGCCTCACCCACAGCGCCCAGAGAGGTCACGTCCCCCTCGGCTACCTTGTAGGCATATTGACCAAAGACCTCGCTCGTACTGAAATCGACAAAGCGCTTGCAATGGCCGGATTCGACCGCCGCCTCGATGGCATTCATGGTGCCCTGAAGCGAGACCCGCATGGTGAGCGTGGGGTTATTGATGACGGTATCGACGCCCGCAATCGACGCCATATGGACGACGTAATCCGCCCGCGAGATGGCTGCGCTCAATGAAGCTTTATCGAGCACGTCGCCGCGAATGAGCTCGACGTTGCTGTTTTGCAAAAGCCCGGTATGCGCGATCGCATTGCGGTGCAGGTTGTCGAAGATGAGGACCCGGTTCTTTGGGCAGAGCCTTCGGGTCAATGCGCTCCCAATAAAGCCTGCGCCGCCGGTGATCAGAATGGTTTGGCCTTCCAACATGATGTGCCTCTTCCTTTTACTTTGATGAATCGAGTTCGACGCCCGGGATCAGCTGGCGCCAGTCGCAATCTTTGGGATCCGGTGCATCGATGAGCGTGAACAGGGTGGGCGAAAGATACGGGAACCTTTGCTGCCAGCGCGCCTGAAAATCCTGTGCCTCTTTTGCAAAATCGTCGGTCTCGGAGGTCTTCCTGCGCATCTCCTCGATGCGGTTCTTTAAGAAGATGCGGGTGCCGGGATCATCGGTCTGGATGTACTGGTCGATGTAATATTGAAGGGCCACCTGCTCCTTGCCGAGCTTTCGCGAGATCGAAGCGACCAGCGACCTTAAATTGGCCGGCGCGCCCGGGATGTTGGCGGCGAGCTCCAGATAACCGAGGCCCTTCTCCTTGTAACCGCGAAGCTCTTCCGGATCGTTGCTCTTCATCTCGATGTAGTAGTTCAGACCAAGCCGGTACGCTGCCTCGTAATCGTCAGGGAAATGCTGCAGGGCGAGCTCGTAGAAGCGGCTCGACTTCAATACGTTGGGGTTGGTGAACGTCTGCCCGTAAAGCACGTTGGCGCCGGCCCAGTGGTAGACCCTCCTGAATTTGGGGTCGAGGGCGATGACCTGGTCGAGCAGGAACTCGAGCCATGGATAGTTGCGGTCGCTGTTGAAGTGACGGGCGAAGTAACCGATGGATCGCAGCCACATCAGATCGGCGGCGGCCTGATCGTACCCTAAGGTCATGAACCGGATCAGGCGGAGATCGGGGACATAGAGCGTCTCTTCCGTTTGCTTTGAAGCCTCACGGTATCGCATGTCGCGCGCCGCAAGCAGGCAATAGGGCAGCCAGCAGAGCAGCGCTGCGAGCAAGGCAGCTCCAATGATGTAAGGCCAGGGGCCGCGAAAGAGATCGTCAAACCTGCGTTGTCTGGGAGTCTCTGTCATTTGTTGGATGCCTCTCTTTTTGCGCTCTTTGCCCCCATGCCGTTGCGCGGGTGTCGCTTTGCAAAGCCTTAGAGCGCCTGGAGCGATGTGATGAGATCTTTTGTGGCCTGATCGAGGGGGGTGATCGCCTCTCCCGCAATCTCAAACCGGTACGCCCTGCAGCCCTGCGCCTGCGTTTTGTCGGTGGGGCATACGGTTAAGGTCACCTGCACGCTTTGAAAAAGATAGCCCCCGTCGAGGCTGTATTCGAGCGTCGTCCGATCGTTTAACCCGAGCGCCGGATCGAGCCTCGATTTTAACGTGCGCCCAAAGGGATGCCCCCGCAGCGTGATCAGGGCCTGCTCGCGCTTTTGCTGACCCCCATCGCGGATCATCAGGGGCAGCGTCGAGAGCGCCGAAAGGATCGAGAGCAAAAGGAGCCCCACCCACATGCGCTTGTTGCGGGCGCCGCCTTCATTGGGGGCCGGGTTCGATCCTGCCTGATCCATGCACGCGATCCTTCAGCCGCTTATTTGGCGCTGGCCGTCTTCTCTTCGATGAGCTTGTCGAGGGCGTCTTCCTCTTCGGCCTTTAAGGTCTCGAGCGGCGATGCGGTCTTCACGTTGGCTGCAACCGTGGGCTTTTGCACCGGCTTCTGGGCCTGTCCGGCCGGCCTGGATGCCTTTTGCGCCGAACCCTGGGGCTTTGCATCCTGGCTCTGGGTCTCGGCCTCTTCAGCCTTGGGGAAGAGCCCCAGGAAATGGCTGAACGGCGTCTTGCCGTTGAAGGGCACCAAAAACAGCACCACGAGCAGACCAAAGATGATGGCCCCAAGGAGCATGTACTTTAACGACGTAGCCCCGCTGAACTTCGCCCCCTGCGAGATGGGCGCCGACTGCGGGTGATTGGTGTTCTTTCGCTTATTCGATGAACTGCGCTTCTTTGGTGCTTGCCTGGCCATTTCACTTTCTCCGTATCTCCGCTCCAGGGCGGTGGGTTTCTGTTCTCTCTCTGCCCGATCCTTAAACCAACGCTAAGGCGAGCTCTATCATCTGGTTAAAACTCTGCTCCCGCTCGAGCGCAGTGCAGGCCCCGCCGCAGGCGATGTGATCGCTCACCGTCAGGATCGAGAGGGCCTCAGCCCCGTAACGGGCCGCCAGCGCGTAAAGGATCGCGGTCTCCATCTCGGAGGCGAGGGTTCCATATTGCGCGATCTGCTGCCAGCGGTTTTGAGGGTCGTAGAAGCTGTCGGACGTAAAGACGTTGCCCGCATGGTAAGGCAGCCCCAAACGCTCGGCTTCCTCTGCCGCCCGCTTTAAAAGGGTAAACGATGCGGTCGGGGCGTAGCTTAATCCCGGCAGCCACCCGCTCAACATCGCTGAATCCGTGGAGGCGCTTTGGGCCAGTACGAGATCGCGGATTTTGACGTGAGGCTGAATCGCACCGCAGGTCCCCACCCGAATGAGCCGGGTTGCCCCGTAATCGCGCAGGATCTCCTCTGCATAGATCGCCATCGAGGGCATCCCCATGCCGGTGCCCTGCACGCTCACGCGAACGCCTTTATACAACCCCGTAAACCCCAGCATCCCCCGCGTCTGGTTGTGGCATTGCGCATCCTGCAGGTAACGCTCGGCGATGAAGGCGGCCCTCTTGGGATCGCCGGGTAAGAGGACCGTCTTTGCGATTTGCCCTGGCGCTGCGTCTAAATGGATGCTCATGATCGTCTGGTCCCGTCCTTTGTGCGCTGAGATTACAGGAGACCGTAATGGCGCCGGAATCCCCATTCCATGCAGGGGAACAGCACCGCTAAAAGCAGCCAGAGCCAATGCGACCAAAGGGGCACATCCTGGCGGCGGTTGACCCGCAAAACGGCCGCGGTCTTTAAGGGCAAATCGTCGATCCCCTGCTTTAACGTGCGAAACTCGCCGCCCCCTGCGGTGGTGACGGCCTTCAACACGTCGCTGTTCGCCTTCGTCTCGCTCAACTCCAGGGGATTCGCCGCCACTACGAAGAGATCGCTTGCAAACACCAGCTCGTCACCCCGCGTGGCCTCGGCCACCAGCTCGTATGTGCCTTCTTTCTCGGCCTTAAAGCGCGCAAAGGCGGTGCCCTGAGCGTCGGTCTTTGCAGTCTCGGTCCATATGGGCATGCCCCCTTCGCTCCCCAGCGGGTTCGCGTGGCTCTCGCCCTTAAACTCGAAGACCCTGAACGTCACCTCGCTGCCTTCGATGGGCGCCCCGTCGTCAGAGGTCAGCCGCAGCTGCATGCTCCCTTCGCTCCCCAGCGCGTAGCGATCGCGATCCGCTTTCACCTGCATCGGCTGCAGCGCGGGATCCCGGCAAAGCCAGCGGATCGCGTTTCCAAAGAGGCGGTAATAAGCCCTGCTGTCGCCGCCCTCCGCAAAGCTCTGAAAGCCCCAGTGCCAGGTCGTATCGGTGGTCAGCGTCAGCACGCGTCCCAACCCATAGTTCCGCACCGTCATCACGGGTTCCGGTGCACCGCCCGCCGTCAGACTCGGATGCTCCAGCAACACGATCGCGTCCGGCTTCAGCCCCGCCGTGCGGTTGATCCCCGTCAGCTGCGGTAAGCCTTCCCACGCCTGCCGCAACGCTTCGCCCCGATCCCCCGTAATCTGGGTAATCGGATGGTGCAGCCCCGCTTCGGTCAGACGCGGCGTAAAGCGATCGACGTCGATGAGATCGGTCTTGCCCGATGGCAACTCAAACGGTAAGAGCTGGGCGATGGCCGTATCGCTGTAACCCCCGCTCGCAAAGGCGAGGTCACCCCCTATCATCAGGAATCCCCCACCGTTCTGAACGTAATCGCGAATCTCGGGCAAATACTGACGCATGCGGTAACCGCGATAGGAGAAGTTCTGGAAGATGACCAGGTCGAAGCTCCCCAGCTGTTCATGAAACAACTCGTCGGTGGGGAAGGGGATCAGACTGAGCTCGTCGGAGCGCGTCGGATCGATGCTCTCGTTGGTCCGCAGAATGAAGAACGAGATCAGATCGACGTTGGGGTTCTCCTCCAGCAGCTTGCGCAGGAACCGCTCGTCCCACGAGGGACGACCCACCACCTGAAGAACCCGGATCTTGTCGCGCAGCACCTGGATCGAGAAGCTCTGGCGGTTGTTCTCCACGATCGTTTCATCGGGGGCCTGACCCACTTCGAGGGTAAAGAGGTCTTTGCCGAGGAGATCGGGCACAAACTCGAAGTCGAAATGGTAGTTCGACTGACCCTCGGTCACACGGAGGAGGCGGCTCTGAATCGGCTTCTCGCCCTGATACAGCGTGACCGGTAACGTCAAATCCTCGTAACCCTGCACTTGCACGTCGGCCTCGATGGTGAGGGCATTGCGCACGAATGCAAAGCTGTCGTGCTGCACGTGAAGGAGCGCCACATCCTTTGGGGGATCTTTTGGCCCCGTAAAGAGGGCATGGATCGGTGCGCCTAAAGCCTCGGCCGTCGCGCGTAAGCTTGCGGTGGGCTCGGTTGCGCCCTTCAGGCTCGCGTTGTCGGATCCGTCGCTCACCACCAGTACCGCTGCCAAATCCTGCGGCTGATACCGCACATCGAGGGCCTGAAGCGCCGACTGAATGTCTGTGGCTTCACCCATCGGCGGATCCAGCTTCTTGGGCGCCTGCAATGCCTCGGCGACCTCTTGCGGCAGGGGAGAGAGCTTGCGATCGAAGGCGTAGACGTCCACCTGATGTTCCCTCTGCCATGTTGCCCATGTATCGCTTTCGCGCAGCGTCTCGATCGCGCTCTCCATGCGGCTTTGACGACCCTCACCCGGAAGCGACATGCTTCGCGAGAGATCGAGCAGCACCGCCACGTGATCGCGCATGCGGCTCACCTGCTCCAGGCGTAACCCCGGTTGCAAAAAGAACCCCAGCAGCAGCAAAAGGGTGACGACCCTTAAGCCCACTAAGAAGGCGCGCCGTTTGAAGGAAAGGCTGCGACTGTTTCTGATGGCCAGCCAGACGAGCAGAGCGGCGAGCAGAAACACCGCTATACAGATCGCTGTACTGAATGGATGAAGCAGGACGAGGCTCGCTTGATTAAACGCGCCCTCGGGGTCAAAGACTTGTTGGAGCATGGTGACAGAGAGGGAGATGGCTTACGGATCGACGCGCCAGCGACGGCGACGCATGATCGCCAATGTGTGCACCTGGTCGCGCTTGTAATGGGAACAGGTGGCGTACATGAGCAGGTTGAGCCCCATGCGGAATGCGAGCTCGCGCTGATGCTCCGACCCCTCCATCGGCAACAGCCAGTGACCCAAAGGATCGCGGCCCATCGCCCCGAAGAGATCGTTGCGCCCATAAATCAACGGCGTGCGATCGTCGTACTCGACGCTTTCCAGATATTGCTGCCGCGGCATGCGCCCATAGGGATGCTCGAGCAGGTAAAAGCTGCGGAAGATGGTGTGATCGTTCGACGTCCTGTTGAGGGGCCGGTCTGGCCACAAGGCGGCGATCTCACTGCGGATGCCCTGGTCGAAACGATCGTCGCCCCGTAAGGACGCGTCGTCGATGAAGAGGGTGCCCCCCGCCCGCAAATAACGCGATAACGCCTGACGCCGCGCCTCGCTCAAAGGCTCAAAGGGGCCATCGCCGATCCAGACCAGCAGCGGATATTCGTAGAGATGGGGAGACTCGGGCTGGATCAGGACGGGCTTTTCGCGGACATCCATGGAAGTCCGCTTGCGGATCTCCCACATCAGCTGTTCCACCGCCGTAGGCCGAAGGTTCTCTTCACCCAAAAGGGCGATGGCGACCTGCGCCTCCTCACCCATGGCCCAAAGCGACTTCGGGCAGAGCAGGGCCGCAAGGGTTGCGAGGCTCCCCTTGATGAAACTGCGTCGATTGAGATCGATCATGAGGCGGCTTTTTGAAAGAGTTGAGCGCAGAGATCGGCGCGACCGGCGGCGATCCCCCTGGGGTTTGAGGGCGTTTCAAGGGCGTCGTAATCGATGGGGGTACCGTCTGCGCGGGTGAAGCTTAAGCCCAAAGCGGCTGCGATCGCGTGCGGTGCGGCGCAATCCCAAAGGCTCGTCCCCGTGGCCGGATGGTAATAGAGCTCGGCGTGACCGTCGGCGATGAGCCCTATCTTGACACCGACGCTGCCCCTCCGCTGCGTTAAGGCTCCGATGCGCTTTAAATCGGCCAGAGCCTGCGGCACCAGATGTCCCCGGCTGATCAGCGCGCGCGGATGCTCGAGGGTGGTGGCATGCCATGCAATTTGCTCCACATGCCCAAAGGGATCGCGGCGGAAGGCACCCAGCGGCGATGCCCACCAGGCCCGCGCCAATGCGGGTGCATCGACGACACCAAGCACGGGGGATAAATGGCCGTCTACCGGGCAAAGCAACCCGATCATCACCGCATAGTCGCCGCTGTGACCCGCAAAATCACCGGTTCCGTCCAGGGGATCGATGATCCATACGCGCCCGCTCTCTCCCGGAACAAAGGGTGCCTCTTCGCTTAACAGCGCATCCTGCGGAAACGCGGCTTTGAGTCCCGCACAAATGAGGGCGCTCGCCTTTAAGTCGGCCTGGGTCACAGGGGATCCGTCCCCCTTGGTCTCCACGTCGAACCCCTCGATCGCGATCGCTGCAATCTCTCTTGCGGCTTCATCGGCCAGCCTGATGGCCAGCTGAAGCTCTGCGGCATAGGTCGGGCTCATGCTTCTTCATCCGGTGAAGGCAGGGGTGAGGACGCTTCTGACGGTGCGCTTTCGTCCTGAGGCTCCGGCTTCGATTTGGGGTAACCCTTCTTAAAGGGTTTGATGCCGGGCTTCGATGAGCGCGGGTAACCCTGCTTTCGCCCCTCGAAGCGATCCCCATGCGGCGCACCCTTCTTCGATCCCTCGTAAACCTCGTATCCGAGGAGGAGGCATTCGATGGGCCCGTTGCGGAGCGGATGCCTGAGGGAACTGTGAAGCCCGATGCAGTTGTAGGGTGCATCCTGACTCGCGAGGATGGCGGCCCTGTAGCCCGTGAAGCGCTGCTTCAATAGATCTCCCAGGGTTTCGTACAGGCCTTCGAGGGTGAGCCCGCGGTTTAAACGATGCCCGTAAGGCGGATTGACCACAAAGAGCCCCTTGTCGCCTACGCTGCTGACCTGGCTGAGCCTGCGCTCCTCGAAGGTGAGTTCGTTGGCCACGTTGGCGCGCTCGGCATTCCGCTTCGCTTTCTCGAGCACCTCGCGATCGATGTCGCTCCCCATGATGGTGGGGTGATCGGAGGGCACGATGCGGTCGTAGGCGTCCTCCACCACTTCCTCAAAGGCCGCGCGGTTGAAGCTGCGCCACCGCTGGAATCCAAACCCGGCCCCGCCTTCGCGAAGACGGATCAGACCCGGCGCGACGTTGCGTGCAATTAAGGCGGCTTCGATGGGGAACGTGCCTGACCCGCACATCGGATCGAGCAGAGGGTGTTTGCCGTCGTAGCCCGAAAGCAACAGAATGCCGGCGGCTAAGGTCTCCTTGAGCGGTGCATCCCCGGTCTCTAAGCGATAACCCCTGCGGTGAAGGCGCTCGCCGCTCGAATCGAGGCATACGATGGCGTGATCGTCTTCGAGATGGATGTTGATGCGGATGTCGGGGGCCATCTTGTCGACACTGGGGCGCTGCCCGCATTCCTCGCGGAACCGATCGCAAATGGCGTCTTTGGCCTTCTGCGCGATGTAGGCGGTGTTCTCCAGCTGACTGCGATTGGTCGAAGCGTCGATCGCCAGGGTTTGGCCCACCTGCATCCATTGCGCCCAGTCGATGCGGCGTACGCCTTCATAAAGATCGTCGGGGGTCGCCGCGTTGAATTCGGCCAGAGGCAACAAAATGCGGTTGGCGACGCGGCATTCCAGGTTGGCGCGCCACATCGCTTTGGGATCGCCCATAAAGCCCACGCCCCGATGCTCCGGGATCGGGTTCTCTACGCCCTGAGCGCGCAGCTCACTGGCTAATACTTCTTCTAACCCAGCGTCACAGGTGGCAAACAACGGGCGCGGTTTTAAAAACGGAGGACGACGAAGGAGAGGTTCACTCATTTTGGTTTCACGATGCGCCAGCAGCGATGCGGCCGACGGCTTTGGAAATCCGGCGGTGTGGTCTTATCGGTGATGTCTTCGACCTGGCAACCCAAAACCGCTTCGGGTGATAGCCGGAAATGCTTGGAGTTATTAGAAAAATAAACAACCCCGCCAGGGCGGGTGGCCTTTAAAATATCCTGCAGCAAGGGCACATGGTCGCGAATGACGTCGAAGGTGCCTTCCATGCGCTTGCTGTTCGAAAACGTGGGCGGATCGACCACAACCAGGTCGTAGCATGGGGTCCTCGTGGCGGCATCCTCTGCAAACGCGCGGGCATCACCCTGCAAAAAGCGATGCGCGGGGCCTTGTAGGCCATTCAGCTTGACGTTGTCGAGAGCCCAGTTGAGGTACGTGCGCGAGAGATCGACGGTCGTGGTGGTTCGGGCGCCGCCGCGGATGGCGTAAACCGTAAAGCTGCCGGTATAGGCGAAGAGGTTCAGAAAATCGCGACCTGCAGCCTCGGCTTCGACCAGGGAGCGCGTGATGCGGTGATGCAAAAACAGCCCCGTATCGAGGTATGTGCTCAAATCGACCCAAAATTTGAGCCCCGACTCGAGCACCGTAAACCGCGAGCGCGGATCCCTTTGGGACTGGGCGGTATATTGGTTTGCGCCTTTCTGGCGCTGCCTGTGGCGTAAAAAGACCTGATCCTGGGGAACCTGGAGCAACTCGGCGGCCGCGCTGGCCATCTGGGCCACAAAATCGGGATCGCTTTGCTGCTCATCTTCGCGTTGAAATCCCGCTACATAGAGGCGACCCGCATACCAATCGATGGCGAGGGGCAATTCGGGAATATCGCGATCGTAAAGGCGCACCGCTTCGATGCCCTGATGGGCGGCTTGGCGAAGGCGGTGGCGGGCATTTTTGCGCAGGCGGTTCTGAAGCATGGTCGCTTGCGCTTGGCGTTTGGTTTCATCCATGGGCATGGCCAGAAGAATGGGTGCGTTCGGGGAATGCGTCAACCGCATTGCGCCGCGATTGTCAATGCTTGCGTTGAGTGGATTCGTGACTACAGTGCGGCAACTGATTTAAGGAGATGATCATGCAGGGTGAAAACGCTCAAAGCTTCATTTTTGATGTCACCGAGGCGGATTTTGAAGCCAGGGTTCTCGATCGCAGCGTCACGGTACCGGTTCTGGTGCTGTTTTGGTCCAGGCAGAGCCAAAGCAGCCTGCAGCTCATGCCGGTTTTGGAAAAGTTGGCGTCAGAATTCAAGGGTGCATTTGAGTTTGCCAAGGTGGACGTCGAAGCCTGCCCGCGCCTGGCGATGATGCTGCGCCTGCGATCCCTGCCCACCACTTATCTTTTTAAAGAAGGTCAGCCCCTCGACGGCTTTGTGGGCATGCAGGACGAAAAGCAGGCGCGCGGTTTTTTGTCGAGCTACGTGACGCCTCCGGAAGCCGATCCGCTGGAATCGGGGCGCGCTGCCTTTGCCGCAGGGGATTTGGATCTGGCCGAACGCTGCTTTACCGACGCCCTGACCGACAACCCCGATCAGCATGAAGCCCATCTCGCCCTGGCGCGCATCGCCCTCAGCCGCGGTGATACCGAGCTTGCGGACGCCTGGATCAAGAAGATCCCCGAGGAAGACGCCCAGTATGCCGCCGCCCAGCGATTGAAAGAAGTCTTTGCATTCAGCGCATTTGCGGGTGATGAATTGGAGCTCCGGAAGCGCGTGGCCGACGAAGACAGCGCCGATGCCTACTATCGCCTGGGCGCCACTCTCGCCTGCAAAGGTCGCTTTGAAGAAGCCCTCGAAGCGTTTCTGGCCGTGGTCGCCCGCGATCGCAGCTATCGCGAGGATGCCGGACGCAAAGCCGTGGTCAGCCTCTTCGATCTCATCGGATCCGCAGAGCCCGTCGTGGTTCAGGCCCGCCGCCGTCTCGCCAGCTACCTCTTCTGATCCCGCCGTTTCATCCGCCAGAACAGCACCATCGCCACCGCCACCATCCCCAGACTGAGCGCCTGCGAGGTCGAAAGCAGGTTTACCGTCTGCTCCGGCAGCCCCAGAAGGCGATTGAGCGCAGGGAGCGTCCATTGCCACAAAAAGCCGCGGTCGCTGTCGCCCCGAAAGAGCTCGATCGCGCTGCGCCCCAGGGGATAGAGCCAAAGCCAGCTCAAAAACACTTGTCCGTCATAGCGTTTGCGGCGCCGAAGCCAGCAGAGAAAGGCGCAGAGCAGGAATCCAAAGGCGGCGTCGTACAGCTGCACCGGATGCACGGGAAGGCTCTGGGCCGCCTGCGCGTCGATGAGTCCCTGGCGCCATTGATACAAAAAACAGAGCGATTTTCGGGGCCAGGCGATCGCCCAGGGAGCCTGCGAGACCTGCCCGAAGCAGCAGCCCGCCAAAAAGCAGCCCAGGCGCCCAAAACCCTGACCCAGCGCGAGGGAGGGGATGATCACGTCGGCCATGGGCCAGAAAGCGATCTTCTCGCGCCGCAAAAACCAGATCATCACCGCGATGGCGCCGATGACGCCGCCCAAAAACACGAGGCCGCCGGTCCAGAAGCGAAACAGCCGCAGGCAGTCGGGCCCGTCGATGGCCTGATTCGGGTAGAGGGCGTTGAAGCGCGCGTAGTCGAAGCAGGGGTAATAATATTGATCCCAGTTGACGATGATGAAGGCGATGCGCGATCCCACGAGGCCGCTCAAAATGAGCCACCAGCAGAGATCCGTCACGACGCCGCGATCGATGCCCGCTTTGGGGGCGGCGTGAACGGCGAGCCAGAGGCCGAGCAAAAAGCCCAGGCCGATGAGGACGGGGTAGCTGTGAACGGGCGTTTCGCCCAAATGAAAGAGGACGGGCTGCATCAGGGGGCGGGCGTATCGTTCGAATCCGCTTTCGGGGTTTCGGAGGCCGTTGCATCGACGGCAGGCGCTTCGGGGACCTCAACCGCAGGGGCTGCTTCGATCTTCGGCTTTGCGCGGAGCCACATCAGCACGCCTGTGGCGATCATCGGGATCGCGATGAGCTGACTCGTCGAGAGATGCGAGAAGAACCAGAGCCCCCGGTCGTCGTCGCGGAAGAATTCCACCACAAATCGCCCGATCCCGTAGAGCGCGATCATCTCCCAGAAGCTTTGCCCCTGGAACCGCAGTCGCTTTCGGCGCCAGAGGAGCAGATAGGCGGCGATGATGAGGCAGAAGCCCGCTTCGTAAAGCTGGGTGGGGTAGACCGGCAGGCTGTGGTTGCTCTTTAACGGGAGCCGGCCTTCCTTGACATGGCGCATGAACGCGGGGCGGCCAAAGGCGCAAACGGTCTTTCCGTCGGCGGTTTTCACCAGATCGTAGTTCTTTTTGCAGCTGCCGTCGGCGAAGGGCGCGGTCACGTAGCCTTTGAACGTAAAGGCGGGGCCGTTGTCGGTCATCATCACGCGCTCGTCGACGTTGAACTGCGGGTTGGTGGTGGCGATGGCGCCAAAGCAGCAGCCCGCCAGAATGCATCCGGTGCGCCCAAAGACGAGGCCCAGCGCGATGGGACCGCTCGTCAGATCCATCACCTTCAGCATCGGCATCTTGCGACGGCGCATGAACCAGATCGCCACGATGATCGCGAGGATCAGGCCGCCGTAAAACGCGAGTCCGCCCTGCCAGAATTTAAACGCCGCCAGGCAGTCGCGCGCAGGATGGCAGTGACCGCCCACGGGATCGCAGAGTTCTCCCGCCTCGGCCGCCAGGCATTCCGCATCGGTTTTGCAGGCCACGTGGATGAAGCTCGGCACGTTTACCTTGAGCGGATCGGTGCAGAGATGCACGTAATCCATCAGATACCCGTCCGCGAGCACATGCTGAATGCGCGATCCGATGAGGCCCGCAAACAGCATGTAGAGGCTTAAGTCGATCAGATCGTCGCGATCGACCCCCACGCGTTTGGCGTCGTACCAGGCAAAGATCGAGACGAGCACGAAGCCGCCGATCAGGAGCGTGTAGTAGCTGGGGAAGGGGATGCCGAAGATCGTGAAGAGAATGGGGCGCATCAGTCGGTGATCTCTTGCTTCTGTGGTTTGCGTCGGAACAAAAGATCGACGAGCAGCAGCCCTACGCCCACGGTGATCCAGATGTCGGCGACGTTAAAGGTGGGCCAGTGGGAGCCTTTGTAGAACCAGTCGATGAAGTCGATCACGAATCCGAAGCGGATGCGGTCGATGAGGTTGCCCAAAGCGCCGCCCAGAATGAGGATGAGCGACAGGCTCTCGAGTTTTTTGCCCGCGGTGCGCCGGTATAAATAGAGGATGACGCCGATGGCGACGACGCTGATCAGCACAAAAAAGGGCACGCGCCAGTCTTCGGGCAGGTTGCGGAACAATCCCCAGGCGGCGCCTTTGTTGCCGGCGAGCTTCATGTGGAACCAGCTGTCGAAGACCGAAATCTCTTTGGTGCGCATGAGACCGTCGGGGGGCAGATCGCCGATGAGCAGAGACTTGAGCGCCCAATGCTTGGAAAGCTGATCGAGGGCGATGGTGAGGATTGAGCCGATGGCCAGCAGCACATATCGCATGAGAGGTTCCTTATCCCAAAAAACGGCACACTCTAGGGATTGCGCATCCGGATTTCAACCGGGACGATGTTTCGCTCTGCTGCCGCAGTATTTGGTTTTGTTTAAGGCGCGTTTCGCGCGTATGATGGCGCAGCGGAATATGAGCTTTGGTTTGGGAGGCCTCCGTGAGCTTAACACTGTGGTATTTGAGTTACGCCTTGCCCGAGGGCTTTGCCATGCGCGGTCGCGAGGGCGATGAACTTTACGTGGTCGACGAAAACAACGTCAAAAACGGCCCCTACACGCGCTGGCAGGACGGCGTCAAATATCAGGAAGGCTGCTACGACAACGATCTGCAGGATGGCCTCTGGGAAACCTGGTGGCCTTCTGGTCGACTGCGCTATTCGGGCAACTTCAGGCGCGGCCGCTGGCACGGCGTATGGAAGGAATTTCATCCCAACGGCCGTCCCGCCTGCGAAGGCGTCTACCATTACGGCAAGCGCGAAGGGCAATGGATTTGGTGGCGCCCCGACAAAAAGATCGAGCGCGAGGTCAACTACAAAGACGGCTTAAAAGACGGCACCGACATCTCGTATCACCCGAATCGCCAGCCCGCCGTCCTCCAGACCTACAGCCACGGCCTCTTAAACGGCCCCTGCTGCCGCTGGTCCGGCAATGGCGAAAAGATCGAAGAGGGCAACTGGAGCGACGACCAAAAGCACGGCACCTGGAAGTTCTACGACGACATGGGCGATCTGGTGCGCACCGAAGAATGGAGCCTCGGCCGCCGCACCGACATCGAAGAGTGATCCCGCCTCCTTAAAACCACCATCCGTTCAAGTCTGCCAGCCCAGGAGAGCGCTTTCTCTTCTGGGCCGCCCTGAAAAGCTTACTTGCAAAAACGAAAGGTAGAACTCATGAACATCTGGGATCATCTCTATAACCAGGACATTCTCGATCGCGAAGCGCGCGAGGAAATGCGGGCCGAATGCCTGGCTGAAGGTCGGGCTGAAGGTCTGGCCGAAGGGAAAGCCGAAGGTCGGGCCGAAGAGCGGCTCTTCCTGCTTTCGAAACTGATGAAGAAATCCTACACGGCAGAGGACGCGATGGATTTCCTCGAGATCCCCCCGGATCAGCGGGCCTACTACGCAGAGCGTCTCGCGCAGCAAAATCAGGCTCCCAAACCGTAATCTCGCACCCCGGCTCGCGGCATCAGCATCATCCGCACAGAACGACGCCTTTCTTTGAAGCCGCCTGATTTGTATCATCGGCCTTTTTGCAGGAAATGGAGGTTTTCATGAGGTCATTGACCGCTGTTTGGGCGCTTTCTGCGTTTTCGCTGGTGCCTTTTGAGGTTTTGGCGCAAGAGGGCGAAGAGGCCCCGGGCGAAGGTTCGCAGGTTTCGGCGCGCGAGAAGCCGGCCTACGCAAAATCGGGGCCGGTGCTTCAGCTCGGGCCGGGCTGGATCACGCGCAGCGACGACGGATCCTTCGGCAACACCAACCTGAAGCTCGAGGCGGGCTACCGTTTAAACGCGCCCTGGTTTCTCGACTGGTTCAAGCTGCTCGGGATTTCCTGGCTGTTCGGCGTCACCGATCCCGATACGCCCACCTTCCATTACAGCCTGGTTGCAGAGTTTCGTAAGGATGACTTCGGGAGCTTCGGCGATCACAACATGCTCGGCTTCTGGCTGATGGGGGGCACGAACGGGCGCCTTCAGGTCTCTTGTGGTTTCGGATTTGAGTTTTTGACGGGCGATTCCCATCTGGACTCCGGGCTCGCGGGCGGAGGCTTCCGGGTCGATCTCGATTTCTTCGTCACCCCGAACCTCTTTTTGGGCGTAGAGGGTCAGCTCGGCCTCCTCGCCGAAATGGGCGAAATGGAAGACGAGGAGCGCGAAAAGGAAGAGCGAAAGAAAACTCACGAAAAAGAGACCGACGACGCCAACGACGCCATGAACGCCGCCCTCTTCCTGCACGCCGGCTACAAGTTCTGATCCCGCCTCTTTTGATTCCAAACATCTGATTTGTTGCGTTCCCCCCGGTCAAAGCAGGTCCGGAGGTTCCAGGGCAGGTTTGTCCGGCAGCCAAAACAGGTCCGGAGCGTCCTGGGTGGATTTGTCCGGGGGCCAAAGTGAGGCTGGAGCGTCCAGGGCAGGTTTGCCCGGGGGCCAAAGCAGGTTCGGAGCGTCCGGGGTCGGTTTGTCCGGCAGCCAAAGTGAGGCTGGAGCTTCCGGGGTCGGTTTTGCAGGGGTCACGAAAGCAGGCTGGAGGTTCTGGGGTCGGTTTTGCAGGGGTCCCGAAGGAGCCCTGGAGGTTCCGGGGTCGGTTTTGCAGGGGTCCCGAAAGCAGGCTGGAGGTTCTGGGGTCGGTTTTGGAGGGGTCCCGAAGGCAGGCTGGAGGTTCCGGGGTCGGTTTTGGAGGGGTCCCGAAGGAGGCCTGGAGGTTCCGGGGTCGGTTTTGGAGGGGGCCTCAGGGCATTTTAAGCCTTTTGTGGCTTATAAAGCTCACTTGCGCCTGCGGCGAATCGCGAGGAGGGGGAGCGCTGCGAGGGCGAGCCAGCCGCTGGAGCGGGATCCGGGGAGATGGCTGCATCCGCTGTCGCCACCGTCGTCATCGTCGGATCCGCCATCGACATCGGCGTCATCTTGGGTGTCGGTGTTGCCGGAGTCGGTGTTGCCGGAATCGGTGCTGCCTGAGTCGGAGGTTGCGTCTTCACTCCCGGAGTCGGAGGTTCCGCCATCTTCACTCCCGCCGTCTTCACTCCCTGCGTCGGATGTGCCGCCATCGGAAGTTCCGCCATCTTCAGCGCCGCCGTCGGTGGTTCCGCCATCGGAAGTTCCGCCATCTTCAGCGCCGCCGTCGGATGTGCCGCCGTCGGTGGTTCCGCCGTCTTCAGCGCCGCCGTCTTCACTCCCGCCGTCTTCACTCCCGCCGTCGGTGGTGGAGCCATCTTCGTTGCCACCATCGGTGGTCGCGTCCTCACTCCCGCCGTCTTCGCTCCCGCCGTCGGTGGTCTCTTTCACGCAGGTCTTGGTGGCGTCGTCGGCGGTATAGCCTTCACCGCAGTCGGTCACGCAGCTCCAGGATTCGTCCACAGTCTTCCTGTAGTAGCCCTCGGCGCAGGCGTCGCATTGGTTGCCGCTGTACCCGTCTTCGCAGTTGCTGCAAATGGCGTCTTCGGCATTGGTGCAGGCGATTTCTCCCCAGCAATGGGTGATCGCGGGGCAGATTTCGGAGCAGGTCGCGCCGTAGTAGCCCGGGATGCATTCAGAGCAGGTGGAGTTTTGGAACGTGCCGTCGGCGCCCTCTTCGCAGGTGAGGTAGCCGGGGAAGCAGTTTGCGATGGCAGGGCAGTTCGAGATGCAGATGTTTTCGGTTTCGTCGCAGCGGGAATGGGCGCCGCAGACCACGAAGAAGGGCTCGCAGGGTTCACCGTCTGCGGCCTGTTCGGGGGCGGTCACCACGACGTCTTCGAGCGTTGCAGACTGTCCATCACGGTCACTTATGTGAATGTCGATTGTGATCGGTTTTGTGGGATCGAAGTCTCTATAGAAAGGTTGCACGCTCGTTGCGACGAAGTTTTCTCCATCGTAGATGATGTCATCCCATGTAAGGCGGTCAGTGGTACCATTCGAATCGCCGTCTAAATCGGTATAACTGTAACCGTAGAAATCGTAGGTATAGATGTCTTGCCCGGCATCTGTTCCCTTTACTTTGATGCCTAAACGATCCTGATCGTCCATGACCACCCGCGCTTCGGTGATGCTGGGAGGGGTATAGCTGTAAGGGGCAAGTTTGAGTGAGAATGCTCCTGTTATGATGGGGCTCCTGCCCATGACGGCCACATCGTAATCGCCCGCCTCCAATTCTCTGACCACATGGTTTTGTCCCCATGGGTATTGGTTGATTTTGCTGCAAATCTGAGCGTCGGCTTCGTAAATGTAAGCACTGGGGTTCCAGTCGAAGGCGATCGGTTGAACATCGAGCGCGTACAGGCCAGGCTCTTCGATCGTGAATTTGTACCAAACGTCGGTAAGAAAGGTGACGCGGAAGATGCCGCTCGAAGTGGCCGCCGTCATACCGCCGTAGACGGTCTCTCCAATCGTAAGCGTGGTCGGAGTGTTGCAGTCGTCGTTTGAGGGTGCGTCGCAATCTGCGGGGCAGGTCTCGCCTTCGCTGCAAATCAAATCGCCGCAGGATCCGTTGCAGTCCGCATAAGAGTTGAACGCGTTTTCGTTGGGGCCCATGCAGACGCCATCGCCCTTTTCCCAGCAGTCTTTCGGGCAAACAAAATGTGAGCCGTCGGCGGTGAGCGTTTCGGCCTCTTCGCAGCTGTCGTTGCCGCATTGGGTCCAGCAGTCCAGAGCGCAGAAGTTTTGATCGCTGGGATTCACACTCTCGTCGAAGCAGACCCCATCGCCGCAGGCAGGCGTGTAATCTTCAAAACTGGCGTTCAGATAAAAATAGCCAGTCAGGCCATCATAGGGATAGACCTCTACAGCATACTGGCCCGCACCGAGATGCTTTTGGATTTCCTGGCCTCTGAAGATCGTTGCGCTGGACACATAATCATAATTGCTGCAATCGCCGTTACGATAAAGTCTAAAGCGTGGCTCGTAAGGATCGCGGATTGCGGGTTCCGGCCGATCGCCCAGGGTATTTAAGGTCACAAGCTTGGGTTCAGCGAGCGTGAATGTGTAATACAGGCTAAAGGGTGATTCGGGATCGTTCTTGTTGAAGTTATGGCTCAGGAAGGACCCGCCCGCCGAAATGTCTATCGCGTGCCCGCAATCGGTGTTGGTGGGCGCCGGGCCACAATCGAAGGCGCAGCTTTCGGCGGTTTCGCCTTCGTCGCAGGTGCCGTCGTAATTGCAGCTGCCTTCTTCGGCCTGGCGGACCGTCTGGAGGCTGGCGTTTTGAAGTTCTTCTTCTTCGCAGGAGATCAGGCCTGCGGTCGCTGCCGCGAGGGCGAGCAGGGCGTAAGATCGGTGAGACATCGTCAATTCCTTCACAAAAAGGGAGTCGTTCCCCAAAAAAGTCGCGCGTTGTGTAACCGTTTTTTGTGTGTTTGTATAGGGTTCGGCGGGATGCGGGATGCGCGCCTTCATTCTTTGATGCAGCAGTTGCGCCCGAGATGGGATCGGATGTGGTGCCACACGAAGTCGAAATCGGCGTCCTCGGCATAGATTTGGTTGTGCGAGAGCGCGTAATCGAGCTTGATGACGTTTCTTCGGCGGATGACGGTCGCGGTGGTGACGCTTTCGAAGACGGAGTCCTGGCTCGTCTTGCTCGCAGCGAGGAGCCCTATGCCTGCGGTGGTGAGGCAGCCCGACGCAAAACCGGCCAAAGCGGTGATCGAACCTAAAATCTGCGCCTTCTTTTGCTGGGCGGGCATCTGGATATGCCAAACCTGGTAGTTGTCCATCTCGAAGAGGACGCAATATTTGCCGCCCTGCATGATCGCGTAGACGAAATACCCGAGGACGCTTAAGCCGATCATGAGGCCGCAGGCGATCGCCGCCGTCTGGAGCCAGCCGAGGATCCCGTCGAGCGAGTAGCCGTTTTGCAAAACATCGATGCCGCCGATGATGCCGAAGCCCACAGCGATGATGCCGAGAAAGATCTTGCAGACCGTAAAGAGGACGGTCCAGTTCGTAAACAGGTTGAGCTCGTAGACCCAGCGATAGGTGCCGTCGGGGCAGAGCGAGATGTTTTTGGTGACCGGCGTCGACTGGTAGGGGGCGTTGGCGATCTTCTGATGGCGGAAGGCGTCGAGATCGAAGAGGCTGAGCGCGCATTCGTGACAAAAATCTTCGTCTGGCGGGTAGAGCTTCTGGCAGCAGGGGCAGATTTTGCGACCTTCGCTCTGAAGCTCGATGGGGGCGCCGCATTGCGCGCAATGTTCGTATTGCAGGTCGAGTTCATGTCCGCATTCTGGGCATTGCATGGTGTTGGACTCCTTCGTGAAGGCTTCGGTCAGGCGTTCGGCTATCAAAGCTTTTTTAAAGGAAGGACCGCCCAAAAAGAAAGCCACCCGAAGCCCCCACCAAAAAACGGCGCCACGGTTTGCAAAGCGCTCCCGCAATCTGGGGGGCGTTTCTGAGGCAGAAGGTTTGTTTTGTGACGATGCACCCCTGCAAAAGCAGGTCTGGAGCGTCCAGGGTGGATTTGCAGGGGGCCAAAGTGAGGCTGGAGCGTCCAGGGTGGATTTGTCCGGCAGCCAAAGCGAGGCTGGAGCGTCCAGGGTGGATTT
>DBWM01000068.1:0-108223 GCA_002309015.1 Myxococcales bacterium UBA1238 | reverse complement strand
CAGGGTGGATTTGTCCGGGGGCCAAAGGCGGTCTGGAGCTTCCGGGGTCGGTTTGTCCCGCAAAAACAGCTATCAAATGGGCTTCGGTTCTGATAAGACACCCTCATCGTGATCGCATTTGAGATTTGCTTACCCCCGAAAGGCCGCAAAATGAAGGTCCAAACCTACAAAGTCGCTCACTTTTCTCTCCAGACCCTCCTCGCCTACGCCGAAAGCTTTAAGCGCATCGTCGACGACCAGCTGCCTTCCGGACGCTGGGGCCTGGCTCGGGAACTGAACGAAACTTACGACGCGCTGAACAAGCAGCGGGCCAAGGCGGACGCGCAGTTTGCGAGCATCATCGAGGAAGCGGATCGCATGACCGATCGCGCCTGGTACGGGCTCTACCATCAGGCGCAGGCCTCGGCGTTCCATTTTAACGAGCAGACCTGTGAGGCCGGTGAACGGGTCCGCGAAGCGATCGAGCGGATCGGGAATCCCACGTATTTGAGTTATCAGACCGAATACGACCATCTGAACCAGCTCCTGACCGCGCTCCACGAGATCCCCGAAGAGACGATCGCGAAGGCGGCCTGCAGCTACTGGGTGGCCGAGCTCGAACGGCGCTGGAACCTCTTTTTGGATTTGCGCAAAGAAAAGAACGTCGCCAAGGCGATGGTGGAGAGCGGCCTCATGAAAAAGCTCCGCGTCGCCTACGAGACCGCCTACCGTAACTTTGTGGATCAGCTGAACGCGATGCTCCTTTTGGGAGATGCGGAGGATTTGGAGCATCTGGCGAAGGCGCTGAACGCGCTCATCGACGAGCATCGCGCCCTTCAGAAGGCGGATCGCACGCGAAAGCAAAAGGCGGGCGAGCGGGAAGAGTAGGGCAGGGGAAGCGTTATTGATCGAGCAGCCGGCGCAGGGTCTTGACGCGGTCGAGGCTGACGGGTTTGCGCCAGTCGCCGTTTTCTTTGATCCAGCTGCCGACGATCAGGCCCTGGGCGACGCGGGCGAGGGTCTCGAGATTGTCGGGGTTGACACCGGATCCCACCAGGACCGGGAGGCCGGCCTGGCGCGCTTCGAGCACATGGGCGGGGTTTGTGGGCTCGCCCGTCGAGACGCCGGTGATGATGAGGCCGTCTGCCCCCGAGAATGCGGTGCCCTTGGCGAGATCGGCGATGCTCAGGTCGGCGGTGGCGGCGTGGGCGGCGTGCTTCTTTTGTACGTCGGCAAAGATTTTGATGTCGGAGCGCAGGTTGGCGCGGGCGCGCAGGAGATCGCCGGCACAGGCGTTGAGCCAGCCTTCATCGGCCAGATGTCCGTAAGCGAAGGCTTCGACGCGGATGAACTGGGCGCCGGCCGAAAGGGCGACCCCCAGGGCTTCGCGGTTTGCGGCGGCGAGGACCTGAACGCCGGTGGGTTTGCCGAGGGAGACGACTTTTGCGGTGGCCACCGCCATCGCGGCTACGGTTTCGGGATCGACATGGCCCCGCAGATAGGGCAGATCATGCATGTTCTCGACCAGAAGCGCATCGCAGCCGCCTTCGATGAGCGCGTCGGCGTCGTACATGGCGGCGTCGTAAACCGACTGCAGATGGCCGTCGTAGCGAGGGCTGCCCGGCAAAGCGCGCAAATGGATCATGCCGATGAGGGCGCAAGGACTATGTGCATTAAAAAGACGGGTCAAAGCGGTAGTCGTCACAGCAACACCTCTGTTTGAAAAGCGCGGTCGATGGCCGCAGGTTGTAAGCGCGTTCTGCGCTCGATTTTTGTGAAATGCTAAATTGTAGCGTGTAAGCCACTGTGATAGTATGCGCGCGTTTGTCGCTGAGTGAGCTGTATTGGAAGCAAAATGCCCGAAATCCTTGCCGAAAAAGACCCCATGATCGGCACGACCATCGATCACGGGCGTTACGAGATCATCAAGCAAATCGGATCGGGCGGTATGGGCCGGGTGTTCCAGGCACGGCAAATCTCGATCAACCGCATGGTGGCCCTCAAAATTCTGAAGGTGCAGGGCTCCACCAGCGACGTGATGATCGCGCGCTTCTCGCAGGAAGCGCAGCTCTTCCAAAAACTGCGGCATCCGAACACGATCATCGTCCACGATTTCGGGCAGACGGAGCAGGGCGAGCTCTTCATTTCGATGGAGCTCCTGAGCGGACAGAGCCTGGCGTCGCTCCTGGCCAAAGAGGCGCCCCTGAATGTGGCGCGGGCGCTCCATATCATGGAGCAAATCTGTAACTCGGTGGCCGAGGCCCATTCCTGCGGCGTGGTGCACCGCGACTTAAAGCCCGAAAATATCCAGATCGAGCATGTCGGCGGCGATCCCGATTTTGTGAAGGTGCTCGATTTCGGCATCGCCAAGCTGATGAGCAACGATTTCGACTCGCAGGAGGATGATCCCGAAAAGCACGGCCTCACCCTGGCGGGCGAGATCTTCGGCACGCCGCATTACATGAGCCCCGAGCAGACCCACGGCGTGGCGGTCGATCACCGCACCGACATCTACTCCCTGGGCGTGATCCTGTTCCAGATGCTGACGGGCCACCTGCCGTTTACGGGTCAGACCGCGATGGCGATCATGATGGCCCACGCGAGCCTGCCGCCGCCCGACATCCAGCAAACTTACCCCGATCTGCATATTCCCGATTCCGTAGCCCGCATCGTGGCCGACTGCCTCAAAAAAGACGTCAACGAGCGCGTGCAGACGGTGGCCGACTTAAGGCTGCGCATTCAGGAAGCGGCGTTCGATTTGAGCGAGGAGACGGGGGCCCTTTACGGCAAAGGCACCCTAGCGCGGCTGGCGAGTTCCATGAGCATGGAGTTCCTGCTGCCGTCCGACGAGGAACTCGAAGAGCTCGAAAACAAAGAGGCGACGATCCCGCCTACGGGAAAGCCCCTGCGTCAGAACAACAGGATCGGCTGGGTGCTCGCGGCGCTGGTGGTGCTTCTGGGCGCCGGGATTCTGGTGTTCGTCGGGTATCACACGCGCAACAAGGAGCCTCCGCCCGAGCCGCCAAAGCCGGTCGTGCCCGCGGTGATCAAGATCGACGCGAACCTCAACTTTGAGATCACGTCGCTGCCCGAAGGCGCGCAGGTGTTTGAGGGCGAGCAGCTTTTGGGCGAGACGCCGCTGAAACTCCTCTCTCCCGAAGGTCAGCCCCGTGCGCTGCTGCTCAAAGCCGAAGGCTACGTGGATTCCGCGCTTTCGCTGAGCGGTCACGAAAAAGAAAACGAGCGCCAGGTGCATATCACGCTGACGCCTTTGGAGCCGCCGCCTGCGGTGCGCGGCTGGTATCACCTCGATTCGGAGCCTGCAGGCGCCCTGGTGGAATATGACGGCAATGTATTGGGCGAGACGCCCATGGAATGGCGCCCCACCCTTGAAGGCCCGGAAAAGCTGCGCTTTGTGCTCGATGGTTATCAGGATGAAACCCGGGATCTGAAGCTGAAGCCGGCGGGGGCTGCGCCAGAACGTCTGCATGTGAAGTTTAAGCACCGCGTCAGGCAGCGTCCCAACAAGATTCCCGATACTCAACGTCCGGACAATCGTCCGTATCAAAAACTTTAGATCATGCTTCGCGATTGGATGAAACAAATAGGGCTGCTTGCAGCCTCGGGGCTTGCGGCCTGCGGGGGCGCTCAGTCCTCAAAATCGACCTCCGAAATTTACGACCGGATTGCTGCAAGCAGCGTTGAGGTGCTCGAGAACGGCGAATGCGTGATGTCGGGCTTTGCTGTAGCGCCGGATCGCGTGCTGACGGCGTCCCACGGGCTCGATAACGAGGACGAGCGCATCGAGGTGCGGCTTTTGGATGGCCGCCAGTATCCCGCCCGGATCGAAGGCGTGGTTGCGGGCGACGATCTGCTGCTGCTGCGCGTCGAACTGCCCGAAGGTGAAGCGCTCGAAACGGTGTCCTGGACCACCAAACGCCCCAAGCCGGGCAGTCAGGCCTATCTCTACGGAGCGCCCATGCGGCGTCACGGGCTCATGTTTCACGGTGTGGTCGCGGCGGGCCGGCTCAGTTACGAGTATTTTACGAAGGATCAGCATTACTACCGCGTGCTCTATATGGATGCGAGCTCACCGCACGGGTTCTCGGGGGGCGCCTGGGTCGATGAGGAAGGGCGCGTGTTTGGGCTGCAGATGGGCATGATGAAGGACGCCGGCCTCGCCTACGCCTCGCCGCTGCTGTTTTTGCCTCACCTGATGGAAGGTCAGCCGGTCTGCACGCCGGATTTGCTGTTTCAGTTTCACGAGAGCACCTACTACAGCGACGATGAGCTCGATGAGGAGCGCCCGCCGCAGTTTGGGATCAAGCTGAGCGAAGATGCAGAGCGGGTCCTGAAAAAGCGCTGGCCGAAGGGACAGCGTCTGGTGGATGAGGAGCATTGGATCACCGCCGTGGACGGGAAGCCCGTAACCTGCCTCCAGGATTTGTTCGATGCCGCCTATGCCGCTGTAGAAGCGCATCGGATGACGCTCGAAGTGGATTTATGGAACAGCGAACAGCAGACGGCGGAGCAGGTGACCTGGCAGCTTTCCTGTCTCGAGGATCGCTCCGGGGATCCTGAGAACGCGTTGTGGTCGAAGGTGAGCGAGGAAGCTGCGCGACTGGTGCAGGAGGGGGCGAGCGCACCTGAGGGGGCGGGCGCATCCCAGCAGGCTCCTCAAAAAGCGGAAGATGCGCAAAAAATCTGGGCAGCCATCGAAGCTGAGGCGGCGCGTCTGGCAGGGGATTCGGGTGCTCAGAAGCTGGATGCGGAGTCCAAAAAGGCGGACGAGTGATGGAGCGGCTCTCAGAGCGGGCGCTCGTCTTTGACGGCGAGGCCTTTACCCGGTCGTTGCTCAAAACCGAAGGCATCGATCGCGGTTGCAGCCATCTCGCATGGCAGCTTTCGGCGTTCAGCAAGCTCGATCGGGGCTTTGTGGAGCCCTGTTTTTTTCGCGACGGCAGCAGTTATGTGATTGCAGCCTTCTGCCCGAAAGATCGCAAGCTGATCAGTTGCGAGCAATTTTGGGGTTTCGCGTCGATGCTGGTGGGGCCCGATCCGGATCACTGCGCGGCGCTTTTTGAGCGCGTGGTCTCTGTGATGGGCATCCGTCACGCGGAGCTTTCGGGGCTTTGCGCTCAGGGGGTGATGGCTCAGGCGCTGCGCGATCGCGGGTTCGGTTTGGAGCCTCAGAACGAGCTTGCGGTGAGGCAGGTCTCCATCGAAGGCGGTCTTGAAGGCTATCTCTCCAGACGTGACGCGCATTTTAGGGCCAGAATGCGGCGCACGCTCCGTCAGGCCGAGCGGGCCGGGGTCGAAACCGAGATCCTTTCGCCCACGGATTTGGGGGAGATCTGCCAGCTTTTTGCGCGCATCCTGATGATCGAGAAGCAGAGCTGGAAGGCTGCGCAGGGCGAAAGTATTTACGTCGATCTCGGGGATTTTTATCTGGGTCTCTGCATGCGGCTCGCGCAGCAGGGGCTTTTGAGGATGCTCTTCCTGAAGATCGGCGGCCAGGATGTGGCGTATTTGTATGGGTTCCTGCTGGACGGTTGCTTTCGTGGGCTGCAGATGAGCTATGACGACCGCTTGTCGGGGCTCTCTTTGGGCAATCTGGCGCAGCTCCGCATCATCGAAGCGGTGTCGAAAGAGGCTGATCTTTACGATCTCGGCATGGACATCGACTATAAATCCCGCTGGGCAGACGACGTTAAAGTTTTAACCACATACGGGCTTCAGTTTGATTAAGCCCCAAAAAAGGGAGGCAGCGATGGAAGAGCGCTCGCGCGTGGTCTACGAAACCGCGTTGCCCCGTATTTTTCGCGATGAAACCGAAGGCCCCATCCGGTTGCCCGAAGACTGGGACTTTTTGCCCGCAGGCGATCCGGGGATCACGAGGCGTTTGAAGGCTCTGGGTCCCTGCTGGAAACTCGTGTTCCGCTTTAAGAACCGCCTGCAATCCAAGGGATTGTTTGCCCCCAAAGCAAATATAGAAGAAGCCCGAAGGCAGGTTGAATCCGAGCGCGAAAACCCGGCATACGAAAAGAAGCTGAACGCGGCCCGCCAAAAAAGAGCGCAAAAGCAGGCCGAATATGTGGAGGACTTTGAAGCAGCGGTCCTTCAGTATTTAAACTTCCATCCCCAATACGAGGCATTGGCGCGTAAACTCGCAGCTGCGGTCACAAAGCACGCAACACCCGTAGGATCAGGCACGGTCGCGCGCACGGAGCGCATCCCCCTAAGCGAGAGAGTCAAAGCCGCCGTCATCGCCTGGATGCGCCATCAGACCAGCGATTACGATCAGCTCCAGATCGAGCATGTCAAAGGCCGCCGAAGAGAGGTCCGCCGCGATATTGCCCAAATCTCCCACCAAATCCTCACCGCCTACCGCAAAGGCGAACCCCGCCCCGAAGACTGCCCCCTCAGGCTCGCGTTAAAAGAGATCCCAAACAGCTGACGTTCCACATCGATGGCATAACCAGGGCCTCCCGGGCTCCCGATCTCAGACGCCTTCTCCCTAAAGGGAGAACTGTACATCAGCAGGTCATATATGACTCTCGAACAGGGGAGTGCGATCCTTTGTAGCCTGAGTCCTAGTCTCCCGCAAGGGCGCATGATATATAAGCACCTAAATCTCACACCAGAACGAGGGCGCATCGTACCAAAGCATCTGAGATCGCCGATCGGCCTTCCAAAACCGATCCAGGATCCGATGCGCACAGAAATCCGCTTACGATCTATGGGGCAAGACCGTCAGATTTCAGCCGTTTTTTGAGGGAGAACAGAGGAGATTCAGGTGAGGACAGGGGATTTTTGGAGGGATCAGGCGTTTTTGTCGCCGCAGCCATCGGGTCCGCAGCAGCCGTCGGGTCCGCAGCAGCCTTCGTCGTTGCAGCCCTCGTCGCTGCAGCCTTCAGATCCACAGCAGCCTTCAGATCCACAGCAACCGTCGGAACCACAGCAGCCTTCAGCCCCGCAGGCGCTTTCGGGATCGCTTTCTTTGACGCTGCAGCCTTCTTCCACATGTGCTGCTTCTTCTTTTTGAGCTTCTGCAGCTGCGGCTTCCGCCTGCCCTTTGATGAACTTCATGAAGCGTTCGAACAGGCTGCCCTGGCTTTCGCGGCGCAGGCGGCGATCGATCTTCTTGCGCGCGCTTTCGGCCATCTGAACGATCTGGTTGTAATCCGAAAGCCCGATATGCACATCGATGACGGAGTTCTTATAAAAGGTGGCCAGCGTGGGGATCTTTTTAATGGAGAGCCCGAAAGTCTGCATCATCTCGGCGGTGGAAGGCTCATCGACGTTGACCTGAAAGAAGTTGACGCGCTCGTGGCATTTTACGGAGGCCTTGTGAAAATGCGGCGAAGTCATCAGGCAGGGATTGCACCAGGGGGCCCAGAAATCGATGATCGCGGGCCGATCGCCTTCGGCTACAAGCTTCCGGAACTCTTCCGCAGTCTTTAATGGAGTAACAAAACTCTGCTCTTCGGTCATGCAAACCCCCTTCCTTTAAAACTGAACCTGCAAACCAGCGCCGCGCTCCAAGGGATAGATCTGCACGGTCTGCTTCTTGCGATAGCTGTGATCGAACCACCAGAGCAAACAGCCACCGGTGAGGGCTGTCGCGCCGATACCCCAGAAGATGTAGCCCATCACCGCATGCCGCGTCATATCATCGCTGTATTGATTCCGCTGCCGCTCGTAAAACTGATATTCCGTTGAACCCTTCTTAAATTGAGACGCCTTCTTTCCGGCAGCCTCCGCGTCGTCCTTATCTCCCCAGGAACTCGCGTAAAAATAGGTGCCGAATCCCGCTGCGACCAGACCGCCCACGCCCAGGCTGATGCCTACGATCTCCTGAGTGGTAAACCGCGATAAGAAGGATTCCCGGCGATACGAGTCGAGCATGATTTCGTTGGAAGCCAGAGCGATCTTCGATTGGGCTTCCCGGAGTGAACTCTTTTGCAGGAACGCCTGCTGGTCGTTTTTGGTGTATTCCAGGGTGGCAGAGAGGATGCGGAAGCGCGTTTTGGCGGCGGTAGATTCTTTCGATTCGGGCGCTTGCTCCAGATAGGCGCGATAATATTGCAGCGCTTCTTCAAAATCGCCGCTCGCTTCGGACTTGAGCGCCATTTCATGCAGCAAAGTGGGCGAAGAGAGCCCCTTTAAGACGAGCGAAGAAGCCATCTCGCTTTCGGGGTTTGCGGGCAGCTTTTGGGCATAGGCGTTGTAAGCGTCGATCCAGCGTTGGATCTCGTTGCGGTTTTCCTGATCGAGGTTCGTCTCTAAGTACAGGTAAACGGTATAAAATCGGCTCGTTGACAGCACATCGCCCATCTCTTCAGACGAGCGCGCCTGGTTAAAGATGAGCACGGGTGATGGATCGAGCTCGTAAGCCTCCCCAAATTTGGTCCGCGCCTCCGAAAACTGCTTGTTGTTAAACAGCGTCACACCTTCGTTATAAAGCTTTTTAGCCTTGCGCTCATCGCGCGCCCATGCAGGAGAAGCGATCATCACCGCCAGCACCGAAAGCCATAACGCCCTGCATAATTTTCGCCAAAATAAAAACGCCATAGCGAGCCTGCATTGCCAAAGCCGAAACGCTGTCACCTTACGCCTTTTTGACATTGAAAGCACAGGTGATCGCGCATCCCTCAAAACGCTGGTCTGCGGATTTCAACACGTTCGTGCAGATGCCATTTTTTTGGCCTTGCGCGCGCGCAGATGTCAAGCTTGAAAACCGTTCTTGAGTTTTGCCATTTGCGTTTTTCTGTAAACCTATGCCTTTCTGCCGATTGCTATGGAGCTTTGTCTTCAGTCAGAAGATCGCCGTTCTGAAGCCTGAGAAGCGCGGTCGTATCACCTCTGACAGCATCAATGAGCGACGCAATGACGGATCTTATACCGTAAGATCTCGTTCAGGGGTTACCTGGAGGATGATCTTAAACCTGTTGATCTCTCTCTTTTTCTTCAAAATCATGGGACTGAAGATAAAAGAGTCTTTGCTTTTTGCGCAAAGGGTAAGCTCTTTCGATTGAAGATCCCGCCTCAGATACACCCTGAGCGTGATCAGAATCTGCATGTGCTTTTAGTTGATCGTCCCTGGACGAGATCTAACCGTTTGTGGCCAGGCGGAAGCCGATGAAGGGGGAGGGTATATTGGGGTTCCAGGGGCGTCTGGAGCTGCATGGAGACGAGTGTAACGGCAGGGCACTGCATCCCCCGCGCAGATAGCAGGAGTTCGGCTCCTCTTTGACTGCGGTCATCGTCCATTCCATCACACCGCTTGCGATGTCTTGCACGCCGTAAGGGGAGCAGTCGTCGGGGAATGTACCCACATCGCAGAGTCCCGGGACTTCCTGACGGCAGAAACTCGATTCGAAGGCGTTGCCCCAGGGCCAGCTTCGGCCATCTACACCGCGCGCAGCCTTCTCCCATTCCGCAGAGCTCGGCAGGCGATAGAGGATGTTATCTCGCCTTGAGCGCCAGTTGGCGTAGGCATGAGCGTCCGCAAGCGAGATCCCGGTGATCGGACGATAGGGCGCAAGGGCTCCGAAGATGCGCTGGCCTGCCGCGCTGAAAAGGGAGGGACCGTTAGGCCAGAGTCTCGGTTGACGCAGCGCCGCCTGTTGCGGATCTCGAGTGGCCAGCTCTTCGAGCCATTCCTGGTACTCAAAGCATGTGACCGGATGGATGGCGATCTGGAAGCTCGGTAAGCGAACGAGTCTCGGGGGTTGCCCTTCATCGTTTAACGGGTTACCGCCATAAAGAAAGTTCCCCTCGGAGATGTAGGCGAAGCCCGGGATTAAGTTTCGCGGCCAGTCGAGCGCCAGAGACACGGGCTTGGAACGCTGGATCTGGAAGGGGATGCGCACGGACTGACTGGTGCTGCCCAATATGCAGACCCCGCTGCCCTGAGGCATCTCGGGTAAAACCAGCGGAGTTGACCCCCGGCGGACCACTTCTTCGAGGCGAGTGGTGCTTTGGTTCTGTGCGGCGCGCTTGATCGTGGCGGTCATACCGCTAGGCCTGGTATCCACCTGAAATGCGGCGCCCTGTTCAAGCCAGCGTTCTATCTGCCCGGTCTCATCGAGGCGGCGCAGATGGCATCCGTACCAGCTTAAGGAAGCCTGGTCGCGGGAGGCTTCGGCGAGTAAGTAACGGGTTTGCAAAAAGACCGCGAGGCGTGGACGGATCTCCTTGTATCCCGCGTCGAGCGCGAGGCGCGCCATAGAGACCGCCTCCACGATATAGTGCTCCACTCTGCGGGATTGCTGCTCCAGTTGCGCCTGAGATTGCCAGACCAATGTGCGATGTTCAGAGGGATCGATGTTCTGCAGGTCCTGCCGAAGCTTCTTAAACTTCTCTGTGAGCTCCTCCAGTTGCTTCCGCTCGACACCTGCGCGATCGAAAGCTGCGATGGCCTGGGCTGCCCGCTGCTGGGCTATCTCTCTCACCTGCAGTTCCAGGCGCTCCGTTTCCTGAACATGTCCGAGTTCTTCCGCGAGTTCCAGTGCATCCTGAGGCCGCGCATGCGGATCGAGAGACAGCGCCCTGAGCACAATCTGGTCGAGCTTAGGCGAGATCTCCTCCTGCGGGGCTGCCTGGGAAGGCGGTAACGGATTCCCCTTACGTACCTTCGCGAGCACCTCATTGACCTTCTTACCCGAGAAGGGCGGCCGATGGGTGAGCAGGTGATAAAGGATTGCGCCCAGACCGTACACATCGCTTTGAGGCCCCACCAGATCCTGAAGCCCCATCGCCTGCTCCGGCGACATGTAATAAGGGGTCCCGATCACTGAGCCCACGCGCGTCACGCGCCCGTCGGAACCTGTCAGCTCCGCAGCTTCCAGAATCTCTGCCCGATCGCTCGCATCCGGATGGATCTGCCGGGCCAGCCCGAGATCGACGATGAGGATCTCACCGAGGCTCCCCACTAAAATGTTTGCCGGCTTTAAGTCGCGGTGAATGATGTCCTGCTGGTTGGCGAACGCGACGCCCTGGCAGATGCGCCGCATGATGGTGAGCAGACGATCGCGCGTGAACTCTGCGGTGACCTTGCGATCCCCCGTGGCGCGCGCCTGAAAGATCTCCTGCAGCGACTGCCCTTCCACCGGCTTCATGGCAAAGAAAGGCCGATCCCCTTCGAGCATCCCCATATCGTACATGGGCAAAAACGTAGGATGCTGAAGCCGCCCCGTGATGCGCGCCTCCATCGCAAAGCGGTAGCGCGAAAGCTGATCGTTCTGGTGCTTGTCGTGCAATATCTTTAAGGCGACATGCCGTTCGAGGGTCTTATCGAAGGCGAGCACCACGCGACCCATGCTGCCGCGCGCGATTTCCTCCATGATCTGGTAGCGGCCCGGTCCAAAATCGAGCGTCTCCTGCGACCAGTCCGGGCGGGGAGCGGGCGCAGGTCCCAGGCGGCCGAGCACCGTGCGACCTTCAAGGGTGAGCTCCTCTGTGGCGTAACCCGAATGGGTCTGAGGCGCGGGGTGAAAGGCTTCCGGCCCCACCGGCATCAGCCAGTCGTGCACCGGTTCGAGCTGTACATTGCGGCGGGGATCGGGTCCATCGAGGGCCAGGCGGAATCCCAGGCCGATGAGCGAAAGGCTGGGCGAGACACAGCTGCGCGCAAAACTGATGCAGTCGCTGAAGGGTAAATTCCAGCTGCCACCGCGTACAATGCGCTTTCCGTTGATTTCTGTGGAGGTATATTCCTGCGCGCAACCCGCCAGATCGAAAGCGCCATAAACGGAACAGTCGCTCGCTGCGCTGCCCACTTCCCGCAACTCGGGCGTGCCTTTTTGGGCGACCGCTGCAAAATTGGGCTCCGCGCGATTCCCCCAGGGGTAACGGCGTCCCGAAGCCCCGCGGGCGAGCTTTTCCCACTCCAGTTCGGTCAGCAGGCGATAGGGCTTGTGATCGCGGGCGCTGCGCCATGCGATATAAGCCTGTACATCGCCGTAACTCAGCCCCACTGCAGGACAATTGGCCGTCCATGTGAGTCCGTCAGCTGTGGCCACCGGGAACTGCGGGATGCTTTCAAAGAGCGGCGGTGCGCCTTCAAACCGGCGCGGCATCCGCTGCATGCATTCGTCGGGCGACAAGCTGGACAGAAACTCCATATATTCGCCCATGGTGACCAGATACTGGCCCGCAAAAAAGCTGGGCATCGAGCAGCGGCTGCCGGGTAACGCGTTGTGTAAGCTGCCTTCGTCGCCGTCGAGTCCCAGGGCGCAAGGGCCCGCAGGCACGTAAACCATGCCTTTGGGCATTTCGTTGGGCAGTTGCAAATCGAGGCAAATGCGCGTGCCGCGTTCCGCCCAAAGATCGATCAGCAAATCCTGCGCCCGACCGATGCAGTTGGGCCTGCTGACGCGCACCACATAGGCGCCCGGTGCCAGATGCTCGATGATGAGATCGCTTCTGCCTTTGGCGCGCTGCTTGGAGGGGCTCAAAATGCCCTGCAATTCCCGGAGGCTCCAAAGCGAGAGATCGGCCCCCAGGCCGCAGCGGATTTCGAGGCTCGCAGGGGCGTGGAAGAATCGCGTAAAGCCGTGGGGCGTGGTCTGGCGAATGCTCGCTTCGAGGGCAAAGGAGGGCAGCGCCATCTGACCCTGTTCCACATCCTGCAGCGCGCGAAAATAGAGCGCACAAAGACCGCGCCTTGCGGGTTCATAGCGGGGTAACGCCGCCATCGTGTTGGTGTAGGCGTCTTCGGTGCGGTGAAACCAGCGCTCCGCTTCTTCCCGGGCCACCTGAAGTTTGGCGCGCGCCCGCTTGAGTTCGAGCCCCGTCGTTCCGCGCGCTTCGGCTTCCGCCCGCCAGGCCAGATGCAAATGCTCGCGCGCTTCCATATAGCGCCTTGCGGCCTGCTCCGCCTCGCTCAGAATTTCTTCAGCCTGATCGAGCCTTCGCTCCTCGGCTCTGGAGCCTTCAAGGAATGTCTGCAATTCGCGGGCAAATTCAGAGGCGGTCAGCGTTCGCTTCTGGGGATCGATCACCAGCGCTTTTAAGCAAAGATCTTCAAGGAATTGCGGTACATCGGCATGGCGAATGCGTTCCGACGGCGGGATCACCCCTTCGTCCGCGCAAGCCCGCAAAATATCGGCGGAACTTCGGCCCGAAAACGGCGGCACAAAGGTCAGAATCCCGTAAAGTAGTGCGCCCAGTCCCCAAATATCCGACGCGCAATTGCAGACGCTCAGCCCATGCTCCAGACGCTCGGGCGGCAAATAGCCCAGACCGTGACCCACCTCGTTTAAGGCGGCATCCTGCACCGTCTGTGGATTCTGCTTTAAATGTCGCGAGCGAAACCAGCCCGCCAGCTCCACCTGCCCGTAGTCGCCCAAAAACACTTCGCAGGGCCGCACATCCCGGTGACAGATCTCGTTTTTGTGAGCAAAAACAATGGCTTGCGAAATATCGAACAGCGTTTCCAGAAGCTTGCCCCGCGTCCAGCGCTGCGTCTCCATTTCGCGGTTTTGCGCCAGCCCTTTTAAAATGGAATGCAGCGAGATGCTGAGACCGCCCGCTGTCGCATAAAAAGGTAACCCGTCGGGTTCAAGACCGAGCTCATAAACCGGCTGAATATTCGGATGCTGTAATCGCGCCTGCCTGCGGACTGCGGCGATGAATTCGGCGCGATTGATGGGCCCTTCGCGGCGGTGCACGTGGAGGTTCAGCTTGCGGCCCATCAGGAGATCGCGGCCCGCATGCACATCAAAAATGCGCGTGCGCACCAGGCGTTCGGCGATTTTAAAGCGTTCCTGCGGCTTGTCGTCGAGGCCAGGGGCGAAGTTGAGGCTCGCTTCCGGATCTGCAGATTCCAGATGGTCGGGATGAATCTGCATCTGAAACCGGTCATTCGCCGGCCCAAAGTTGTGCATCTGATTGGGAAAAATCTGCACAACACCAGAAGGAGTAGGTTTGTACTGCGGGTTGGGCAGTGGGGTGATTTTGGGGGCTTCCCCTAAAAACCAGCCGCTCTCTTGTGAAAGCGGATCGCCTTCAATTTCGGCCTCTTGCGGGAACTCTGGTATGGTGATGTCGCCTTCACTCGAGAGCCATTCCCAGCTTTCTTCACCTACAGCCGCATTGTTTCCGGCTGCATCTAAGCCCAGAGGTTGCGGCGCCGGCGGAGCCGAGACGCGCGATTCCGAGGGCATGGTGAGAATGTTGCGGACCTGATCAAAATCGATGGAATCGTCGCAACAAATACGTGCGAGGGCTTGTGATTCGCGTTCGGTGAGGATGGCGGCGCTGACCCAGCGATTGAGGGTATTCAGTTCGTACGGCAAACCTTTGCTTTCGACTTCTGCCTTGCCACCGGCACAGCGCCGGGCGAGCAAATCGCTACAGAATTCAAAAAACTGAGCAGGAGGTTCGCGCAAGTTGGCACCTAATCCACTGTTACAGAGTTCGCATCATTTCTACGCTGATCTGCAGGCTAAAAGCTAGACTCTCTTTATTGTGAACTGAAGAGCTTTTTCAAGCAGGAGCTCATTTTTTAAGCTCCGCCGGGCAGATGCAGTCAGATGGCCTTTCTTCCGGTCTCCCATTCTTGCTCCAACGTGACTTCTGCTTTATTTTGCGAGCGCTATGGCCATATTTGATTTTCCTGCGTCAGCGTCGGTGCACGGGCTCGAAATTTTAGCGCAACTCGGCGACGGCATCGGGTTTGGAAGCTATCAGGCGCGCCTGCACGATGGTTCGATGGCTTTTTTGTTGCCTGCGCCTCCGGCTTCTTCGGTCGAGCGGCGCAGCTTTATGGCCTGGGCGTATAAACGCGCTCAGGTGGAGCATCCCGGTCTCCCCCGTTTGCTCGCCATCGAAGAAAACGAACCTGTTTACGCGGCTTTTGAGTGGGTTGAAGGCGTTGCGCTCGAAAGCAGGCTGCAGACAACGGTATTGTCGGATTTAGAGGCGCTGGGCATCGTTTTTCAGGTGGCTGCGGCGTTGCGGGCCCTTCACAGGCAGGGCCTTTCGCACGGGCAACTCTCGGTGCGACAAGTGATTTTGCGCGAGCGTCCGGGGGCTGTCGACGGTGCGTTTTTAACGGCGGGATGTCCTCCTCTGCCCGGCAGTCTGGAGCGCCAGCTGGGCGATGATCTTTCGGAACTGGGACGCATTTTGTACGAATGCCTTACGCCCTCCGAAGCCGCCCTGCGTCGTTCGCCGGGGGATGGGAGCGCGCTGCCCATCTCGATCGATCTCGATCGCCGTGAGCTTTTGAAATCTTTTGGAGTTCACCGGCATTTCGGCTCCGTCGAGGATTTGATTCAGGCGCTTCTGCCGCATTTGCAGGCCATGATCGATCAGGGGCGCATGGAGGTGACGCGGCAGTTTGAGAGCGAGTCGGCGCTGGCGCGCGAGGTGGAGCGCGTGGAGCGCGAGCAGAGGGAGCTTGAGACGCGACTGCGCAGTCTTCGGGCCTGGCTGCGCGACAACAACGAGCGCATCGAAGAGAGCGCCCGCTGCAGAGATCGCTGTAATTGCGAAGAAAAAGCGCTCAACAATCTCGAAATTGAGCTCTCGATGCTGCTCGATCGGCCTTTGCGCCGAAAAGAATCGCGGGCGGTGGTCGATTACAGTGAGCGGCGTTCCAATATGGGAGGAACCCTTTGGACGGCGGCGGTTTCAGCGGTGCCCCCAAGGCCTTCGCGCATGCCGGCGGCGGTTACGGGCGAGACGAGGCGGGATTCGCTGTTTACGGGTCAGGCTGCGGTTCAGGAGACACAAAATTCTGGTTTGAAATCGCTGACTTCGGTCGATTCACCGGCTTACCGAAGCGAACGGTTGAGCGGGCAGCCCAGCCGGCCGGCTCCGTTTTCTGCGCCCGGCTTTACCGCTTATACGCCTCCAGCTGCAGCGCAGCCCTTTGCGGAGACGCATAACGCGCGTCAAACCAACAGCTTTTCGGAGCTTAAAGCGGTGGAGTCCACGACGTCGCCTTATGCTTCGAGCGAAGCGCCTGCGCCGGAATCACCGCCTGAAGAGGAGCGCGTTTCCAGCCGTTATCGTTCGCTTTCTTCGCAGTCCCTGCCGGCGGTTTCCAACCCAGAGCCGGAGCCGGAGCCGGAGCCATCGATTCCGCGCCATCGTCTGCCGCGCACGGGCCGTCGCAAAACAGGCAAAGGCCGATTGCTGCTTGGATTGATGCTCGCGGTGGCTTTAGGCATCGGCGCGTTGATTTTTCTTTCTCAAAAAAAGCCGCAAAAACCAGGGGTTACATCGGATGCGCCTCAGATAACGCAAGCGCCTCCGACCCTGAAGACTGCGGATTCGAAGGCTGCCGTTCACATTGCGCCACCGGTGGAAGAGGGGCAGGACGACGCTTCGCTGATGCCACAAGCGCCCGATGCCACATTCGATTCCGATCTGGATGGAGAGGCGATGCCCGAAGCGGATGCCGCCTTCGGTGCAGCGATGCCCGACGCAGAGCCTGAAGCGCTTCAACCGCCCGAAACGACGCCCGATGCTGCCGCTCGCTGGCCGGAACGTGCTGAAATTCCACAGGATTTGCCGGTTACCTCCGATGCCGGAGACATTGAAGATGCGGGCGAAGAGGAGCTCGATTTTGAAATCATAGAGACCGCTCCCGATGCTGCCGGGTCCGATCCCGATGCGGGCGAATTGCAGGCTGCAAAACCTTTGCCCGAAGGGATGGTCGCGATCCCTGCAGGCCGGCTCGAACGGCGGCTGACCGAAGAGCAGGTGGCGCGTCTGGCGGAGCTTTGCCGATCGGCGCACGGTCGCCCTGCAGGTATCTGTAACGAGGCGAATTTTAAGCAGGAACGCGATGCGACGCCGATCGAGATTGCGGGCTTTTACATCGACATCGACGAGGTGACCCAGGGCGAATATGCGCGTTGCAGGGCGGCTAAAAAATGCCATCGCCTGCAGCTGCACTGGGATCTCGACACGCAGCCTGCAACCGCGCTCACGCGATCGATGGCCGAGGATTACTGCCGCTGGAAGGGCGGGCGCCTGCCTACGTCGGATGAATGGATGTGGGCTGCCCGCGGGGCCGATTTGCGCATTTACCCCTGGGGCGATTCACCGGTGAACGATGGCGAATTGTTCCGGGCCAACTACGGCCAATATCAGGCGGGACGCCGATCGGGATCGGCTGCGGATGGCTTTAAGTACGCTGCGCCCATCAAGATTTTTGGCGAAGCCGGTCAGAGCCCCTTTGGCGTGCGCAACATGTCGGGCAATGCCCGCGAATGGACTTCTTCCAGCGAAGGCGCCCAGGCCATCGTGATGGGCGGCAGCTGGCGGGATTTACCCCACGAATTGCGCGTCACCCGCCGCGAAAAAGTGGAAACGCGCACCATCGACAACGATCTCGGCTTCCGTTGCGTGATCGACCCTTAAGTCGCTTCTGTATTTAAGGAATCTCCCCATGTGGAATGAGCTTTTGAGCGAGATGCGTCGCTTCTGGACAGAGGCGCGCGCAGGTCAACCGCAGTTTTTTGTCATCTCGGGTGCGCCGGGCAGCGGGCGGACGAGCTTTTTAAAACAGTTTGTGGAGAGCCTGGATACGCAGGATGCGGCGGTTTTGCATTTGCGCTGCGCGGATCCCAAGAGCGCTGTGCTCGGTCGTCGAGGCTTGCTTTCATCGCGTCTGCGCAGCCTGGCGGAAGGGATGACGCTGGCGCCCGATCCCACCGAAAAATCTTCTGAAAACGAGCTCTTAGGAGACGATCGCCTGCTTTGGGCCCTCGATGCGCTCTCCAGTCACGACGCTTTGCCCACGACTGCGCTGGACGGCGCCTTCATAGGCGGATTAACTCCAGATTTATTGAGTGATCTTAAGGAGTTGGCGCAGCTCGATGTGGCACTTTGCCAGCAGCTCGCATCCCGCCGGCCGCTGTTGCTCGCCATCGACGATCTCGACAGCCTGGATAGTGATTCTCTCATGATCCTGCGATGTTTGGGCGAATGGATGGCGCAGTATCGTCCACTGGAGTCGCAGGAAGAAAAATGGGGCGCGATTCTGGTGGTCGCTACGGTTTGCTGGTCTACGGGCGAACTTTTGGCGCCTCAGGGCGAGCCTACGGCGGATTGGCAGGGCGTGGAGCATCGCAGTCTGCCCGCGCTTAATGCAGAGGAACTCTCTGAAATCATTACAAAAAGGCTCGCTTCCCGAGGCCTTCCGGGTGAAGAATACCTGCGGCAGCTTTGCGAACTCTCTCATGGAAATCCCGGCGTTGCCCTGACGTTGCTGGAGTTGGGCGGCGATCAGAAGCCGTCCCGTTTTGCCAAGAGGGTGGTCGATCGTCAGCTGGAGTCCCGCCCTGCATTGCCGGTGTTAAAGACGGTCGCGTGCGGGGGGTTGCTGCCGATTTCGGGTGAGGTGGCTCAGGATTTATCGGTGCTGGCGCTTTTGGGATCCAAGTTTGATGCTCCGGTGGGTCAGGCGCTGCTGGATGAAAATGGCGAGGCGCGCCTGCAGGCTGCGGTCGATACGGGGCTTGTGTCCAGAGAGGGCGAGCGCTGTTCGTTTCCGCTCTATGCGGCGTTGCGCGGGGCTTCGGCGGCGCTCCGGGATCGGGCGCTGATTTGCAGGGCGGCGCTTTTGCTCCGGCGTTCTGTGGCCGAGCTGGAATTCCATAAAAATCCGGATGTTTCGGAGACATGGAAAGAAAATCGGCGCCATACGCGCGACTTGCATCGCGATCGAACGAGGCTGGTTTGGGCGCGCCGTCTGTTTCTGCGCGGCGGTGATGCGCTTTCGGCAGCGGAGGCGGTGATCGCGCTGGCGGAACGGATTCTGGGCGAAGCTGCGGGTCAGATTGCAGCGCGCGATGGGGCGCGTCAGGATCGCCTGGAGCGAAGGCGGCTTTCGGACGGACTCGATTGGGTGAAAGGGGTCATCGAACAGGCTGCTGCGGGCCAACCCTGCGGAACTCCTGAACTTTTGGGGCTTCACCTGCGGCTTGCTGTGGTCATGGCGCGGCTGCATCAGACGAGCGGTCGCATGGCTCAGGCGCGCGATTGGGCGAGGCTTTCAACGGCGCTGGCCTGCCATTGTCAGGTGGCGGATTTGCGGTTCCGGGCCCTCGATGTTGAGCTCGAACTGGCTTACGCGGTGGGGGATTTTAACGATGCGCGGGCGATTTTGGGGCGCGTGTTGAAGCTGCTCGACAGCCTTCAGGATCGCTTGCCCAAAGCCTTTTGCCAGGCCACCTACGAGCGCCTGTGCGATCTGGTTGCAGAGTTTGAATGGCCCACCCTTTATACGCAGGTTTTCTCTTTAATTTTCAAGCAGATGCGAAAGATGGGCCTGGCGCTCAGCATCTTAAAAGCGCGCATGCACGCCATGGTCGCTTTGGTGCGCGCCGGCGAAATGGAAGCCAGCCAAAAAGTTTACAGAGAAGCCATCGAGGAGATGGCGCAGGGCAGCGATGCCATCGACGAAGAAGCGCACGATCAGATCGCCTTTAGCCTCTGCCAATACACGGCCGACGTCTTTTTTGAGCGCGTCGATTTTTGCGTCGACAGCTTAAGCGGCGAATTTTTCCCCGTCGATTTGGACGAGACCCAGCCCGAGACGCCCACTCTCGCAGAATCGATGAGCGATGCCTGCAAGCTCTTCCAACTCATCGAAAATTTATGCAGTTTTGGACATCCCACTCAAAAAATGGTGAGCTGTTACGCGATGCTGCTCTCGATGCTCTGCGATGGACGCGAGCGCCTGGGACAACTCTACGAGCAGATCGCGCCTTCCGAAGGTCACCATCTGCCCGCGCGCGTCAAGGAACTCTACAACCTGCTCGAAACCGGTTTCTTTGGCCTGGAGCATATCGACAAGCTCACGTCAAAGACTTTGAGCATGGCTAAGGGATTGAATTTAAACCAACTTTACGCCGATACCCTTTACGAGGCCCTGGAACGAGAGCTGCCCTCTCTGATGCGCGACGGCGGGCTTGCGATTTCAAAAGCGCGCGCGGCTTACCAGCAGGTGGACGATCTTTACGGCCTCTGCACGCTGGATTTGCTCGAAATGAGCCTGGTGGAGGATCGCGGAGGCGATGGCAGCGCGGCCTTTGAGCGCGCTCTGTCCAATTTTGAACGCAACGAGTCCATTTTTGCGCCCGAGCAGCGCGCGTTTTTGCATTTGCGCTTTGGCGAGCTCCTGACCGACAACGAGGATTATGTGGAAGAGGGCCTCGGGCATCTGGAGCGCGCGCTCGAAATGTACGGCGATTTGGGCGACGTCGATCACCAGGTCGAAGTGGGGCAGATGCTGCGCGATTTATATCGGGAACGCGGGGACTTAGCGCGTTATCGCCTGATGCGGGATCGCCTGAAAACCCTTGAGGAATGGGGCCGCGAAATGGATCCCCTGGGGCTTGAGCTGCAGGTCGAGCATGTGATCGATCGCTCGCGCCAGGGCCACGACGACGACGCCACCCTCAAAACCGTGGAGCGCTGCGCCGATCTGTTTTCGCGCCTGTCCGATGGGGCCAACCGTCAGGACGAATGCTATGTGGAACTGAGCAAGATCTGCCGCCGCAGAGCCGACGGCGCCGAGAGCGAAGGGGGCTTCGACAACTGGATTTCGCGCTCCCTCGATGCGGTCCGCTCCACCCTCGATTTGAACCGCAGGCTGGGGAACTTCCGCAGGATTCATGAGGAATATCACGAGCTTTTCGACGATCTCATCGCCATGGGCGACTGGTCTGAATATGTGCGCATGCGCCGCGAGAACTGTTCGCTGGCCTTCCGTTGCGGCAATCTGGGGGAGCTGTTTTATCTTTTTGAAGAGCATCAGCAGGCGATCCTCAACTCCGAGGAAGGCTTTGACAGCCAGGTCCGCGAAATCTGTGCACTTTATGAATCCATCGAGCGCTATCTGGCCGGTCTGGGGCTGGTTGCGGCGGGTCAGAAACTGAGGGATCGTTTTGCGCATTTCCTTGAGGAACAGCATGAACCTCAGCTGGCAGAATGGTGTAAGTTACGCTACGATCAGGTTTTTCAATTGCAGAGGTCTTGAAGATGGCAAACGGCATCCGATGGTTGGTGGGGATCGCGATGGGGCTGCTCCTGGGGCTTTCGGGCAGCCTGGCGAATGAAACATGTGTGGATTGCCGCTCGCTGGAAAGAACGCTGGACGCTCAAACGGATGATGTGCCTGATACTTTGCTGCTGACAAGGGGTCATTGGCTCACCATTTCACTGCCTGAAGATGTGAAGGTGATAGCGCCTTCAGCACACAATCTCATCGAATTACATGTTCATAAACAAGTGATCATCGCGTCGTGGGAGCCTCGGGCCCGATCTTTGGACGGTCAGCCCCTTCAGGTCGGCGTGGGGATTAAGCTGAGTTCCAATCGTTTCATTCATTGCCGCTTTGAAGAGACTCAGCCGAACGAACCTATGCCTTACGATGTGGTGCGCATTAAATATGAGGAACCTGAGCCAGAGCCTTCGGCGGTGGAACAAATTGAAGCCTGGCGCCGTGGACAACGCGAGTTGCTGAAGCCCGAAGTGGAGACGGCCCTCAATCGCGCGTTTGAATATCGTAAGGAATTGGATTTACAGGATTTATTGCTGGCTGGCCCCAATTACCCGTTTAAGCCGAGACGCATCCCCTTTGGTGCGACCACCATCTTCTTCAAAGAAGGCTGGCATATGGGGCCTTACTGCTATTTGCGCTTTGAGATTAAATCCCACGCGCCTGCAGCTTTTGTTGTTGACGAGATTCGCCTTTCTCACGAGCTGCAGCGTCTGCCCATAGATTCGCTGCAATGGAAGATGGACAAAACTTATTTGCTGATGCGTTTTGACTGGTCGCTTTTGGATGATGATCATGAAATCGATGTGGCTTTTTGCGATGTAAGGGGGCGATGCCTATCGGTCCGTGTTTACGAGTAACATGGTAAAACCTAAAGAGATTTTGCCTCAAGGCACAGTGATAGAAGGCTATCGTTTAAAGCGCTGTATCGGTCAGGGCGGCTACGGTGTGGTTTACGAAGCGATCGATAAAATGGGACGCCATTGCGCGCTCAAGCTGCTCGAACCGCTGCCCCGGGGGAATTGGTATCAATGGCTCGAAGAAGCGCGACTTCTGGCCAAACTGCACGATCCGCATATCGTTCACGTTTATCAGGCAGGGCTGCTTTTGGATGGCCGGGCGTATGTGGTGATGGAACTTTTCGGGAAGAGTCTGCGGGAGGTCTTAAAACCCGATTTCCCTTGTCATCTGGAACTTTGCATTCAATTGATCGAGCAGGTGCTCTGCGCATTGGTGGCGGCGCAGAAGCGCAGGATCGTTCACGGTGACATTAAAGAAGATAATATTTTAGTGAACCCCCAGACCCATGAAATCCGGCTTTGCGATTTTGGAACAGCGCGATCCATGGGGGCTTTGCAGGATGCTCATTTGCAAGGATCGCTTTATTATCTGGCTCCTGAACGTTTTTTAGGGCTTCCGCCCGATGCGCGCAGCGATCTTTATGCTTTGGGTGTTGTCTTTTATCGCCTTTGCTGTGGTCGTTATCCCTTAAAAGTGCCTGGCGACGATGTGATCAGCTGGCTGCGTTCCATCGAATCGGAGCCATTGGAACGGCCTGCCGGGGTGCCTGAACCTTTGGGGGAATGGGGCTTAACGCTCTTAAAATACGATCCCGGTCAGCGGCCTCAATCGGCGGCTGCAGCCTTGCGTTCATTTAAAGCAGCGGTCCGTAATTCGCTGAAAGAAAAGAACTTTTTAAATCGTCTTCTTCTTGGGTGTTGTGTGGGGGCCCTCGCTTGCGGGGGGCTCAGCTTTGGCCTCGTTCGCGCGCATCGGGCTATGCAGGAAGCGCGAAAGATGGCGTTTGTCGAGTCTTGCGGTCAGCAGGTTTTGTATAACGTGAGCCAGCTCTGCTTAAAGGCCAACCAAAGCGCAAAAGATCGGTTACTGAACGAGTTAGCCCTTTTGCAGCAAGCCCGGTCAGCCGAATCTCCAGAGCCCCCTGCAACCGAACCGGCGGCCATCGAAAAGCCCGTAAAGCCTTCTCGCGAAAAGCGTTCTAAGGAGAGGGGGCAGCGTCCTCCGAAGCGATCGAAACCATTTTCGCCGTTTGTGCTTCCCGAAGATAATTGATGGTGCTGCTGTTGGGGGGCATGTAGGGCATGCGCCCTGCAGTGTCTTGTAAGTTGCGGTTTTTAGAATAGATTTCGCTGGTCGATGGGTTCAGCGCAGCGCGATTTTCGGCAGATGGTGAATAGCCTGCTGCGTAAATCTGAGCGGCGGCCAGGGTGGTTAAGTCGGCGCGCCCGTGGTCATTTTGAGCGGTCCTGAGTACGGCCTGAATCTGCCTGCTGGCTTCCTGAGCGCGGGCGAGGGCGGGCTGCGGGGAGGCGATATCCATCGCGTCTCCTCTGCGACCCAAACGTCCTCTCGTGGCTGCAAGGAGCTCAAAAGCGGGCGCCGAAAGGCTCATCAGCTGGCGCAAACCCAGGATCGCGCGCTGCAAAGCTTTGATATGCGCAAACCGATCTTCCCTTGCTTGTGCGAGCCCTTTGAGCAAGACCGTCTGCAGGCAGCTTTCAAGGCGGCGATCGAGCTTGTGACCGTCATTTTCGGGCAGACTGGGCCAGCCTGTACCGTCGATGGGGCCGTGGGCGGTCATCGGCGGAGGCGCTACGCCAAACACCAGCGCGTGCAAAACGGCCGTCACCGCGAATACATCGTCGCGCCGATCGGGCCGGTAACCTTCCCATCTCACCTGCGGAGGCTGATAGTTCTGAGTGTGAAACAGGCTGGTTTCCATGTTGCTGTAATGGTCTTCAGGCGGCGGTTCCGATTCGGCCAAATCGCCGTAAATCGCGCGCTGTAAACCTAAATCGACGATGCTGATCTTTTGCCTTCCGCCCGGTTGCGGGTTGACGATGATGTTGTCGGGCGAAAGCGGGACGGGGATGACGTTGCATTGATGGGCGTTATGGACCAGATCGCAGATCTGAATCGCGATGGTGAGCGCGTCCTGGGTCGAAAAACGTTTTTCGCGCAGCAAGGCCGAAAGGGGCGTGCCGAGCGGGCGTTCGATGGCGACAAAAGCCTGTCCCTGCTGGTCGAGACCGGCCTCGCGGATGGTGCAGTAGGAGGTGTCTTTCAGCGGAGCGCAGCGGTTGATTTCGCGCTGCATTCGCCGCACAAAAAGTCCCGGATCCTCTTTTATATTCGGGATAAAGAGTGTAACCCGTCCGCCGAGCTGGCTGTCGATGGCCACAAAAAACTGACCGGCCGACTGGCGTCCCAAATCGCGCTCCAACTGATAGCGCGTCGATAGTGCCGCTGGCCCCAACGACGGATGGGTGATGTTCCGCATGGCATTCTCCAAACGTAGCTTCGGGAGTGTAACGCGTTTTTTGTCTCAGAAAAGAGTTGTTGGCTTGCGCTGCGAAAGATCTCTCAGCATCATCGCACAGATTTGATTCGGAGGAAGCGATGTGGAGTTTGGTGGCGGCTGTGGCTGCGGGTGGTTTGTTGACGGGTGTTGGGTTGGGAAAATGGCAACAAAAACAGTATATTAAACGATTACGGCGCAATCTGGACAGCGAGGTGAACTCAAAGCTGGAGGGGCTTTCGGGCGAAAAGGATCGAGCGATGGCCGACGCGAGCGAGCGTGCGGAGCATTTGGCTGCCGATCTTTCGCAGGATTTGATGTCGCTTGAAGAGCAGGTGGTGGCCGATGAGCAGCATGCCGAGAGCCTGGAGCAGGGGCTTGAGCGGCATAAGGAGCATGTGGAAGGTCGCGAGACGGATTTGGCGTCCCGCTTCGAACAGCTCAAGGCGCGTCGTGAAACTTTGGTTGAACTCAAAAAGGATCTCGAAGAAAAGGTTAATAAAATCTCGGAGTTGCGTGAAGAAAGGGCGGGCGCGACCCAGGACGAAATCGCGGAGGAATGGCGCAATCAGTTAAAGGAAGAGGCCCATTTAAACGCGCAAAAACTCTCCCGCCATGTGGAGGAGCAGGCGAAAGTTTACGCCGAAAACGAAGCGCGCCATCTGCTCGATCTGGCCATCGAGCGTTGCGGCCTGCCGCCCGAGGTGAACCGCCTTTCGAGCACCGTCGATCTGCCCGAAGATGAAGAGGTTAGAAACCAGGTTTTAGCCAATCATTCTGCAGTGTTACATACGATCGAAGAGCTGTGTAACGTACATTTTCTGGAGAGCGGCGAAAACCTGCTCTACATCGAGGCGGCGGATCCCTTTAATCGCGAAATCGCAAGGCTTTCGTTTGAACGCTTTTTGCGGGGCGGCATTTTTACGGAAGCCGTTGCGCGCAAGGTGGTGGAGAAGACCGAAGTCGATATTCAGAACATGGCGCGGGATGCGGGGCGCCGCGCAGCGCGGATTTTAAAGCTGAAAGATGTGCATCCCGAGCTGCTTTACCTTGTGGGCAAGCTGCTTTACCGCACGAGCTATACGCAGAATCAATGGCAGCATGTGGTCGAAACCGCGTATCTGGCGTCGCTTTTGGCGGCGGGGGTAGGCATCGATCCGAGAGTCGCCAAGCGCGCGGGATTATTGCACGATATCGGCAAAATCCTTTGGGATGAAAGCGAATCGATGGGGAGCCACGCGCTTTCGGGGGCGGCCTGCGCGGCTCAATATGGCGAATCTCCCGAAATTGTCCACGCCATCGCCGCACATCACGGCGATGAACCCGCGGTCTCACCCCTTGATTTTATTGTGGCAGCCNNAGCCGCCGATGCGCTGAGCGGTGGTCGCCCTGGCGCCCGAAGGGAGACGGTTGAGGCCTATACGCGGCGTTGTGAAGAAATCATGCGGATTTGCGAAGGTTTTCCGGCGATTCGCAAAGCCTATGTGATTCAGGGCGGGCGCGAAGTGCGCATCGAGGTGGAGCCGCGCAAAGTGACCGATGAGGAAGCGGAGCAGATGGCCGCGCAGATTTCACAGCAAATCAGCGAAGAGATGAATTTTCCTGGACAAATCAAGGTGATGGTCATCCGCGAAATGCGGATCAGCGCGACCGCAAGGGGACTCGATGTCTTAAGGAAGGAATATTTGTAACGGGTTGATTTTATTGAGCTTTTGATTGGTCGAGGTAATGGATTAAATTGTCGCGGATGGGCGGAAAAACGGCGTCGAAGCAGTCGTTCTGACCCGATAAAAGCTCTTCAGGCGGCGCTTTGGGCAGGTCGAGATCGATGGTGGCGCGTTGGGTTGCAGATCCTCTGAAGGCCAGGCTTTGATCGTCAAAAATGGATTGAGAGACGGTGCAATGGACGAGTGTGCTGCTTTCCGTCTCTTCCGTTTGATGCGAAAGCGTCAGTTTTACCTTAAATCCCGAAATTTTAATGGATTTTGAAACATTCTTTTTGTCGCAGACGATGCGTGGGTGAAGGGCCATCTCCTTTTTGAGCTTCTGTTCCATTTGCGATGCTTGCGTTGCATCTCCATGAATTTCAACGGTAAAAAGGATAGGCGAAGAAGAGCAGAGTCCCATGCCGCCTAAACTTACCAAGGCCGATTGAACAGCCTGCGATACCGCTTCATCCGTATCCTTTTGATGAGCGCAAAGGGCTTTGATCGCATCGGAATCGGCTTTTTGAGCCAGTCCTTGCGCCGCTTCGATGCGCTTTAAGGGATCTGCGTTTTTCAGGTTGGATGCGAGCTCTTTGATGCTTGGGGATGATTCCCCTTTGTTTTCAGTGGATTGCGACCATGCAACGGGGCAGGTGGCAAGGCTGAAAACGGCTGCAATTGGGAAACACCGTAGAAAACTTGCTTGTTTCATAAACCCCTCCCGGCCAAATTTGCGGTTGAAACGGTTGAAGCCTGGTGCGTTTGAGCGCAAAACAGCATTCTGCTTCGATTTCAGTAGGACGAAATCTTGCGCTGCCCTTTTTGTCAAGTATCGCTGAGCGCTCCTGCTCATTTTTGTGGAAATTGCGGTCACCCTTTACCCGAGTCCGAGGATGAGCCGTACGAAGGCGAAACTCTGGCCGCCTGCTCGGCGGTTTCCGAATCCAAGACGCTTGAGGTTCAATGCGTATCAGAAAAAAGCGCCCGAGCTTCCACGTTATTGCCTGCGCCGGTGATCGAAACTCAATCTTCAGAGCACGAAGATTCTTTGGATACGCTGTCTCAAAATGCGCCCATGCCGCAAATCGTTTCGGCCAAGGATCAGCAGCCGGTTCACGTGCTCGTGGTGCCCAAAAGAGTCGAGTCAAAGGCGCCGGCAATATCGCAATTTCAGTCGGCCAAAGCAGATTTGGCCTTAGGGGATGGCGCGCAAACCTCTTTACCTCAGTTTGCAGAATTTCAAAAAGAACCTCGCATGACCGAAGACGGGCTCGTGTTCAGCGAGACTGCGTGGTTTAAAGATGGCGTAAGCCAAAAAGCGTTGGCAGAAAACGAGTTAAGCGGTTCCAACACGCTGATGGCGCGCTATCAGAAAGAGAATCAGAGCCTGGAGCCCGCAGAGCAGAAGGCGTTTTCGTTAAAGGATTCCGTGCAGCCTTTCGGTTCCGAGCATCGTTTTGGAGAAGAAATCCTCGATCTCGATCACCACGAAGCGCTCGGGCGGGCGCGTTCCGACGGTTGGATGAAAGTGATGGCGGCGCTGGCAGTTGTGGGGTTCGGTTTGGCGATTTGGTGGGTTTTGAGTTAGATTTTAAGGGCTTACGCAATAGCCTTGATCGCCGCAGATGCCGTCTGGGGCACATTCGTCGTGAGTCTGGCAGGGAACTACACAGTAATGGGAATCGCTGCAAACTTCCCCCTGGAAGCAATCGGTGATGTCTCCGCAGCTCGTATCGTTGACATCCTGGCAAATCGATTTGCTGTTGCAGAAATAATCGTCAGGGCAGTCGACATCTTTGAAGCAGCTCGGATCCGTTAAATCCTGGCAATGACCAGCGCTGTTGCAGAAGTCGGTCTCCGCGCAGCCGTCATCATCGACACATTCTTTGATGGGTACGCATAAGCCTTCTTCACACATATGGCCTTTCTGGCAGTCTTCGTGGATTTCACATTCCTTGGCAAAGTAACACTTGCCGTTATCACAATAAGCGTGCTCTTCGCATTCGCTGTCAAACGTGCAGCCGTCGAGCGTGATGCAGAGGGCTTCGGCGCTGCAAAGCTGCTGCGGACCGCATTGATAATGGTTGTCACAGCCCTGCTGCGGATAACATCGGCCATCTTCAGCGCAATAGTGACCGCCGATGCATTCGGAGTCATAAAGGCAGGGCAGATTGCTTTCACCTTTGTCACAACTGATCAACATGCAGGAGAATGAGAGAGTGAGCAAAGTTTGAAGATGGATGTTCATGGTGAAATCTCCTCATTGGTATTCGGCCAGTGAACTACGCCTGCGTTGACGCCCTGTCTGAATCTCTATTCACCCGGATCAGATGATGACTCTCGCGTTGAAGCCTTAACTGTGCGAAAAGAAAAGGATTTTTTAATTGATTGGGGCCAGTTGAAGGGATATACTGTCAAAACTTGTTGATAGTATAGGGGTACAAGATGCCCAAAATTGCTCAACCTGCAGGTTCATCGTCTAAAAAAGTAAACTCAGCCAAAGATGCGCAATGGAAGTTATTGACGCCCGCTGGTCGGGAAATCTGGGCTTCGGTTTATGAGATTAAGAAGGGGATTGCGACCGGAAGATGGTTTGAAAAGAGTCGCTGTATACGCAAAAACCAGACGGTAGAGCTTGGGCAACTTGATGAATTTAAAGAGGATTTTAAAAGAACCTGGTTAACACAGCCGCAAGCTCGAGGCGAACTGCACGGTTCTTTGGAGCTCGATGCCCTCATCAGGGTTTTGACGGATTGTGGTCGCAAGCGGCTTGATGGCTGTCTTTTTGCAACGACCCCATCCGGGCATAAAGCGGTGGTGATGCGTCAGGGGGCTTTATGGGCGGTGCGCTCCGATATTTCCGATGAACTTTTTGGTAACTGGCTGATTTCAAAAGGTTTTGTCGAAAAGAAGACGGTTGAGCAGGCGTTAAAATCTTATCAAAGCCGAAAAGGCGAGCGCGTCCATCTGGGGGAATGCCTGGTGGCTCTGGGCGCGCTTTCTTATCCTCAGCTTCAAACTCTGCTTGCTGCGCAGATGGTCGATCGCCTGCTTCGTTTGTTTGTGGAAACGAATGGCTTTTATCGTTTTGAGGTTTGCTCGACGGAAGGGGAGTCGCAGACTGCGGTTTTGAGCCTGAGGGATTTGGTGGAGGCTGGGCTTTTGGCCGCTTTAAAGCCCGAAGGCATCGCTCAGGCGCTGGAAAACTGGTCTTCTGTGGCGTTTGAAAAGCGCGATGCGGAGTTGGGACTGGGGGATGAGGATCGCCAGGCGTTGCAGATTCTGACCTCAGCGGGCTCTTTGTCGCGCGCGCTTTCGCAGATGATGGCTCGGTTTGGGTGGCGTCTGGAGGATGCGCAGCGGCGAGCGCTCTTGTTTTGGAAGATGGGCTGTGCGGCGCCGGTTCGCCTGAATGCGGATCAGACGCAAGCGCTGGAACTGATGCAAAGTTATAAAAAACTTTGCGATCTCGATTACTTCCAGATTCTCGATCTGCGGCGTGCGGCCTCGGTTGAGGAGGTGAGCGCCGCTTATCAAAGAGCGCTTTCGCAATATGGGGCGGAGGCACAACCGGGCGATTCGCGCGAGGTGACCGAGGCGCGTCAAAAAATCCGGCGCCTGCTGGAAGAGGCGGCGACGGTGCTCTCGCACGAGGAGGAGAGCCTCATTTACCAGCGCGCGATCCAGCTGGGGCTCGATCACCGGGATCCCAAAATTCAAAAGCAGTTGCGTTGTGAAGCGCTGCAAGCCGAAGCGAGAGCACTGGTTCAAAAACAAAATTTTGCTGAAGCAGAGCGAACTTACGCGCAACTGACGTCGCTTTTGCCGGACGATGCGCCTCTGGCGGTTGAGGAATGCTGGGCGCGCTTTTTGGCGGGGCCTCAAACGGAGTTCGCCGCACAATCGGCCATTCGGCGCATTGAAGGGCTGTTGCTGCACAATGAACCCTTTGAACTCGCATATCTTACACTTGCGCGCATTCATCGCCTGTCGGGCAATGTTCAGGCGGCCCGTGCAGCTTTGCAGCATGTACTGGAACTTAATCCGCAGAGTTTAGATGCCCAGACCGAACAGCGATTGTTGTTGGGAGAGCGTAAGTTAAAGCCGAATCAACGTCGGATTCGTCTCTTGTTTTGGCTTACATTGGGCTGCGTGTTGTTCATGTTTGTGGTGCTTTATGTGGGCGCCAATGTCGCTGCGGGCGGAGGTCGTCAATGGCCTCAGTTCGACGAGCAAAAAGAAGAGAACACCGCGGATTCATTTGAAAAATCTGTGATCGCTGATCAATTGGTGAGGTTGCAGAAAGAGCGTTACCACAATTCTGATCAGCGCGTAGTGCCCTCAGAGCAGCGCGTGATGGGCAACATGGAATTCTATTACCAGGTGAACGATCCCTGGTGGTGGATTCGACGCGCAATTTTATGCGTTTTGGGGTGCATTGGGTTGCTCGCTCTGGCGCGCGAAAATGTGATGCAGGAGATTGTGGGCACGCGTCCCAAATGGATTCTGGCGGCAGTGCCCTATGGCGCTGTGACCGGTTTTCTGTCGTATATTCAAACGACTACACCTCTTCCTGTGGCGCTTGGCATGGGCTTTTTCCATACACTGGCCGAGCAAATCTTCTTTTTATGGTTCTTATGCAGGTTTTTACGGAAAAACCTGGTTCGCCCGCTGAAATGGATTGGCATTTTTTGCGGCATTTATGGTCTTTATCAGTTTACGTATTTCGCAATTCTGCAGATGGAGCCGCTCTTTATGGCAGGCGAGGTGATTCGGCTGGCGGTGTTCGGCGGAGGGGCTTACGCGCTGTTGCTGCATCTTTCGGGCGGGCTTTGCGCCCCCTTTGTGGCACAGCTCGTGATGATGACCGTGATGATGCTGAACTGCTTGTAATCGTTAAGGAATCACAGAATTTAGGCGGGATCGGACGAGCGGGCTTGAGCGCGGATTAGGCAAAATATTTGGCCATATATTCCTGAATGGTCGATTCGATTTTGCCTGCGACGAGGCTTGCGGGAAGGCCTACGCTTAAGTCGATTTCTGCTTGTGTATCGTCGACCTGCGCGAATCCATTGACGCCGCGGCCTTCGACGTTGGCGCGGTTGTCGCCGGCCATTTGGATCTGCACCTTGTAGCGCTCAGCGATGAGGGTGGTCAGCTCCTTCAGTTTGGCGCAGGCTTCTTCGCGGGTTAAATGATGGGCGTGCTTGACGGCAATTTTCTTGGCCATGGGGTACTCCTTTACTTTGCGGTCACGATGGCGACCGAGGCGGATGCGCCAATACGGGATGCGCCGGCAGCGATGAGGGCGAGCGCTTCATCGCGGCTGTGAACGCCACCGGAAGCCTTGACGCCCATGTAGGGACCGACGACGCGGCGCATGAGGGCAATGTCGGGTACCGTGGCTCCACCGCCGCCAAATCCAGTGCTGGTCTTGACAAATGCGGCTCCGGCAGCGCTTGAAAGCGCGCAGGCGATCACCTTTTCTTCGTCGGTGAGCTTGCAGGTCTCGATGATCACCTTGACCGCTGCAGGGCCGGCCGCTTCGACGACCGCTTTGATGTCGTTAAAAACGAATTCCAGATCGCGGCTCTTGAGGGCGCCGATATTGATGACCATGTCGATTTCGGAGGCGCCGCAGCGGAGCGCTTCGAGGGTCTCGCTCACCTTGGACTGGGTGGTCATGGCGCCCAGGGGGAAGCCGATGACGGAGCAGATCGGAACGCCGGAACCCTGCAGGAACTGGCTCATCAGGCGAACGTTGGTGGAGTTGACGCAGACGGTGGCGAACTTGTACTGGCGCGCTTCATCGGCGATTTTGCGCAGATCTTCGCGCGTCGCATCGGGCTTGAGCAGCGTGTGATCGATGTAGCTTGCGAGATTGATGTCGTCTGTCATTTGCGCGGGCACCGGCGGGGTAGGCAGTGCGGTCATGCCGCAGTCGCTCGGCACTTCGCTTTCGTCGTGAGCCACATTGGTGGGCGGTGTGGGCGGAAATCCGAGGGCTTCTGCGTTCATTTCGTTCATCTCTAACTCCTTCATTTTACGAGAGTTTTCTCGTGATGGGCGAGATCATGGAGCATCGATTTTGGGACTCTGGTGATCTTTTCGCCGGTAAATTTTAAAGCGCCTTCCCGAAAGCCGGTGAACGGGTTTGTAGTCCTGATCGAGGAACTCCAGAAAGGCGTCAAAGCCTTCTAATAGCTCATTGTTTGACAGGATGATATAGGCTGGGCGGTTCTTTTTGAGATCGCTCATCAGCTCCGGCCAGGGCGTATCGGGCAAAAAATGGGTTTGAATGGTGGGCCGCTTCCAGGTGTTGGTCAAATCGTTGGTGAGGATGCCCAGGGATTTGTATTGCCGGGAAGGCGACATGCGATCGGTATAAAAATAAAACGGCCAGGCCCAGCGACCCCAGACCCAGATGGTCTCGTCGGGGGATGTGTTTTGGTGAATGATTTGGGCCACCGGAAGCGTGTCGCTGTAGGCATGCTGAATGTAACGCCGCGTGAAGCGCAACTGCCTGTAATCTTTGTAGATTGCAGGGATCGCCAGGGCGATGGTCGCGGCAAAAATGATCATGCGCCGCTTAAAAAGCGGGCTCGGGCGCTGCCAGAAATCGCGGTTAAAGCATGGGAGAACGGCGCCCTCCAGGCTTACGGCCAGCCATACGGCAGCGGGCAGCATCTGGATGTAGTAGCTCTTAAAAAAGCGCAGTCCCAAGGCGGCGCCGATGAAGCTGAGAGCAAAAAAAGCGGTGTTAAAATAGATGATGAGGCGCTGTGAACTGCCGCGAAAGATGGCGAGCAGCGTCGAGAAAGTACCGAGCCAGAAGGCGAGCACCAGGTAAGCCTGAAAGCCGAGCAGGCCGTCGCCAAAGCGAATCCATTTGTCGGCGAAACTCAGCTGACTCTGGCCAATGTATTTCCAGCCGATATTCGAGAACACGTAGTTTTGAATCAGAGCGCCGAGTTCGCCATGAGCGGCGTAAAACAGGGCAATCGGCAGGAATCCGGCCACCACGCCGCCTGCAAGCCAGAAGAAGTTCCGCAGACGACTGGCGGATTTGCCGTTCAGCGGTGGCCAGTTTTCAGGCCGTTCGCAGCGTTGGGCAAAGAGGACTGCGAGGAGGAGCAATGGGCAGATGACGGCGGTCTGACGACGGATAAGTCCAGAGACAGCAACGCAGAATCCGCTTGCAAACCACCATGCTCCACCGCGTTTTAAGCCGAGCAGGGCAAAGCAGGCGCACCAGACGTAAGGTGCCATCATCCAGGCGTTGTAATTGAAATCGATGCTGTCAGAGATGGGCGAGGACCAGACGTAGAGGGCGGTCGCGATGACGGCACCCAGGCGTCCTGAGATTTGCCGGGCGCCCACAAAAATGCCCAGACTGCTTAAAACCGACCAAAAAATGGCTACGCCGGAGACCGCTGCCAGGGAGCGTCCAAAGAGTTTAAAGATGCCTGCAACGATAAAAAATGCGCCGGGAGCTTTGAGTTCCAGGCTGTCTACATATGGGAGCATGCCTTTGAGCAAAAGCTCGGCGTTGTAAACGATACCTGCTGCGTCTTCGTTGTGAAAACTGTTGCTTTCGGTGACGGGCCAACGATACCAAAGCGCGAGAAGGGTGAGGCATAAAAAGCAGGCGCCGTCGATGGCGTAAGATTTAAGGCGGCTGTGGTTCATGATGGATCTGATGCGTTTAGAGCGGCGACGAGTACAGCGGTGATGTTGTCGGTTCCTCCCGCCTGGTTTGCAGCATCCACGAGAGCTTGCGCAGTCTCGTTTAAGTCGGGCAAGTGATCGTTCATAACCGATTGAATTTTATCGTCTTTTACGAGATCTGAGAGACCGTCGGAGCAGGATAAATACACGTCGCCGGGCTCTGGTTTGACGAGCGTAATATCGACGTCCACATCGTCTTCGAGGCCTACCGCGCGGACGATCACGTTTGAGCTGGCTCGCGCCCGCGCTTGCTCATCGGTGAGAGAAAAGACGCGCTTTAAATGATTGACCAGCGAGTGATCCTCGGTCAGTTGCTGTAACTTGCCCTGTCGCAATCGATAACAGCGACTGTCGCCTACATGGGCGATGATGAGCCCCGCTTGCTCGCTCCAGGTGAGCGCGACGACGGTGGTGCCCATGTTCTGGCAGGCGTCGTCGCTTTGGCCCCGGTTGAAGATGCGCACGTTGGCTACGCGGACGGCCATCTGAATGCAGTTGGCTTCGTCCGAAAGCCGGGGATCGGGCTCAAAAGGCCACACAAAATCGGGCTCATGGCGCCAGCGCTCCATAAAATCGGCGATCTTTTCGACCGCCATGTTGCTGGCGACCTGACCGGCCACATGTCCCCCCATGCCGTCGGCTAAAATCCATGTATTTTCATGGGGTAACAGGCGATAAGCGTCTTCGTTCGCTTTGCGTTTGCGGCCCACATCGGTGGCGGCAGCGGCAGAAAAGACCAGGGGCATCAGCGCGCTTCTCCTTGAGGGGCTTCAAATTCCACATAACGCGCATGCATGCGCGCAGGGGGCATGGGCGGACGCTCGACCGACTCACCGCGAACCCAGGCTTGGATGGCGGGCAAATCGACCGTTTTCCAAGTGGATGCCAAACGCCGCTGAAGGAAAGAAGAAAAGAGGGCTTTCAGCATCTGATCGAGGGATTCGAGCAAAAACATGCGTTCGTAAAAGCGCTCATCGTCTTCGCGGGCCAGCACTGCGGGCAGTTTGATGCCGGAAGGCGAAAGCTGAGCGGCGCGCAGGGTAAAGGACCATTCCTGGCTTTGGCGCGTGATGCGCACCTTGGCCTCGTGGGCAAGTTTTCCTAATCTTAACGCGGTCTTAGCCTCAAGGCTGCTGGTGGGGTGACCGCCCTTGAACAGGTTTTCCTGAGCGTTGATCGTGGGGGAGCCGACCACCAGTCGATCGTCAAAATAGATCTCAAACGGCTCAATATCGTCGCCGAGATGCATTTCGGGATCCTGTTCGCTGCAAAACCACAGCCAGGTTAAGAATTCGGCGCCCAGGAAAGCTGTGTGATGTATATTTTCGAGAAGTGCCATCATTCCTCTCGCATGGCGTTCAGCGCCGTATCATCGTCAACAAACTGGCAGGGCTCAATGCTTTCGAGCGCTTTCTTTTCGGCGTCGGTGAGATCGAGATTGCCGTAAAGCGCGGCCGTATAGGCGCAGTCGAGCATGGGCCGGAGACCGAAAGTCTGCTCAAAAAGCTCGAGAAAATCAGTATTTACCTTTTCGTTGGTGCTGTGAAACTGGAGGATGCCCGTTTGCCAGTGCCACACCATATCGACGGTTTTGATCGAGGGCATCAGCTTGCGGCGGAGTTCGGCCTTAACCTGCTCCTTCAGTTCTGCGCGCTCGTAACGGCTGAGGGCATCGCGCTTTTGTTCGGCCATGAGGCGCCTTGCGTGGGCTTCGGTCTGCAGGTTGAGGAGCGGGCCTGGCACTTTGAGGGTGTCGATGCGCAATGCGAGTGCAATATATTCATTATAAAGGTACATTTCGGGGGTGAGCTCGGTATCTAAAGCAAAGAGCGGGCTGCACCAACCGATGGATCGCTCTGCATCTGAAGCGGCGTCAATTTCCTGAAACGCGTATTTTTCGATGCCTGCCTGAAACCGGTCGCGCCAGTCCCTGGGAAGGGGACTGTTGATAAAATACTGTCGATACGTCAATGTGCCTTGAAATGCGCCCATGAGACTTCCTCTGCATGGCAAAAAGTTCGCTATATATTAAGCGACTTTATTTTGACTGGCGAATCCTAAGTGAATTGGTTTTGTTTCTGCGCTTTTGACAGTTGGCTTTCAGGCCCATAAAGTTGTGGGATGAGCGCGGTTGGGGTGGTAGAAGTCGCTTTTGGGGGAAACTTCTGATGTTAAAAATTTGGCATTATACATTGCTTTGGGCGTTGGGCTTGCTGGCGTTGCGGGGGCCTGTTTTTGGGCAGGAACAGCCGATCCGCATCGTGATTCCGGCCAGCGAGCTGAATCCCTTCGATGTGGCCGAAGGGGCGCCGATTCGAGTGCGAGTGGTTGAGCTCGATGACAATACAACCGTCAATCGCCTGGAGCAGGAAGCGCAAAAACGCTTTCGGGAGGGTCGATACCAGGAAGCGCTCGATTGTTTGACTCAGGCGTATCAGATTTCGCAAAAGAATGAGCTGCTCTACAACATGGCCGTCTATTCCAGCCAATTGGAGAAATGGTCGGATTGCGTTCAGTTTTCAGAGCATTACATGGCGGTCACCCAGGCGAATGCGAAACGGGATCAGGCTGCAAAACTGAAGCAAACCTGCGCGGCTCATCTTTCGGCGACCCCGTTTGAAGTCTCCTCTCAGCCTCGCGGTGCGCGCATTTACATCGATGATCGCAAAAACGGATATGTGGGGAATACGCCTTGTTCCAAAAAACTGGAGCCCGGATCGCATCAGCTGTGGGCTGAACTGGAAGGCTATCTGCCTGTGCAGCAAAGGATAGAGATCCAAAAAAATAAGCCGTACCGACTGAACTTACAGCTCACGCCCTACGGTCAGCAGGGGTATGTTTTTGTGGACTGTTCCATTAAAGGGGCGCAGTTGCTGGTGGATGGCAACCCGATGGCTTTAACGCCGCTGGAGGCGCCCATCGCGCTGGCGGGCGGATCGCATCAAATTGCTGTTGAGCGGAACGGTTATCGACGCGTGGAGCAATCCGTGGCGGTGAAACAAGGCGAGACCACTACTGTCGATGCCCTTATGGAAAAGTCTGAATTTTCATACAGTTGGAGAACTCCCGTCGGCTGGACTGCGGTCGGTCTCGGTGTTTTGTCCATCGGAGGTGGCCTTTTGGCCTGGCAGGCAGCCGACGATGAATATCGCGATTCCGACAAATTCAATCGTTTGGCCAACTGGGAGCGCGTGGGTTACTGCTTTGGAGGCCTCTTTTTAGCGGGCGGGGCTGGATTGGTGATCTGGGAATTCCTGCGCGATCAAATCGACGAAAAAGATCGCAATCCCGATTATCGCTCAGGATCGCAGAATCAAAAGGTGAGCTCCTGGCAATTGTTGCCCGGTGGTGTGATGTACGGAGCAGCGTTTTAAAGGGATTTGAGATGCGGCGTTATCTTTTATTAGTTGCCTTAGCCTTGGCCTCCTGTTCCGAAGGGATCGAGCCGCCGCAAGCGACCGCCGTCATCGCTTTGCCCGGTGGAAGTTTTGTGATGGGCAGTCAGGAACGCGATCCTTGTTCTGATGCTGCAGCGAATGAGATTCCCTGCGACCCGGTGGCTCAGTCCGCAACGATCCGCAACACTGTAAAATTAAAGCCTTTTTGCATTGATCAACATGAAGTGACGGTGGCGCAATATCGCTATTGCGTGGAAACGGGGGATTGTCAGAAACCGCGCGAAACTTCTGCCGGCAGCCCGGACAGCGATGCTCAAATCTCTGGTTACTACTCCAGTTTGAAGCGCTACGGCGATTACCCGGTGCTCGGTGTGTCCTGGGAAGATGCCGCGCATTACTGCGAGCGTCAGGGAGGTCGTCTGCCGAGCGAAGCAGAGTGGGAATATGCTGCAAAAATAGGGAGTTACGACGGCACTGCAGGGGATGAGGGGCCTTCATATGTCTGGCTTCCCGGTGCTGTCAAAATGGGCACCTGCGCCTCCTCCGATGACGAAAAAGCACCGCCAGCGCTCGGTTTTTGCACCCAGAACACCGTTCAGCCGGTCATGCATTCAGAGATCGATAAGACCATCGATAATGTGTATGACTTAGCCGGAAATGCACAGGAATGGGTGGCCGATGTCTTCGATTTCTGGGCTTATTGCAGCCCTTCTACCGATTTTAAACAGTTCCAGGTCAGCAGCGATGGCTTGTGGCCTCAGTTAAAGGCCGATGTATTGACTCAGCAGGCTTCCGAATGCCTCTCCGATCAGTTCTCGAGCATGCCTTGCGAATTCCAGTGTACTTGCAAGTACTTACGACAGTTCGCCGAAGACGCCTGTGAATGGAATGGGGCGAATTGCTCCGAAAATCGCAAGGATTGCGTGTCTTATTGTGAAGCTGGCATGGATGACTGCCTCAAGGCCTGCGGCGATTCCTCTGTGGCGGTTTGCTCCAACATTCGCCATTGGACGGCGGTTTCAGAACTCAACCAGTCTTCTTTTTGGCTGCCCTGGTGCAAACCCCGCGAAAACTTTGACGGCCACGCGCTGATTTCGACCGAGTTAAAGGTGGCACAAGCGGAATCGCATGTGATTCGGGGTGGCCATTTTGAGTCATCAAAGCTTTGTGAAGCGCGCCTCAACGCCCGATCTTATGGTCGCAATCCTTCACCGCTTGTGGGCTTCAGATGCGCATATGATGGGGGCAACGAGGCCGGCAACTGCCCTGTCATCCCCTGATTTCTATAAAGAATTCAAATGCTTTCACGCCTTTTCTTTTTCATCCTTTGTTTTCCAGCTCTTCTTTTTGCCCAGGAAAATCCCGAGGATTTGCCCGATCCTCAGAATGATCAGCCATCGGAGCCCGTTGCTGCTGAAGTATCGAAGCCTTCAAAGGCGCAAAGTCAGGGCGTGGCGGAGTTGCGCGAGCGGTTCGATGCCTTTTTTGAAAAAAAGCCGCTCTCTTCGGCCAAAGTCAGCGTTTTGATTGAGCATTTGCCCACAAAAAAGCTGCTTTACAGCCGCGATCCCGATCGGATGCTGCATCCCGCTTCCAATACCAAGCTGGCCACCACGGCCGCTGCGCTGCAGCTTTTGAGCGCTGCCTATACGTTTGATACAGATTTGGCGGTTGACCATCTGGAACAAGGGGTTGCGGGCGAGGCGTATTTTGTGGGCGGTGGCGATTCCCGCCTGATGGATGAACATCTCTGGCGCCTGATTGAAGACGCTAAGGATGCAGGATTAAAGAAGATTCGCGGTGATCTGGTGGTGGACGAGAGCTTTTTTGCAGGCGATCACCTGCCCCCCGGTTATGGCGATAAACCCGACGACGATGCGGCCTATCGGGCGGCCACGAGCGCGGCGAGCCTGGATTTTAATGCGGTCAAAATCACCGTGACGCCCGGAAAAGCAGGGGAGGCGCCCAAAGTGAGCTTCCAGCCCGGTGGAGGCTATATTGATTTGCAGAATACTGCGGTTACGGTCCAAAAAGGCAAAGAACAGCTCAAAATCAGCTCGAAGCCGCATAAAGATCGCACGAGAATCCTCGTCTCGGGCCAGATTCCCGTCAATCATCGCGGGGTCACCGTGCGCAAGCGCATCGACAATCCTCCTCTGTTTACAGGATATGCGGTCAAAAAAGCGCTTGAAAAGGCTGGAGTTACAGTGGGGGGAAAGGTCCGGCTGGGCAAGGCGCCCCAAAATCGCAAGCGGCTTGCGCGCTACAGTTCCGATCCGGTTTGGCGCCTGGTCAGCGATGTCAACAAGTTCTCGAATAACTTTATGGCCGAGACGCTTCTGCGCGCCATCAGCGTCAAGCAAGGCGGAGACGGCAAATCGGTTTCAGGGGCAGCGGCGGTTCGCCAGTTTTTAGAAAAAACTGTTGGTATCACTGGCGTTAAATACGTCAACGGATCGGGCCTGTTTGGCGAGACTTCGTTTTCGGCGCGTCAATGGGTCAAACTTTTGCGTTGGGTGGTCGAAAGCAGCGCCATTGCGCCCGAATTCCTGTCTTCGCTCGCGATTGGCGGTCAGGACGGCACTTTGCGCAAGCGTTTAAAGGGTTTACCGGCGGGAGCGGTGCGGGCGAAAACGGGCACCCTCGACGGAGTGAGCTGCCTTTCGGGTTACGTGACTCTGGGCGACGGCAGCCAGGCACTGTTTTCGATTTTAGTCAACGATTTGGCGGGCAAGGCCTGGAATGCGTGGCAGGCGCAGGACGGAATGCTCGAGTTCCTGCACCAGTACAAACCGTAAAAACGGTTGTCACAGCTGAATTTGTGGCACACCCTTCGGCGGATAGAGCTCGAAGGTTTCGTCCGCCAGTTCAATATCGATGCGGTGATCTTTCACCTCGATCTCGACCTTAAAATCGCCGGATTCGAGCCGCATGCGCCTGGGGAACGGTTTGGCGTCGGAGCTGTAGTCGCCCAGTTGTGCGCGGTATCGGAGCGCGTTCTGGGTTTTGACCTCGCTTTGGGTAACCAGCTGCCGCTTGGGCTCAATGCGCAAAATCTGTTGCTCTGACTGGTTTTGCAGCACAACCACGGTTCTGCCCGCATCACCGTCCCACGAAACCTGGGCGGTCTGATAGTCGATGATGGGGATTTCGGCGCGAAGCAGGGCCGAGAGCTCGCTCGGATGCATCTGAATCGGCAACAGGCGTGCCAGATTCTGAGGCGTTGCGGCTCCGCTGTAAAACTTGCGATCTTTTTGAGAGTAAATGGAGATCGTCTCCCCATCGGAGACCAGGGTTGAAAGGGGTTGTCCAAAGGGAGATAGGCTGTCGATGCGCAGGTGATCGGGCTTTTGAACGGCGATCAGCTGCTGGAATTTCACGCGTTCTCCGCCTTGCCAGGCGTCCAGATGCAGTTCAGCGCTCAGGCTTTCGACGGCGCGATCGGCGATGGGTTGAAGGATGACTTCTGCGTCTTCGGTAAAGTTTTCGGGCTTGGGGACTGAGCCACCGCAACCCCAGCAATGCGCAGCGAGAACCAGTAAAATGCTAAAAAGTCTTTTGTTTTTAAATAGATATGAAACTTTCATCGATGGCCCTGCAGAAAAGAATTTGTGATTTTGTGAATGCTTGTCTTGCGATTTGATCGCGCTCGCGTATAGATCTACCGCATTGCGGGCCCGAGAGGAACCTGATGAAACTCATATCTAGCGGTCGAACCAACGTGGGCATGAAGCGCCCTCATAATGAAGACAGCTTGCGGATTTGTCGCGAGTACGATCTTTTTATTGTTGCAGACGGGATGGGGGGGCACGCTTCGGGTGAAGTGGCCAGCCAAATGGCGGTGGAGACGGTTTCGGAGTTCTTTCGCTCGACGGCGGAAGACGAAGAGACGACCTGGCCTTTCAAGATGGAGCATGACCGGGATTACGAAGAAAATCGCGTGGTTGTAGGCATTAAGCTGGCCAATCGGCGCATCTTTGAATCCGCTGGTCGGGATGCAAAACTCAAGGGCATGGGCACCACCATCGTTACGCTCTATTGCCATCAATCAAAATGTTTCATTGCTCACGTAGGCGACAGCCGCATCTACCGTTATCGCGACAGCGCGCTCGAACAGATGACGACGGATCACTCGCTGCTGAACGATTACATCAAAATGCGGCAGATGACCCCCGAAGAGATCGAGTCGTTCCCGCATAAAAACGTGATCGTGCGCGCGCTGGGGATGAAGGATTCGGTGCAGGTGGACGTGAGGCAAGAGGATTTGCAGCAGGGCGACGTCTTCTTGCTTTGCTCGGACGGCCTTTCGGGCATGGTCAACGATGCCAGGATGGCCGAGATTCTGGCTGCTGAACCCGATCTGGAACAAGCTTGCGAAAAGCTGATCGACGAAGCCAACGCCAACGGCGGCAACGACAACGTGACGGTCGTGCTGGTTCGCGTTGAAGAAGCGTAATGGTTTGAAATTAAAAGATTTTTCTTATGGCGTGAACGCCTCATGAGCTGGAGCGGGGATCAAAAGGAACAAGCTCAAATCTCTCCAAATACGCTCGAGGAACGCAATCGCGTGATCGAGCGCTATTGGCCGCTGATCGGTCATATTGCCGAAAAACTGATCAAACGCCTGCCGGCCTCCGTCTCGCTGGATGATCTCAAAATGGCCGGCGTGATCGGTTTGATCGATGCGGTTGAAAAATATTCCAGCGACAAGGGCAGCTCGTTTCATGCCTATATCGAAATTCGCATTCGCGGCGCGATGATCGACGAATTGCGATCCCTCGATTGGGTGCCGAGAACGGTGCGCAAGCAGATGGGGAATCTTGACTCAGTACGTCAAAAACTGGGCGACAGGCTGGGGCGGGAACCGACCGAAGGCGAGCTGGCTGAAGAATTAGAGCTGACGACCGAGCAGTTTCACCATATGCGCCTCAAAGCCCATGCGCGAAATGTGCTTTCGTATGATGATGTCGAGATTCAGGGCAGAAGGCGCAGCCTGCTGGAGTCCATCGCCGATTCGAATGCTGCAACTCCTGAATTTTGGAGCGAAAAAAGCAATTCGACAGCGGTCATCTTTCAGGCATTAAACCGCTTGCCCGAGCGCGAGCGGCTGGTCCTTTCGCTCTACTATTTTGAAGATTTAAACCTCAAAGAGATCGGTTCCATGCTGGGCGTGACGGAATCGAGGGTGAGCCAGATTCGGGCAAAGGCGCTTTCAGATTTGCGACCCATCGTCACCGAAATGATGAGTCGCTAATTCTGCATCCACAGTAAGAATTCCTGGTTGCCCTGAGTGCCCTGGATGGCGGAGGGGACGAGTCCCTGAGGGTGGAGTCCGAGCGCTTCGAGTTCGGCCTGGACCTGCTGGCAGGCTTTTTCGCGGAGCTCCGGATCGCGGACGATGCCGCCTGTGTCCACCTCTTCTTTGGTCAGCTCAAACTGAGGCTTCACCAATAACACCAAATCTGCGCGAGGGGCGAGCAGGGGCAGGCAGGGCGGAATGACGCGGCTGAGCGCATTAAATGAAATATCGGCGCAAAGAAACTCGATCGGATCGGGCACCAAATCCCTTGTTAAATCGCGGGCATGCGTGCCTTCGAGGCGAAGAACGCGCGGATCCTTGACCAGCTTCCAATGCAGCAATCCCACGCCCACATCCACCGCGTAAACGCGCTTTGCGCCATGCTGCAGCAGGCAATCGGTAAAGCCGCCCGTAGATGCGCCCAAATCGAGGCAGACGCGCTGCGAGACGGACAAGCGAAAAGCATCGATGGCTGTGGCCAGTTTAAAGCCGCCCCGACTCACATAAGTTCGCTTTAAGTACTCGTTTTTTAATCGGATTTCTGAATCGGACCTGAGCTGCTCACCGGGTTTTTCCACGCGGTGATCGTTGGCCACGACCACGCCTTCCATGATCAGCGCCCGCGCCTGCTGCAAATCGTTGGCCAGGCCGCGTTCTACAAGGAGTTGATCGGCATGAATGCGGGGCATCTTATTGATTTCGCTTCTGAATTCGGCCGGTGAGTTCGAGGAGCGGGGCGGCGGCGGAGCCCAGATGGGCCAAGAAGCTGCGCGCTTCATCGGCGACCGTATCGCGGCGTTCGAGCACTTTTTCTGCCGACATATGGTGAAGAAAACTGTTGCTGTCCCGGGCGCGATCCTGGTCGGCATCGAGCAAATCGTCGGTCAGTTGAAAGAGCAGTCCAAGGGCGCGGCCAAATTTTTGAAGGACTTCGATGCGCATGCTCGGCGCGTGAGAGGCGATGGCGCCACCCATGACCGCAGCCTGAATGAGCGCGCCGGTTTTTGCGGCCTGCATGCGTTCAAGTTCGCTTAAATTCTTGATTTTCCCTTTAACATCGGAGACCTGGCCGCCCACCATTCCCTGGCCTCCGGCGGCCTGAGCGAGCAGGGCTGTGAGCGCTGGATCCTGAGCGATGACCGCAAACGCTTCGGTCAACAGGGCATCTCCCGCCAATATGGCGTTGGCTTCACCAAAGGCGCGATGACAGGTGGGGCGACCCCGGCGCATATCGTCGTTGTCCATAGCCGGCAGATCGTCGTGGATCAGGCTGTAGGTGTGAACCATTTCGATCGCCATCGCCCATGGAATGGCCGCAGTCGCGTTGCCTCCCGCCGCTTCCGCTCCGAGCATCGCCAGTTGTGGGCGAATCCGCTTTCCTCCGCCAAACAGCGCATAGCGCATCGCCTCTCCCAATGGAGCCGGGAAGAGATCGAAGCGAGATGCGTAATTTTGAAGGGATTTTTCAAATTGCGGCATGATTCGCGCCAAAACTTCGTCCAATACGCTCATGGATTTGAAACCTTTTTGAGTTCTTCTAAACGCTGCTCAGCGCCTTCGAGCAGTTGGTTGCCGTGATTGGAAAGCTTGATGCCTTGTTCGTAAAGCCTGAGCGCTTCGTCGAGCGATAAATTCCCACTTTCGAGCTGCTTTACGATGGCTTCGAGCTCGGTCATTGTTTCTTCAAAGTTCTTGGAATCACTCATGTTTTTTATGTATTGCGATGACTTCTGCTTCGATTCGGCCGTCCGCCAGGAGAAGTTCGACTGGACCAGCATGCACTTGTTCAACGGATTTTAAAACCTGCCCAGACTGCCGCGCGATGCTGTATCCGCGCGACAAACAAGCCAAAGGCGACAATGCCTGTAACTCTGCAATTTTATGAGAGAATCTCATCCTCGATGCCGCTACGATCGCTTCCGTTTGCGGCGTGAGCGCGCCTTCAGACTGCTGCAGGCGGCGCTTTTGGGCGTCCAAAAGCTGATGAATTGCGGTTTGCAAATGCTCCCGATGATGGGCAAGCTTGTTTTTTTCTTCCGCGAGTCTCAGGGATGGCGCCTGTTGTTGCAGCCTTTGCGCAAGATTCTGAAGTCGCAGGCGCTGCACTTTTAACAAATTCGGGCCCACCGGCTCCAGACGCGACCGAAGCTGCTGTAAAGAAAGTTTGCGCGGATCGAGGCGGACGGCTGAGAGGAGTCTGGCGTTGATGTGGTTGTGTAACTGTTTGGAATTTAATAGCTTTTGAGAGATGCAGAAGGCGAGTCGATTGTTGTAATCCGCCAGCGCCTGATAAAGCTGATTGCGATCGGGCACGAGCATGGCGGCGGCGGTGGGGGTGAAGGTATAGCGATCCGAGGCCAGATCGCTCAGGCTTAAATCTCTCTCGTGGCCGATGGCGGTGATGACGGGCTTTGGGCATGAGGCGATGGCCCGAACCACCCTCTCGTCATTAAAAGCCGAGAGATCGTCGCTACTTCCGCCTCCTCGCGAGACGATGATCCAGTCGATGCGCGGATCCTGACTTAATTGCTGAATACCTTCCACGATCTCTTCCGGAGCGCGGACGCCCTGCACCAGGGAGGGGTAAAGGAAGAGCGGAATTTGTGGCGATCGGGGCTGTAAAGTCTTGCAAATATCGCGCAATGCGGCGCCGGTTCGGCTGGTGACGATGCCGATACCTTTGGGCAAAAAGGGCAGTTTCCGCTTTCTTTGAGGCGAAAAGAGGCCTTCTTCTGCGAGCTTGCGGTACAGGGCATCGAGCAGCGCTTTTTGGTCGCCCAGCCCTTGTGCGCGCAAATCTTCAATACAAAAGCTATAATTCCCGCGCGGCGCGTAATAGGAAATGCGTCCATATGCGACAATTTTTGTACCTTGCTCCGGTTTTTGAGGCAGTTTGGGCTGGATATGGCGCCAGACGATCGAGCGGATCAGGGCAGGCTCTGGTCCGCTGCGATCGATCAAATCCATATAGCAATGATTGCTCTTGTCGAAGCTGAGGCTTTGGATTTCGCCCGCAATCCATAAGTTCGGTGTGTCCTGTGAGATGAGTTCCTGAAGATGTGATGTAACTTGGTGAATTGTAAGGGGATTTTCGGGGTTGGAATACAAAGTCATGGGCGCTTGGGCAGAGGAAGATTGCGGCGTTCTCGTTAAGGCATCAGGACCAAAGCTAAGATTAAGATACCTTCCCGATAACGCATGCCCGCCTGGAAGAACGGCCGCTTGAGCGGTGAGCGCAAATCGACGTTCACCTTGCTCTTGGGAATCGACAAGTGGAGCTTATGGCTTTTTCCGTCTTTGCCATCGTACCGGAATGAAGCCGTTTGTCCGTTGGGCAACTGGAGCTTGGGACTCTTATCGTTTTTGGATAAGCGAATATCGGCTTTTGCCAATGGCTTAAAGGATTTATAGTTGCCAAAGCTGTCTTTTAAAGCGCTCTGGATGCGCTTTAAGGAGCTGTCGACGCCTCCGGGATCTCGGGTGGCGTGAATGACGACCACTTTGAGCCCGATCTCGTCTTTGGCCCAGCTTGAGATGGGTGTGCAGAAAAAGCCTATAAATGCAAAAAGAATAAAAAGTAGTTTCATTTTCATTAGATAGGCTCCTTGCCGTCTGCATCCGCATCCGAATCGTCCTCTGCTTCATCCTCATCTTCGAGAAGCCAGACGATGGTGGGACTGTTTTCCAACGGCTGACTGATCAGGACTACACTGGGGCCGGAGTTTTGCACGGCATCAACAAAAACGTCGTTTTCCACTGGCTGTGAAGGTATTGCAGCTGCAAGGGCGCCGTAAGAAGCAGCGTCTGCGTCTACTGCAGCTGCTTTCTCCGATTTCATGGGGGCTGCGCGCTTGGCGCTTGCGGCTTTTCGAGCCATCTTGGGCGCCCTCATGGCCACCTGGCGCTCAGCTTCAAATGCAGGTGCTGATGCAGCTGCTGCAAATGCAGGTTCAGCTTCATATTCGGGTTCTTCCATTTTTGCCATTTCGAAGGCTGGAGCGAACTTTGGTGACTCTTCTCTGAACTCTGCTTCAGCCCGTGGAGAATGCGCAGAAGCGATTTCCATTGGGGCTGCAGCGTTTGGCGTGGGGGTCACCTGCGCCGTATGGAAGATCATCAGGCCCACAGCAGCGGTGGCCGCAGAGCTGAACAGCATGGGCATCCAGTGATGTGACCAATAAGATTTGACGAGAGCAACGAGGCGGCTCTCTTTTTTGCGAACCGGTGGCAGCTGAGCTGCTATCTTGTCGTAAAACTGCGAAAAATCAGCGTTTTTGACTTCTTCTTCGATGTAGTCGCGATAAAGATCCCGGCATTGCGACATTTCTGCCCATTCAGCCTGAAGTTCTGGAGACTGACTCAACTGAGCTTCAAATTCCGCTTGTTCTTCGGGTGATAAATCATCGTCAAATGCGCGAGAAAGCAAAAGGTTTTCGTTCATGATGACCTCCTCACTCCTTCACCTGCGTGCTCTGCCATCGATTCTGCTCCGGTGGCCTTGAGATAAGGACGCAGCGATATTTGAAGATTCTTTCGGGCGTAATGCAGGCGACTCATCACAGTACCCACATGGCATTGCATGACTTCAGCGATCTCTTCGTAGCTGAGGCCATCGACGTCGCGCAGTAAAATGGTGGTGCGGTGCGCTTCGCTCAGAAGACTGAGTGCTTCGTTCAACGCTTTATTCAAATCTTTGCGTTCAATGGAAGCTCCTGGTTGAGTTTCGCGCATGTTTCCGATGAGATTTTGATCTCCCACATCGCTAGGTGGACTGATTTTTTCATCAAAAGCCACCGCTTGGCTGCGCTTTCGCTTACGAATGGTATCAATACAGATGTTTGTGACGATGCGGCCTAACCAGGTATAAAAACTGCTCTCACCTCTAAAGTTATCAATATTTTGATAAACCTTGATGAAAGCTTCCTGTGCCGCGTCCATTGCGTCGTCCGATTGATGAAGAATGCCGTAAGCAATGCGATATGCGCGCTGCTGATAGCGTTCAACCAAAGCTTTAAAAGCTTCGTTTTTTCCCGCTTGGCAGCGAGCGACAAGTTCCTGATCCGTCAAATCCAAATCAGTTACTCCTGCTGACGTTTCAAAGGGCGTTTCATTCAAAATGAAAACGGTTTCAAAAAAATTATGGCCGAGCTCCGTCGATTGATGCGGGATGACGGTTGACAGCGCAAATGAAGCTTATAAAAAGCGCGGGAGTTCGCCGTTTGCGTGCAGGTCATGCGCTGTGGACCGGTGCTCATTGTGAGTGAAATCCGTTTTTTTTACACGAAACTTTTAAGCCTATGTCGACCCAATTGCTTTCTTTTGATCAAATCTTATGCGCGTTGCGCCGGATTCGCCGACGTGGAGTTTTTTGGGCGGCCATCAAGACGTTTTCCGCTTGCGCATGGTCTGTGCTCGCTTTGCTGTGGTTATTTTCTGTTCTGGCCCATCAATGGCCTGAAATCGCTTGGAATCGATGGCTTTATGTTGCCTGCACCGTCGCCGTTCTGACGCTTTGCTGCGCGCTTTTGGGTCGATGGGCTTGGCGTTTTAGAGATCTTTTGACCGTGGCTCAAGCGGTCGAGGCAAAAAAGTCTGGTTTCGCTGATGGATTAATCGCAACTGTTCAATTTTCAAAGGATTTTTCGAATCAGCATCCGCCGGAGCTGGTGACTGCGCTCGCCGAACAGACCGCCGAAAAGCTGCGGGATTGCCAGGTTGAGCTGCATCCACCCCAATTTTATGGGCGCCCATGGCTGGCGATGATCGCGCTCTGGGGTGCATGCCTGTTGATTCCAAACGGGATTTTTTCGATTCATTTTAAGTGGTTGGAAGAACAGGCTGCGATCAGTCAGACGAAGCATCAGGGGCCGTTGGTGGCGGATTTGAGCGTGCGGTGCGTGTTTCCCGAGCATATGCAGCGCGAGCCGCGTTTATGGGAGAACTGGGTGGGCGATTTAAAGCTGCCAAAGGGTGCAAAGCTGGAGCTGCAGGCCCGCGCGCTGGAGCCGGTCCGCGCGGCGCAAATCCAAATGGGGGAGCAGAAAATCCCTTTAAAAATTGAGGATGAACGCAAGATTTCAGGAGAATGGACGCTCACAGAAGGCGGCAGCTGGGGCTTTGCGGTGGAGACGCTTCGCGGCGCTCAGCTTGAGGAGGGAAATCTGCGAAAAATCGTGCTGGAGCCGGACTTACCGCCAACCGTCACGCTGCTTGAACCCGCAAACGATTTGGAACTCGACGATCCTGCTCAGATTCAAATCGCTTATCGCGCGGCCGATGATTTTGGATTGAGCCGCATTCAGGCGGTTCTGTCGCTGGCGGGCGATGATGAAAATCCTACGAATGTTCCGCAACTTGTTGAATTAAAACGAGAAATTGAAAGCGACGATCGCATCGATCTGACGCAGATGGATGTGCAGCATGGCGATCGGCTGGCGATTTTTGTGGAGGCGTTTGACAACGACAGCGTGGATGGGCCCAAGCGAGGGACGTCGGTCACCAGATTTGTGACCATTCGTTCGCCTCGGCAAAAGCATCACGCGCTGACCGAGCGTTTGCGCCAATGGGAGGAAGATGCGCTGACGGCGCTCGCAAATCGCGTTGAAGGGTTTGATGCCGAAAATCCGAATCCCGTGGAGCCCACCGGTTTGCGCGCAAAGCTTGTGACCGAGACCGACGGCCTTTCGGAGAGCATGCGCCAGATTTTGCTTGAGCTTAAAGAAGATCCGCTGACAGCAGAGGAAATCCGCCTCGCACTTTTGTCGCATTTAAACAGTTTTGACGATGCGAGAATGGCCGAAAAATCCTTGCTGGCTCAGGGCGTAAAAGAGGCGGCTCTGCTGCATCAAAATGGGCTCGTGGTCGCGCAACTCGAAGAAATGATTGTGTTTTTGGAAGCCATGAATGCGCGCATGGCGCTGGAGGATATGGCGGATTTAACGCGCGAGCTGCAGGATGCCCGCGACAACCTGAAGGCCCTGATTGAAGCCTACCGCCAGAATCCCAATGATGCCTTAAAGGCTAAAATCTTTAGAGATATCAAGCGCTTACAGGAACGCATGGAGGAAATCCGCAAGCGCATGGCCGAGATGCAGCAAAAGATGCCCGAAGAGTTTTTAAACCTCGACGGACTGAAGAAAAACGATCTGCAAAAAGGCCTCGAAAAGAGTCGTAACGAGTTGAATTCACTCGAGAAAATGCTCGAAGAAGATCGCTTTGAAGAGGCGCTCGATGCCCTCGATAAAATGTCACAGGCGCTCGATGAACTCTCCAACAGCCTTCAAAAGGACATGCAGGATCTGCACGACGAGACTTATCCGGAGCTGCAGCGCGCGCTGAGCGAACTGATGGATCAGACGCGCGATTTGATGCGACAGCAGGACGAGGTTTCAGAGAAGACGGAGGCGCTCTCGAAGAAGGAGGAAGAAGCTCAGAAAGAGCTTTTAGAACAGGAACTTAAGGATCAGTTTGATAAGCTGGTCGAGCTCGCGACGGCGCTTCGTCTGGAGGTGGAGCAGATCGATCCGGATTCCGCCTTTGGCTTTTTGCAGGTTGCGCTGAACAAGACGCAGTTGAATGTGGATGATCTTTGGAATTTCTTGTCGCAAAAGCAGCCCACGCAGGCTCTCGAATCGGCCGAAAGCGCCCTGGAGGCGCTGCAGGATCTCTCGAATTACTGGCAGAGCAGCGATCGGGTTTCCAAAGGGCACGCGACCCGGGGGCGCGACATCGATCAGGAGATCGTCAACGAGCTTCTGAAGCTTTTGAGGCGCGCGCATCAAAAAATGAAGCAGCAGGAACAAGGGATGCAGGAATTGTCGCAGCAGCAGCAGGATGTGGCGGACCGTGCGGAACGCCTGCAGCAGCAACTGGGCGAAAAACAAAAAGAATTCGGAGAAATGGGTCAGATTTCGGATGAACCCTTGTCACAGGCGCAGGAAGCGATGGGGCGCGCCAAAAAGCGGCTTCAGCAGGGGCGTGCGGGGCAGGCGCGACCGGCTCAGCGCGAGGCCAGCCGGGCTTTGCAGGGGATGATGGAGAGTTTAAAGCAGGCGACCAAGCCGCAGCCCGCCGATCGCCCTTCGAGATCGCAGCAAAGCCGATCTCCGGCTCATGAACGCGTTCAGATTCCGTCCGCAGACGATCATCAGAGTCCGGAGGCGTTTAGAAAAGAGTTGCTGGATGCGATGAAGGCGGAGCCCGTGGATGGCTATCGCGAACAGGTTAAGCATTATTACGAGAAGATTATTCAATGAAATTCATGGGTTATATTGCAAAACTTGCGGTGCTCTGGGGCCTTTTGGGCTTTTGCTGGAGCTCGGTGACCTGGGCGCAGCGCGATCCGGAGAAAGCGGCGGAAGAGATCCGTTCGCTGATCGATCATTGGCAGACCGATGCGGCCCGGCGGGCGATTCAGCCTTGGCTGGAGCGCGATGGCGATGCGCCGCTGTTTGTGGTTTTAAACGCGCAACTCCTTTATTACGAAGGAAAATACGCCGATGCTGTGAGTGAGCTGAATCGCCTGGAAACGCTCACGAGCGAATGGCCTGAAGGCTTGCAAACGTTTCGTGCAGAAGTGGAGAGCACGCGCCAGGCGCTTGTGGGATACGACGAATTTCGCAGTGAAAACGGGCGGTTTGTGGTGCGCTATAAGGGGCGCGATCGCATCTTGCTGCCCTGGATTTTAGATGTTTTGCAGCGTCAGGACGACGCACTCGCGGCTCATTGGGGGGGGCGTTCCGAAGGCTCGGTTTTAGTTGAGATTTATCCGCGCCACGAGGTGCTCGCAGCGGTCACGCCGCTGACCGAAAAAGATTTGGAAACCAGCGGAACCATTGCACTTTGTAAGTACAACAAGCTCATGGTGACCTCGCCTGGCGGTTTGGTGCGCGGTTATGGCTGGCGCGATACGGTGGCCCACGAATTCGTGCATTACTACATCACAAAGCTGAGCGGCGAGACCGTGCCGATTTGGCTGCACGAAGGCATCGCCAAGTTTGACGAGGCGGCCTGGCATCGCGAGCCCGATTCGCCCATGGATCCCCCTGAAGAAGATTTGCTTGCGCGATCCCTTGAGGCCAAAAAGCTGATTACTTTTGAACAGATGCACCCTTCGATGGCCAAATTGCCCAGCCAGGAAGCGGCTTCGCTGGCTTACGCTGAAGTCCATTCTGTGCTCAAAATGCTTTATCAGAAGAAGGGTTACGACGGCCTGAAGCAGTTGGTGCAAAATCTGGATCAAAAGCTGCCCATGGATTTGGCGCTGAAGGCGGTCTACGGGCTGGATTTGCAATCGCTTTGGACCGACTGGGGCAAATGGGCCCTGAAGCAGGGGCTTCATACCTGGCCGGGATTAAAGCATATTTCGCTCAAATTTAAGCGCCCGGGCGAGACCGAAGAGGAAGACGACTACGACAGCGTTGAAGATAAAAAAGCAAAGGATTTTGCGAAGTTAGGTGAACTTTTGCGGGCCAGGGAACGGCCGTTGGCGGCGCTTCGCGAATATGAAAAAGCGATGGCGGTTGCGGGAGAAGGTTTACCCACGGTGCAAAATGGCGCGTCTGCCGCTTTGCTCTCTTTGAATCGTCCCGAAAAGGTGCCGGAATTATTGCGTTTAGTGCGCGTTTACTATCCCACTCTGGTGACCACCTGGCTGCATTTGGGCGAGGCTTACTTAAAGATGGGCGATCTGGATCGCGCGATAGAAGCCTTTGAGGAGGCCGTCGGGATCAATCCCTTTTATCCTTTGCCGCACGAGGCTTTAGCGGCGCTTTATACCCAAAAAGGTCGCGAAAAAGAGGCGTCTTTGGCGCGCGCGGCATTGGAGATTTTGAAATGAGCGATTTAAAAAATTTGACGGATTCTGAAAAAACGCAGGCTGCAAGAGAGGCGCGCGATCGCATCGTGGATCAGATCGCGCGCAGGGTGGTGGGTCAGCGCGACATCGTGGATTTGATGCTGACGGCCTTGTTTGCACGCGGGCATTGCCTGCTCATCGGTGTGCCGGGGCTGGCCAAGACGCTGCTGGTTCAGACCGTGGCCGAGGCGCTGGATTTGAAGTTCAGCCGCATCCAGTTCACCCCCGATTTGATGCCCAGCGACATTACGGGGACCGATATCCTCGAGGAAGATCGCGCGACGGGCGAGCGGCATTTCCGTTTTATGCCCGGGCCCATCTTTGCAAATCTGCTTCTGGCCGATGAAATCAACCGTACGCCTCCAAAAACTCAGGCCGCTTTGCTGCAGGCGATGCAGGAAGGTCGCGTGACGGCGGCGGGCCAGCATTATCCGCTCGATGCGCCCTTTTTGGTGTTTGCGACGCAAAACCCCATCGAGCAGGAGGGCACCTATCCGCTTCCCGAAGCGCAGCTCGATCGCTTTATGTGCACGATTTATGTGGATTATCCGCTTTTGAGCGAAGAGCTCGAACTGGTGAAGCGGACGACTTCCGAGGAGCTGGCGGCGATCGAACCGGTGCTCGATGCGCAGGCGATCCTGTCGTTCCAGGAACTTGTGCGCCGCATTCCTGTGGCCGATCACGTGCTGTCCTATGCGGTGCAGCTGGTGCGAAAAACGCGGCCAACTGAAGTGGATGCTCCCGATTTTATTAAGAATTTTGTGCGCTTCGGTGCGGGCCCCCGTGCGAGTCAATGCCTGATTCTGGCGGGTAAGGCGCGCGCGCTTTTGGATGGTCGCCTGACCGTGAGCCGCGAGGATGTGCGCGCGTTGGCGGAATCGGTGTTAAGTCACCGAATTCTAACGAATTTTCATGCTGAAGCGGAGCATCTGGACAGCCGCAAGCTGGTTTCGCTTCTTCTCGAATCGGTGCCGCTGGCGTGAAAACGGAACTTCTTTCTTCTGAAATCATCAATAAAATCGCGCGATTAGATATTAAAACCTCTTGCTTTGTGGACGGTTCTCTGGCGGGGATTCACCGCAACCGCCATCGGGGCGAGAGCATTGAATTTGCGCAGCATCGCGAATATGCGCCCGGCGACGAGATTCGGCGCATCGACTGGAAAGCCTATGCGCGCAACGATCGCTATTGCGTGAAGGAATTTGAGGATGAAACCAACCTGCGCGCATGGCTTTGCCTCGATCAATCGGGCTCCATGGGCTACAGCGGGGAGGGGCGTCCTTCAAAAATGCGTTATGCGGCGCAGCTTTGCGCGGCGCTCTGCTGGCTTCTGCTCGATCAGGGCGATGCGGTGGGGATCCAATGTTTTGATGAGCGCCCCCGGACGTTTTTGGCTCCCTGCGCTCAAAAAGCCCATCTATGGAATATTATTGAGGTTTTAGAAAATCTTCAGCCCAAAGGATCCACTTCTGTGACCGCAGCTTTGTCGCAGATTGCAGAGCGCTTCTCGGGGCGGGGACTCATCGTGCTGCTCTCGGATTGCCTTGATTTTAAAGGACAATTTACGTCGATGGCGCGCATTTTGCGCAAGCAGAGGCAGCGGATGGTGGTGATCCAGGTGCTCGATCCCGATGAGCTGACGTTTCCGTTTCAGGAGCTTTGCCTGTTTGAATCGATGGAAAATGAGGGCGAAATCGAAGCGGATCCGCGTGGGATGAAACAACAGTATCTGCTTGAAATGAAACGATTTTGTGACGATCTCCGCCTGGAGCTTGAGGATGGGGGCGTCGATTTTGCGCAAGTGCAAACCGACTGGCCAATCGAACAAAGTCTGCTCGCGCTTTTTGGAGGACGGCGATGAATTTTTTGTCGCCCATGCTGCTTCTGGGCCTGCTTGCGGTCGCTATCCCACCGATTTTACATCTGATTCAGCGCCGAAAGCCGAAGCATGTGCGGTTTCCGGCCATCGAGTTGATTCGCAGATCGCAGCGCAAGACGGCCCACCGATTTCGCGCAAAGCAGCTGCTGCTCCTGTTGTTGCGCTGCGCGTTTCTGGCGCTTCTGGCGCTGGCCCTGGCCCGGCCGATCATTCGCGAAAAAGAAGCGCAACTCGTTGAAACTCAAGATGTTTTATCGAATACAGTCTGGGTGCTCGACGCTTCATATCCCATGGCCTATCGCCTGGAGGGTGAGTCGCTTTTTGAGAAGGGGCAACGCCTGGTTGAGGATGCGATGGCGCGCCATAAGGGGCTTGGAGCTCTGATTCTGGCGGGCACAGACGGGCCCGATATGGGGCTGACGGAGCATTTCGAAGAAGCGCAACTGGCTTTGCGGCAAGCAAAAACGGGTTATCGAACAGATGATTTGCCCATGGCCGTGGCGCGCGCCTACAGCTTGCTCTCTTCGGGAACGAGCGGTTCCAAACGCGTGGTGGTGTTCTCTTATCCCGCCCATCTTGCGCAGTTGCCTCCGCCTCCGGACGCCTCGATCGAATGCATCCCCGTCGATGTTTCGGACGGCCAACCTCTTGAAAATACAGCGATTGTGGATGTGTCGCTGACTCCTGCAAGCGATGTGGGTGAGGGCTTTTGGCGCATTGAAGGGCGGGTTGCGCGCTTTGCGGATACGCCCATCGAAAACTGGCCGATCCATCTGGAATGCGAGGGTGAGGTTTTGGCGCGCGGCTTTTTGTCGTTGAAACCCGGCGAGATGGCGACCAAGACGTTTTATGCGCGGTTCGATCAGCATCAGGCGGCCTCGGCGGCTTTGGTTTTGGGTGAGGATGCGCTCCCGCTGGACGATCGGCGGATGTTTTTGGTGCAGGCGGAGCCCACTTTGCGCGTTTTGGCGGTTGACGGTGAGCCGAGCCCCACGCCGCACCGGGACGAGCTGTTTTATGTGGAGCAGGCGTTGTCGCGGGATGCGCTGCAGGGCATTCAGCTTTCGCTGGAGCGCATGGATGAGCTGGCGTTTGCAGAAGCGAACCTGAACGATTTTGATGTGGTCATTCTGGCCAATGTTGCGGGCTTAAATCGCGCAACTGCCCAGAATCTGGAGTCTTTTTTGCGTAAAGGCGGAGGGCTTCTGATCACGGCCGGATCGCGCGCGACGCCGAAACTCTGGAATGCGCAGCTGGGGGCGTTTCTACCGCGCATGGTGCGCGATGTGCGGCGTGCGGGGGATGCGGCGGCGAGCCTGACGGGCGGCGATCGCAAGGTGGCACATATCGGGCGTTTTCTGTTGGGACATCCGATGTTGGCGCCCTTTGCCAATCCGTCTCAGAGCAGCCTTTCTGAGGCGAAGGTGAAGCGCTATCTGCTGCTCGATCCCAATGCTGAGACCGAAGGCGACGTGGTGATGCAGCTGGAAGATGGCGCGCCGCTTTTGCTGACGCGGCCGCTGGGTGAGGGTCAGGTGGCGCTTTTGACCACTTCGATCGATCGGGATTGGGGAGATTTGCCCATTCGTCCCGATTTTCTGCCGCTTTTGCAGCAAATGATGCGGGTTTTGACGCGGGTTTCGGCGATTTCGCAGCCTACGGTTTCGGTGGGTCAGCCGGTCGATTTGGCGGTCGCATTGCCGCAGGTGGAGCGCGTGCGCGTGACGAGTCCATCGGGGCGTTTGTCGGTCGTGGAGGCGCCCTGGCGGTTTGAGGTGACGGATGAGCTGGGCGCATACAAGGTGGAGCCGGAGCCGATTCTGGAGGCGGTTTCGCTTCCGGGGTTTGCCGTAGCCGTAGACGGTTATGCGGGCGATCTGCGCGGAAAATCAGCGAAATCCAGCGATCAGGCACAAAACGGGAGCGCGGCGTTTTTGGGCGATTCTCCCGTAGAGCTCTGGCATGCAGCCTTGATCGGGCTCTTCTTTTTGCTGCTGATGGAATCGGGCGTCCTGGCCGGCCGTCTGAAGCCATCGATGAAAAAAAACGAGCGTGTTTAATGCCCTGGCATGCGATCGCGGCTTTGGACTGGCAGGGCTGTATCGGCGTCCGGAACGCCTTGCCCTGGCATCTGCCGGCCGATCTGGCGCATTTCAGGCAGCTGACGGCGCATCATACGGTGCTCATGGGCCGAAAGACGTTTGAGTCCATTGGACACGCCTTGCCGAATCGCCGAAATCTTGTGATTTCCCGCACAGTTGCGCATTTTAAAGATGCCGAGCGTTATGATGATTTATCGCTCGCTCTCGCGTCGATTTTGCCCTCGGAACTGGGGTATGTGATAGGCGGAGCTCAGATTTATGCAGCGGCCTGGCCCCATCTTCGGCAGCTGGATCTGACGGTTGTGGACGGGCGCTTTGAAGGCGATGCGTATTTTCCCAAAATTGAGCCAACTGCCTGGAAAATCACGGCTTTTAAGAAGCGTCCGCGCGATGCCGGGAATCCGTTTCACATGTGGTTCGTGCAGCTCGTGCGGGCGGAAGAGGCGTCTGAAGCGCTGCCTTTGCCCAGCGATGGGCTCGAATGTTTAAAAACGCTGTAGGGTGAAGCGATGCTTGCGGATGCGCGCGGTTTGGAAAAGCGGTTTACGCTGGTGACGGGCAAGGGCGGCGTTGGAAAAACGACGGTGGCGGCGCTGCTTGCGGCGCGCTTTGCAAAAAACGGGCATCGGACGCTGCTTTGCGAGCTCAATACCCGGCCTGAGCGACTGGCTCCGATGTTTGGGCATCCGCCGGTGGGTCCGCAGATCGCGGGGATCGCGCCCAATTTGTGGTGCGTCAATATGGATCCCTCAGATGCGATGGTGGAATACGGGCTTTTGAAGTTAAAGCTGCGGGCCTTGTGCAAACTTTTTTTTGAAAACACGCTCGTGCAGTCGCTGGTGGCGCTGATGCCCGGGGTGAGCGATCTGGTGATGCTCGGCAAGGCGTTCAATCACGAGCGCGAGCGCGAAAAACAGCGTCCGCTTTGGGATCGCATTGTGATCGATGCACCCGCCACCGGGCATGGAATCCCTTTCTTTCGGTTGCCGCAGTCCATTTGCGAAGCGGTGTGCGACGGGAATTTGTATCGCGAGGCGCGCGCCATGCAGCAGTTGCTCGACGATCCCGAGCGGACGGTGGTCCATCTGGTGACTTTGCCGCAGGCGCTGCCCGTGATGGAGACTCTGCAGCTTTACAGGCGCTTGAAAACGGAGCTCAACCTGCCGCTGGGCTGCCTGTTTGTGAACCGCATGCCCCGGCTGGGGTTCTCTGCGGAAGAAGAGGCGAGGCTTCGGGTGCATTCGGGGAAGGATGCCTTTTGGGAATGGGCGGCGCGCTGCATGGATCAGGAAGAGATCGCCCAAAAGCGGTTAAAACCTTTGAACGACGTGGAGTTACCGGTGATCGAGCTGCCTGAGATCTGGAGCGATCGCTTTGGACCAGGCGAATTGAGCGCGCTTTTGGGGGCGTTGGAGGCCAGACTCAAGTGTTAGAGGATCTGCTTTCGGGCTATCGCTTGCTGATCATGGTGGGGGCTGGCGGCGTTGGGAAGACGACCACTTCGGCAAGATGGGCGGTCAAAGCTGCATTGATGGGCAAGCGGGTTGCGGTGCTCACCATCGATCCCGCGCGGCGCCTCGCCGATGTTCTGGGGCTGCCTCTGTGGCGCGGCGAATATCTGCTGACCCCCGAAGACTGGGCGCGCATGGGCCTTTCGCCTCAGGGCAGCCTGACGGCGATGATGTTTGATCCCCGCGATGAAGCGGAGGCTGTGGTCTATCGATCTTCGCCGAACCTGCAGCAGGCCAAAGCCCTGATCGAGAATCGGTTTTACCACGTGTTCTCGACGTCGCTTGCGGGCAGTCAGGAGTTTTTGGCGGTGCTCGGTGTGGCGCATCTTTGCAAGGATGAGCGCTTCGATCTGGTGCTGCTCGATACGGCTCCGGCCAGCCGCGCGATGGAATTCTTCGATACGCCGGATCGCATCTTCAGAGCGCTGCAAAACCCCTGGCTGCAAAGCTTTTTAAACCACGCGCCTTCTACGGAATCTTTGCGTGCGCGGCTCAAAAACCGGGGCAAATCGATGGTGCTGCGGGCGCTGGAGCGGATGACCGGCGAGGGATTCCTTGAGGATCTCTCGCGCTTTTTAGCGCTCTTTGCGGATGTGATGGGGCAGGCGCGGCAGTCCTGCGCGGATCTTCAGAAATTGTTGCGGGCGCCGGGTACGGGGTTTGTTGCGGTCACTTCGCTGGAGGAGGGGCCGCTTGAGGATGCGTTGCAGCTGCGCTGCGATTTGATGCAACGCCAGATGCATTTTGCAGGGATCGCGTGCCATCAGCCTTTGGCGCCGATCGAGCGGCCTTCTTCGGAGCAGCTTCGGGCTCAGCTTTGCAAAGAGGGCGATCCCAGCGGGGAGCGATTGCTGCAGCGCCTGATCGATTGGGGCGATGCCTACCAGAAGCGGGCTCTGCGCGACCAGCGGGCTTTGGCGCGATTGGCGGCTCTTGGCGATGTGCCCTGCTTTGTTTTGGATGCAATCCAGAAATGAGGTGATCGATGCGAAAGCTCGCTTGCTTGCTTTGCTGTTTTTTGTGGGCCTGTGGGGGCACGCCTCGCAATCCGGAGCTGCCGGTGGGGCCTGAGACGGTCATCGATATGGATGCGATGGTGATCACCGCATCGGGTGGCGAAGTGACGGGCATGTTCGACGCGCAGGGCCTCTACGAGGAGGCGCAGCAGGCTTACAGCGCGAAGGATTATGAGACCTGCGTTCAGAATTATGAGCGTTTGCGCGAATTCTTTCCTGATTCTCACTACCTGGCCGCCTCTTTATACAATGAGGGGATGTGTCATGAGAAGCTGAAGGCTTTCGACAAGGCGCAGCCGCTGTTCGAGCGCTATGTGGAGCTCGCAGCCCAGGAGAAGGATCGCAACGATGGCCTGTTTCACAAGGCTTACTGCCTGTCGGAGCGCCATCTTTACCAGGAAGCCCTCGATCTTTACCGCGATCTTTTGAAAAAGGATCTGTCGCCCTCGGAGCAGGCTGAATTGTTGCTGCGAAGAGGGGCCGTTTATTTGGGGATGGAAGAGTTTTCGGCCGCCGAGCGCGATCTGCGGAAGTCGATCAACCGCGTGCAGGAGATTTATGCCGACTATTTGCGGGGCAATGATCTGCTGGCGGAGGGCTATTACCTTTGGGGGCGGATCTATCAGACGCTGAGTCACCGGGCCGAGCTCAAAGCTTCCCTCGATCAGATGGAGGGGATGCTGCAGGAGAAGATACGCCGCTTCAAACAGGCGCAGCGGCATTACATCTCGTCCATATCGGTGCAGCATCCCGAAATCTCGGCGGCGGCGGGGTTCCAGCTGGGCGATCTTTACGAGGAGTTTGCGGAGGATGTGTACGCTGTGCAGCCCCCTGAAAACTTCGATCAGGAGACGCGGGATCTCTATTTTGCCAAGCTGCGGAGCGTTTTGAAGCCGGTCTTCGAGGAGTCTATCGAGATTTATCAGAAGAACATCGCGATGATCGACCGCCTGGGCGATGAAGGTGGATGGCGGGAGCAGACCGAGCAGCGACTGAACCGCCTGATCGAGCGGCTGGCGGAGTTCTCGAGCGAAGGCGGAGGCCGATGATGCGCGCGATGGGGCTCGATGTGGGGGAGCGGACGATCGGCGTGGCGGTCAGCGACCCCACATGGCTGATCGCTCAGGGGGTAAAGACGATCGATCGCACGAAAATCGAGAGCGATCTCGAGGAATTGCAGCGTCTGGTGCAGGAATACGAGGTGGGGGTTCTGGTGGTGGGGCGTCCGCTGCATTTAAACGGGCGCATGAGCGCGCAAGCCTGGCGGATCGACAAGTTCGTGGCCTTATTGGAGCAGCGTCTGGGGCTGCCTGTTGAGCGCCAGGACGAACGCCTGAGCACTGTAGCGGCGGAACGGGCATTAATAGAGGGCGGGGTCAGCCGAAAAGATCGGAAAAAGGTGATCGATAAGCAAGCTGCGACGTGGTTTTTGCAGAACTGGCTCGACGGTCACAAAGATATGCGGCCTGCATGATGAAAAAGAAAAAGTTGATCCTCGGCCTGCTCGGCGGCTTGCTGCTGGGCCTGGGCCTTTTTGCGCTCCATTGCGTTCATTTTTTGAACAACCCCCTCTCCTCCAAAGGGGGCGTCAAAGTGGTCGAGATCCCCAGGGGCAGTTCCTACAAGCGGGCCGTTCAGATTCTGGCGCAAAAAGGCGTGGTCCGCTCGCCCCTGGTGATGGAATGGTATGGGCGCCTCATGGGCAAAGGCAACCAGATTAAGGCGGGGATCTTTGAAATCCGTCTCGAAATGACGCCGAAAGATCTGCTGCAAAAGCTCGAAGAGGGGAGCCTGCGCCCTCAGATTCGCCTGACCGTGCCCGAGGGGTACAACCGCTGGCAGATCGCGGATTTGCTTGAAGAGGCTCATCTGGCCGCGCGCAAGGATTTTTTGAATCGCGTGGAGGCCGATCACCTGGAGGGGCGGCTTTACCCCGACACCTATTTCTTCAATATCGACAGCACCCTCGATGAAGTGCTGAAGCGCATGACCGCAAGGTTTGACGCCGTCTTCAACGCGCTGATCGAAGGGCGCAATCTCGACGATGAAGCCCAAAAAAAGCTGCTCATCATGGCCTCGCTCGTCGAAAAGGAAGCCAAAACCGATCGCGACCGGGGCCTCTGCGCGCGGGTCTTTTACAACCGCCTCGCAAAGGGGATGAAGCTCCAGACGGATCCCACATGCGTTTACAGCGAGCAGCTCTATTTGCAGCGCGCCACGCCTGCCGCCTGTAAGGATCCCCAAAGCGCCTACAGCACCTATGTGATCGCCGGATTGCCCCCAGGGCCCATCTCCAACCCCGGAAAAGCCGCCTTAAAGGCCGCCCTCGATCCCCCAAACGACAAGGATGCGCAAAAGCTCCTCTATTTTGTGGCCAAACAGGACGGCTCCGGCGAGCATTTTTTCAGCGAAACCTACGAAGAACACCGCAAAGCGATCGATCTCTATTTAAAAAAGAAGACCGAATAGCCTCCAATCCCGCGCATCTCTAAACGCCCTCCATAGACAGCCCCAAAAACGCCCTTAAAACGGGCATCCATACCGGACCCGTACCCTTCGATCAGCGATGAGATGGCAGACTTATCGTAAGTTCTGGCTTTGCAGAGCTGTATTCTGGCGTCAGCTCCATATTTTTGAGGATTGATTGACGTAAAACAGATGAAATACCGTATGCCTGTAACTTTGCGTAACTGATCAGCCAAAAATACGGTAGGTTGAATCAATACATTTCTGCAAAGCTGAGAAATACCGTATTTTGTATCTCTGAATCGATGTAGAGCCAAAATATACCGTATGCGAGCAGTTTTCACGCGTGATTTCAAGATGAGAGAAGAGATGTGGGCCAGTTTAGGCTCATTAAAAGTGAGATTTACGGAGTGGGTGCAGGTTTACAGGCGGGATTGGGAGCGGGGCAGAGAGAGGGCGCTTACTTGAGCAGAGAGGGCTCGTAGTCGGCGGGGGGCTCGAAGCCCATGAGCTCGAGCATGGTGGCGGCGACGTTGGCGAGTCCAGGCTTTTCGACCGTTTTTGCGAGCTTGGCCTTCACCTGACCCTTGGGATCGAACAGGATCGCGGGGACCTGATTCAGGGTGTGGCTCGTTCTCGGCGTGATACGGCCCTGAGCATCGGCCTTGAAGGATCCGTCCTTCTTGCGCTCGAACATCTCGTCGCAGTTGCCGTGATCGGCGGTGATCAAAGCGACGCCGTTCGCCTTCTCGATGGCCTTGAGCAGGCGGCCCAGGCTGATGTCGACCGCTTCCATGGCGATGATCGCGGCATCGAGGCTGCCCGTATGGCCCACCATATCGCCGTTTGCGAGGTTCAGGCGCAGGTAGCGGTATTTGCCCGATTCGAGCGCGGCGATGGTGGCGTCGACCACCTCTGCGGCCTTCATCCAGGGGCGCTGTTCGAAGGGGACGTTGTCGCTCGGCACCTCGACGTAGGTTTCAAGCTCGTCGTCGAAGCGGCCCGTGCGGTTTCCGTTCCAGAAATAGGTCACATGCCCGAACTTCTGGGTCTCTGCGCAGGCGAACTGCGAGATCTTATTGAACGCCAGATGCTCACCCAGCGTGCGATCGATGGCCGGCGGGGCCACCAGAAAATGCTTCGGCAACTTGAGATCGCCGTCGTACTGCATGATGCCCGCGTAGCGCACGTTCAGCTTGGGACCGCGATCGAAATGCGGCATCGTCTCGTCTTCGAATGCGCGCGAAATCTCGATGGCCCGGTCGCCTCTGAAGTTGAAAAGCACGACCGATGCGCCTTCGTGGATGGGCCCCACGGGGGATCCGTTTTCATCTACGACCACGAAGCCAGGCAAAAACTGATCGGTGATGCCGGGTTGCTCTGCGCGGAAGGTTTCGATGGCCTGATTTGCGCTTCTGAAGCCGCGGCCTTCGCCTTTCACGTGAAGTTTCCAGCCCAGATCGACCATGCCCCAGTTCGCTTCGTAGCGATCCATGGTGACCACCATGCGCCCGCCGCCGCTCGCAATCTGGAAATCGTGGTAGCCGCTCATATTGATGTCGTCCAGCACGGCATCGAGGCGCTCGACATAGGTTAAAGCCGAGGTTTCGCCCACATCGCGGCCGTCGAGCAGGATATGGATGCGCACTTTCCGCACACCTTCTTCGGCGGCGCGCCGTAACATGGCGTGGAGATGCTTTTCATGGCTGTGAACGTTGCCGTCCGAAAGCAGCCCGATGAAATGCAGGGGCTCGCCCGACGCCTTGACGCCCTCGATCAGCCATTTCCAGGTCTCGCCTTCGAAGATGCTGCCGCCTTCGATCGCTTCATTGCAGAGGCGTGCGCCCTGAGAGAAGATTCTCCCGGCGCCGAGGGCGTTATGTCCGACCTCGGAGTTGCCCATATCGCCGTCGGAAGGCAGGCCGACCGCTAATCCGTGCGCAGCCAGCGAAATATAGCCGTACCGTTCCATGGCCGCGTCGAGCACCGGCGTGCGCGCGTTAAACCATGCGTTGCCTTCATCTTTGGGCCCGAGGCCGACGCCGTCGAGTACGATCGTCAGGACGGGACCGTTCACTGCATCAAAGCGACCTTTGGCTAAGGTAAGAGACATGCAAAAACTCCTGGATGGGGGATGCCATGCACCCTGCATGGATCCGCTGGTTGGTTGTCAGAAAGACGGGGGGATCAAGCGCAAACAGCGCTGAAATGCAAAGGGTTTTTTGAATCGAATGATCGCGCAGCGAAGAGGCGCAGCCAAACTCAAAAGGCTACAGACTCGCGGCGTTACTTTTCATCGAGGTAGGAGCGCAGGTTGACTTTGCGGATGTGCTTCAGCTGAGAAAAGGCATCTTTGAGCGGCTCCGCCTCGCATACGGTGACGATGGTCAGCTGATCGGGCGTAAGGCGCTCTTTGCAAATCCGCCGCAAAGCCGAGGGGGTGATCGCTTTCAGGCGATCGGTGTAGCGATCGAGCGTATCTTCGGGCATCCCCATGAGTGCGTAATAGGTTTGAAGCGCCGCCTTCTGCGCTGCGGTCTCGATCTTAAAGGGGAACGCGTTGATCAGGTAGTTGCGCGCAAATTCGATCTCGTCATCGCTCAAACCCTCGCGGGCGAAACGTTCATATTCTTCGAGCAGCAACGCGATGCAATCGGCGGTGTGATCGCGCTCCGGCGCCGCGCTCAAAATGCAAAAGCCTCCGAACCGCTCAGGCACGAGGCGCGCGTAAGCCCCGTAGCTCCACCCGCGTTTGACGCGCACTTCCTGCATGAGTCGCGCTGTAAACGTGCCGCCAAAGCCCGTAAATGCGAGATTGAGCGCCAAAAGATCGGGATCGTTGCCCTGGACTGCGGGATGCCCCACCAAAATCTGCGATTGGGTGCGCTCGGGTTTGTCGATGACCCAAAGCTGACGGCCGTCGATGGGGGCGATGGGCGCAAGGTTCCAGGCGGTCGGCTCGCCTTCGGGCAAATTTTTGAAGGCGTCCTGCAAAAGCTGCTCGAGATGCGCCTGCGTTACGTCCCCGCTCGAGGTCACCAGAAGGTTGCTTTTCGTGTAATAGGTGCGGTGATGCGCGATCAGATCGTCGAGGGTGATCGCGTCGAGGCTTGCAGGCGTCCCCGCGGCGTTCCGGCCCAGCAAATGTCCGGGAAACAGGGTTTTTCGCAACCAGATACGCGCCAGGCAGCTGTCGTCGTTCAGCATGGCTTCCTGCTCCGCGCGCATCTCCCGCTTCACCTTTTCAAACTCTTCGGGCGAAAAGAGCGGCTCTGTCAGCATCTCACCCAAAAGCTGCGTAAACCGTTCTAGATTCCGGGAAAGGATGGCGCTGCTGATGCTCACCGAGGATGACTGCGTAGCGGTGTTCACCTCCGTGCCCAGCGATTCGATCGCTTCTTCAAATGCCTCACGGCTTCGGCGCCGGGTTCCGCGCAGCAGCATGCGATTGGTGAGCGACGTCAGCCCCTCTTTGCCCAAAGGATCGAATGCGGGACCGAACCTGAAGTTCAGCACGAGATAAGCATAGGGAAATCCGTGGTTTTCTACGACAATCATGCTTCTTCCTCCTCGCATGCAGGCTCCCCCGAAGGCCGGCCGATCACGATCGTGCGCGCGTTGGGGTTCAATACGCGCTGCGCCACCGCCTGCAGATCGTCGAGGGTGACTTCGCTGTAGCTTTTGGCCAGCTCAAACAGGCGGTGATAGTCCCCCGCGGTGACTTCATAAAACCCGAGCCCCTGCGCGCGCTGCTGCATCGTCTGAAGTCCGCGGTAAAACCGGGACTCGAGCTTGTTTTTGGCCTTGTCGAGTTCGCTCTGGGCGGGCTTTTCGCGGCAAATCTGCTCAAAGGCTTTGAACAGGACGTCGAGGGCTTCCTCCGCATGGTGATCGGGGCGCAGTTCCGAGCAGATTTCGTAGAGACCGCCGGCTTTAAAGGCGGGCACATAGGCGCTGATCTCGCCTGCAATCTCGCCGTCGGTGCAGAGTGCGCGCTGTAACCTCGCGGAATCCCCTTCAAAAAGCAGCTCGTTCAAAACTTCGAGGGCGGGATACAGGGGATCGGTGACTGATGGGGCGCTGTAACCCATCAGCAGCCGTTCGCAGGTGAGAGGGAAGCGCTCTTCGTAAGTGGCCGACCGTGCGGGCGGCGTTTGCTGCAATTCGGGGGCAAATCCGGGCTTCGATGCGGGAATCGGCGCGTAATATTTGAGCAATCCGTCAAACAGCTCTTCGCGGGTGACGGCGCCTGCAATCGAGAGCACGAGCTGGTTCGGGCTGTACCATGTGCGATGGAAGTCGACGCAGTTCTCTAATGAAATCGCGGCAATATCTTCCATCCATCCGATGGTGGGATGCGCGTAAGGGTGATCCCCGAGGGCTTTTTGCCAAAGCAGTTCGCTCAGCCTGCCCGAGGGATCGTTGTCGACCCGCTCGCGGCGCTCGTTCATCACCACCTGGCGTTCAGGCTCAACTTCTTCGGGGCAGAGGCTCATATTCACCAGGCGATCCGCCTCCAACGCCATGACTTCATTCAGGAATCCGGCTGGCACGTCGTCGTAGAAATAGGTCCAGTCGAGCCAGGTTGCGGCGTTGTTGCGGCCTCCAAAGGATTCGAGGATGCGATCAAAATCGCCTTCCGGATGATTCTTGGTGCCCTTGAACATCAAATGCTCGAACAGATGCGCGATGCCCGTGCGACCTTTCACCTCGTGGCGGCTGCCCACGCGAAACCAGCTCTGAAAGCTGAAGAGCGGCGCCGAAAAATCGGGCCAGTAGAGGACCGTAAGTCCGTTGGGGAGAACATATTTTTCGATTTCAAGATTTTCGCGGTAGCGAAAGCGATCGACGAGTCGGATCGCGTCGTGCGGATTTTGCATGGTCTTTCTCCATCGAGAAAAAGACTGCATTAGTGGTGGATTTTGGCTTCAGATGCAAGGGATCGGCGGACGAACAGGGTTTGGCGCAGGGTGGGCCGATTGTAAAAATGAGCGATGAGGGTGATGCGGTTCTGCCCCGGCGCTAGCGCGATTTCTTTTTGGAACGGCAGGCGATCTTTTTGGGGAATCGGGGGAATGAAATCGAGTTTGGTGGTTGCGAGGTAAATCGATAACCCTCTGATTTCATTGGCGTTAATGACCTCTCCCCTGAGGTCGAAGAACTCGTTTGGGGTCGAGGTGATCTCGCTTTCAGGGGCGATCTCGATTTGCGGAGGCGCCTGCCATTCCGCTTTCTGAAGCGTCATTTCGTTGCTCAGCTCACCGGGGCCCGCGATCACGTTTTCTTTTGAGACCCAGCCGTAGAGCCCGTTTGGGAGAGGGATGCGGTAGCAGTCTTTGGTTTGTCCGTCGGACTGAAGCGTCGAGGCGACAAAGAGCGGGTTTCCGCTGTTGCACCCAGAATTCACCAAAATATTTGTATTTAAAGCAGATTTTAGAATTTGATTCTGGATGGCCAATGGTGATTGGGCGATGGGCAGCGCAATCTGTTCAAATCGTTGGGTTTTGAGTTCGGGCTCTTGCAGGTGGAGTGCAAAATCGATCCGATCGGCCTGGAGATCCTTCTTGACCTTAAATGAAAAGAGAAGTTCGGTCTCTTCGTCTGGCTGAAGGGATTTCCCTTTAAATCTGCCGTGTTGCAGCAACACATTGCGCTGCATCGAGGGGGGAGTATGTTCTTCGAGCGTCGAGTCGGCAAGCTTCAGAATCCCGAGCACGCTTTCTGCAAATCCAGGGCCTAAATTGCGCACTGAAACGCGCAGCAAAGCTTCCTCTTCGGGCTGTAACACCCCGTCACCATTGCCTTTTTCCCGATCATCGAGTTGCCAGCGCAGGGCAAACTGAGGGGCCTTCTGGGGATTGATTCTGAGCTGGACCGCGCTTTCGGGCAGGTTTGCATTTTTGGCCTCAGAAAATTGAAGCGAGACGCGATCTTCTCTGGCCACAGTGGTATCGGGGACCGGAATTGAAACTTCGTAAGTGACGGATTTCTTAGGCAAAATCATGCCAAAAAGCAGCTCGTGACCGTCGAATACGGGGTTGTCGGATTTTGTAAATGCGCGAAGCTGGCAAAAAGGCCCGTCGCCCTGATTGAAGACCTCAACGCGCAGGGTGACGTTTTGGCCCGATTTCACCTCTAACGGTGCAGGATCGCTCGTGATTTTGACCTTAGCCCTGGGATGTCCGCGGCCGCAGTTTTCGCTCCAGTCGATGCCCTGTGCGAGCAGCGCCTGAAAGATGGCCTGATTTTGCTCCTCCTGATGATGAGCGATGACTTGCCTGGTACTCTCAATCAGAGACTCCTGTTCCGCATTTTCGGTCTGGGCCAGAATCTCTTGTGCGATGCGGACTTCAAAATCTGAAAGGGCTTTCTGAACAGGTGAAGATTTTGAGGCAGAGGCTTTCGGTTCAAGGTATTTCAGCGAAAATAAAGGCTTTTCGCTTTGCGCGATCAGGGCGCTCTCGTGATTGAGATGAAAAGGCAGTTCGCTCTCGCTGTGATGGCCTGCATTGAGTTCAACTGTGCGGAATAAATCAAGATTTTCTTTTTCGAGATTGACCTTTACGAGCTGAACATGAGGGATGATGCCTACGGATTGAATCGAAAGATCGCCGGGGGTGAGATATTGGGCGATGGTCAGTTTGAGGGCGGAGTCGTCGGGATTGTCGTAGACGACCTGGACGGATCCTTTGCCGAAACTGGTCTGCCCCAAAACAAGGGCGCGATGGTGGTTTTTGAGGGCGCCGGCAACGGCTTCTGAGGCACTGGCGCTTTCCTGGTTGATCAATATGACCATGGGGAAGCGAGGAAAGGTGCCCGCGTGCGTGGCAATCTGGGGCGCGCGGATTTTTTCACCGTAGCCAACGGTGGTCACAATGGTGCCTGTTTCTATAAAGAAATCAACGATTTTGATGGCCTGATCGAGCAAACCTCCGGGATTGTCGCGCAGATCCAGGATGACGCCCCTGAGGCCTTTGCTTTGCTTGTTGAGCGCGGTGAGCGCAGTTTTTAATTCTTCGGCAGCGGAGTTTTGAAAGCGGTGCAGCTGAATCCACGCGATTTGATGGGGCAAAAGCTCTGCCTGCACCGATTTGAGTTTGATGTCTTCGCGCGTCAGCACGTATTTGCGCGGTTTTTTCCAGCCGTCGCGCTGAATCCAGATGTCGACCTGGCTGCCCGGCTCGCCGCTCATTGCAGAGATCGCTTCTTCGATGGTCATGTTGAGGGTGCTGTCGAGGCCGATTTGTACGACGCGGTCACCGATTTTGAGCCCTTTGCGATCGGCTGGGGAGCCTTCGAAGATGTGGGTGATGGTGAGCTGATCTTTGCGATAACTCGCCAGAAAACCGACGCCTGCATATTTGCCAAACATGCCGATTTTGAACAGGCGGTAATCCTTGGGGCGCATCAGGATGGAATGCGGATCGAGCGTTTCGAGCAGGCCTTCAATGGCGGTATATTCCAAATCCTTGGCAGAAGCTTTGTCTTGTAACTCGTTGAGAATAAAACGGAAAACGTCTTTTAACTTGAGCGCTATCTGCCAGCTGTTGTCCAGCTCTTTGAGCGATAGCGTTTGAGTTTGCTGGCCAATCTGAAGGGTGACGGAGGGCTGATTTTGATCGCGGTCGTCAAAGCGAGCCAGCAGTTCGGGCACATTTTTTTGAAGCTCTTCAAGGCAGGCGCGGAACATGCGCCTGGGGTCGATTCGTTTGGGGTCTACATAATTTTCTTTGATATAGATGATGGCACGGTTAAAAATTTGTAATGAAATCTGTGAGCGGCTGGCAGGATCGCGATCGGCAGCCTGGCTTAAGCTGTATTTCAGTTGCCAGCGACCATCCTGCCGGGGCGACGAAAGATGAAGATAAAATGCGCTCGCGACCGCGATGAGGGTCAGCAGTGGCGTGAGTAAATGTCGCATCAGTTACAGGTACTTTCGGTCGATTGCATAAACAATAAATGATGAAGCGTCCTGTGAGATCAAGCAACTTTGTCCCATTTTTGATCGCCTTGAGCTTCAACCCGTTGACAATCGGTCTTTCAAAGCCCTATGGCTTGATGGTCACTGTTTAAGGAGATGGGTCTTGTCTGAAAAAACTGTGTTGATTGCGGACGATGATGCTGAAATGCGCTTTATCGTAAAGCGCAGCGTGGCCAAGTTGGGTTGCCGGGTGCTCGAAGCGCGCGACGGTGAGGAAGCGCTCGAATTGCTGCTGCTCGAAAAGCCCGATGTGCTCGTTCTGGACGTGATGATGCCCAAGCTGAACGGCTGGGAAATCTGCCGCTATGTGCGCGAAAAAGAAGAGCTTTCTAAAGTAGCAGTTCTGATGCTGACCGCCATCGGGCCCGCCGTCAACGAGATGACTTCGCCGCTGTACGGTGCGGACGATTACATGGATAAGCCGTTTTTGATCGAGGATTTGGTGGAGCGCGTGCGCGACATGCTCGAAAACGGACGTCCCGAGCCTGATCCGGATGACGAGGAATAAACGCTTTTTAAATCAAAGCGTTATCTCTTGGGCTCCTCGCTGATGTAATCGGCGTAAAGGTGAATTTTGCCGGTTCGCTTGAAGGTGACGGCGCCAAATGCGTTGACCAGAATACCCGCGATGATGAGGCCTTTCACGAATTTGGTGAGCGGGTATCCGCCAATGGCGATGGCGGCGATCAGATAGGGCATGAAGTCGAGCGAAAACCGGAAGCTGAATTGCTCCCAACCCGTGTTCTGATAAAGGAAAATCGGAATCGCGATGGCGAGTGCCGTAAGCATGATGGGTCGGGCGATGGGCGAGCTGCGGCGCGGCCAGAGCAGCAGGGTTAAGGCGGGCGTGGTGAGCAGCAGGCTGGTGCCATGGGTGCTGAATTGGATGTAGGGGGCGGAATCGCTGATTCGGGGCATCAGGGTGAAGGCGGATGTGAGGTTGCGCGTGAGGAAGCGGATGTCGAACATGCCAAAATCGCGGATGCGCGCGATGGTGCCGCCCGCAAGGTAGGTGTGACCAAATTCCGTGATGCGATCGAATCGGACGGCGTTGTAATAGAGCAGCGAGAGCCCCACGACGAGGCAAGGGGCCGAAAACTGAAGGAATTTTATCAAAGTCTCGCGCTTTGATCGCTGCAGATGCTCGGGCGGGAAAAACAGCTGCATGTAAAAGAACAGAGCGGCAAAGATCATCGTGGCGCGCGTAGAGAATGCGGCCGCAAGGGCAAGGCCTGCCCAAAAGGGATGCCTGGTGTCCAACGACGCGTAAATATAGAGCAAATTGAATGTGACGCCGATGATCAGGGCGGTGAACCAAACGCCGCCCTGAACCGCACACCAAAGGTGAGCGCTGCCAAACGCAAACAGAATGCTCAGCCAGATGTCTTCTTTTTCGCTGCGTTGCGAATAGCCTAACTCCCCGAGTTTACGCAATAAAAGGAAGACGAGCGAGACGTTTAGGGCGGCAAAAAACAGGGTAAACAACACATCGTTGGTGCCGTATCCAAAGAGGGCCACCATAGGCATCATCAGCACGGCGGGGCCAGGCGGGAATGAGACAAAATAATGGGTCTGACTTTCGCCGCGATCCTGGGAGGGAATCTCGATCTCCTGACCGCTCAGCAGCCTGAACTGATCGGGCTTTCCCGCTCGCTTGGTGAAGAATCCGGAGACCTTCGGACCGTACTGCCGGGCTGATTCCCCTTTTAACTGGAGTTCCTGGTAGTTGGCCCAGTCGTTGGTGCCTTCGGGCGTGCGGACCAATTCTGCGCTGCCGTGCAAAAAAGAATCCGCTAAGTATACGAAATGATTATTCTTTGTGTGAATCCGCAATCTGGGACCTGCAAATGCGGCAAAGATGGCAATCCCAACAAAAAAGAGAATCAGGGGTGTTCGCATAGAAATTCTCCAAAAAATCTGCGCTTGCTAGCACAAACCGGGAGAGGGTTGCAATCCTGTCATAAGCCTTCCTTTTGAAGCCGTTTTTTGAAGACAGTCCGCAACATTCTCGCTCTGGCGCCGATTAGCCCCTACAGGAATCTGGAGGGCGCGATGGAGCGACCGTGGATCAAACTCGGGTTTGCGTTTTGGCTGGGTCTCTGTTTGAAGGAATGGGCGTGGGCAGGTGGGCTTATTGCACTCGTTTTCGTCGTATTTTTAGGGAGTTGGACGCGCAAAACAGGGAATTCCTGCTGGGCGCTGATCGCTTTTTCGCTCGCTTCGGGCATGGTGAGTGCAGCTTTTGATGCGGCGGACGATGCGCCGCCTGCCATCGGTCACCGCGTGATGGGGCGCGTGGTGGAGGCGGAGCTGAGCGGAGGCCATCTGAACCTGGTCGTGGCGCCGGATGGCGTCAAAAATGCGCTCATTTGGGTGAGTTCGGTCGCCTATCAACCCGGCCTTGCGGTGGGCGCGAGACTGCTCGTCAATCGTCCGCATCTCCTTTCATCACAAGAGAATCCGGGCGGTTTTGACTTTAAGGAATGGGGGCGCAGGCGATCGATTCTCTGGCAGGCGCATGGGCCGGTTTTGTTGCTTGAGCCCGCAGGTCAGGGCGCTTTGAGGCTGCTTTCGCTGCGCAAATGGGCGCGCGATGCGCTGGATGAGCTGGATGGCTGGTATGGCGCTGCGGTTTTAAAGGGGCTCCTTCTGGGCGATAAAAAATCGTTGCCTCAGTCAGCTGAAAGAGCTTTGAAATCAACGGGATTGGCGCATCTGCTGGCGGTGAGCGGGCTTCATGTTGCGGGTTTTGCGCTGGCGCTTTTTGGGGCGTTTTCAAAGCTTTTTTGTCGCCTGGGGGTGATGTTTCCCAAACGCTGGTCGGCGGTTGCGGCGTTGCCCTGCGTCTGGGGATTTGTGGCGCTGGCGCAGTTTCCGGTGAGCGCCTGCCGGGCGGGCGTCATGGTGACGGGGCTGCTCCTGTCGAATTGTTTTCTAAAACCTTCTAACGGCAAAAATCTCTTTGGATTTGCTGCATTTATGGTGATCGCACATCAGCATGGGGCACCTTTTGAGGTGAGCTTTCAGCTCTCGTTTGCGGCGGTGGGAGCGCTCTTGTGGTGTGGCGGTCGGTTCAAAAAAGGGCTCGTTTCGGTGCTTTGGACTTGTCTGGTCGCCTGGGCGGCAACGGCTCCGATTCAGGCTTACCATTTTGGGACTTTTGCACCCATGTCGCTGGCGGCCAATTTGGTTTTAACGCCCGTGGCGAGCGGCGTTCTGGTGCCTTTGGGGCTTTTGGCGCTGTTTGCAAGCCCGCTGACTTCCATGCCTTTGAACTGGGCGGCGAAGGGCGCGGAGCTTTTGGTCGCGTTTGCGGAGGCGCTGCTCGATTTGGGGTGGGATCAGCAAATCGTGGGTCGGCGTTGGGCGTTCGCTTTGGCGATCCCCATATGCCTGATGACAGGGGTCTGCCTTCGCCAAAAAAAGTTTGCAATTTTAATCAGTTGCGCATTTTTTGTATGGAGTGCGGCGAGCGGTTTTAAGGGCGTTGCGGTCGAGGCGATCGCCGTGGGGCAGGGCGATGCGCTCTTGGTTCGAAGCGACGATCGCAGCATTTTGGTGGATGCGGGCCCCGATTTTGAAGCGAAGGCGCTGCTCGCTTATCTGCGACACGAGGGGATCGGGCATCTCGATGCCGTCTTTATTTCGCACGGCCATTCGGATCATTACGGCGGACTGATGGCGGTTTTAAAGGAGGTCGAAGTCGATCGCTTTTTTGTGAATGGTCGCGTATCTCCAGAGCCTGCATGGCAAAAAACGCTGGAGGCGATTCAAAAAACAAAGAAGCCGATAGAGATTGCGGAGCCAGGCAAATGGCAGATGGGCGAGGTTCAAATCGAAGTGCTGAGCCATGTGTTGGATGCATCCTGGGGAGAAAATGATGCTTCGATCGTGATGAAAATCGTGGGGCCGGGCTGCGATTTGCTGCTGACGGGCGATATTACCGAAAAAAAGGAAAATGATTTACAAAACAGAGGATTGCTGGGCAATATTTGTGTGCTCAAAGCGCCCCATCACGGCAGTCGCGGCAGCAATTCAGAGGCGTTTTTGGAGGCCTTAAAACCGAAAGCGATCGTCCTGACCGCGGGCCGTTATAACAGTTTTGGTTTGCCTTCTCCCTACGCGCTCAAACGTTATCAGGATCGAAAAATTCCCTTATGGAGAACGGACTTGGATGGATGGATCCGCGTCAGCTTGTCGGATGAGTTGCGCATTCAGTCGATGGGGCGGGATGAGATTCTTTTGCCGTAAGAAAGGAGCCGACAGATGCCCTCCTGCGAATTGCTCGTTAAAGTGACCGATGAGCGCGGCCGCGTGAAGCATCACGCATTGGATCAAGATTGCATCACGATCGGCAGCCATCCCAAAAACGACGTGGTGATCGACAGCCCCCAGGTGGGCAGCTGCATGTGCCGTATCTTTAGAAAAGACAACCGTTATTACGTGGTCGACCTGTTTTCGGATGAATGCTCTCTGGGCTTCGATGAAATCTTCGACATGAAGGAAATCAACAACGGATTCTATTTTTGCTGTGGCTCTGTTTGCATCGAAGTCTACATCAACTGGCAGGGCGGGCTGACCACCGAGAGCACCGACTATGGGCAGTTTGAAACCGAACTCTATGAAAGATATCGCCGGGGCGAGTTTTCGGGTTTTACCCTTTGGGAACAATATGGCCCCGAAGCGGGGCGCGGCTGCCAGGTGGGTGAGCGCACGGTGGTGGGCAGCGGTCCAAACGCGGATTTAAAGCTGGACGATCCCGCAATCCCTGAAGAACTGGCGATTTTTTCCGGAGGGTGGCGGCGGGTCAAAGCCGAGACGGACGAATATTTTGCGCGCAAAGGACGGGGATATACCGAGCTCAGTTTAAAGGATGGCGATTATTTTACGCTGGCCGATCGGCTCTTTGTGGTGCGCCGTCACAGCAAAAAACATCCCAAATTGCGCAGGTTAGGCCTGTACGCGCTGCTGTTTGCGGGCATGCTCGGGCTTTTGTACGGAATTTATTACGCTTGGGGTGTTTGGGGTTAAAGCTGCTGTTTTTGTTCAAGATCCCGAACGGTGATCACGCCTGCTGCGACCACTACGGGCAGCACAAACAGGTTGAGGACGGGAATCGAGAGCAAAATGCTCGCGCAAAGCCCCAGACTGATGGATGTGGTGGGATGCCTGAGCAAAAAATGGAGCTTTTGACGCAAAGTCCATTGGCGCCGCGACAGGCTTGAGTCGATCACATCGAGCGCAAAAAACGCGGGCGTCCAGATGAACGCGGCAAAGGGGCCAGCCAGTAAATTGGGGCCAGGAATCAGACCCAAGAGCCAAAAAAGAACGGAACCCGCAAGGCCGATGATCAGCAACCCTGCAGTCGTGGTGAAGGTCAGGAGCATCTCGTGAGAAAAAGATGCGTCCACTTCCTGTCCATTTAACAGCTGATCGATGCGTTTGGCGAGGGGCTCACAGAGCGGAAAACCGAAAAGCATGATGAGCCACGGCGTGATGAGCAGGCAGATAAACGCGGCCCCCAGCTTCAAAATGAACGAAAAGACGATCCAAAGGCATTTCAGCAACAGTTGCTCGGGTTCCTCGATCAGGAGCCCGAGAAGGCGATCTCCAAAATAAAAGGATAAGAAAAAGCCCAGCAGCGAGACCACAAACACGATGATCGCTGGAATGAGAGAAAACTTAATTAATTCGCGATGTTGGGCGAGTACGCGGGCCCCTTTTAAGAGCGAGACTGGGCCTTGAAGGATCGACATGGGATGGCCTTTTTGCGGGTTAGGTTGGATTCGATGCCGCCTGCACGGCCGCCTGGGCCTGCTGATGGGCTTCAATAAAGGGTTCGAGCGCTTCAGGCGTAAGCAGGTTTTGGGTCAGATCCAGCGCGCGCTGACTCGATTCGAGCGCCAATTGTGGTTGATTTGAGCGGATATAGAGCGTCGTGAGCATGCCACAGGCCCAGGCTTCAGGCTCCGTTTTCTGGGCATCGCGCGCCTGCTGGCAAACGCTTTTGAGCACTTCGATGGCGTGGGCATCGAGCCCTCGTTTCATTAAATTGGCGCCCATGCCGAGCTGTCCGCCCCAGTCGGGTGGCGGATCGGGACGGGCTGCAAGGGTTTCGAGCAGATCGTGAACGATTTGGTATTCAAAATGCGCTTCGCCCAGCGTTTCCTTCATCATCTGAAGCGCTTTCTTCGCGGTCGGGGCCGTTTCGGGATGATTGAGCATCGCCCTCGTCTGAGCGAGCACCGCGAGCAATCGCGCCGTTTGTGCGGGATCCTGGCTGGTCTGGCTGTTTTTGAGCGCGCGGCACATCAGCTGTTCGCCCTGATGCATCGCCCCCCGCCGGGCCAGAATCGAACCCAGATTGGTTAAGCTGGGCACCAGATCGGGATGATCGGGACCCAGTTCGCCTTCCATGGCTTCGATAGCCTGCCAGAAGGTTTGCTCGGCTTCTTCAAAAAGTCCGGAATGCGTTAACAAATCGCCCAGACTATGCAGGGTTGCGCCTAAATCGCGGCTGGTTGGACCGAGCACGCGCCGCTTGATTTCGCAGGATTGGCGCAGCTGTTTGATCGCTTCGGGCAAGCGACCCCTTAAGACCGCAATGCGCGCGATGGCTTGCAAAACTCCGCAATATTCAAGAGGTTTTTGCTCCGCATCCATCTCCGCAAGGGTATCGCGGGCGAGCTTATCGGCCAGAGGCAATTTGTTTTGTGCGATGAGGGCTTCCAGTTGTTCGCGCATTTGTACCCTGTTTGATGTCGGAAAAAGTCTTACGATTACAGCATATCGAATGGATCGGCAAGCGGTTATAAATCGGTTTTGGACTGCAGGAAACGCTTGGCATGCGCGTTTGGTGTTGATAGAATCGCGATTCTGAGGAGGAAAAGTTGCTTGCAATTCATGCGCGGTTTGCGTGGAAACTTTTGTGTCCTTTAACTGCGCGTTTTTTAGGTCCTTTTTTGTTAACCTGCCGTCAGGAGTCCTCATGGTTGCCAACCCTCTCTTTTCGTTCATCCCCGTTGATGATGGCGTTCGGGTGTTTTTGGGGAATCAGCTGTTGGGTCAGATCAGCAACGAATCGGGGGTATGGGTAACGCATGGACTCCGTTTTGAGAGTCGCGATAAGGCTGCGGAATATTTAGCACAATTGGCCGCTCACCCTCCGGTTTTGAGCCCTGACGCCTACGCTTCGATCTCGATGGATGCGGAGTCGATCGACAGCGATGGGCCCGAAGAGGATGTCGATTATCAGGAAGCCCTCGATGAAGCAGAGGCAGCGGCTTCGCAAGAGATTTTACTTGCCATTGGCGAGTTTATGACCCCCCGGCAGGATCCGCCGCTGGATTTGCCGCTCGCCTACGGTGAAAACCGCATCGTGGCCCTGCCGCGCGATCCGATGTCGGCGTTCATTTATTGGGAACTGACGGCTGCAGCCATCGGGCGGGCGCGTGCAACTCTTCAGGATTACAGGGCAAAACTCTGCCTGCGCTTGTTCCTGTTTAAGGATGACGCTTCGAATACGCCCGCATTGATTAAGGATTACGAGATCCAGGATTGGATCGGTCACCTCGATATCGTGCTCGATCAGCCGATGGCGCGCATGATGACGGCGATCGGCTTTAAGGCGGGAGATGCGTTCGTCCATATCGCAGGCTCGCAACCCATGGTTTTGCCTAAGGAAACTGCGGGTCTGGATCCCGTTTGTTTCCGCCATGTCATCGAGGTCGACGATGCGGGCCGGGCGCTCAGAACCGTGGATCCCGATTTATCTAAAATCGATTCAGAGGCTTTGATGCGCTGCAGCCGGCAGGGGACGTTTGGCGCTTCAGATCAGGCCTTGAGAGAGCGGCAGAACGCTGGGGAACAAAACGGAGAAAACCCTTCTCACAATGGACCTTCGAGTTCTTCATGTAACCCCTATCGCGCATTGTATTTGAAGGCTTAAGTCATGGCGGCGCATCCGCTTGGGGCTTTTTGCCTGGTCCTGCATCACCATCTGCCTTACGTCCGCCATCCGGAGCATCCCCGGTCTTTAGAGGAACGCTGGCTTTTTGAAGCGATTACCGAGAGTTATCTGCCGCTGATTCGCGCATGGCGATCGCTCGAACGCGATGGGATTCCGGCTCAGGTCACGGTGAGTCTGAGTCCGACGCTCATTTTTATGCTGCAGGACGATCTGCTTCGCGAGCGATATGCGCAATTTTTCAAGGAGTTGCGCGAACTTGCAGCCAGAGAACTGCAGCGAACGGCGACGCGTAGAGCGGAGCATGCGATCGCGCGTTTTTACGCGGAGCGCTTGGATCATCTCTGGGCTTTATATGAACAGCTCGATGGCGATTTGGTAAATGAATACAAGCGGTTACAGCAAGCTGGCCGCCTAGAGGTGATCACCAGCTCCGCGACGCACGCCTTCTTGCCGCTGATGATGAACGACAGGGCTTCGGCGCGCGCTCAAATTCAACTGGCCGCTCAGCAGTATGAGCAGATCTTTGGCCGGAAGACGTCGGGGATTTGGCTTGCGGAATGCGGGTTTGCACCGGGGATCGATGAGTTTTTGGCTGAGGCACAAATCCGCTATTTCTTTACGGATGCGCACGGCCTCTTAAATGCCAGTTCGGCGCCGGTTTATGGGGTTTATGCGCCTCTGGCCTGCAAGGGAACGGGGGTTGCTGCGTTCGGCCGCGATTTGGCGTCGAGCGAGCAGGTCTGGTCTGCGCAAACGGGTTATCCCGGCGATCCTCAATATCGGGAATTCTATCGTGATATTGGTTTTGACTTGCCATTAAAGGACTTAGAGCCTTGCGTTCCTCCGGATGGCGTTCGCGTTGCGACGGGGCTCAAGTATCATCGGGTCACGGGGCCGACCAACGATAAGGATTGGTATGATCCCGATGCGGCGCGCGCCAAAGCGGCGGAGCATGCGCGGCATTTTGTAAAGTCGCGGCGTCAGCAGCTGGCTCATCTGGCCGGCATGATGGATCGCATGCCTCTGATCGTGGCGCCATACGACGCGGAACTCTTCGGCCATTGGTGGTTTGAAGGTCCCGATTTTATTGAGTTTTTGATTCGGGAAGCGGCGAAGTCCCCGCAGGCCGATGACGAAGCGGAAGTCAGACTTTGCACGCCTTCCCAATATTTGTCGGCGTATCCCATTCTGCAGTCTTCCACGCCTGCGCTTTCAAGCTGGGGTGAAGGCGGGTTTGCGCAATATTGGTGCAACGAAACCAACGAGTGGATTTACCGCTACCTGCATACGGCCGCGCAGCAGCTTTCGTCGCTGGGTGAGCGCGCGCTGAAGTCGCCTCGCTTGTCGTTGGTTGAGGCGGCGCTCAATCAGGCGGCGCGAGAGCTGATTCTGGCGCAGAGTTCGGATTTTGCCTTCATGATGCGTGCAGGCACCACTGTGAAATACGCGGTTCAGCGTACGGAAGATCATCTGGCGGCGTTCAAGCAGCTTTGCGACGGCGCTGAGGCTTGCCTGAACGGAGCAGATCCGAACGACCATTTTGTGCAAAAGCGCCAGTCGCAGTGGAATCTGTTTCCTCAATTGGATTTTCGCCTTTTTTGTGAATCGCGGTTGTAACATTGCAACCTGCTGATTTTCATCAGATTTTCCTCAACCTGAATGAGGAACAAAAGCGGGCTGTAACGGGGACGGCGCCTTATCAGCTGGTGGTTGCGGGGGCTGGTTCGGGCAAAACGCGGGTGCTGACGGCGCGGGCGGCCTGGCTTTGCGCTCAGGGTGTATCTCCGGATCGCATTCTGCTGCTGACGTTTACCAACAAGGCGGCGCGCCAGATGCGGGATCGGCTCGTCGCGATGGGGGCGCAGACGCAGGGGCTTTGGGCGGGCACTTTTCACGCGATCGCGCATCGTTTGATTCAGCCGTTTGCGTCGCAGATCGGTTATCAGCCGGGCTTTGCCATCTTAAGCGCGCAGGAATCCCTCGAGATCTGTCAGATGGCGCGCGAAGCGGTTGTGGGCGATAACCCCCTGTTTCCTAAGGCAGAATGGCTTCAGGCTGTGTTCTCGCATGCCCAAAACATTGATTGCGAGCTGACCGAATTTGTAAGGAACCGTTTTCCCAAATTTGCTTCCGAGGCGGAGCGGATCGATCGCGTTTGCACGGAATACCTGCGGCGCAAATTGGCTCAAAATGCCATGGATTACGATGACTTACTGGTCAATCTGCGCCTGCTTATGGAGGATTGCCCGCAGTTTCAGCAAGCGGTTTCGGAGCGGTTTTTGCATGTGCTGATCGACGAATATCAGGACACCAATCGCCTTCAGGTCGCTTTGATTCGGCAGCTCAATCCCAAAAATCTGATGGCCGTAGGCGACGATTGCCAGTCGATTTATGCCTTTCGGGGAGCGGACTTACGAAACTTCCTTCAATTTCATCAGGATTTCCCGGGCGCTGCGCTCTATCGGCTGGAAACCTGTTATCGCTGTACGCCGCAGATTGTCGCTTTGGCCAACGCTTCGATTTCAAAAAATCGCGAGCAATTTCACAAGGTTCTGCATTCCGCCCTGGAGGATGGACCTAAGCCTTTCTGGTGGCATTTGAATTCGGTGGGCGAGCAGGCGCGCAAACTGGTGCAGCGCGTCATCGCGCTTCGGGATGAAGGGGTGCCGCTTTCAGAGCAGGCGATCCTGTTTCGGGCGCATTACCAGTCGATGGAACTCCAGCTGGAGTTGCAGAAACAAGGGATTCCCTTTGAAATCCGCGGGGGTATACGCTTTTTCGACCAGGCGCATATTCGGGATTTGCTGGCGCATTTTCGCATTTTGCAGACGCCTATGGATCGCAATTCCTGGCTGCGCGCGCTGCGGTTGCGCCCTCACGTGGGGCTTCGCACAGCGGAATCCATTTTTGAGGCCCTCTCGGTCACAGGCGATCCCTGGGGGCAGGTGCGCGCGCTCGCAACCGTTCAAAAAGCCTCGCGCGTCTGGAATGAAACGAGAGGTTTTCTTTTAAAAATCGAGGCGTTAAAGAATTCGCCCATGCAGATGGTCCAGGCGATTCTGGATTCTGGCTACAGGGATGCTTTGCAGCGCAGCTACGAAAATGCGGCGGAACGCCTCGACGAGATTCTGCAGTTGGCGCAATGGGCCGAAAACAGCGCGTCGATTCAACAGTTTTTGGACGAGTTGACCTGGCTCGAAGACTCCACATTAGAGCGCGAATCGGGTGAGGCGCCGCTTTGTTTAAGCACGGTCCATCAAGCCAAAGGTCTTGAATGGACAGCGGTTTTTTTGTTGTCGGTGGCTCAGGGGCTGTTTCCTTTGCGCCGCGCGCTTTCGGATCCGCAGCAGCTGGAGGAGGAACGTCGCCTCTTTTACGTGGCGGTGACTCGTGCCAGGCGTTGGCTGTATCTTTGCTCGCCCCAATGGGGATCCATGCGCGAGGGCTATCTGGATACGAGCTGTTTTTTGACCGAACTCGGGGCGAATGGGGGCAGTCTGCTGACTTCTCTATGGGCGGAAGACGCTTAAAAAGCGTTGATGGTAAAGGCGTTACAGCGCGCTTTGCGCCATGCGGTGGTGGTAGATGTCGAGGATGAGGCCCGTGCGCAAGGCCGACATCGAGACGGTCCATTCGTCGATATGCAGGCGCTTGCTCAGGATTTGAAAGATGAGCGCGCCGCCCAAGAGACTGTCTGTGCGTTCGGGATCCATGCCGGGGATGAGCAGGCGTTCCGCTTTGGTGCGCGCCTGAGAAAGCCGCGCGACCACGAGATCGAGATCGCTGGTGGAGAGCTTGTGGCCGTGCACATCGTTGCTGACCGAGGTTGCGCCCTTGAGGGATTGGGCGATGCGGATGACGCGCTGAATGGTGCCGGCCGTGGCGATCGCGCAGTCAAAATGGAGCGCCGCGACGGTTTGCAGCTGGTTTTCAAAGAGCGCATTGATGGCCGAACGCGCGCGGTGAATGGATTTGGGCGTGACGGGATCGGGGCCGATCAGCCTGGTGGCCGCCAGAAGGGAGCCGATTTTGAACGTCGCGGTGAGCGAAATCTGGTCGTCTTTGCCGATCACGAGCTCGCTCGATCCGCCGCCCACATCGACGCAAAGTAAGGTGCTGCCAGGTTTTTTTAGCCCAAACTGCACGCCCCGGTAGGTGAGCCGCGCTTCTTCGTGACCCGAGATGATGTGAACGGGAATGCCCGCTTCTTTTTGGGCGCGTTCGATGAAGAGATCGGCGTTTTTGGCTGCGCGAAGGGTGGCCGTCGCGTTGGCGCGGATTTCGGCGTTGTGAATCTGTGCGAGATCGGCAAATCGGCGAAGGGTGGCGATCGCTTTGTCGATGACGGCTTCCGGAAGAAGGCCTTCGCGATCGAGCGTACCTGCGAGCCTTGCGGGATCCTTAAATCGGGCGAGGGTTTCAATGTCGTCGCCTCGCATGCGCGCCAGGGTCAGGTGAATGGAGTTGGAGCCGATATCGATGGCGGCGATGGGGCGATGCGGGTCGATAGAAACAGAAGTCATCGAGAGACCTTAATGATTCCAAGCTGTTCAATCAGTAGCAGGTGTCGTGCGAGCCGAGATGGCTGACGTCATCTTTGCTGTAAGTCGTCCATTCTGAGCTCATATCATGCCCGCCGTCTGGATTTCCTTTACGAATTCCGCAGTTACGCACATAGGTTTTGTCTTCTCCCCAGACGGTCGGATTGCTTTTTACGCCCAGAAGATCGAGCACCTGGCCATCGCATGCAAGCTCCAGGGCGTCGTTGCCGTTAAATTTGATGGCCTCCAGGTCGCTCAACGTGCAAACCTCGCTCGAAATTTCGCTCTGAGCCCCGCAAAGCACCGCCGTATGGCCGCCTTTTAATGTGCCTGAGAGCTGAGAAGACTTGTCACCGCTGGAGTTACATGAGCTCGTGCCGCAGTTGTACATGCTGACCGTACAATGGGAAAGATCGACTTCCGAGGCGGTGGGGTTGTAGATTTCGAGCGCTTTATGCTGGCTGGATCCCTCCACATATTCGCTGAAGAACAGCGTGAGACCGCTGTCGCCTCCTGAGCGCACCGTGAGCGAGGCCGCATCTGAAACCTGGTAGCCTGGAGTCGTGTTCTGATCGCAAAGGCTAAAGGTTTGACCATTGTCGAGGCTGATGCGGGCGGCAACCGCGTAACTGCCGGTTTCTGAAACAGAAAACTGAGCCTGATAGGCGTCGTCGCTCGCGTGGCTCCAGGATGCAGTGGGGGTTGCGCTCACCCAATGCCAGTCGTCTGAAGGCGTGCTTAAAGGAGTACCGTAGCCGATTTCAACTTTAAGGTTTGCATCGCTGTCGACGCCGGTCGTGCGATCGGTGAGGCCTGCTGCAAAAAATTGTACGGAAGCGGTCGTTTGCTCAGTGTTGACAACGAGTTGGGTGGGGGACAGCGAGACGAGCCGGCACCATTCGACGGTCGGTTCAACGCAGCGCGCATCGACGCAGGCGAGAGGCGGTTCGCAACGGTGAATCTCGTTGCAGCAAAGGGAGTTATCGCTGTAGTGGCATGAGCCGCCCTGGCATTCAGCGGTCTGACAGCTGTCGGTTGACGGTGGGCATTCCTGGGCATTCTGGCAATGGATGCATTGGGCGTCATCGCTGTAACTGCATTCGCCATTGTCGCCGCATTGAGCGGTCTTGCAGGGCTGGATGGGGCAATCGGAAGCGTTGCGGCAGCTGTGACATTGCGCGTCGGTTTGGAACTGGCAGAGACCGTTGAGGCATGAGGCGATCTGGCAGGGTTGAGGATTGCATGCGCTCGCATCTTCCCCTGGTGTCCAGCTGCATTCGCCATTGTCGCCGCATTGAGCGGTCTTGCAGGGGTGGATGGGGCAATCTTCCTCTGTTGTGCAGCTGGAACAACCCGACAGGTTAAAATACTGGCATTCGCCCATCTGGCAACTCGGGGCGCTGCAAGGCTTTTCAGGACATTGGTCGGCTCTTGTGCAGCTGTTGCAGTCTTCTTTTGGAGTATATTTGCATTCGCCTTGTTCGCAATTTGCGTTTTGGCAGGACAAGGACGGGCAGTCTTCGGGAAGGCTGCAGGTTTGGCAGTCGGGGATGGAGGTTAAAACGCAACTGCCATCGATGCAGCTGGTTTCGGTGCAGGAGGCTTTGCGGCAGGTGCTCGCGTCTTTGCAGGTTTCGCAGTCGTCTTTGGTTGCGAGGCCGCATTCTCCCTTGGTGCAATAGGGGTATTTGCAGGCAGCAGCGGGACAATCGGTTACGCTGTCGCAGGTGATGCAGTCGTATTTTTCCCGGATTTGGCAGACGCCCTCTTCGCAAAATGCTTCCTGGCAAACGGCCTTGGGGCAGAGCGATGCATCTTCGCCGTTGCAGGGAACGCAGCCCTCGAGCCATCTGTAACGGCAGGTACCCGAATCGCAAACGGGCTCCTGACAGGGGTTGCCGGGAGGGCAGGGGGTATCGGGAGAGCAGCTGCAGAGCGCCTGTTGGTATTGGCATTGCCCCGCTTCGCAGGTCACCGTTTGGCAGTCTCCCGCGCTGGGACAATCCCGAATATCGTTGCAGGCAAAGCAGTTAGTTTTCGTCTGATATTCGCATTCGCGATCGGGGCTGCAGACCGCTTGTTCGCAGGCCCCCGCTGGATTGCAGGCGCTCAGTTGTTGAGGGGTGCAGATGGCGCAATCGGGTTTGGATTCATAGTGGCATTCTCCCTTGAGACATTGCGCGATCTGACAGGGTTTGTGAGGGCATGTGTGCTCAGATTCACATGGGATACAGTTGGGATTCTCGATCGCCTTGCATTGATGGTTTTCACAAACGGGGATCTGACAAGTGTTTGCCGAACATTGATCGCTATCATCACACTGTATGCAGTCTGGATCGTCAATATATGTGCATCGGTCTTCCTGACATAGAGACTGCTTGCAATTTAAGCTGGGACAATCGTTTTTTGTGTGGCAAGAGATGCAGTCTTTTATGGGCGTGTATTGGCAATGATTTTCTACACAGTCGATGATGTTGCAGGGGCCTTTATTCTGGCATCGCGTGAGATCGTCGGGGGTGCATTCGGCGTCTTGCGAGGGGCCGTTTCCTGAATCGAAGATAACCAGGGCATCTTTGCTCTGAGGCTCGGAGACCGCTGAATCAAAGCTGTCATCGATGCCGGAAGAACAAGCAGAACCGACAAGCCCCAAAAAGAAAATCGTCCAGTTTTTGAAGGGTTTCATGTCTTTTGCCATGCAACTCATGCCTGAATGCAAGAGATGGTCAACGCTTTCCGGCGATCTGTCAATATCTCCAATTGTCCTTGGTCCATCGGGAGATATGAAACAATCAGGGCGCGTTCAGATCTCAAAAAAGCAGAGTGAAAGTTGACGAAAAAGGGGCTTGAAGTTAGATTTCATTCTTACTCATCGCGGGAGTTTGAAATGCCCAGCACAACGCTCTCAAGCAAGGGTCAAATCGTGATCCCCAAAGAAATTAGGGAAAAGCATGGTTGGCAGTTTGGTCAGCTGATCGATATGGAAGATCGCGGCGATTACGTGGTGATGCGGCTGATGCGCGGTTTTCAGCGCACGACGGTGGCCGATCTGGCGCATTGCCTGACTCAGAACGGACCTGTTTTTCCCTTGAACGGTGCGGAGTTAGGGAAAAATACGAAGGAGGTCAACAGGAAATGCTGACGCCAGCAGCCGATGTGTTGATTTACGCGATGACAGGCGAGAATCCGGCTTATGCCAAGGCGGCGTTGAAGCTGTTGCGCAGCGATCACCTGCTCATTTTAAAGACGGTGCTTTGCGAAGTGGCAACGACTCTAAAGGCGCGTTACGGCCTCAATGCGGAGCAAATTCAGACGGCCTTAAAAACGATTGCCGGGCTCGAAAATGCGACCCTTGAGGATGCGCCTGCGGTGGAGCTGGCCCTGTTGTTGCAGGGGCCGGAGCTCGATTTTGTTTCGGCGCTCAATCTGGCCCAAAGCCGGATTTCTGTGCATTACGCCACCTTTGATGAACATGTGGCCGATTTTGTGCGCAGCCGGCTCGATTCGCCCCGCGTGCTGCTGATGCCTCAGGGTGAGCAGGTTTGAGCCGTATCTTCTCTGGTGGCAATGCAAATCAGATTTCTGGGCGTAACGTTGCACGGACAGAATTCACCCCATTGAACGCGGTATCCCTCTTCTTCGAGCCAACAGACGCGATCAAAAAAGAGCCATAATTCCAAGGGCTTTCGAAAGATTGCGCGTATTTGTTCCCGCCTGCTGACCTGCAAAAAACGCTGTTCCCCTTGCGCCTCAAAGGGCGCGGGATCGGGCCAGTCCTCACAGTTGAAACCATCTAACTCTGCAAAACGAAAGCAGAATTCCGTAAAGCTGCCCTGAAGCCAGGCGTGAGGAAAGGGCGGCATAGAGCGGTATTGGTCCTGCCCGGACGCGGTGCGCTGCCAGAGATCGAAGCCCAGGCGCCAGATACGATCGCGCTCTGAAAGGCGACGGTCGTGTTCGGATGCGACGTCTGGTTCGCGGTGAATGAAATCGAGATCGCTTTCAGTGAATGGAACAAAATTCTGTAACCCAGCCTGTGAGAGCGGTTTTTGCTCTATCACATTCTGGCGGTTGTAGCAGCAGGGCGAAAAAGCGAGCCCCAGGACGCGATGCCGGAGGGCGGCCTGAATGCAGGCTACGTGGAGTTCACCGCAGGCGTGGAGGGCGATCAAAAAATCGTCGGGGCGAAGCGCCGGGGGCGAAGTCAAAACATCGGTGCAATCAAATTCCGCTTCAATTTTGCGGAGTTGGCATTCTTTTAAACCTTGTTCGCAAAGTTTGGACTGAAGCTCTACCGCCAGCAGCGGTTTTGAAAGATTTTCGGCCAGCAGGCGCCCCAGGTGAGATTTGCCTGCGCACCAATCGACCAGCCTGAAAGGGGTGGAAACCGGGCTCAGAACAGGGAGCAGACAAGCGATAAATCGTTCAATTTGCTCGCGTTTTCGTCCTGGGACTCTTGGCGTGGGGCCCAGTTTGAGGGGCTTTGAAGGGCAAGATGGAACGATGGAGAGTTGTCGCGCTTCGGCGGTGATTTCGGCCAATGGCCCCGTTTGAAGCCAGTTTTCGATTTCCTGGCTGGAGCTTAAGCGATCGAGCGTTTCGCCGAGCCCCTGAGCTTCCCATAAAAGCCTGCGGTGCACAAAAGGCGACGGTTTCCAATAGGCCTGCGTGCGGTTGAGAAAAGCCGAAAGCTTTTGAAGGGCGAGTTTTGCAGTCACGCGTTTTGCAAGGTGAGAAGTTCGATGATGTAATCGCAAATGGCGTTGACACCGCGGGTTTTAGACAGACAATCTTCGGATTCCTGTGAGGCATCGGTGAGCTGAAGGCGGCGAACCTGTGGGGGCAGGGTTTTCACGAGCCGCTCCTGCTCTTCGAGATTGGCGGTGGGGTGGCTGGCATCGAACAGGCAGAGGGCCAGGTTCGGGATGTAAATCAGTTCGTCGATGGTGCTGCACATGTAAACGTTGCAGTTGGAGTTGGTCAGGCGGCGTTTGAGCGCTCTCCAGAAGGGATTATTGCGCGCGCAGCAGGCGACTTGGTAGCCATGGGAGCGATGGCTGCCCGAGAGCGGTTGGCTTTCGTTGGACGAAAAAGGCTGTAATTCCGTGCTCGAAAGCGGCGTTTCTGCAAAATTGAGGCTGTCGTCCGGAAACGGTGCAGGCGTGACGCTGGGCGGATAAGACATCGAATCGCCATAGGACATCATCGGCGCAGATTCGGCGTAAGGTGGCGGAATCTCAGGAGATTCCAAATAAGCGGAGGCAACAGATTCGTCGTAACGAGGTGGAATTAAAGGCGTTTCTTCTTCCAACGGCAATGCGGCCGCAGGGTCATAAGGCGGCGGCATATCGGGATCATCCATATAGGGTGGCGGCAGGTTGGGATCGTCGATTGGGGGCGGCGGCATGGGGGCCTCTTCGATGTAAGGTGGCGGAACTTCGAGATTTTGAGGCGCCAATGCGCGCATGCGTTCGGTCGATGCCATTGCGCTGTTGGGCAATGGGGGCATGGTGGGATTGCCGTTGCTGCCTAAGGAGATCGCTGCAAAAGAAGAGTTGGATCGCAGGTAAGTGGGCGTAATGCCGGTGCGATTCTTGGATTCTGCACCGATTGATTTAAAAGAAGATTGAATGCTTGCTCCCGGCGATAAAACGGGATCGTTTGCATCTTCGGGCATCGGCAAAAAGCTGTCTTCCGTAGGAGGCGGCGGGGGCAAAATAAGCTCGCCGGGCGTGGGGGGCGGCGGTGTGAGCGAAATGGGCAAATATTCCGCTTCAAAATCCGAAAGGGGCATCATGTCTTCGGGCTTTGGTGGCGGAGGAATCTCTATATCTTGCTGATTTTGAACGATTTTTTCTACGGAAGAGCTGGCTTTTGAAACCGGTTTGCCGGCGTTTGGAGCGCTGGATGGCGAAGTCAGATGCTCGGGAATGGGAGGCGGCAGTTTTCCAGTAGGAAGATGGGGTAAGTTCCTTGTGGGCAATCGCTTTCCAGTCTCTGAACTGGGCATGTCGCCCGTGCGAAGATGGGGCAGAGGACTGGTGGTCGGTAAGGGGTTGCTGTCTCCAGGGGATGCGTTTTGCAGGATGGACGGCTTTTTGAGGATGCGATTGCGGATACCGGTTTGCGGTGCCGCCTGAATGCTTTGTGATGGATTTGATGATTGAATCGAAACGCTCTGAGATGGCGTGATTTCTCCGCTTTGAGCGCTCGGCGATTCGCTGTCGAGATATTGGGCAAAAATGCGCTGCGTGGCTGCTGAAATGGGGCCAAATTGAATGCCGCATCCGCAGGGCTGGCCGTCTTTGGCTTCTTCGGCGGTGACGATGTAGACCACTTCCGCCGTAAACCGGACGAGTTCGCCGTTGGGTAAGCGGAGTTCTGCAGTGACGGCGCTGCCGCAGTCGGGGGGATTGCTGGTAGGGATAAAAAGGCCGCCGCAACTGATGTTTTGGCGATATTCGCGCTGAACATCCTCAACCTGGCTGAGCTCAAGATGCAAAAGCCTTGAGGGGGTCGCTTTGGGTTGTTTTTGGGGCTCAGGTTGTGTCTCTGCGGTCTTGGGTTTGCAGACAAATGTTCCCGATGCTTCGTGACGCAATACGGTCGCGATCAACTGGCTGGCTGCGCCATCTCCAACTTTGTAATCGATGAGAATTTCAGCAGAAATGGGCGGTAGCCTGTCTTGTGTGGCGATGACGATTTCGCTGGGTGAGACCGCGCATGTGGTGCCTGTGCCGTTGCCGATGAGTCGGAATCGGATGGGTTGCTGGACGTCGAGCTTGGCGTTTCGGCCCTGATATTGGCGCTGAATGATCTCGCGCATTTTGGTCACTGCCTGGAGCGCCTGGGTGACCTGAATGGAGGCGTCGCAGCTGTTGCGGGCGAGATGGACGGCTTTGAGCAATTCGACCGGCGTCATTTTGTCGGGCTGCAGCTCAAGACATTGCATGTTGGGCTGCTGCAGGGCATTCATCAGAATTTTGCCCAGTTCGGGAACAGGGGTGCCCGCTTCGACCACCAGGATCAGGCTCTCGTCTTTGCTGCGGTAACCGAGGGTTAAATCCGCGCGCATTTCCTGGGGCAATTCCAGGACGCGCTGCAGACCCTTGATTAAGAGATCGCGCTTTAAAGCGGCCGCTCGAAAGGTGAAAATTGCGACGGGGAGCGTTCCGGATTCCATAACAACCTCACTGCCAAAGCGAACGGGCGTCATCGAGACGGGTGATGACGTGGGTGGGCACCGTAAAATGGCAATGGGTGCCCATTTGTGGGTTGGAGGTAACCCAAATGCAACCGCCAAGGGTGCGTGCGCATTGTGCAGCTAAAGTGAGTCCCTGGCAAAGATCGTGGATGGTGGGGTTGGTTTCGAGGAGTGCTTGTCGGAAGGGCTGAAACAGCTTGTCGAGCATCGGAGGCGACAGCTGAAGCTCGCGGTTTTGAAAGTTGATCTCGATAAAACGGCAGTTTTCCTGGGGATGCAGCTCGCCTAAGTCCAAAAAGAGGGGCGCGCTTTCGTCCAGAGGACGGTGCAGAGCGATTTCCGGACCTGCGTCATTGCGGGATGAGAACCAAATCTGAAGCGTGGATTGGGGTGAGAGGATGCGCAGAAAGCTGTGTATAATATGATTCAATACCCATTTGAGCCGTTTCGGCAGCGTTTCAATCTGGCAGGGCTCTTCTGTATTGTGTAGCTTAATTTGACAATCGTGACTTTGGGCGATGATATAAAAAGCCTTCAGGTGCTGCGTCAGTTCCTGTTGTAAATCAATGAGTTGAGGCTCTGCTTCCTGCTGTGGGGAACCGTCGCAGATTTCAATGGCATCGACGACCAGATGCGAGATGCGGCGGGCTGTGGCTGTCAAATCGTAGCCGATTTCGCGGATTTCATTTGGAGCTGGAGGCGATTGAGCGAGCTCTTCGGAGAGGCTGTCGATCACGCTCATGGGAGCGCAGATTTCGCGGGCCATGGTGATGAGCAGCTCTTTTCGAAACAGTTCGGTGGTTTGAACGCGGGATTGGTAAAGGCTGCAACCGAGGGTGCGCGAAAGGCCGTCGACCAAAAAACGCTGCTCAAAACCTGTGGCCAGTTCGGAATCGCCTTCAAGGTAGATCATACCCTGAAGTTCTCCGTTGCAAATCAAGGGGATACAGACTGCGGTGCTCTGATCGAGGCGACTTTGGGCAAAAATCGGTCGCTGTTCGTCGATGGCGCGCTGGAGCAGTTCTTCGGCGATGGGCAGATCGTAGAGGCTGTAACTGGGCGGAATTTCAAGGCATCTTTGGGCGAGTTTTTCGATGCGCAATTGAGGATCGAGCATCGCGCAAAAGCCGCAGCTCGCGTGTAAAAGGCGCATGGCCTGATTGAGGGCGGCGTTCAGATAGACATCGGCGTTTAAATCCTGTTGCTGCCAGGAAAGCTCGAGCAGGGTCTGCTGCTGTTCGATTTTGGCCTGAAGGGTTTGAACGGATGCGCGCTGGGTCTCAAGTTCTGTACAAATCGAAATCAGCCGATCTTTTAACGGGGGCGTTGTCCATGGCGCTGTTGTCGATAATTCCGAAATAATTTCGCTGAGTTTTGACTCAATTAAGGGTTCGGATGACGTCATGTTTTCCCCATCGCTTTGGTGCAAAAAAGCGTTACATTGTAGCGCAAAGATGGGCTTTTGTATTGTTGAATCGGCTTTTTGTGAAGACCGAAAACGCAAATTTTTGAACGCATGAGCGGGGTTGAACTGAGATGACTGAAGATCGTTATGAGCGGCTGTCGCGAGAGGCTTTGATGGCGCCCACTTGCGAGGTGGCGCGCAATCTGCTGGGCATGAAACTCGTGCGGCGGTTGCCTGAGGGGCTTGTAAGCGTCCGTCTGGTCGAACTGGAGGCGTACGTGGGGGAGGAAGACAGCGCCTGCCATGCATCTCACGGTCGAACGCAGCGGACAGCGCCGATGTTTGGGCCTGCGGGGATCGCATATATTTATTTTTCGTACGGGATGCATTGGCTTTTAAATGTGGTGACAGAGCCTGAGGGCAGGGCATGCGCGGTTCTGGTGAGAGCAGCAGAACCTGATGAAAATATTGAGCTTTTACGAAAGAATCGACCTCATGTGGCCGATCATCTGCTTTGCTCAGGACCGGCTTGCCTTTGTAAGGCGCTTAGGATAGACGGCGCTTTGCGCGGCTGCGATTTGGTGGATGGCGACCTGCTGTTTTTGGCTCAGGGCGAAAAGCTGCCGGACGAAAAAATCTTGTGTGGACCCAGAGTTGGCATCGGTTATGCGCGTCTCGAAGACCAGCTGGCCCCCTGGCGATTCTCGGTCATTGACAGCCCATCGGTTTCAAGGGCAAAAGCGAAAATCTCGTTGTCGCCTGCGCCCCCCAGGGAATCTCTTTTGTGAGAATCGGGCGAAGTTTTTAGAGGTGCGATGTGCCAAGTTTACCGCATCAAATTGGTCGTTATGAGGTGCGCAGCCTGATTGGCGGCGGAGGCATGGGTGATGTTTATCGCGTGTATGACCCGGTCACAAGAAGAGAAATCGCTTTAAAAACGCTGAAGTTCGCTTATCCAAGAGCGCTCCATTATTTTAAGCGCGAGTTTCGGTCCATCGCCAACCTGCTCCATCCCAATCTGGTGCAGCTTTATGATCTGCATTACGAGAACGATCAGTATTTTTACACGATGGAACTGGTGGAAGGCTGCGATTTATACGGCTATGTGAACGGGCATAATCGCATGGTGACTTCACCCATCGAGCTCTGCAATCCGGAGCGGGTGGCCCGCGTGCGCAATGCGCTCGTGCAACTCCTGAGGGCGCTTGCGTTTTTGCATCGTCACGACGTGGTGCACCGCGATATTAAGCCTTCGAATGTGCTGGTCGACAAATCGGGTGTGGTCAAGCTGGTCGATTTTGGCATCGTCAAGGAACTGCTGCCGGGAGGTGAAGGGCAGAGCCTCTCGCAGGTCTTCGGAACTTCAACGTATTTCAGCCCGGAACAGTCCCTGGGATCCCGCGTCAATACGGCCACCGATCTTTATGCCGTGGGCGTGGTGCTCTACGAGTTGCTTGCTGGTGTGCCCCCCTTCGATGGCGAGAGCGCTGAGGTGGCGGTGATGCATCGCACGGTGGCGCCGCCTTCGCTGACGGATCGCGTGCCCGGCGTGTCTCAGGAACTGGCGCGCGTCTGCATGGAACTCCTGTCCAAGGAGCCTTCGCATCGACCCTCTGCCCGCGAAGTCCTTGAAACCCTTCATGAATCTCTGGGCGGATATGATGAGGGTAAAAAGCTTGAGTTCGTCGGTCGTCAGGCGGAGCGGCAGAAGCTTGAAAACGCGATGTCGCAGGTGCGCAACGGCGAAGGCCATCTGGTGCTGATCAAGGGCCATATCGGTTACGGAAAATCCGCCTTAATTCACGCATTTGGACGGGAAGCGCGCAGTCAGGGCGCCTCTACTTTCAGCGGTGTTTGCGTCTCGCGCGATCACGTGAGCATGCGCGGTCTCGATACTTTGATCGAGCGCCTGGCCGAGGCTTATCGCAAGCAGACCGCTTCGATTTTGCGGCATCTGCCTTCAGCGGAACGCGCGCCTCTGATCGCCGATTTTAAGTTTTTGGGCGAGCTTCTGGCGCAGCACGAGCATCAGGGGCCGGTGGGGCTGAGCAGTGGACTCGGGTTGCATACGCTGCTTTCAACGCTGGGGCGCGATCGCCTGCTGGTGCTCGCGGTGGAGCATATCGATGCGGCGGATGAGGCGGCGATCGACGTGCTCGAAACGCTGTTGACGGGCGGGCATTTACCTTCGGTTTTGCTCATTCTGACGATGCGCACGGAGGGCATTCTGCCCAACAGCCGCCTGGAAGCGTTCCTCGATGTGGCGAACGCTCTGCCCTCGGTGGTCGACACCATCGAGCTCGGGCCTCTCTCCCTCGAAGAAACCAAGCAGATTCTGGTGGAAAGCCTGGGCGACGCATCAGACGAGCTCGCGCTTCACGTGCACCGCGAAACCGAGGGGGTGCCGTCGTTCGTGAAGCGCATGGTGCATTACATCGAGCAGATGCCGAGTCCGAAGCCGCCTTCATTTGACGACGTGGTGCGTCATGCGGTTCTGGGGCTTTCGATAGAGGCTCAGCGCACTCTGGCGGCGATTTGTCTGAGCCCTCACCCCGTGCCCGGCGATGTGCTGGAGCAGGCTTGCGGCCTCGAGGTGCACGAGCTGTTCGATGCCCTAAACGAATTGCAGACAGCGGAGTTAGTGCGCACCGAGGACGAGCATTCAGGTCGCATCGATGTGGCGTTGGTGCACCAGCATCTGGCCGAAGTGGTTCAAAAGGTGCTCTATATTGAGACGGCCGCTTTCCACGAGGCGCTCGCGCTCGCGCATCAGGTGGCACAGTCGAGTGCTGAAGAGATCCGCTATCACTGGGCGGCCATCGGTCAGCTGGATCGTGCCTGGCGGTTTGCTGCTCACTCGGCCCTCGATGCGCGCGCGGCGGGTCATCACGAACGTGCGGCCGATATGCTGGCGCTCGCTCTGGAAGCTCCCATGTCGCTCGAGCAGCGCACGGAATGGATGCTCGCGCTGTCGGAAAGCCTTGCATTAACAGGGCATTACCTTGAAGCGGCCCATTGTATTCAAAAGCTGACGGCCGAAAATCCCCAGGAAGGTGTGCGCTGGCGTGCGCGCATGTGTCAGCTCTTTTTGATGGGCGGCGATCTTACGGGATTCATTGCGAATGTCAGCGGACTTCCGGCTTTGGCGCGGGTGCCTCTGGCGGATTTGTTGCTGCTGTTTTCGCCGGTGATGGCGGGCAGCCTGCTCGGCGATGCCGATTCTGTCGAGGCGCGGTTGGTGCGCGCGCGCTTAAAGGTGGACGAAACCTCGCTCGCGCAAATCAATGAAGCCGAGCGCCTGATGGAATCCTGCAAGCACGAGATCGATGACAGTCCGCGCATGCAGATGGCGTGGGTGCTGACGAAGGCGAACGTGCTTTGGGCGCAGGGGCATCTCGATCAGGCGCAGGCGTTGGTGGAGGAAGCTTATACAAGGCTTTCGGCTTATTTTGCGTCGTTCGATTTGGGTGGCATGCGCCTCAATTTGCTGCGGGCTTACATGGCGCTGCATTTGGGGCAAATCAGCCGGGCGCGCTCGATTGGACGCTTGCTGCTGGCCGAAACGCGATCCCGCGGGCTGGTGGGTATTCAGGCGCTGGCGAGCATCCTTCAGGCACATATTTTGCTTGAGGCAGGCGAATTTACAGGATCCATGCGCTTGCTGCGATCGGCCAAGCGCGTCTGGCCTTCACGGCCGATCTCGACGCCGCATATCGATCTCGCTTTGGCGAATGCGCGCTACCTGTTCTACATGCGTCACGTGCGCGAAGCCGACAAAGCCCTCGACGATTTATGGAACAACGAGCCCCTGCGCGCCTGGCTCTACCGCCGCGTACCGATGCGGATCTTCTCGCTTTTGCGGGCGCGGATTTGCGCGGTTCTGGCGTTGCAATGCTGCTGCGACGGGGATCCGGAGGGTCTGGGGAACAACCTGCAGCGGCTCGAAGCGGCGCTCAATATTTTGCGCGGTCTGCAACCCTATCCGGGAGATTGGATTGTGGCCTTCTCGGCGATGGCGGAACTGGCGCGCTGTCAGCCAGCCGAAGCGCATCGGGCCATTCAAAGCTGCATCGAGCAATACGGCTGGCCCAAAAATGCGCAGAAGCAGGCGTGGTTCAGGCTGATTTATGCGGCGGCTCTGGATGGCGAAGGCGTGGGGGGTCAGGAGGAGCGGCAGCATGCGGTCAACCTTTGTCGCGAAGCGGGCGCAGCGCTCCCGCCCGAGGCCGAGGTGCTCAGGATCTACGTTTCGCTCTTTTTGTGAAAATCCTTTAATTTTAACGAATTAGCGATCGTGAGGCAGGCTGCCCCGGATGGAGCGGATGTAGGCGTAAGGCGTGGCGAACTCAAAGTTGGAGACGCGCGATGTGTAAATATCGGCGTGTCGCTCCACCTGGCGTGCCATATGGCTTTTGTCGTTGCCCGTGCGCATCAGCAGACCAAATCGCGCGTTGAGCAACTGGGATCCCTGCTCGGCAATCAGCGAGGCTTCGGCGTCGAGGCGTTCGATAGCTTCCCGCATTTCCTGAAACCGTCGCTGCATTTCGCGATTGGAGATCGGCTCGTCTACCGGCAATCCCACGCGCTGTCGCTGTTCCTGCAATCTGAGCCAGGCCTGCTCGCGCTCGATCGCTTCCTTCTGAGCCATCAGCTGGTCGAGTTTCTCCTGCTGCGGTCTGAACGCTTCCACCGCCCGAATCTCGTCTTCAAGCTCGCGTAAAATCACGCAAGTCCGCCAGCGGCGTACGGATTTGGACACGTGCACATCGCCAAAAATATGATCGCCTACGTAGAGGATCTCTTCGCCATCCAGGCCCAGACAGGCTTCAACCTGCGCCGCGCAGCCGCCAAAATAAATCTTGCCGAGTGTGAGGCCCCCGATGTTGGGGCGCAGCAGGCCTTCGGTCTCGTCGGCCAAATCGAAGAGGGGCGGACGCTCGGTAAAAAAGTTGGGTTTTCGGGAACCTACGATGATTAAATCGAATAGATCCCGCCATGTTTGCCCTGCCGGCAGGTAGCGATCGAAGCTGTACGACATGATGTCGCGCGTGTATCCCCATTCGGAATTGGTGATAAGCAAAAGCTTTTTGCCCGCCGCGCGCTGATCGAGGAGCGCCTTTGGGGTATCGGGATCGAGCACCACAAACTGCTCGGGATGTGCGACGACTTCGGCCTTGAGGAGGCCTTCCATGTGGGTTTCGTCGACCTGCTGCTGCACGCAACGAAAGAGTTCTGCGTAGCCTAAATGCGCGTTTTTAGGGCATTCTCCGCGATCGATGGCGTCCACCAGCTGGGCGTAAAGGCTTGCGGTGGAGAGGCCGAAAAGGGTGTTTAAAAACACATACCGCTTGTCTTCGAGATCGATGATGGTGCGCGCGTAAATGCGGCGTTGCTCTTCAAAACTGAGCGGCCTTGTGCCGTGATCGGCGACCTTCACGTAACCGAAGCGGTTGGCTTTGACGATGTTGCCCTGAGCGGTGTCGACGATGAGCCCGCGCATCATTTGGGTGCGCTCGAACTGCGCGTCGGCGACCGGCCAGCCTTCATTCAAAAGGCGTTCTTTGGTGTAATCGAAGACGCGCTGTTCCCAGCGTTTGACGTCGTAATGGACCAGCGTGTAGTCCATGTCGTAACCGATGGCCTTGATGGCCCGTAAGTTGAGCGTGCGATTGCAAAAAAGGCCGCGCCAGGGTGGTGTGAGAGGTGGAGTCATAAGCGTGATGTCCGTTAAAATTCTGCTCGCAATTCCGTGAAGGATGGAGCCGCGTTTGTTAGACTGTGCGAAGAGGTGATCAAGATGTGCAAACTTTTTAAACAGGGCAAGCTTTTTGCGCTTCTCAGCGCTTTGGCTGGGGTTACGGCCTGCGCGGAGGAGGATTCTTCCAATGATCCGTTTCGCAGTTCCGACGTGCATGTCAGTTTAACCGATGCAGGGCAGAAGAGCGATGCGACTGCGGAAGAAACGTTTGCTGCACCGAATTGGGTCTATTTTAAACTCGGCGAAGACGGCTATGCAGTGCGGCTGAGCGATGGAAGGGTTGAAAAAACCTGTGAAAAAGCGGCGCAGTTGATCTCGGATGACGGCCTGACCGTTCTCTGTATGCCAGAATCCAATTTGAACCCGCTCATCGTCTATAGCCTTGAAAACTCAGAGGAATTATCGCGCATTGAGCATTGGAAGGGCTCTGAGGAATATCCGCCTCGTCTGGCTCCGGATGGTTCGCGCATTGCGGTCGTCGTTTTTGATAGCGAGACCTTACAGACAAACGTCATGCTTTTAAACGATGTGGGGCGGGAGATCGGTCGTCAGGAAGGTATCAAAGTGCTGGGCTTTTTGGATGAAGATACCCTGCTTTACGATAACTATGGGGGCAGGCTGTGGATCGCGGGTCAGGATCCCGTTGCGATTGAGGCGGAACCTTATATAGGGGTGGGACCTGAACCCGTGGGGGCGGTTTACAGCAAAATCTTAAACCAGGAAGTCGCTTACTTTATCGACGCCGAAACGAAGCAAAGCCGTTATTTGGGGAATGGCGTCGTGGGGGCGGTCTGGGGAAGCCGCGTGTTATTGCTGCAGAGCCAGACGAGCGGGAGCGGTCGCGTGATCGATTTGCGGGATCCCAAATTTGAAAAGCTCGTGACGTTGCCCAGTCTGCATTTTGATGAACGGGGACGGCGTATTCAATTCCTGAATCAAAACACGCTGTTGGTGGAACATGAGCCCTATTGTGAGGCCGGAACGACGACCGCTTCGACGCGTACTGTGGCGGTTGATGTGGAATCCAATTTGGGGATCGTTTTGTTCGAATCAACGACGCCTCACCGCTTGCTGTGGGATCGTAAGAAGCGGTTTCAGGTAATCCTGGAGGCGGATGCATGCGGGGCATTCTCCGGTCAGGCCTCTTTAACCAAATTTGGAGAAAACGAAGGCGCGGTCGATTTGGCCGCCATCATGCCCGACAGACGCATTCGGGGAGGGGCTTTGAGCGCAGACGGGCAGTTGCTCGCTTTGGTGACTTCAGATGGGCTGAGCCTGATCGATCTCAGCAAAACGCCTGCTCAGCTGTCGCATCTCGATGTGAAGGGATTGGGCGCATTGCCCATCGAATTCCGCTAGGGGTTAACGCCGCCTACGGTGGTTTCGTTTGCCGGCTGGCGTTAAGGGGCGCCGCTCTGGGAGGGTGACGTTTACTTCGAGCTCGGTTTGGTCACCCCAGATGATGTCGCGTTTTTGGGTTTCGTAGCCGTTGAGTTTTAAAATCACAGTGCTGTTTTTGCGCTCAAGGGTCTGCTCAAAAGGCGTCGTTTTCCCATAGATTTCGCGGTAGTTGGTCAGCTCGATTTCTGCGCCTGGCGGATTGGAAAGAATGCGCAGTTTGCCCGGTAAAGGCGTTAACTGAATCGTATTGAGCGCCTGAATGAGCTTGCCTTCGGCATCGGGTTGAGCGTTCGCGCTGTCAGGAATGAACGTCATCTCGTAGGGCTGATACCCCTGATGTTCGAAGCGCAGCTCCGTGGCTATGCCCTGTTGCGCCACCAGAAGGAGCAAAGGTGTGATGAGCGGATTGCCGTTGGGGGCAAGCTGAGGCTGACCGTTTAACCAAATCTGTGCACCGTCCGGCGATGTGGTGAGGCTCACGTAGAGGGGCTGATTCTGGTTGGATGACGGCAGGTTGGGAGCTGCCTGATGGGTGAGCACATAAATGCCCAGAGCGACCACGACGAGGATCACCAGCGCTGGAATCACGTTTTTGAGCAGGCGATTGCGGCGTTGCGGGTAGAGCGGGAGCGCTTGCTGCAGCGTTGCGCGGCCGTTTGTGTTGGTTGCGTACACATCGACTGGCGCAACAGAGGGAATGGCGTTGAACGAGGAGAGCAGCGTCGCCGGCGGCAAACCCTGCAGATTTGTTGGAGAATTTTGTTGCCACGATGCAGGGCCGCTGGGGCGTTGAGCGGCTGATTCGATGGGCGGCGGATAAAAAGCGACCTCGGATGGTGGGGAATTTGATGCCTGCTGCGTCGCCTGAAGGACGGCTTGTGGCCGCAGGGGCACCGTTTTTTTGAGCGTCAGCGGGATCGCCTGCGGGTGAGCGTTGATCCCCACGGCCGGAGTGAGCTCAGGCGGAACCGGCAGCTCCTCCTGGGTCAGCGAGGCGGATGGGGATTCAAACTTGCTCGCGTCGGGGTAAAGTCCTGGATTGACAAGGGAAGTTGCGTCTTCATCGCCGTGGGAGCGGGGCTCCATTTCTTCCCATTCAAGCCCCGATTCCAGCATCTCGGGTTCAACGGCGAGCGTGCTTTCGCCCGCCGTTTCAAAGTTGGGCGACATAAAATCGCTGGCCAGTACGGTGCGATCGCCTTCGTCCTCATCCTCTTCGAAACCGGACTGCAGGAGCGCCTGCGGTTCGTGCTGAGCGCTTGAAGCGGATTTGCCCTGCTTCGCTTTCCCAGGATTCGCCTGATCGCTAAATATTTGAGCCATAAAGGCTTTTAAGCGATTCGGTGTAAAATCCGGCCATTGCGAATGAAGGAATTTGGAGAGCGCCAGCTGCATCGCATCTGCGGTGGGGTAGCGGTCGTCCCTTTCGCGGGCGAGGGCCTTTAACGCGATTTGCTCCAGCTGATCGGGCACATCCTTCCGGCGTTTGCGAATGGAGGGAATTTCGGCCTTGCGGATCATGTCGAGGAGCATGAGGATTTTCTCTTCATTGAAGAGCATTTCCCCGCAGATCATCTCATAAAGACAGATACCTAAACTGAAAATATCGGAGCGCGCATCGATGTCGCTGGAGGACCAGGTCTGCTCGGGCGACATGTAGTTGAATTTACCTTTTAAAACGCCGCATTCCGTCTCGTCGGTGGTGCGCTGGTTGGCCTTTGCGATGCCGAAATCGATGATTTTAACGTCGCCGTTATAAGAGATGAGGATGTTTTGAGGGCTGACGTCGCGGTGAATGATGTTGAGGGGCTGGCCGGAAGCGTCGCATTGGATATGGGCGGAATAGAGCCCTTTGGCGGCTTCGCAGGTGATAAAAGTGATCAGGTCGAAGGGCATCGAGAGTTTGAGATCGCTGCACCGCGTCAGAATCTGATGGAGATCCTTGCCGTTGATATACTCCATCGCGATGTAGTGATTGTCTTCTATCTGCCCAAAATTAAAGACTTTACAGATGTTTGGATGGTTGAATGTATGGACGATGCGCGCTTCATCCTGGAGCATGTCGACCAGGGCCTGATCCTCCGCTTTGTCGGCATGGACGACCTTGAGCGCGACCAATGGGTTGCCGCCGTTGGGATGGGCACTTCGGGCAAGGTAAATCTCAGCCATCCCGCCTGAAGCGAGATGTTTGATGATTTGGTATTCGCCAAATTTTGAGCCTTCTCGCACCGAATTCTCCGCCTTGATGACCCATTGCGACGTCATTGGGGATTGTAGGGGGCTTTATTTTGTTCTGCAACTTCTCTGAAATACGCGAGATTTTGCGCAAAATGAACGCAATGGGCGTTATGAGAGACCGTTGGCGCGATCGCTTGCGGCTTTGGCGAGCAAGGCGTCCCAGCGCGCGTACAATGCGGACACGCGGTCTTTGGCCTGGGCGTAATCGGCTTGAATCTGGCGCGCCCGATCGGGATTTTGCCAGACGGAGGCATCGTTGAGCGCTTCTTCGAGTTGCGCCTGCTGCATTTCTGCCTCTTCGATGTTGGCTTCCATCTGTTCGAGCTCTTTGGATTCGGCAAAGGAGAGCGCCTTTTTGGGCTTGGCCGGCCTTTGGGCAGGTTTCGGTTGCTCCGCCTTTTTCTGTCGTTCGGCTTCCTTCTTCTGCTGATCGCGCTTGTCTTTGTAAGTCGAGTAATCACCGGGATAAAGCGTCACCCGAACGCCCTTCGGTGTCTCTTCAAATGCGAGGATTGCGGTCGCGATGCGGTCCAAAAAATAGCGATCGTGGCTGACCACCATCACCGATCCGTCGAAGGCGAGCAGGGCTTCTTCGAGCACGCTCAGGGTTTCGATGTCGAGATCGTTGGTGGGCTCGTCCAAAAAGAGCACGTTGGCGGATTCGAGCAGGAATCGGGCCAAAGCGACGCGCGTGCGCTCACCGCCCGAGAGACTCTCGATTTTGCGGTCGGTGTCGTTGGCGGTGAATCCAAAGCGATCGATCCAGCTTTGAATATGGACGGGGGAGCCGCCGGGAGGAAAGACGGAATCTCCGCCTTTGGGCAGCAGGGTGGAGCGGATGGTCGCCTGCGGTTCGAGGATGGAGCGCTTTTGGTCAAAAAGGGCGATGCGCGTGTTGGAGCCGCAGTCGACTTCGCCCTCGGTGGGCGGGATTGCGCCGCGCATGATTTCGAGCAGGGTGGATTTGCCCGCACCGTTGGGGCCGATGATGCCGATGCGCTCCCTTTTGCGAAGAGCGAGCGATAAATGTTCGAATAAAGGCGCTTTTTCGAATTTGATGGAGAGATCTCTGGCTTCAAGAATCGTGTTGCCCAGCCGGGGCGCGGAGCCAAAAGTCATGGAGGTTTTCAGCTTTTCGATGGAAAGCTGATCGATCTCTTTCTGGACCTCTTCGAGCCGTTCCAGTCTTGCGCGCGATTTTCCCGTACGCGCGGGCGGAGAGCGCCTGGCCCAATCGAGCTCGCCCAGTAAATGCTGCAACCGGCGGTGGCGGGTGCGGGCAGAGAGCGCTTCCTCGAGGGCGGCAGCGGCAACGTAATCCGAATAATTCCCTTCATATACGCGGAGTTGGCGATTCTGAATGGCGAACATGCGGGAGACTACGCGATCGAGAAAATAGCGATCGTGGGTGACCAGAATCACGGTTGCCGGCGAGAGCGCGAGCCATTCTTCGAGCTGCTCCACCGTCTGGGGATCGAGATGGTTTGTGGGCTCGTCGAGCAGGATGAGATCGGGTTTGGAGAGGATGAGCTGCGCGATCGCGAGCCGTTTGCGCTCTCCGCCGCTCTGCACGCTGAGGGGTGCGTCCAAATCGAGCTCAAAATCGTCGGCCACCCGCGCGATGTAATGGCTGTAATCCCAACCGCCCAGCTCGTCGATGCGCAGCAGTAAAGCCTCTGTATCTTCAAGTGCGGCAGCGGCTTTTTCGTAAGCGGCGATCGTATCCTTTAATTCCTGAAACACCGATTCGAGCAGTTCGCGGCCGTTCCTCGCGGTTCCAAAATCGGGAAATTGCTGTAAGTATCCGATCTTTATGCCTTTTCTGATGGCAATCTGACCGGTGTCCGGGGCTTCCTGGCCTAGAATCAGCTTGAGCAGGGTGGATTTGCCTGCGCCGTTGGGGCCAATCAGGCCCACTTTTTCGCCTTGGTCGAGACCAAAACTAACATTTTGAAAAAGCTCCCGATGCGCGAAGGCTTTGGAGAGCGAATCGACGGAAAGGATGTTTTCACTCATGGCGCCCGCTTTTATCACAGCTTGCCGGGATGCGCATCAGCGCTCTGGTGAGACGTAAAAGAAAATGGCTGTGCGTTTAACTGCATCATTTTATTGCGGTTTTTGGCTGCTTTGACTTGCGCGTCATGAAAGGGTAGTCTGAAGAGATTTTGTTTTTAAAGGTGAGCATCATGAAAGATTGGAAAGCTGCACAACTCCTGCCTCTGTTGCTGGGGTGCGGACTTGCTTTGGGCTGCAATGGGTTAGACAGCAATGCAGAACCAGGTCCCGTGTTTCCTGAAGCCAAGCGGGTTGAAAATGCGGTGCAATTGCGGGTGACGGAAGAGGGCTTTCAATCGATTTCGGAGAGCTTAAAGCCCTTAATCGAAAGTCTGATGCCTGAAGATGCGCTCTCGGTCTGCCTGCCCGGCAACAGCGGTTACCTTTGGACCGAGGCGCTCAGCTGGAGTTACTGCGCGCAGACGGTCTGCAGCGATGGCTCGATTGGCTGCCCGGTTTCGACGGAATTTCAATCCGTTGAGCTCAAGCCGGTTGCTCCGAACCTCCTGCGCGCGACCGTGGTTTTAAAGGCGTTGTCGGCCGAATTTGACGTGAGCGCGACCTCTCAGCTGGATTGCAACATCAGCCTCAAATCGCCGCCCGAAGGCTTGCCCGTTCACGTCGACATTCTGCTCGATACCCCTGATCCCACGCGGGATTTAACTTTCACGATTCAGGATCCGGTGGTTCATCTGGATGATCTGGAAATCGGATTATCGAATCAGGGCGGGGCGTTAGGTGTACTTTGCACGGCGCTTGACGGGATCATCAACTTCCCCGAGATCGGCGATCGCCTGCTCTCGATGTTCGAAGGAAGGGTGCTCGGCCTGGTTCAGAAAGCGGTCGAGAATTACCTGAAGTCGAACAGTTGTCGCAGTTGCAGGACCGCAGAAGATTGCCCTCATGCGGAAGCCGTTTGCGAAGGTGCTTCCGACGATGCCCCGGGAACCTGCATGATCGGTCAGACCTGCATGCCCGCGCTGCTTGGGGTGGAAGGGGAGATCGATTTAGGTCAGATGGCGGCGAAATCCGTGCCGAGTCTGGGGCTCAAAGCGAAGCTGCAATATCTTTTGAGTCTGGGAGGTTACGCGCAATCTGATGAGAGCGGATTGTCGCTCGGCATGATCGCAGGGGTGACTTCGGAGCGCAATCGATGCGTACCGGTGCGTCAGGAACCGAACTTTGAGGCGCCGCAGATTTCGACGGAGTTGCAGCGCGCGCAAGCGCCCAGCGGCGGTGATTTTGATCTGGGCATCGGCATTTCAAAAAGCATTGTCGAGCACGCTCTTTGGGCGGCTTTTAATACAGGTGCGCTTTGCTTAACCGTATCGAGCGAGCTGAGCAGCATGCTCAATACCAAGTCGCTCGCATTGGTGTTTCCGAATTTATCCAAGATTACGCGAGGTTCTGCTCCTGTTGCGCTGTCGCTTTCGCCTCAGGAAGCGCCTGAAATCCTTTGGGGAAGTAACCAGGTGACTGAGACGGCTTCCGGTTATCAGCTGGAATCTCCGCTGGGGGTTTTGCGGATTCCTGATCTTTGGGTCGATTTTTATACTTACATGGATGCTCGCTGGGCTCGGTTGTTTTCGCTGAAGGCGACGATAGAGGCGCCCTTTGGGATCACCTTTAATGCCAATGGTGAATTGATCCCGCTGCTGGGCAATTTGTCGTCGATGTTTCAGGATCTGGACACCACCAACGATGAGCTCATGGCCGATGACAGCGGAAAGCTGAAGAATTTTTTGCCGATGCTCATGGGACCGCTCAGCAGTTTCATCGCAGGCAGCCTGGCTTCACCCATCGCTCTCCCGCAGGTTTATGGCTTCGGACTGGATGGCGAGCATAGCCAGCTGACGGCATTGGAAGATGGCCAAATGCTCGGAATCTTTGCAAAATTGCAAACTCCCAAAGCGACGGAGCAGGTTCAGACGAAAGCGGGTTTAAAGCGCATAGAGCGCCCCGAAAATGCCACGGAACTGGATTCTCCTGTGGCCTGGAAGCGCACAAAGCTGGTTTTAGAGATGCTGGCAGGGGATGAGCAGGGCGAATTCGAGCATAGTTTTCAGGTGGATTTGGACGGTTGGAGCGCCTATCGGAAGGGCGCGGAGCTTTTGGTTCAGAGCCCGTCGCTCTTTTGGCCAGGCAATCACGTCATTCAGGTGCGGAGCCGCAGGGTAGGCGATGCGCGCACGCTCGATTCGACGCCCGCCGAGATTTCGGTGGACTTCCCGATGCCCAAATCGATGGCGGATTCGAAGGTGGAAACGGAAGTTCCGGCCGAAACATCTGAAGTGACCTTCTCTTTGCCGCCGGTGCCTCTGCGCGAATATGACGAGGATGCGCTGGCTGAAACGGTCGCGGATGAAAAGGCTTCTTCCTGCAGCGTGGAGCCTGGCCGGCAGAGGGCGCCCTGGGGATTGTTTCTGCTTGTGATTCCTGGCGCGATGGCGGCTTTGCTGCGTCGCCGATGGACCTTGGGACTGGCGCTTTTGGGGCTTTCGGCTTGCGACGATGAAGCGGCTGAGTCTGAGATTCAGGATGCCGCGAGCCTCGATTCGACGCCCATTGTTGAAGACTGCAAAACCTTAGGTTGCCCGGACGGCGAGCTTTGCAGGGATGACGGCCAATGCAGTCCTAAAACCTGCGATGATGACGCCCATCTTTGCGATCAGCTTTCTTGCGAAGGCGGAGAATCCGTTTGCATTTCAGGACGTTGTGAATGCAAACCGTTTTGTGCCGAAAGTTGTGGAAGTGATCAGTTTTGCTGCTATCCAAGGCGGCAATGCGAGTCGATCATCCAGTTTCAATGCGATTTGGAATGCAAACCGGGGTTTAAACTGGCCATTTTAAATGAAGGCCAAATGTCGTCAGAAACCTGTGAGCTCGAGGGCGCTTCATGCGACTGCGAACCATTGCCGCCCATCGAGCTGGGATTCATCGGGCGCTACAGCGACATGGTGACTTACGGGGGCGAGGCGTTCGTGAGCGCTTACGACGAGACTTACGGCGATTTGGTGGTGGGACGCGGCAAACCCGGAGGCGAGATTCAGTGGATGTGGGTCGACGGCGTGCCCGAAGGCGCTGTGGTGGGGCAAATCGACGGTCCTCGCGGTGGCGTGAAGGTTGCGGGCGACCATGTGGGAAAAAACACTCATATTGCGGTGAGTCCCGACGGTCAGCTGCATGTGATTTACTATGATGTGACGCACGATGCGCTGAAATATGCGCAAGGCTCGCGCCAGTCGGATGGCTATGTCTGGCAGACGCAAACCCTGAAGCAGGGCGGTCAGCCGGGGGCGATTTACAGCTCGATTTCGGTCGATAACCTGGGTATTCCTGGAATCGCCTTTAGATCCGAGGAGTTGGAAGGGGAGCGCGTGCTCGAATATTGGCTGGCGCAAAAGAGGCAGCCTCAGTCCGATGAGGATTGGCAAAAATTCACGCTGGCGCATCGCCCATCGGAGAAGGTGGAAGTGGGGATTCCCGATGGTCCGGGGCTTTTTGTGTCTCAGGCGCGCGGTCACGCGATCGTGGTGGCCTGGTACGATCGCACGGCCGATAAGGATGGGCGCTTATATATGGCCGAGATGAAAGACGGTGCGTTTGATGAGCCAAAAATCGTTGTGGGGGCTGGTGCTGAAGGCCTTTCGCATGCCGATATGGGGGCTGATTTGGATGTGGCGATCGGTTTGAATCAGGATCTGTATTTTTGCTATTTCGATGCCGATTCTGGATTGCGGTATCGCAAGTTAGAACGCCAGACGAATCAGGTGACCGATCTGCTGCTGGATGATGGCGTGCGCGAAAATGAAGACGGTCGCGAATATGCGGTGCATCAGGTGGGTAAAGATTGCCAAATCCTGTTGGATGATGATGGGTTGCCTTTAGTGATCTATCAGGATTCGAGCAGTCTGGATGTTTATTCGGTTCGCCCGGAGAGCACCGAAGAACGACCGAAGTCTTTGATTTTAGGCGAAAATTCAGATGCCGCCTTCGGGTTCTATTTGAGCGCCGCTTTGGAAGCGGGTCAGCTTTGGATTTCAAATTACGTCTACCGAAACGAAATCGATGCGCGCGCAGAAGCTTTGGAGCTGATCGCTTTGCCCCTTTAATTTTTCTTGGGTTTTCGATGTTGGGGCTTGCGTCTCGTTTCAGGATCGATCATTCTCCGCCGCGTTTTTTTGGCAGGAGAGGATGATGAGTACTCCTAAGAAAACCATTGGTATTCTCACGGGCGGCGGTGACTGCCCTGGATTGAACCCTGCGCTTCGCGGTGTTGTGGTGCGCGCTGAGCGTGAAGGTTATCGCGTGATCGGCATTCGTCGCGGTTGGGGCGGCCTGGTCGAGGTCAATCCCGATAAAAACGCAGATAATAGCGATTCCATTAGAGAGCTGACCGGCGATTTTGTGAACCGCGCAGCGCGTACGGGCGGTACGTTTTTGCACACCTCGCGCACGCGTCCGAGCACCTTGCCGAAGTCCGCTGTGCCCGACTATGCCAAGGATCAATACACCGACGACGTCAACGATTTTACGCCGCAAATCCTTAAAAACCTTGAGTTTTTAGGCATCGATACCCTGGTCCCCATCGGCGGCGATGACACTCTGAGCTACGCCTGGCGCCTGCACCAGGAGGGCGTCAAAGTGGTCGCGATCCCCAAGACCATGGACAACGACGTGCCGGGCACCGATTACTGCATCGGCTTCAGCACCTGCATTTCGCGCACCATCGAGCTGACCAACCGCCTGCGCACATCGGCCGGCTCCCACGAGCGCTTCCTGGTCATCGAGGTCTTCGGTCGCTACGCCGGCTTTACGGCCATGCTGCCCTGCCTCGCGGGCGCCGCCAACCGCTGCCTCATCCCCGAATACGACTTCGACATCGAGCGCGTCTGCGAGCTCATGAGCGAAGATCGCCGCCGCAACCCCAGCAAATATTCGGTGCTTCTGGTCTCCGAAGGCGCGCGGTTTAAGGGCGAGAACGAGATGCATTTCCTGGGCGGCGAGGCCGACATGTTTGGCCACAAGAAGCTGGGCGGCATCGGCGACAAGGTTTCGGCTGCGCTGACCGAGCTTTCGCCGAAGTACAACAACGGCAAGAAGATCAACGTGATCAACCAGCGCCTGGGTTACATGGTGCGCTGCGGCGATCCCGACGCCATCGATTCCATCGTGCCCATGGCTTACGGCAACCACGCTATGGACCTGATTTTGCAAGGAAAATCAGGTTACATGGTGAACGTATGCAACGGTCGCTACGGCCATGTGGAGATCGACAGCCTGCTCGGTCGCAAGAAGACGGTCGATGTGGAGCGCTATTACAATAAGGATCGTCTGCGCCCGCATTACAACGTCTTCCAGGATCAGCCCATGTTCGTCATGACGGGCGATCTGTAAGGCATATCTCCTTTCAATGGGCTTCATGGGAGTCCTCTCAATACAAAATCCCGCCCGCTCGCTGAATCCCTCTTTTCTTTCTTGATCTCCTTTATTTCAAAAGTGATACTCCAGCGAGGCAGCTTCCTCGCTGCTTTGGGTCGACGCATCTGACCTGATGCGGTTTTTTGTTGAGAATCAATGACTTGGCTCTAGTTTGGGAGAAACAGAAATGGCAGAACTGAAGGGATCGAAGACCGAGCAGAATTTGTTAAAGGCGTTTGCCGGCGAATCTCAGGCGCGCAATCGCTATACTTATGCGGCATCTGTGGCGCGCAAAGAGGGATACCGCCAGATCGAAGCGATCTTCCTGGAGACCGCAGAGAACGAAAGGGAACACGCCAAGCGCTTCTTTAAGTTCCTTGAGGGTGGAAACGTTGAAATTACGGCGACTTATCCTGCCGGCAAGACGCTGACCACCGCCGAAAACCTGGAAGCGGCCGCCGACGGCGAGCACGAGGAATGGGCGGAGCTTTATCCTGCATTCGCGGCTACGGCCAAGGAAGAAGGCTTTGCCGACATCGCCGCCTGCTTCCTGATGATCGCCAAGGCCGAAGAAGCGCACGAGATCCGCTTCCGCAAGCTGCTCAACAACGTCAAATACGCCAAGGTCTTCACCAAAGATGGCGTCGTGAAGTGGAAATGCCGCAACTGTGGCTTCGTCTTTGAAGGCGCGTCGGCTCCCAAGACCTGCCCGGCTTGCCTCCATCCGCAAGAGTATTTTGAAGTTCTTGACGAAAACTATTGATTTTTTGAAACTTTTTCTCCCCTGTCCGGCTTGATGCCTCCTGCCTTTTCGGTTTTCGTCAAATCCTTTTGAGTCAGAGATTTGATGGAAATGAGTCCATTAAAAGTTCATTAAGCCGCTGCGCTTTTTAGGCTTGAGACTTTCGGAATTCAGCATACTTCGAAGTAAAAATCGTGCTTTGGACTCGCGTTGCGCGCGATTTT
>DBWM01000060.1:104301-132186 GCA_002309015.1 Myxococcales bacterium UBA1238 | reverse complement strand
GCATCGATGACGATGACGACGGTGGTGACGACGGCTGCAGCGCGATGCCCGGATCGCGATCCCACGGTTTCCTCGCGCTCTTCGCCCTGCCCTTCCTCGCACTCCGCCGGCGTCGCGGATAACCCTCACGCCCCAGGCTGCCCTTAAAACTCAAAACCGGGCTTCCGCGGCAGCGCGCTTACTCCCAGTCCTCATCCTCTACGGGCTTCCCGTCCACAAAGCTTTCGCGCTCGTCCACATCCCCGAGTTCGCGGCGCGGCTTTTGAGCGGCGATGAGGCGCTCCATCTGTTCCTGCTGCCCGGGATTCAGTTTGGGACGCCTTTTTTGATAGATCTCGACCGCCGTTACAGGATCATGGGCATAGAGCGCGCGCAATGCCACGTAGGCCACCCCGCAATCTTTGGAATCGACCGCATCCTGCAGGAGAGAGCGCTCCTCTTTTGTGGGCTGATGCTGCGCGATCGCAAAGATCGCCGCTTCCGTCAGCTCCGAAAGACCGCCCTTTTGGTGATGCGCCGCCAGGATTTTTTGCGCCTTCTCGAAGGATCCCAGGCGACCGAGGGCGATCAGCGCCGATTGCCGCACTTCGAGCTTTTCGCGGCGATCCGCAGCGCGCGCTTCGAGCAGAGGCAAAAGCTTCGCCTTCGCCTCATCGGTGGGCTTCACGACGTTCCCTTCCGCCATCCCGTCCAGAGATCCCCCCGCCGCATCCGCCGCAGCCCGACGCACCGATGGATCGCGATCCGCAAGCGCCTCCGCAAGACAGCCGCGCTCGGGATCATGCGCCAGCCCGCGAGCCGCACCGAGCCGCACCAGAGGCCAGGACGCCTTCAGCATCGCGCAGCGCTCAGAGGAAGAGATCGTTCCATAATTTGCCGCCTGAGCGCGGATTTCGGGATCCTCAGACTTTACACCCGCCGCCAGCACATCGAAGGCTTTCAGTTCCGTAAGCGCCACCGCAGCCTCGCGGGCAAGGGCGGTCTCTTCGGGGGTTTTGCCCAAAAGCAGGCCGCCGATCTGAGGCGCGCAGGCTTTGCAACCCAGCCGCGCCATCGCCCGCAAAGAGAGGATCCGCGATTCCAGATCGAGTTTGGCATTGCCCGACATCAGGCTGAGCATCGCCTGGAGCGCATCGTTTTCACGCGCCTGTTTGAGCTCGTCGCCTTTAAGGCGCAGCAGTTGCCGAATCGCCCCGGGACGTGCTTCATCATGCTGAAACGCCCGCATCGAGGCCGACGGATCGAAGCCCAGAAGCAGCACCAAAGCCCAAAGCATCATGCGACGGCCCTCCCTTCCTCCGAATTTGCGCGCGCCGAGGCCGAAATCTCGCGACCGAGCCTCACCATCTCTTCAGCGTGGGCGCGGGTGGTCTGGGTGATCTGCTGTCCGCCCAGCATGCGCGCGAGCTCTTCGATGCGCTCCGATTCCGAAAGCTGCACGATCCGGCTGGTTGTGCGCCCGTCGCTCTCGGATTTTGAAACCTTTAAATGCGTGGTGGCCAAAGCGGCGATTTGCGGCAGATGGGTGATGCAGAGGGCCTGAGCATAGGCGCTTACGGCGGCGAGTTTTCGACCGATCGCCTCGGCCGTAGGGCCGCCCACACCGGTATCGACTTCATCAAAAACATAGGTGGGCACCGCATCCTTTGAGGCGATGACGCGCTTGACCGAAAGCATGAACCGCGAGAGTTCACCGCCGCTCGCGATCTTATTTAAGGGTTGCGGCGCCTCGCCCCGGTTGGCCGAAAGCAGGAACTCCACCTTGTCGCCACCGCGCGCGCTGTAAAAGCGACCGTCGACCTCGATGCCCGATGTGAGCGGCGAAATCTCCACGCAAAGCACCGCGCTCCCCATGCCGAGCGACGCGAGTTCCCTGCAGACCGCCGCCGAAAGCTGACGACCGCCCTTAAACCGCGCCGCCGTCAACGCATTGCAGGCCGAAACCAGCGCCTTCCCCCGCTCTGCCCGCTCCCGCTCCAGATGCTCGAGCTGCTCCTCCGCGCAAGCCAGACCCTCGAGCTCCGCTTTGAGCGACTTCCAGTGATCGATCACCTCTTTTAACGTGGCGCCGTATTTGCGACGCAGCCGCGCCAGAAGCGAAAGCCGGGACTGCACCTCATCCAGCCGCTCGGGCGAAGCGTGCAGATCGCGCGCATAGTGACTCGCCGTGCGCGCCGCATCCTCCACCACCGCCAGCGCCGAAGAGAGCTCCTCGCAGACCGGCAAAAAACGCGCATCCGCATCCGCCAGAATCTGACAGGATTTCAACGCCCGCTCCAGCCGCGCCTGCCCCGAACCGCTCGCGTCGTAAAGCTCGTTTTCCATCACCTGCGCCGCCTCGCGCAGCCGCTCCACGCTCGAAAGCCGCACTGCCTCCTGTGAAAGCTGATCCTCCTCGTCGGGATCCTTCAGCTGCGCCTGATCGAGCTCCTGAATCTGAAACCGCAGCAGGGCTTCGCGCTCATTGCGATGTTTCTGACGCTCCCGCATTTCGCAAAGGGCGCGATCGACCTCGCAGAGCGCCGCATAACAGGACGCCACCGTCTCGCGCTCCGCTGAAAGCCCCGCGATGCGATCGAGCAAATCGAGATGCACCTCGCTCTTCATCAGGCTCAAATGCTCGTGCTGCCCCGAAATATCGACCAGGCCCTCGGCCAGATCCGCGAGCATCTTGGCGTTCACCAAGACGCCGTTGACGTAAATGCGGCTTCTGCCGTTGCGCGAAACCACGCGTCGAATCGCGAGCTCGCCGTCGCAATCGATGCCCGCTTCCTCCAGGCGCGCGTTGACGACATCGTTGCCTTCCACCGAAAAGAGCGCGACCACCTCGGCCGTCTCTTGTCCCGTGCGCACGATCTCGCTTCGGCTGCGCCCGCCGAGCACCAGGTTCAAGGCATTGATCAGCACCGATTTTCCGGCGCCCGTCTCGCCCGTAATCACCGTCAGCCCCGCATCAAAGCTGATGTCGAGGCGATCGATGATGGCAAAATTCTGAATGGAAAGTGCGGTCAACATGCGGCGCTGTATGTCACAAAGCGGCGCTGCGCTCAAGAAAGATGCGACAAAAAGACTGCACAAATGGAGAGGGTGCCCCAAATGCATGGGGTTGAGGAGGGCTGAGAGGAGGGCTTACTTCTTGGGTTTCTTCGCTTTGCCTTTTTTGGCCTGTGCTTCCAAATCGATGTCGTCGTCCGTCCAGGGTTCGATGGTGACGCGATTTGCAGTGCAGTTGTCGGCCTTGATGAAGGGGCGAAGGTTCTCGATCGTCTTTTTACCGAACCCCTTCACGTCATCCAGCGCTTCGATGTTGGGAAAACAACCTTTGGCTTCACGCTCCGCGACGATGGCGGCCGCTTTCTTTTGACCGATACCGTTCAGCGTCATCAGCTGTTCAACGGTGGCAGAGTTGATGTCGATCAACGTCACTGCGGGTTTTGCGGGATCTGGTTTTGCCGCTTCCTGGGCCCATGCTGCGCTCGAGCTTAAAAACAGCGCCAAACCGAGCAACATCCTTTTTACGTTCAGCATCTCAAACTCCTTTAAAGCGGATAAGGAATCGGGATTTCAGGTCCCCGATCGACGCCGCATCACGTGCTTCTATTCAAACATTAACGGAAGCAAATCAAAAGGATTTGGTGCAAAAAAATCAAAGTTTTGGAGAAGCGGCTTTCGAAGCTCACTTCGGTTATTTCTTTGCAGGCTTCGACAGATCGATCGCGTCTTCGGAGACGCCGTTTTTACAATCTCCGGCCTTCAGGTAAGGGCGGATCTTTTCGATCGCTTTGTCGCCGATGCCTTTGATCTCTTTTAATTCATCGATCGACCCGAAGCAGCCTTTCGAAGCGCGCAGCGTCACGATCTCCTCGGCTTTTTTAGGACCGATACCCTTGATGGTCACCAATTCCTCGGCGCTCGCCCGGTTGATGTCGAGCAGAGCTCCGGCCTCGGGCAGTTCAGCCTTCGGCGCTGCGGCCGGCTTCCCGGGATTCTTTTCAGCAGGCTTTTCCGCCTGAGGCGCAGCACTGCATTCAGAGGTCTTTACAAAAGGACGCCAATGTTCAAGCGTCTTCTCGCCTACGCCCTTGACCTCCTTTAAATCGTCCACCGAGGCAAAGCAGCCTTTCGATACGCGCAGCGCCACGATCTCTTCGGCCCGCTTTCGCCCCACCCCCTTCAGGGTCATCAGCTGCTCTGCGGAAGCCGAATTTAAATCGATCACCTCTTCCTGCGCGAAAACCGCCCCCGCCCCACAAAACAACGCCAATCCGACCATCATCGACTTGAATGAAAACATTTTTAAAACTCCTTCTGCAAACGGTTCAACGGCCCCATGCTCATATCGATCCATAGCGCATGAAACTGAAGCATTTCATCATCAATCAGCGGCATCGCATCAAAAAGGAGGGATGTTGTGTATCGCCCGGGCAGAAAATGGGGGCGGAAGCCGGCAAGGAGACTGCTGGAGAATGCGCCGCCTGCGACGACTCCCCATGCCACGGCGTCCGCGCTATAAGGGTGGCGGTATGCTTTCTTTTGACGAACTCTCGACGCTCGCGCGTGCAGCGGGTGTGGACGATCTGGGTGTGACGCCGATTGCGGGCGAATGGCTCGATGAAGAGAACGCGCGCTTTCAGGACTGGCTCCATCGGGGGCTGGCGGGTCCGCTGCAGTGGCTTTGCGACGGTGCGGAGGCGCGGGCAAAACCCTGGACGCTGCTTCGGGCGCAGCGCGAAATCACAGACGAGGAACGCGAGCGCTTTCAAGCCGAAGGCTCGGCGCTGGTGCTTTGGATCACCGCACGTCCCGGGATTCCGACCAAGCCAGACGGACTTTACGGCGAGATCGCTTACACGGGGCAAGGTCGCGATTACCACAACGTCGCACGCCGCATTTTAAAGAAGCTGCAGCGCGCCCTGCTCGAAAGCGATCCCGATTTGGCGATGTTTTCGAGCTGCGACGCGGGTCCCGTCCTGGAGCGCGCCTTCGCCCGCCGCGCGGGGTTAGGTTTCATCGGCAAAAACCACCTGCTCATCCACCCCACTTACGGCAGTTACGGGCATATCGCGGTTTTGCTGCTTTCCAAATCGATCGAAGGCGCCCCGGAACGCCCGATCCTGCCCACGGCCTGCGGCGATTGCGATCTCTGCCTCCGCCATTGCAAGACCGGCGCCATCGGACCTCACGGCCTCAACGTACGCCGCTGCCTCAGCTTCTGGACCATCGAACATCGCGGTGAACTCCCGCCCGAGATCGAACAGAAGCTCGGCCTCCACATCTTTGGCTGCGAAGACTGCCAGAAATGCTGTCCCTACAACCGCGAGCGCCTGCAGCCCCAATGCCCCCAAAACCCCGATCCCGAAGTCTGGCGACCCGATCCCGCGCGCATCTGGCCGCATCTGCCCACGTGGCTTCGATCGATCCCCGATCTCACGGGATCCGCGCTCAACCGTCCCGGCATCGAAGCCCTCACCCGCACGCTCCTTTGCGCCTTAACCAACGCCGCCCTGCAAAACCCCCGATTCATCCCCGACGCAACCGAGGCCTTAACGCGCGCTTTAAACGATGATCGACCCCTGATCGCACAGACCGCACGCCGCCAGCTCGCCCGAATCCACAACAAATTTTAGGCTTTAGGGAAACTTGGTTGCTCTCAGAGCGTTTTTGAGGTAGGCAATGGGCGCGTAAAGGAATGATCATGAACACGCTCGTTTTTCGTTATTCATTTCAGCGCTGCCTGCGCAATCTCATCTTTCTTTTGCCTCTGGCGGCTTTCGCCGTCACGCTTCATTTTTTGAAGCTCGGTACGCCCGCGCTCTACATTTTGTTTGGCGTCATCGCGTTGCTTTGGCTGGTGGGCAGCCTCTCGCCGCTCGTGCGTTTTCGCGTCACCCTGCAGACCGGCGGCGATCAGCCGCAGCTCGATTGCCGGGGCAGCGTCCTCCACCGCTGTCTCAAGCTCGCCGATATCTCCAAACTCGAGATCTGCAAGCGCCGCGAAAAGACGCCCCGCTGGTTCCGGGCGCAGCCCTATCGCGTCCTCGTGCTCTATAACCCCGGCAAGCGCCTCGTGCTCTCGAGCCTGTCGCTCGGCGACGAAGCCTTCGATCAGCTCACCGAAGCCCTCAAATCCGCTCTGCCCGAAAGCGCGCTCTGACCGCCCGCCCCCATCTCCCGCCCGAAAATCCCCCATTTGAAGCCCATCGCCCGCTTCTCCGCGCGGAGAAAACGGGATTCCCTTCACCTGCAGCGCATTTCTCCGAAGCGCGAAGCCTCTTGGTTGCGCCCGGAGCCGTTTGCAGCGCAGAAACAAGCCGATCCGGGCCCGAACGAAGCCTTTTCCGCGGTGTAAAAAAGCGCATCGCGCGCATAAAACCGCATTTCTCCGCCGCTTTGATTTGCTTTGATGGGTGAGGATCCTTAAAACATTGCGGTTTTTTTGCGACAGAGAGGAGTAATCAGTGAAAAAACGCATTTCATTATGGTCCTTCTTGTTATGTACCCTCGGTTCAATCGCTTCTTCCCAGGGCGCACCTCTGTTCCTACCCATGCCCAGTCGTCTGGGCGGATCATGTACCTGCGATACCGATTGTCCGAACGGCCAGGTTGGCACGACCACACTCAAAGGCATCTGCTTCAACGGCGTTTGCGCACAGCTCTTCCAGGGGAACTGCATCTACCAAGTGGATGCAACACCCTTTGAAACGAGCGATACCCTTCATTGCCCGCCTCAGACCAACTGCTGGAACATCGATACAGATGACTATAACTTCCTCAGTGAGCAACCCCACGCAGGGCTGTGCATCTATAAATGCCGTGAGCTGAATGATTCCGCATGCGCGGGGTATTGTGAAACCGATTTTGGCTGCTGGTCTTCAAATAAAGCCCTGAATCAATTCTATTCTTCATGCACCGGTGAATGCGCCGCCCTCTGTCAGCCGAGCCTCGAAACCTGTGCAGAAGCAGTGGATTGCCTGATCGAAAAGGACAGAGCAATTAGGATCTGCACGGAGGATCACAGCGGATACGGTTCGCTCGAAGAATGTATCGTCAATCTCTCATTGAATTGTGCCTTCGATGACGCTGAGATCGAAGCCTCAGCGCGTGCCCTGGCCGATTGTATCACCGCCCACGGCTGTGATCAGGAAGGACTCATCTCTTCGGAATCCTATTATTCATCGGTACCCCTCAGTCTCAGCTGTTTAAACGACCATTGTGCGGGCGAGATGGCGGCTTGTTACCTCGTAGACGACCAGGTGTGCTCGATCAATGAGACCGTCGAAACGAGTCCGAACGACTGCGCGGCCTGTGGGGATGGCGTTTGCACCCGTTTTGAGAATGAAGGGAACTGCCCCCTGGACTGCAAAGAGGTCGTAGTCGGGACCTGTGCGCAGTATGAAGACTGCATCAATCGCGCTGCAATCTGCCCTGACTGTCCGTCGAGCTACGAATATCAGGGTTTCACCACCATCGCACAATGCGAAGAACATTACTGCCAGCGCTGTGTATCGAGCGATCAGATCCAAACTCAGTATCAACAAATGCGTAGCTGCTGGGTTGAACATCAATGCATCGATTCGACGCAGACCCAGATCGATACGGAATGCATCCAGAACCATTGCGCTGAAGCGACTGGAACCTGCCATGTCGCCGGGGATGGCATCTGTTCACCCCTTGAGAACTTCTCAACAAGTCCTGCTGACTGTCATTCCTGCGGCGATCAGATCTGTTCACCGGAATATGGTGAGGACGAAGAATCCTGTCGATTCGACTGTTCACCTTATCAGGCCATCAATTGCGCCGATTATTACGACTGCAGGAGCCGGGATCCCCTGTTGGGAAACATCAGGGAACATAACTGTAACTATTGTCGCATCAACCACGAAGCGCTTCATTTCAGCACCGTCGAAGAGTGCGAGGACTATTGGTGCGTTTCGTGCGATGGGCAACAGGATGACATCGACGCCTATTATGACTTCGTCTTCTGTATGGAGAGCAATGGATGCAGCGATTTTACCTGTGGAGCAGAGCATTGTACTGAGGAGCTCAATGCCTGCTTCAGCTTTCACGACGGGATCTGCTCACCTCACGAGACGGTGGAAACCTCTCCGGATGACTGCCATCAATGTGGGGATCGGATTTGCAACCGTTCGTTCGAGGATACGCAGAACTGCCCTCAGGATTGCCTGCCCGTTCAATCCAATACCCGCTGCGATCAGGCCCTCGAGATCAGGCCTGCAATCCCCCGGAACGAAGCGCACAACTATTTTACAGGCAATGATTTCGATCAGAGTCCCGGTAACGACGTCTTCTTTAAGCTCGTAGTCCTCGAGGACTCCATCGTCACCCTCACGACCGAAGACGATGGAACCACCCATGCGATCAGGGATACCGTCCTTTATTTGCTTTCGAACGACTGCAAACAGATCAACATCCTCGCTCAAAACGACGATCTCGAGCCTGGGGTCAACCTCTATTCCCAGATCAAAACCGTTTTAAAGGCCGGTGAGTATATTGTCGTCGTCGACAGCAGGGATGCGTCGATTCAGGGGAGCTTTGTCCTGACCGCTCAAATGGTCCCCGAACACCCCGTCATCACGGATTGTCCGGCCATCGATCGCTGTCAACAGGGTTATCTCAACTGCATCGATGAATCGAACTCCGAATGCCTGGCCTGTATCAGAGGTTATTACGGCAATCAATGCGATCGATGCAGGAGCGGCTTCTACAGGCAGCCCGGTGAAGGCGATGCGTTTACCTGCGTTGAGCAATGCAGTGAGGGTTACAAGCCAGAAGAAGGCACCATGAACTGCGTGCCCCAAGAGAACGAACCGCCTCAGGAAGATGCCGGCAGCCAGGACTCTGCCGTTCCAACCGCTGATGCCGAAGTCAAACCTCAGGACTCTGCCGTTCCAACCGATGATGCCGCAGTCAACCCTCAGGATTCTGACGTTTCAACCGCTGATGCCGCAGTCGAACCTGATGATGGAGATTCTTCAGACAGCGGCTGCTCTGCAATACCCTCGCCCTCTGCCGGCTTCAAATGGCTTCCATTCACCCTGCCCCTCCTGTGGTTCCGTCGTAAAAGGCATTTGTTCTAGAGTCAACCCCGCGTCAAAGTCGATTCAAAGGCCTTCGATTCAGGTTTAACCAGGCGTCACCCCCAAGTCGAAGCGCTTCGATTTGATGACGACGCAAAGGCGGAGCGCGATCGAATGTCTTTGATGAGGGTATGATGTAAAGCCCAAGTTCGATCGAAGCGCTTTGATCTCTGTATATGCCCGTGGCAAAGATCAGTCGAAGGCCTTCGATCGCAGTTTTATCTCTTGTTGCCCACCGCTGAAACGCCTTTTAAAGCCCAACCTTAAAAGCGCCCAACTCACTCAAAGATCTTTCGCTCCGCTCCGCCTCAGGTTCACTCCAAGCAAAAATGGATTTCACGACCGCAAACCATGCGGATCGAGCGCTTTCCAGGGCATTCGATCACGGGATCCCCTTTTCCATGGATTGCGATCGCGGCATAGGATCGCGGTACCTCTTCCTGTTCCTGCCGATCATATTCGCTTCTGCGATGCCCCACAGCCCGGTGATAGATCGTATGAAGCCCGTAGAGATCGAGCAGCGCCTTTTCCTGATAGCGTGTAGAGACGATCGGAAGCGCGATCTCTTTTTGCAAACAGGCTTCAAAGCCCTCCCGAGGTGGTCCATTTTCTGGAGGAAGCAGCCTTAAACCCAAAACAGCGATCAGCGACACCGCAACCGAATAGGTTATCGCGGCTTTAAACCATCTTGGGCGCTGCCCGATCAGATGGAGGCAGAGCATCGAGAGCGGTGGCCAGCAAAGCAGGGCCCAGTTCGATTCGGTTTTCCAGAGGAGCGAACAGAGAGAGAAGATCGCCAGATTCGGTAAGATGAGCCAGAGCAGCCGCCTTGTGACCTCATCTTTGCAGTTTTGACGCGCCCTGCAGAGGATCCCAAAGGCCCATGGACCCCATAGAAAGATCTGTGCCAGAAGAAAGACCGCCATCGAAGCGATGCCATCGAGCCCCCAGATCACTTTACGCCCCGATTGAAAGCTCCATGGGAGCCATTCATTGCAGGACGACCAGACGATATGGGGCATATATAAGATGGCAACCCCAAAGAGCACGGCGATCGAACGCCAGAGACCCAGCAGCATCAGAAAGCCCGGGAGCGTCCAAAGCAGCGTCGACTTGCACCAGAGCCCGAGCGCAAGGCAAACGATGAGCCCGAGGTTCGATCGGAACGAAGGCCGCATGCTCCAGAAACAGATTGAACCGCAAAAGCACAAAGCCAGGGGCTGATCGGGAGTCGCGATGACGTTCTGACCCAAAGCGATCGGTGCCCATAAAAAGATCGCCGGGGCATATCGCCAGCCCCGGACACATAAATTCCGCGCCGTTAGAGCGAGCAGCGCCCCCTCGCCCAAGGCCGAAAAAAGCCCTGCGATCCGAAAATGACCGCCAAACAGCGCGATCCAAAAGGCGATCCCCGGCGGGTGGTCGAAGTAACCGGGCTTCAGCGAACGCGACCAGCCCCAGTAGTAAGCCTCGTCGGCCATCACCGGAAGCGATATTGAGAGCCCCATCTGCAGCGACAGCGCGAGCAAAAAGAGCGCAAGGGGCATCACCCAGGGGTTGCGTTCAGACGAAGAAGGCATTTGGGAAGGAGGGATTTAAAGATGAGGCGGGGTTAAAAGGCGTGCGTTTGGGGGCTTACTTGACCACAAAGCCGAGCAGACGGTTTGGCACGAAGACCTCGCGGACGACGGTCTTGCCATCGATGAACTTTTGAACGTTGGCGTTCTGGCGTGCGGCGGCAAACGCAGAGGCTTGATCGATGCCTTTCGGGAGTTCCAGCTGCGCGCGAAGCTTTCCGTTCACCTGCACCGCCATGGTCACCGTGTCGTCCACGCAAAGCGACTCGTCGTAGGTGGGCCATGCATGGTACGCCAAAGACTCTTTGTGACCTAACCTCTGCCAGAGCTCCTCTCCAATATGCGGTGCGAAGGGCGAGAGGCAGAGCACCAGGGTTTCGAGGAGGATCCTCGAGCTCGCCTTCTGGCGGGTCAGCTCGTTGCAGAACTCCATCATCGCAGAGATCGCCGTGTTGTAGCGCATCCCTTCGAGATCTCCGGTGACCTTCTTCACCATCTTGTGCATCAGACGAAGCAGTTCGGGGCTGGGATCCTCGTCGGTAGCGAGACATGCATCGCTTTCGTCCGCACTTGAGATGCACAACCGCCATACGCGATCGAGGAATCGACGCACCCCCTCAACGCCAGTGGTGTTCCACGGCTTGACTGATTCGAGGGGCCCCATGAACATCTCGTACATTCGAAGCGAGTCGGCGCCGTAATCCTGCACGACACCGTCGGGATTAATCACGTTGCCGCGGGACTTCGACATCTTCTCCCCGTCTTCGCCGAGGATTAATCCCTGGTTGACAAGCTTCATAAAGGGCTCGGGCGTGCTTACAACGCCGATGTCGAAGAGCACCTTGTGCCAAAAACGCGCGTACAACAGGTGAAGGACCGCGTGCTCAGCACCGCCCACGTACAAATCCACGGGCATCCAGTATTGTTCGGCCTCTTTCGAACAGAATTCACGAGGGTTCTTCGGGTCGAGGTAGCGGAGATAATACCAGCAGGAGCCCGCCCATTGCGGCATCGTATTGGTTTCGCGGCGCGCGTGACGACCATCGGGCAGAGTGACGTTGACGAACTCAGGGATTGTAGCGAGGGGGCTCTCGCCGGTGCCCGAAGGCTGATAGCTTTCGACGTCGGGGAGTTTCACGGGCAAAGCCGACTCATCTTCCAAAAGGATCTCCCCGTCATCGGTATAAAGCACGGGGAAAGGCTCTCCCCAATAGCGCTGACGGCTGAACAACCAGTCCCGAAGGCGATAGTTGATGGTCCCCTTTCCGATCTTCTGCCCTTCCAACCACTCGATGATCTTCTCCTTCGCTTTCGGTACCGAGAGTCCATCGAGCATACCGCTGTTCACCAGGAGACCATCGCCCGTATAAGCCTCTTTCGAGATGTCCCCACCTGAGACCACCTCGATCTTCGGGAGATTAAACTTGGTGGCAAACGCGTAATCGCGCTCGTCGTGAGCGGGTACAGCCATGATCGCGCCGGTGCCATAGCTCGCTAAAACGTAGTCGGAGATCCATATGGGGATGAGTTTCCCGTTCACCGGATTCTCAGCATAGCTCCCCGTAAAGACGCCGGTCTTCTCTTTAGAGAGTTCGGTGCGCTCCATGTCGGACTTCCGGGCTGCCTGATCGCGGTACGCCTCTACGGCAACCTTTTGTTCATCGGTCGTCAAAGCGGGTACAAGGGCATGCTCCGGAGAGAGGACCATATATGTAGCGCCAAAGAGCGTGTCGGGACGCGTGGTAAAGATGCGGATCGACTGCTCAATGCGCGGGACCTTAAAGTCCACCTCGGCGCCAAAACTCTGTCCAATCCAGTTGCGCTGCATCTCCTTTAAGCCATCAGGCCAGTCGAGGAGATCGAGATCCTTTAACAAACGGTCGGCGTAGGCCGTGATCTTCAGCATCCACTGGCGCATGGGCTTCCTGATCACGGGATGACCGCCGCGCTCGCTCTTGCCGTCGATGACTTCTTCGTTTGCGAGCACGGTTCCCAGCGCGGGGCACCAGTTCACAGGCACTTCGGCCACATAGGCGAGGCCCTTCTTGTAGAGCTGTAAGAAGATCCACTGGGTCCAGCGGTAGTAATCGGGATCGGTCGTATTGATTTCACGGTCCCAGTCATAGCTGAAGCCCAGCATTTTTACCTGTCGACGGAAGTTATCGACGTTCTTCTGAGTCGTGATCGAGGGATGCGTACCCGTTTGGATCGCGTATTGCTCGGCCGGCAAACCGAATGCATCCCATCCCATCGGGTGGAGCACGTTAAATCCGAGCATACGCTTGTAGCGGCAGGTGATGTCGGTGGCCGTGTAGCCTTCCGGATGCCCCACATGCAGCCCCGCCCCCGAAGGATAAGGGAACATATCGAGGCAGTAATATTTGGGCTTCGAAGATCCGGTGATCGCGCGGAAGACATGCTCGTCTTCCCAGAACTTTTGCCACTTGGGCTCAATCGCTTTGGGCTCGTACTTGGCCATCTTGCACTCCTGCTGGGCTCAAACCGCCATTTCAAGGCGCGGCAGAATAATCGCAACCCGTCAAACGCGCAACCGCCCCAAACAGCGCTCATCCAAAGTTGTCGAAAAGCACGTTTTCCTTTGGCACGCCCAGTCGATCGAGCAGTTCGGTCATCGCGCTCACCATCATCGGCGGTCCGCAGAGGTAAAACTCCGCCTGTCGGGGATCGGGATGGTTTTTTAAATAGAGATCGTAGAGCGCCTGGTGAACGAAGCCCTTTGGATAAGATTCCGGATCCGTCTTTGCGGGACTGGAGAGGATCAGATGCCAGGAAAACCCCGGATGCGCCGAACAGAGCTGGTTCAGCTCGTCTAAAAAGAACGCCTCCTTTAAACATCGGGCGCCATACCAGAAAGAAACCTTCCGCTTCGTCTGAAGCCGCTCCAATTGATCGAAAAGATGCGCGCGCATCGGCGCCATTCCGGCTCCTCCGCCCACAAAAATCATCTCGTTTGGGGAATCTTTGACAAAGAAATCGCCGAAAGGTCCGATCGCTGAGATCTCTGCCCCTTTTTTGAGCGAGAAAAGGTAAGAGCTCACGGAACCCGGGGGTGCATGGGGCCGCATCATCGGAGGGGTCGCGATCCGCACCGTAAAAACCAGGAGCCCACGCTCGTCTGGCGTATTGGCCAGGGAATAGGCGCGCGTCGAACGCTCGCTGTTTTGGGATTTGAGCTCTAAAAAATGGTGTTTACGCCAGTCTTCCCGGTAGAGCTCCGGAATCTCGAAGTCCGAAAAGGCGACGTCGTGGGGCGGCGCCTCAAGCTGCATGTAGGAACCGGCTCTGTATTCAAACAGCGCATCTTCGGGGAGCTTTAAAACCAGCTTCTTTACGTAGGTGGCCACGTTTTCGTTCGAGAGAACGGTGCATCTGTAGCGGCGGGCCTGGAGGATCGAGGGATCGAGGGCGATCGTCATGTCGCACTGCAGCTTTGTACGGCAGGCTAAATGGAATCCTTCAAGGCGCTCCTTCTCCGTTAAATGCTCGAGCTCCGCTGTTTCAAAAGATTCTGCGCCCGATAGAATCTGAACCTTGCATATCCCGCAACTGCCCTGGCCCCCGCAGGCGGAATGCAGAAAGAGATCGTGACGACCGAGGCATTCGAGCAGGGATTCCCCTACCCTCGCCTCAAGCCTGCGGTTTAAGGCGCCTGAGACTGCAATCGTCACCGCATTTTTGTTGGATGAGGGTTCGCCTTCCTGAAGATCTTTTTGAAGGATCCCGGTCTGATCGGCGCAGGACTCTGGCTGCATTTGCAAATCCCGCCGTTTTTTGACGTAAAACCGTGCACAAACCGCAGATGCGGCGAGCAAAAGGATCATCAGACCGATCGCCATCAGCATCATTTCACCTTTATCGCGTCAGAGACCTTCAACATTTGCAGACAGCGGCCGTTCTTTTGCATCTGACGATGCATTGTTTGCAAACACTGCCACCCCGATCAGCTTTATGTACACAACATCTGCAAACAGCGGACTTTATTTCAACCATCATCGTCAATGTTTTGGAACGATCACGAGTTTTTCGTTTTCAAAACCATCGCTGTCTGCAAACATTCAACCTTTTTCGTTGAAAGAACCCGCGCTGTCCGGAGCCATCATCGGTTTCACCTTAAAAAAAACGGCCCCCGCCGGAGACAGGAGCCGTTTTTTCTGATCCGAACGACCGCTGTCGGCTTAGAAGCTCAGTCCACCGATGAATTCACGGAGGAGTGACGTCGGCCCCACCTGATCGGGATGGATCGAAATGAACTTGTCGAGGGTACGGCGGAGTCTGTGGGCCGTCGTATGGGCGGGGTGATCGTCAGGGACCTCGAGTAAATAGCGTTCAGCATAGATCTTCAGCACAGCGGGCTCGTAGATCAGCGAACTATTGAACTCTGCGTCCGCACGATGCTGGTTCGGGAAGATATGTTTCTTCTCCCCCGCGCGAACCGAAGGCCATCTCATGATATTATCGGCCGCTGACGTGCCACGTTCCCAGTGGTCGCGCACGATACGTCGGATCAACCGCAAATCAGAGACGGATACCTGGTTCAAATCGTCGAGTGGCAGCGAAGCCATGGCGTTGATGAAGATGCGGAACACCCCCTGTTCGTTGGGGAGCAACTTTGGATTGAGCGCGTGGATGCCCTCTACGATCATGATGTCACTTTCGTCGAGATGCAACTCCTGACCTCCGTGGGGGAGGCTCCTTCCCGTCTTGAAATCGTAGCGCGCCATGCGAACAGTCTCACCTTGCAGCAGCCGGTGCAGCTGATCTGTCATGAGATCGTTGTCTATCGCTTCGAAAGTCTCGTAATCGTAGTCGCCTTTCTCATCTCTCGGCGTGCGCTCCCTGTCGACGTAGAAGTCATCCATCGATACCCCGATCGGTCTAAGTCCATTGATCTTCAATTGCACCGATAGACGCTTGATGAAAGTCGTCTTGCCCGAAGACGACGGACCTGCAACGCAGATGATACGGATGGGGTCTTTGGACGCGAGGATTTGATCGGCGATCTCACTGAGTCTTTTTTCGTGAAAACCCTCGGCCACTTGTATGATCTCGCTCACTTTTCCGGAAATACAGGCAGCATTGAAGTCGCCCACACTGCGAATGTTCAGACGATTGAGCCACCTCTCGTGCGCGCGAACCAGCGATTTTTCGTCATAATTGGGGAGCAGACCATGCCTGGGCTCGTGACCTATGGCGAGAACGAGATGTTCTCCCGTCTCCAACAGCTCGAAGTCGTCGAGATAGCTGGTATCGGGCAGGAAGGGAGTGTCCTCGATCGCAAACAATCCCTCTAAATACACCAAGGGAACCGTGGAACTCCGCCACACTCGCAGTAATCGCGCCGCGCTGTCCCAATGTTGCAGGGCGAAGACGTTTCTCGCCTCTTCGATCGTCCGCCGTTCGGTGCGAATGGGGAGTTTTTCTTTCACCATCTTGTGCATTTCGTCGGAGAGACGGGTTACGAGCTCCGACAACGTGTAAGGTGAGTCGCCAACGACACCTACCAGATGCCCGAAACCCAAAGATGGCCCGATCCGCAGGCGTACATTGAGCCTTCTACCCGCAGCGAGCAGCAACAATCCCACACTGCGGCGATAGATCGTCCTGCCTGCGCCCTGCGCCACCGTTACAGGCTCGATGTCAGCTGACGCATACAGCGGAGATCGCAGGGACTTGAGCCTGCGATCCTGCATCGCCGCCACAACAAGGGCACCATCCACGCGTTCGGGCAGCAATCTTTGCATGCGGGTGGCGGGTACCGTCGTGATCGTCTCCCCGTTTGGCAGGCGAGCGGTCACCGAAGCGCGCAACGGACGTCCGCGTTCCGTCAACAACGTCGCCATCCCATCGGTCACATCGGCCAGCATCTGCTGCAAATGGTTGACCAGCGCCTTGTAAAAGAGCTCCTTCATCTCAGGCGAACGCTCGATCACCTTCTGAACCGCCGCTCTCGTCAGACAGGCGAGCTTCACCGGCGTTTCAGCCACCGCTGTCGTCAAATAACGGGAGTCCCGATCGATGCCCACCCCGCCCAATGCGTCGCCAACGCCCAACGGCGCCAGCGCCAACTCTCCGCGATACACGCGAACGCGACCTTCGAGCACGATATACAATGCATCGCTCACGTCACCTTCATTTGTGATCGTGTCGCCCGCATCAAATTCGACGAGTTCAAAGGAATCGGCGACCTGCCTCCCCTGATCCTCCGTAAATCCCGAGAAGCCCTTAAACTTTTGAAGTAAGCTCTGTTCCATCAGTTGTATCTTTCTCAACGCTCAAACCCGCGTTGTTTGCAAATTACGACAAAAATGTGGCCAAAAAATGCCTGCTGTGCGGGATCATGCGGTGTTCAAACAAAAAAACACCCTGCCATGTGCCCAGACAAAGCCGCCCCCGGGCCACCGGCAACGTTAAACTGCTCTGGGTAATGATGGTTCGCAAATGGGCCGACATGTCGTCTTTGCCCTCAAACCGGTGCCGGTAATGCGGATCACCATCCAGAAACAAGCGCTCGAAGGCGTTTAACACGTCTTCCTGTACCGTTGGATCCGCATTTTCGCAGATGATGAGCGATGCGCTCGTGTGCTGTAAAAAAACATTGAGGAGCCCCTCTTCGAGCTGCTCGCGCTGTAGCCAGTCATTCAGGGGATCGGTGATCTCGTACAGCCCGCGTCCCGAGGTGGGCCAGGTCCATCTGTTTTGCTTGATCATCCTGTGCCAAAAAGGTGAAGTTCAAACCCTCGTTCTTTAACGCAATGCAGAAAGCGTTGGGATCTTTTTTTCAAGGAGACCGCATTGTTTGCAGAGATCGCCCGCCGGGAGAACCTGATCTTCGGCTGTTTTTATGCGCTGGGGCTTTCCGGGCTCATTTTGTCTGCCTGCCTGCAAAATGCGACGGATGCCGCTGAAAACGACCCTCATGAGCCAGAGACAGCTGCGGTTTTGCACGCCAAAAACCCTGAGCCTGCAAAGAATGCCGCCGCTTTGGATGAAAAAAACGCCGGGCCTGCAAAGAAAGCGACGGTTCGCAGAGCCCAAAACCGCCACGCGCTGCTGCCCACCGCCGATGAAGCCGACAAAAAGGCGCATCCTGCGCGATTCTGGACCGTCGATGCCGAAAAAGAGGACGCCAAACCGTGAACAGACTCACCTGCCAACTTTGCCCCCACCATTGCTCCCTGGCCGAAGGTCAGACCGGCCGCTGCAGAGTGCGCAAACATCAGGACGGCGCGCTCGTCTCCACCGTCTACGGGCTGCCTTCCGCCGTACATCTCGATCCGATCGAGAAAAAACCGCTGTTTCACATGCTTCCGGGAAGCCGGATCCTCTCGCTCGGGACCGCTGGCTGCAACCTCCGCTGCGCCTGGTGCCAAAACTGGACCCTCTCGCAGCGCGGCGTGGAAGAAATGGAGGTGGTCTACCGCGCGCCGCCCGAAACGCTGATCGATCGCGCCCTGGAAAACGACTGCCCCTCGATCGCGCTCACCTATTCGGAACCCGTGGTCTTCTACGAATACAGCTGCGACATCGCAAAGCTCGCCAAAGAACGCGGACTGCGCACGGTGCTCGTGACCGCCGCCTACATTGAACCCGAGCCGCTCCGCGCCCTTGCGCCTTACGTGACCGCTGCAAACGTCGATTTAAAGGGCTTTGAGGATGCGTTTTATGTGGAGCATTGCGCCGCGCATCTGGAGCCGGTCAAAACCGCGATCAAAGTCTTAAAATCCGCCGGCGTCTGGGTGGAGCTCACGAACCTGCTGATCCCCACGTTAAACGACGATCAAAAAAAGATCGCCGAGATGGCGAAATGGATCGCGGGCGAAGTGGGCCCCGAGACGCCGCTCCATTTTTCGCGCTTTCACCCCGATCACCGCACGCGCAATTTGCCCGCAACCCCGCCGCAGACGCTGATCGATGCGCGAAAGACCGCCAAAGACTGCGGACTGCAAAACGTCTACATCGGCAACCTGCGCGATCTCGACGGCGAATCCACCTTCTGCCCCAAATGCAACGCCCGCGTTCTGCAACGCAACGGCTACCGCATCGTCGAAAACCGTTTGCGCGACGGCTGCTGCCCCGATTGCGGTCAAAAGATCCCCGGAGTCTGGAAATGACGGAACAAAAAAAGCCCGAAAACGCTGCGCTGATGCCGAGACGAGAGGCGTTAAAGCTGCTGGCAGCGGCCCCGATCGCGATGGCGCTGATTCCGCATATAGCGCACACTACGCTGTTGCCCCCAACGGAGCGCCCGCGCGTGAAAGATCTGGAGCTTTTTTTGGAGGAAGGAAAAAGATGGGCGGGATGAAGGCCGAAGGCTGAAACCCCGATGATCAGATGTACTTCATGACCGAGGAGAGCACGTCGGCGATCTTCGTCAGCTTCTTGACCAAATCGGGCGCGCCCTTGACCACGGAGGAGCAGCGGCTGATGCTCGATTTGACTTCGGACAACGCGATGTCGGCCAGAAGCACGCGCCTGGGATCAGCCTGAACCTGGGCGGGCACCTTGTCGTAAAGCGCCTTACCCTTGGAAACCATATCGGCGGCGCGGCCCGCAAGCCCTGCGGTGCTCTTTACGGCGAAGGTGACGTTGGTCTTGATGTCCTTTAATTCGCGCACCTTGGAGATCTGGTTGATGTCGCGCTTTTGGATCGCCTTGATGATCTCGTTGTAAGCTTTTTTATCGAGCTTGAGGTTGAAGATCTCGGTCAGACCGATGAGGGTTTTGTCGAGCATCTTATCGGCAAACACGTATTGGCCGTAAAGCAGGTTGGCCGACGTATTGAAATCGTCGATGGAGCTGATGCCGACCTTTTTGTAGGAAAGCTTGACCTGAGGGGTATTCGACTTGGTGCTGAAGCAGTCCCATTTGGTGTCGGAGAGGGAACTGTAGCCGCTGCCCAGATCGGCCAGCTTGATTTTGACGGTCTTCGCCTTGACGCCAACCTTCTTGGCCACCTTGTGAACCGCGCCGCATCCGGACAGGCTCACTGTGGAAAAACAACAAAGGGAAGCAAAAAGAAGAGAAAGAATCCAACGCATCCGCATCGCTCAACTCCGTAAGTGGGGGCAAAATTTGCGCCATAGACTGAATCGGTGAAGCATTATTCACATCAATCGAGCAGAAAAAACGATTTCTACAAAAATAATTCGAAAGGGCTGATTTTATGCCGCATTCCTCACCCTCCAGGCCCAGGCCGCTGCTGTGGTTTTCGCTTTATGCGCTCTCGATCGCAGCCGTATTTGCGGGGCTCGGAACCCTCTTCGTTCAAAATCGCGAGACCGTCGAAAAAATCATCCTCACTTTTTTCTTTCCTGAAAGCTGGATGGCCGCAAGCCGCGTCTTTTTGAACTGGGTGATCGACCGAAACCCCGAACTGCTCGCCAACCTCCTCGTCTCGGGCATGCTGATCGTGATCCCGATGATCACGTTTCCGCTCAAAGAGAAAGCCTCGGCCGAATACGAACTCTACCTGCACCGCGACGATCCGAACTGGCATCCGCCCAAGGAGCCGCCGCTCTGGATTCAGGCGCTCGACGAAACGCTGCTCTTTTTGTTTTACGCCGCCTTCGCGATGACCGCGCTCCGCGTGGGGCTCACCGAAGGGTACGAAACGCTCGGCACGGGACTCAGCCATCTCGTGCTCGCCCTCAGCCTCGCCATCGATTTCATGGGGCCCACATTGGCGAGGCATTGCTACAAGCCGAGCAGTCAGGTGGCGTTTTTGTATTTAAAGAAGCCGCTGCAGAGCTTCGTGTTTGGCTGCATCTTTGCGGTTCCGCCCATGATTTGCGAAAAGCTGCTCAGCCATGCGAGCGCCACCGCGATTTACCTGAGCCTCGCGGCGGTCAACCTCGCGATGATCCTGGGCGCCACAGCCTTCGGCACCTTCGTGACCACCAAATGGATCCCCTGCCAGGCGCCGGAACGCAACCGCCTGCAGCAAATCAAACATCTCTTCACCGCAGGGACCCTCTGGCTCGGCACCATCGCCCTCTGCATCTACCAGATCTTCTTCTTTGGGCCCATCGCGCGCACCGCGTGGGAAGCGTCGCCCTTATTTAAATTGCAATGGACGATCGATTTTTCATCGGTCGAGCCCGAATGGCCGAGCCTGCTCTCGCCGCAGATCGGCGTCAGCTTTGCCTTCGACATCCACAACCCCACCGATCGCAACGCGCGCATCGGCCAAAACCAGCTGCTTCTGAGCCACAACGGCGATCCGATCGCGACCTCGCTTTTGCCGCAGTTTGAGGTGCCACCCCGGCAAACGAGCCGTCAGCGCATCGCCTTCAGGCTCAAACTCGAAAGCGGGCTTCTCGACAAGGGGGTTGCGCTCGTCAAGGAAATCACGAGCGAGGGTTTCTGGAACACCGCAAAGACTGCGGGCAGGAGCGCGATCAACGGCAGCAGCTACGCGATCACGCTCATCCTCACCGATCCCCATTTTCAGCTCCGCCTGCCCATTTTGGGGGAGCTGCCCAAACGCCAGCCTGCGCCCTGAGCCTTACGCCACCTTGCGGTGACCGGTGCTCCAGGTAAACGCGAGCAGCAGCGTCGCGATGACCGAGCAGGCCACGATCGAATACATCACCACCTTCCACGCGAACTCGAGACCGTAATCCGCCTCCAGGTAGGTTTTGAGCGCGCCGATGCCCTTCCCTTCGGCCGTGCGGCCCAGATACCCCAAAAGCCCCACAAAGCCGCCCGCAGTCCCGATCGCCTTCTTCGACGTAAAATCGAGGGCCATGATCACGATCAGGTTGATGACGGGGTAAATGCAGAAGCCGATGATCGCGAGCATCGCCAAATCGAGGCCCATCTGACCCGCGGGCGTAAAGCACATCGCCAGATACGCGAACACGATCGGCACCATCACCAGGCAGGCCACCATACCGCGGCGTCCGCCCATGCGATCCGAGAGCCAGCCAAAGAGGATCGTGGAGGCGATGCCCGCAAACTCGAGGAGCAACACCGCCGTGCCCCCGCCCATCACGTCGGCGCCCTTCATCTCGCGCAGGTAATAGGCGCCCCAGTCGAGCATCGAGTAGCGGGTGATGTAGGCGAAGAAGTTCGCAAAGGCGATGAGCATCACATATTTGTTCTTCAGGACGTTGTCGACGAACAGCTCGCGGAAGCTGAGCTCGCGCTCGTTCTGAGGCGCAGGGGGCTCGGTGGAGGGCGCATCCGCATCCTGTTTTGAAGGGCGGTATTCCTCGATCGGCGGGAGTCCCACGGATTGCGGCGTGTCGCGCAGGCGCAGGAACACGTAGACGGCACCGATGAGCGCGAGGAGTCCCGGAAAATAGAACGCCCATTGCCAGCTGCCGAACGAGGTGACCGCCCAGGCCGCCACGATCCCCGCAAGGCCGCCGCCGATGTTGTGCGAGGTGTTCCAGATGCTGAACATGAGCCCGCGCTCGTCTTTGCTGAACCAATGCCCCTGGGATCGCCCGCAGGGTGGCCAGCCCATGCCCTGAGCGACGCCGTTGATGCCCCAAAGCAGCATATGCACCGGGAAGCTCGCGATCGCGCCAAAGGCGAAGTTGCAGAGCGCGGTGATGAGCAGGCCCGCCGCCATAAATTTGCGCGGATCGCTGCGATCCGAGAGCGAGCCCATAAAGAATTTGCCCACGCCGTACGAGATCGAGGTGATCGCGAGGAGGCTGCCGATGTCGGAGGCGCTGTAATGGAGCGCGGTCTCGAAATCCTTGGTCACCACCGACATGTTGTTGCGCACCAGATAGAACAGCGCGTAACCGATGAAGGTGGATTCCATGATGCGCCAGCGGTAGCGCGGGTAGAGCCGCTTGACTTCGTCGTCGGGCAGGCGCGGTTTGTGGGGCGCAGCCGCAAAAAACTGAAAGAATTTGTTGAACATGAGGCACCTTGTCGAAAAAGCGCCCTAAAGTAACGCGGCCCTGCAAGCGGGGGCAAATGTAAAGTTCGAAAATGAATCCGGAGGTATCAGAGGGCGGAAGCGAAAGGGCGCGGCAGGGATCCGGGGCATCAGCCGTTTTGTTCGGCCGCCTTCTTTTTGCGCGTGCGATCCGCCTTCTGCAGCGCGCGGTGCTCGTCGATGAGCGCGTTCAGGGTCTTCGCCAAATCCTCTAAATCCGCCGCATTCCCCAGGACGAGGAGCGCGTTGACGCGTTCCACAAAGGTTCGGTAGGCGGCCTCGAACGCGACGCGCAGCTTTTTCATGGCGCCGGTCTCCACCATCGCCTTGGCCGCGTTCTTTTCTTTGCGCAACTCCAAAAAGGCGTTCCAGCGGCGCTCGAGCTCGGCCACCCACCCGCTGCAGGCCGCCTTTTCCAAAACCTCGGGGGGCAGCTCGCGGAGCGCGGTCAAAAGCAGGTTCAGCTGGTCGTACTCGACCGCGTAACTCAAATAAGTGGGATTCCCGATGCGATCGATCACCTCGAGCACCTGTTCACCGGCCTCACAAACCGCCTCATCGTAATGAAGCGCCGAAGCCTGAGCCTGATAATCGAGCCCGTACCACGCGCGATCCGCCATGCGATCCGCCTCCTCGATGGCCCCCGCATACCGCGTCTCCTCCGTCGCCCGCTGCTTGTTGAGCGCCGCGTAAGTTTCGTTCAGATCCCCCGCGAGCTCCCGCCGCTCCGCCGCCAGCTTGTCGTCCACGATGCGCTTAAAGCTCTCGGCATAGGCCAGGAGGGTGGTGAGGGGAAACTGGGAGAGTTTGTAGGTTTTAACCTTCATCCTGCAGCCTTTCTCTGCTCAAAAAATCCCAAATGCGATCACGATTCAGGGTGATTAGCAGAATCGAGGCTTATTTGATAGCTTTTTATGCGGCAAAATGAGCACAAAACCCTCCAGTCTGCCCTTCGCCCCCGTAGAAAACCAACCCCGGACGCTCCAGCCTCGTCTTCGCCCCCGTAGAACACCTACCCCGGACGCTCCAGCCTCGTCTTCTACCCCGTAGAACACCTACCCCGGACGCTCCAGCCTGCTCTTCTACCCCGTAGAAAACCTACCCCGGACGCTCCAGCCTGCTCTTCTACCCTGTAGAACACCTACCCCGGACGCTCCAGGGCGGTCTTCTACGGTTTCAAATGCAACAAAGATGTGTTTTGGGTGAGAAATCGGAAGGCCCGTCTTCTGAAAGCGTCCCCTGCAGCGTGGAAAACAACCGCCTAAGGCTCACAGATGTTGTTGGGCGATCTGTTCGGCGTAATAGGCGCGCTGATCGAGTGGGATGTCGAGGGCATCCATCGCCTGATCAGGCGACATCGATCTCATCAGCTTTGAAAGCAGACGGAGCCTTTCTTCATTCCTGCCTTCTGCCCGACCTTCTGCCCTGCCTTCTGCCCTGCCTTCTGCCCGACCTTCTGCCCTGCCTTCTGCCCTGCCTTCTGCCCTGCCTTCTGCCCTGCCTTCTGCGGTGGCTTTCGCGGCGGCTTCAGCAGCGGCTTTGGCTGCGGCTTTGCGGCATTCGTGTTCCAGCCAGTCGCGCGTAACGGCTTCCTGATCGAACATGTAATCGATGAAGTCCATGAGTTCCACCTTTCGTTTTTCCAGGTATTCAGTGAGGATGTTGCGGTCCTGACAGATGCGGATCGCTTCTTCGACGGCTTTGCGCGTGCGCCCGTGGATGCGGAACTGGTCTTCCAGGACCTGGCAGAAAGTGATGTATTCCCAGATGATGCCCTTCGACGTGGTGTCATAGATGACATGTACGGTGGCATCCAAATCGCAGGGCAGCGTCTCAACATCGCATTCATTGGCATCAAAGAAGAGCGATTTGAGTGACAGATGGTCGGGATGGCTCCCCTGATGACCTGTGTAAATCACATAGAGCTCGGGCCTGGGCAGGCGGATGCGCGCATTTTCATAGATCAGATGGCGATCCGGAATACAGCTGTTCCAATAGGTTTGTATGAGATAATACACCGCGCGAAACACGATGTTGGGCGACCAGGTTGACTGGGCCTCCACCATCACGATCAGGCGATCGCCGATGCGAAAACCGAGATCGTTGTAGAGCGCGTGCGCCACAAACATCGATTCGAGCGTCACCGTCTGGATGTCGTCTGCCGTCGTCGTCTGGTCTTCGGGATGCAGGCTTTGATAGAGCTGTAGGAGGTATTTGGGTTCCTTAAAGAGCCCCTTGAAAGCCGAATCCCGGGTGCAGCGTTTGATTTCCATCGATGCCCTCCGCCCAAAGATTGTAGCAAATCATGCGGCGTTTGGTATGGAGATCGCGGCCGCCCCCGCATACGGACCGCTGGCACCTGCATGACCTTCCGCAGTTTTTTTGCCGAGGATGCCCCATACGCGCTCAAATGAAGCTTTTCGGTTCAAAAAAGCAAAACTCACGGAGGGCATCCTCACCCTATTGCATCAAACCTCATCGATCTGTCATAAAACGCGCTTTCGTTCACAAGGGAGTTTTTATGCAAACGCATCTGATGACATGGGCCGCAGCGCTCACCCTCAGCGCGCAAGCCTAGGCGCAGGAAACATCGACGCCGCCCTCATCCCCTGCAACGCCCTCAGCCCCGCAAGCGGAACAGCGCCCCACAAAACCGCTCAAAAATACGGGGTTCGACTTCAAGCTTGAGCTGGGGCCGTCTTATGTCCACCACCCTTACTATAAAGAGGATGACGAAGATTCGTTTTGCCAGGAGGGCTGCGGTGGCTACAACGAGTCGAGTGCCACCCTGGTCATGGCATGGGCTACCGCTGGAAGCATTTTGGCCTTTACTGGACCGTATTTAACCTCGCCCTTGTGATCGATCCGCATTTTTATCTGATCAACGACGGCAACATCGCCCTTTCGATCAACATTGGCTTTCTCGGCGCGCTCGGTGACCTGATGAAGGGAGCCTTCGATGACGTGTTCTATCGGGCCGGGCTCGAGTTCAACTACAGCATCACCTCCTGGTTCTATATTCCCGTCGAGCTTTTCGTCAGCTCTGGTGGCCTCGCCATTGGAACAGATGCAGAGCCGACGGGCCCCAACCTCAACGCAACCCTGGGCATCGGCTTTTTGCTTTGAACGGCCCACGTGGCACTTCAGGCGACCGGCATCCGCAAGGCTTCAGGAATCCTACAGGGGGCTTTTCGCAGGGAGCGCTCTCCTGCCCCATCTTTCGCTTGCATCGCCCGGGGCGCTCTCTTAAAAGCGGCACCCATGACGTTCTCATGGATCCTCCTTTTTGTTGCGGGCCTGCTCGAGACCGCCTGGGCCATCGCGCTCAAGGTCTCGCAGGGGTTCACGCGGCCATTGCCCTGCATCGTCACCATCGTCTGCGCCGCAGGCAGCATGATTTTACTGGGACTCGCCGCCAAACAGCTCCCCATCAGCACCGCTTACGCCGTCTGGACCGGCATCGGCACGGCGGGCGCCGTCCTGCTCGGCTGGCTGTTTTTGGGCGAAACCTTAAGCCCCGCGCGCGGCGGTTTTTTACTGCTCCTTTTGATCGCCCTCATCGGCCTCAAATGCGTCCGCTGAACCCCGCTCAGGCCGCCCCAAACTGTGCGATTGCGCTCTCCCACAAAATTTTGTAATCCGCAGCCCCTATTTGCGCGCAGGAGTCACCATGTCGATTTTTAAGCCCATCGACAACCAGCAATCCTTCCCCGAACAAGAACAGAATATCCTTCAGCTTTGGCGGGATCGCGGCGTTTTTAAGCGATCCATCGACGCCCGCCCCGAAGGCTCGGACTACGTGTTTTTTGACGGCCCGCCCTTTGCCACCGGTCTGCCCCATTACGGCCATCTGGTCGCCTCCACCATCAAAGACATCGTGCCGCGCTACTGGACCATGCGCGGGCGTCGCGTGGAGCGGCGTTTTGGCTGGGATACCCACGGGCTGCCCATCGAGATGGAGATCGAAAAGACCCTCGGCCTCTCGGGACCGAGCTCGGTCAAGGCCTACGGCGTCGACAAATTCAACGAAGCCTGCCGCGCGGGCGTTTTGAAATACACGTCGGAATGGCGGCAGACGATCGATCGCCTGGGGCGCTGGGTCGATTTCGACCACGACTACAAGACGATGCAGCCGAGCTTCATGGAGTCGGTCTGGTGGGTGTTTAAGCAGCTTTGGGACAAAGGCCTGGTCTACAAAGACTTCCGCGTCATGCCCTATTCCTGGCGACTTTCGACGGCGCTCTCCAACTTTGAAGCGAACCTCGATTACCGCGACGTGCAGGATCCCGCGATCACCGTCAAGATGCCGCTTTTGGACGAGGACGCCTGCCTGCTCATCTGGACCACGACGCCCTGGACGCTGCCTTCAAACCAGGCGGTCGCGGTGGGCGAAGACATCGATTACGTCAAGGCGCAGAAGCCGGGCGACGACACGATCTATATTGTGGCCGAAGCGCGCCTGAAGGCGGTCCTCGGAAAAGACGCCCAAATCCTCTCGCGCATGAAGGGCCGCGATCTCGTCGGGCGCTCGTACAAACCGCTCTTCGATTACTTCGCAAACCTGCAAAAGCCCCAGGGCAACTGCTTCGTGGTGATCCCTGCAGGTCACGTGACCACCGCCGACGGCACGGGCCTGGTTCATATGGCCCCCGATTTTGGCGAAGACGACTTCAACGCCTGCCGCGCCCAGGGCATCGGACTGCTGCTCACCGTCGACGACGAAGGCCGCTTCAACAGCAAAGTCCCCGATTTTGAGGGCCGCAACGTCAAGGAAGCCGATCCCGATCTCATCCGCGCGATCAAGGCCAAGGGCCGCCTGTTCAAACAGGACACCGTCCAGCACAGCTACCCCTACTGCTGGCGCAGCGGCACGCCCCTCATCTACAAAGCCGTCTCGGCGCGATTCGTCAAGGTGACCGCCCTCCGCGATCGCATGATGCAGTTAAACGAACAAATCCACTGGGTCCCCGAGGCGATCGGTCAAAAGCGCTTCGGCAACTGGCTGCAGGACGCCCGCGACTGGAACGTCTCGCGAAACCGCTTCTGGGGTACGCCGATCCCGATTTGGCATTGCGAAGCCTGCGGCGCCGAAAAATGCATCGGATCCATCGCCGAACTGGAGCAGCTGACCGGCGCCCAGGTCACCGACTTGCACCCGCACAAGATCGATCACCTCACCATGCCCTGCAGCTGCGGCGGGCATATGAAGCGCATCTCGGACGTGTTCGACTGCTGGTTCGAATCGGGCTCCATGCCTTACGCGCAAAACCACTATCCCTTTGAAAACAAAGAG
>DBWM01000060.1:31649-104268 GCA_002309015.1 Myxococcales bacterium UBA1238 | reverse complement strand
ACGCGCGGCTGGTTCTACACGCTGCTCGTGCTCTCGACGGCGCTGTTTGACAAGCCGCCCTTTAAGAACGTGGTGGTCAACGGCCTGGTGCTCGCCGAAGACGGCTCCAAGATGAGCAAGTCCAAGCGCAACTACCCGCCGGTCAATCAGATCCTCGACGCTTACGGTGCCGACGCCCTGCGCGCCTGCCTCTTAAACTCGCCCGTGGTGCGCGCGGAGCCCTTCAAGTTCTCCGAAAAGGGCGTCAAGGAAGTGGTCCGCACGGTTCAGCTGCCGCTGCGCAACGCCTGGTCGTTCTTTGTGCAGTACGCCAACATCGACGGCTGGTCGCCGATCACCGGTCTCGAGGGTCAGCCGCCCGTGCCCGTAGCCGAGCGCCCCGATCTCGACCGCTGGCTGCTCTCCATGCTCCAAAGCCTGATCGCCGAGGTCAACCGCGAGATGGAGGGTTGCTATCTGTATAAGGTGATCCCGCCGCTGCTCGGCTTCATCGATCACCTCACCAACTGGTACATCCGCCGCNNCCGCAGCCGCCGCCGGTTCTGGAGGAGCGCCGACAACGCCGAGGGCCGCCGCGACAAAGCCTGCGCCTACGCCACCCTCTATGAAGCGCTCACCTGCTTCTCAAAGCTTTGCGCGCCGGTTTTGCCCTATCTGGCCGAATCGATTTACCAAAGCCTCGTGGTCGAGCCCGGAGCCGCCGAAAAAGGCCTCGATTCCGTGCATCTCTGCGATTACCCCATGCCCGACGCCTCGCTCATCGACCGCGATCTGGAGGCGAGCGTCGCTTTAACCCGCCAGGTGGTCCGCATGGGCCGCACTTTGCGCGAACGCCATCAGCTGAAGATCCGCCAGCCCCTCCGCTGCGTCACGGTGATCCTGCACGACGCCGCACAGCGGGCCGCCCTGGAGCGCGCAACCGACCAGATTTGCGAAGAATTGAACGTCGAGCGCATGCAACTCCTCGCAGACGACGCGGAACTCGCCACCTTAAGCTTTAAAGCCAACTTCAAGACTCTGGGCCGCAAGCTCGGAAAGCGCATGAAGGACGTCGCCGCCAAGATCGCCGAGTTTACGCGCGCGGAATTCGACGTTTTGCAAAACGGCGGCCAGGTGATGGTGGGCGAAGACGCGATTACCCTCGAAGATGTGATCGTCACCCGCTCCGCCAAAGGCGACGTCGTCATCGAAACCGACGGTCCCATGACCGTAGCCCTCGACCAAAGCCTCGATCCCGAGCTCCTGCGCCGCGGCCTCGCCCGCGAAATCGTCAGCCAGATGCAGCGCCTGCGCAAAGAGATGGGCCTTGCGGTCACCGATCGCATCGCCGTCACCTTCCAGACCGACGACGACGAGCTCCGCGACGCGATCGAATCGCAGCAAACCTACATCAGTGGCGAAATCCTCGCGACCGCCTACGCGCTCCTCGAAAAAGGCGCCACAGCACAGCCTTCCGCCCTCGATCTCGACAGCCCGATCACCGTCCTCTGCCAAAAAGCCTAAAATAAACGCTTTCGCATCTTGCAAACTGCGCCGCCATGTGAGATATGCGCTCACAACATCGATCAATCATGGTGGTTGATTTTTAAACCTCAGGAGAATGTTTATGCGTTCCAAGATTGCTCTTCTCGTTTCCTGCCTTTGCCTGTCCCTCTCTCTCGGTTGCGGCGCGATGCAAAAAGCCGCCAAGGCCACTGGTGCCAAGGCCGTCGACAACACGATCGCCATCACCGATCTGGGCGGCGATTACAGCAAGTTCGCAGACACCGACTTTGACGTCTTCGGTGCCAAGGCAGGCGAAAACCAGGTCAAAATCACTTACAAGACCGTGAGCGTAAGCAGCATCGACAACTACAACAAAGAAGCAGAGACCCTTTACGCGCAGTATGTCTTCGCAGATAAGACCCTCGATCGCGCTTCCTCCGATCTGGCCAAGGCACTGAATCTCGACGCCAGCAAGACGTTCGACGAGATCGCCAAGTCCGCCAGGACCCGCAAGAACAAAGACAAGGTCTCTGCCATTCAGAACGCCGAAAACCTGAAGGAAAGCATCACGGTCGCCCTTCAGAGCCTCGCGGATATGCCCTCTCGCGCTTCCGGATTGGTCGATACGGGCAAGGCACTCGTTACAAATGCGCCCAAAGAAATGGCCAAGAAGCCCAAGACCGCCCTTTTGAGCGACGTGGCTGTCTCCGAAATCAAGACCAGCCTCGAGCGCAGCCAGGAAGTGGTCACCGGCGCCCCCGAACTCCTGAAGAAGCTCACCAAGATGAAGGAAATCATCTTCTGATTTCGCAAGCACTCCTTCAGTAAAAGCGCTTTCGCCTGCCCACCCTTTAACTTCTCCTCGCTGAAATCCCCTCCCTCCACATTACACCGCTTGTAATCCGCCTGCAAAAGAGGTCTTGCTGTCTGATATCTAAACTTCTTCAGCAATCAATCCCGTAATGTATCCTCAAAACATCGGCTCATACGATATTAAACAGGCATTTTTAAACCACATCACAGATTTTCTACAGGTTAATTGCTCAAGGTCGGCAAACATCAGCATTTCAATAGCAGAAAAAGCCACAGTTTTTAACCAGCTCAGTCCTTTTGCAGGCTGAAAGCAGGCAGCATCATTAGAATTCTCGATCATTTCTACTTGAAAGCAGGCATTGTATGCTGAAGATGACCGTTTTCCGCATATAAATCTGGTCTCGTACGCAAATGCTGCGACTTTTCGAGCGGGATAACGATCAATGTATGGTGATGATGGGGATTTTATGGCAGGAGAAGGCGCGTTTTACGCCTCAGAGATCGGTGCTGAACTGTTCGACTGCGCCTGCGCGCTTCATATCGGCAAAAAATGCGGCGCCACGCTCTTCGAATCCGGGTACACAGCCGATGCAATCGCGGATCAAGATCATTTTTTGGGCGATGCTCGGCCTTTCGGCCACCAGATCCCTCACTGTTCCGCCCAGGCAATGGGAACTCGCCTCGCCTGCTACGTAAAGTCGATCGGCAGCGTCAAAAATCTCTGCCCAATAGGCGCAGCGATCGGTGTCGGGATCGTTGGGATCCACGACTTCTGCGCGAACTGCAGAGAAATGCTCGGTATAGCGGTTCAGACCCTTGACGATGTATTCGATCCCCGTCGCTTTTTCGCGCTCATAAGCCTCGAGTGCGCTCTGCAACGGCTCGATGACCGCGTGACCCGGCGTGCCGAAGATGCAATGCTCCGGCCAGATGATGTGATTTTTCCCCTGTGTACTGAGTTTTTGCACGTAATCGAGCGCCCGAACCCGATCTTCAGGGTTACGCGCCTTCCATTTCCCCAGTAAAACATCCTCTGCGGTGATGAGGGTGAGGGGTTTCGGCGCGTTCCCATCCGCATCACACCAGAAAATGGGATGTGCGATGTCGCAGATATGGTGCGTGTCGAGGCTCACGAAGAGTTTGTCGATGAAAGGACAAAGCCGATTCACCACTCCGGCCAGCCTCGACATCTCGGCATCTGCCCCCGGAAACGACAACTTCCCTTCCGGCGCGCAGAAATCCACCTGCGGATCGATGATCAAAAAATATGTTCCAGACATAAGCTCTCCTATGGGGGTCTGTTGAAGATATCCCACCCGATCAGCCCTCAAACGTCAAGGGATATGACGCCAAAAACAGAAGGCAGAGTGCGGGATGCAAGGGTGGATGCAAAGATTCGGCGCGTCAAAGTCTCATCCTCTACAGGGTATCGAGGATGGGGGCCGCTTCTTCCTCAAGCGTCTGCTCAGGGCGTGTGAACAACAGGAATGCCATGGCCGGCCGCTTGGAAGACTCCCTCATTGCGAACTGAACCCCCTCGTAATGCCATCCCTCATGGGTATTTGCATTGACCAGGCGAGTCAATTCTTCATCGGTTACAGTGCTTGTTTCCACGTAGCGATATTCTGTCGTCATCAAAATCACCCTTCTTTTTGCGAAAAACGCACTGACGCCCCTGACCAAAAGGGGTATACGGGCTTTCAAACGCAATGATCGGAGTCCATCATGGTTGTGGTCCCCTACGAACGCATCCCCGAAGCCACATTGAGGCGCATGATCGAAGAATTTGTCACGCGCGACGGCACAGATTACGGCTTGACAGAAGTCCCCCTCGAAACGCGCGTCGAAAACGTGATGCATCAGCTCCGCAAAGGCAAAACGCTGGTGGTGTACGATGAGGAGAACGAGTCCGCAAACCTCGTCACCCGCGAACAACTGCAGCAGGCGGGCATCACAGACATCGATTGATCGCTGACATCGCGCAAATTCGAGGAGAAAAACCGCCGTCTTCGCGCCTCAACGCGAACACCCGGCAAAGTAATCCATCGTTGTCGGCTGACAACGCGACTTCTTCCGGCGGCTTCAAAAGATTTTAGGCATAAAAAAACCCCGCAAAATGCGAGGTTTTTTTGGCGTAGAGGATCGCAGTTAACGGATCACTCGGCGCTGGTGCCTTCGGCCTTGTCAGCGACTGCTGCTTCGGCGGCAACCGCGTTGACATCGTCGCTCTCGACTACGGGTTCAGCCGCTTTGTCGGTCACGAGCTCGATGATCGCCATCTCGGCCGCGTCGCCCAAACGACGACGGGTGTGGATGATGCGGGTATAACCACCGGGGCGGGTGATGTAGCGCTCGCTCAACACGTTGAAGAGCTTCTGCAAGGCTTCGCGGGAACGAACGGTCTTGACCGCCTGACGGATCGCGGCGACGCGGCTCGCTTCGGCGACCTTCTTGTCGTTCTCGTTGACGGCCTGAGCGACGACGCTCTGGGCGTTGCGCTTGGCAGAGGTGATCAGACGCTCTGCAATGCGACGAAGTTCCTTGGCTTTGGCAGCGGTGGTCTCGATGCGCTCTTCGACGAAGAGGGAGGTCACCATATTGCGGAACATCGCGTTACGATGGCTCGAATTGCGGCCAAGGATTCTGCCGGACTTACGATGACGCATGTGCGTTCTCCTGTACTTACCCCGCGCTACTTGCGCCGCGCGTCAGGGTTCCAACCCTCGAGATCCATCCCGAGGCTCAGCCCCATCGTCTGCAGGATCTCCTTGATCTCACGCAGCGACTTCCGGCCGAAGTTCTTGGTCTTGAGCATCTCAGCTTCGCTCTTCATGCAGAGTTCGCCGATCAGCTTGATATTGGCATTTTGAAGACAATTGGCCGAACGGACCGAGAGCTCCAACTCGTCGACGCTGCGATAGAGGTTCTCGTTGAGCAAGATTTCGCTCGGTTCGGGGATTTCTTCGTATTCAGGCTCTTCTTCTTCATCGAAGTTGATGAAAACCGAAGCCTGTTCCTTGAGGATCTTGGCGGCATAAGCGAGCGCATCGCCAGGGGCCACGCTGCCATCCGTCCAGATCTCGAGGACCATGCGATCGTAATCGGTGCGCTGACCGACACGCGCATTGGTGATGTTGTAGTTGACGCGCTTGATGGGGCTGTACATCGAATCGATCGCGATGGTGCCCACCGGCATCGACTCGGTCTTGTTGTCTTCGGCGCGCTTAAAGCCGTAACCGGTGCGCACCGTCAGCTCCATCACGAGGCGTCCACCTTCGCTGACCGTGGCGATATGCTGCTCGGGGTTCAGCACCTTGATCGAGTGATCGCAGATGATGTCGCCCGCAGTCACCACGCCTTCGCCCGTATGCTCGATGCGCACAACCTTCGGTTCAACCGCGTGGGTCTTAAAGCGCACCTGCTTCAGGTTCAGGATGATGTCGGTCACATCCTCGCGCACGTCGGGAATGCTGCTGAATTCATGCAGCACGCCGTCAATGCGGACGCCGGTGATCGCTGCCCCCTGAAGGGAGGACAACAAAATGCGGCGCAATGAGTTCGCGAGGGTGATCCCAAAGCCACGCTCAAAAGGTTCGGCGACGAACTTGCCATAAGTGGGCGTCTGCTCGACGAGCTTGACATCCCTTGGACGCAGGAGTTCACGCCAGTTTTTGGAGACAATATCCATCGATTCCATGAGGGAATCCTTTTACGGAACAGCCGCGTTGGGACCACTTTCGATCCCTTCTCTCCCAAAGAGACCGAAAACCTCCCCCCCGCGGCCGATGATGAAACAGTCGCTTACTTGCTGTAGAGTTCGACGATCAGCTGTTCGTTGATTTCAGGGGTCGTCAGCTCTTCGCGGACAGGCAAACCTTTGACGGTACCCTTGAAGTTCTTCGCATCCAGCTCAAGCCAGGACATGGTTGAACGGGTTGCAGCGGCTTCCAGAGCATCGGTCACGCACTTGACCTTGCGGCTGCCTTCTTTGATTTCGATCACATCGTTCTCGCGGACGAGCAATGAAGGGATGTTGACCTTCTTGCCGTTCAGCAGGAAGTGATTGTGACGCAGCATCTGACGCGCTTCCTGGCGGCTGGAAGCCATGCCCAGGCGGTAGATGGTGTTGTCGAGGCGGCGCTCCAAAAGGTTGAGCAGGTTTTCACCCGTGACGCCCTTCATGCGATCGGCCTTCTCGAAATACAAGAAGAACTGCTTTTCGAGCAAACCGTAAATGCGCTTCACCTTTTGCTTTTCACGCAACTGCTCGCGGTAATCGCTGGGGCGGATGCGGCCCTGACCATGCTGACCAGGAGCGTAGGGGCGGCGATCAAACGCGCATTTTTCGGAGAAGCAGCGATCGCCCTTGAGATACAACTTCGTCGCCTCGCGGCGGCACATGCGGCAGACGGATCCGGTATAACGAGCCATCTCTCTGACCTCTTTCAGACCCGCCGACGCTTGGGCGGACGGCAACCATTGTGAGGAACGGGGGTCACGTCACGGATGCTGGTGACCTTAAACCCGCAGCTGGCCAAAGCGCGCAGAGCCGATTCGCGACCAGCGCCCGGGCCTTTAACGTAAACTGCGATGGAAGACATGCCGTGCTCCTGGGCGCGACGGGCCGCTTCTTCGGCTGCAAGCTGGGCTGCAAAAGCAGTGCTCTTACGGCTGCCCTTGAACCCGCGGCTCCCTGAAGAGGACCAACCCACGCAGTTGCCCTGAACATCGGTGATCGTCACGATCGTGTTGTTGAAGGTTGCGCGAATATGGGCAACCCCCGACTGGATGTTCTTACGAACCTTCTTTTTACCGGCCTTGGCCGCTGAGTATTTCGCCATTTCTCTCGTCCTCGGCCTACTTCTTCTTCTTCATCACGATGCGGCGCGGTCCTTTACGGGTACGCGCATTCGTCTTGGTGCGTTGGCCACGTACCGGGAGGCCACGGCGATGCCGCAAACCGCGGTAGCAACCGAGGTCCATCAAACGCTTGATGTTCAGCTGAACTTCGCGACGCAAATCACCTTCGACCTTCAGTTCTTCATCGATCACACCTCTGATCAGGCGCACGTCGTTTTCAGACATGTTATCTGTTCTCAGATTGTGGTCGATGCCGCACTTATCGAGGATCATCGCGGACGTAGAACGACCGATCCCGTGAATGTACGTCAGGGCCACGACAATCCGCTTGTTGCGCGGAAGGTCAACACCGGCGATACGAGCCATAATCTCTCTCCTGCCTCAGCCCTGACGCTGCTTGTGGCGAGGGTTTTCGCAAATGATCCGCACCTGACCATGGCGGCGGATCACCTTGCACTTGTCGCAAATTTTTTTAACGGAAGCCCGGACTTTCATCGTTGCTCCAAATCTTTTTCGGAAGCCACGCTCGCGGCAGGCCCCGAAGTGAAGGGGCTCCATATACACGAAGTCGGCTTCGCTGAAAACAGAAATCGGCGCTCGTTACGACAAAAGGGCCAACGAAAGCCCTTTTTGCCTTAAATATCGAGCGACTTCACATCACCAGCGCATCTTTGAGGGCAGCATAAATGCCCTCAATTGAACCCGTTCCATTCACCCGACGCAAGATGCCCATCTTTTCGTAATAGTCGAGCAGGGGCGCAGTCTGAGCTTCATACACATCGAGGCGGTTGGCGATCACATCGGCGCTGTCATCTTTGCGCTGATACGTCTCCCCCCCGCAACGATCGCAGATGCCTTCCACTTTGGTCGGGTTAAAGCTCAGATGGTAGCTCGCCTGGCAAGCGCGGCAAATCCGGCGTCCGGTCAGGCGTTCCATCAAAGCTTCTTTTGGAACATCGAGGCTCAGCACCCGATCGAGCACAATCCCGCGGGATACCAACGCCTCAGCTTGAGACAAATTGCGAGGGAATCCATCGAGGATGTAACCCTTCGCTGCATCAGGCTCGGCCAGGCGCGCAACCACCAGTGACAACACCAATTCATCGGGAACGAGCTTGCCCGCTCCCATGTAAGATTGCGCTTCTTTTCCCAGCGCGGTACCAGCGGCAACCGCGTTGCGAAGCAAATCTCCCGTAGAGATCTGGGGAATGCCGAGTTCATCCACAAGGCGAACTGCCTGAGTTCCCTTACCCGCGCCAGGAGCACCCAGTAACATCAAACGAGTCGCAAACTTGCTACCATTCATGCTGGAGCCCCTTCATTCCGCCTGTCACGGATGCGCGGACCTTTATCGGCAGTAAAGCCTTCGTAATTGCGGCTGATGAGGTGACTCTCGATCTGCTGAACCGTATCGAGGGCCACGGAGACGATGATGAGCAGGGAAGTTCCACCAAAATAGAACGATACATGGAACTTGTCCTGAATGATCATCGGCAGAATGCATACCGCCGACACGTAAATCGCACCGCAGAACGTCAGGCGCGTCAATACGTGGTCGATATACTCAGCCGTCTTGGTACCCGGACGAATACCGGGAATATAACCACCATATTTCTTCAGGTTCTCGGCTACATCGACGGGATTGAACGTCACCGAAGTGTAGAAGAAACAGAAGAAAACGATCAGCAAGCAGTAGAAGCAGGTGTAACGCCAGTCACCAGGCATCAAAGCCGCCTGAATGGACTGCATCCAGCTCGCTTCTGTCCAGCTGGCAATCGTCGCCGGGAACATCAGAATGGAAGACGCGAAAATCGGAGGAATGACGCCCGACATATTGACCCGCAGAGGCAAATGCGTGCTTTGCGCCGCACCCACCCGGTTGCCGACCAAACGCTTGGCGTATTGAACAGGAATCCTCCGCTGACCGCGCTCCACGAACACGATGGCCCCGATCACGAGAAGAACGATGCCGGCCAAAGCGATGAGACCAAACAAGGTCATCTGCTCGCCCTGCACCATCTGCTTGATCTGGAGCAGCGCGGTGGGCAACCCCGCCACGATACCGGCCATAATGATCAAGCTCATCCCGTTTCCGATGCCGCGCTCGGTAATCTGCTCGCCGAGCCACATAACGAAAGCGGTACCGGTCGTCAGAGTGATCACGGTCATAAAGCGGAAGAACAGGCTTCCGGGATTATGAACGATTTCACCCGCACCACCCTGGGTGCTCAAGCTCTCAAGCCACAGCGCAATAAAAAAGCCCTGCACGATCGAGAGCCCGACCGTCGCATATCGCGTCCACTGATTGATCTTCTTGCGGCCTTGCTCGCCTTCTTTATTCAGTCGGTCAAGGGTAGGAACTGCAACCGTTAACAACTGGAAAATAATGGAGGCAGAGATGTAGGGCATGACGCCCAAGGCGAATACACTGAGCTGCGCCACAGCCCCGCCGCTGAACATATTGAACAGGCCGAGGAAGGAGTTGGACTGCGTCGCCATAAACTTGGCCATGTTGACACGGTCCACGCCCGGCAACGTCACGAAGACGCCCAAACGATAGACCGCCAACAAGCCCAGAGTTAAAAGAAGACGCTTTCGCAGTTCAGTAATCTGGAAGATCTTCAGAATGGTGCCCACGAAGCCGCCTTTCAGATCTCGACCAGCTCGACTTGACCGCCGGCCTCTGTGATCTTTTTAACAGCCGCTTCGCTGAATTTGTGGGCGCGAACCACAAGCTTTGTAGAAAGCTCGCCTTCGGCAAGAACCTTGAGGAAATCAAGGCCCTTCTTCACCATACCGCGCGAACGCAAGTAATCGAGGTCAACGACCGTGCCCGCTGCAAATCCGCTGAATTCACCAACATTGACGATGGCATATTCGATGCGATTGCGGCTGAAGAACCCACGCTTCGGCAAACGGCGATGAAGAGGCATCTGGCCACCTTCAAAACCGATTCCAGGCTTACCCTTGCCTTGACGTGCGGTCTGACCTTTGCCGCCGACACCAGAGGTTTTACCCCAACCAGAGGATTCACCACGGCCGACGCGCTTCTTCTTATGAACCGCCCCTACAGACGGATGGAGGTTGCTGAGCTCGCTCATCGTATACTCACTCGCGCTTACTCAGCGCCCTTTTGATCTTCAACCACCCGCCATTCGACCAAGTGGCACACCTTTTGAATCATGCCGCGAATTGCAGGCGTATCCTTCAAAATGCGCTCTTGATTGAGGCGAGTCAGCCCGAGGCCACGGAGCGTGTCGCGCTGACGCTGAACACGACCGATGCCGCTCTTGCGAAGAATCACTTGAAGACTCATCACCAAATTCCCTTTCAGGTCACGGAATGTGGTGACCCAGATCCTCGACCGTCTTGTCGCGGCGAAGGGCCATGTCGTCTGGGCTCACGAGGGCCTTAAGGGCATTCACCGTAGCGCGAACCACGTTGGTCGCGTTCGATGTTCCCAAGGATTTGGTCAGCACGTTGTGAATGCCAACCGCTTCCAGGACCGCGCGCACCGGACCACCGGCAATAACGCCCGTACCTTCACTGGCCGGTCTTAAAAGAACGCGACCAGCACCATGGTGGCCAACGACTTCGTGGGGAATCGTGCCGCGGAGAACGGGCACGGTGAACATGTTTCTACGCGCATGTTCATTCCCCTTGCGGATCGCTTCGGGGACCTCGTTGGCTTTACCCATACCGATCCCTACGCGACCTTCATCGTCACCAACAACGACAAGCGCGCTAAAGCTGAAACGCTTGCCGCCCTTGACCACCTTGGCGACGCGATTGATGCTGACCACCTTGTCGGTCAGCTCTTGTTCAGTCTCTTTGAGCACCGCCAATTTCATGCTCCCTATAAGGCCAGGTCCACAAAGCAAACACTCCCCTCAACGGAGAGCGGGGCCTTTTACCCCAGCCGCAGATACGTGTCAACAAGCTCGGCACGAAACGCAGCCGAGATATTTTTGTGAACCCAACTCTTAGAATTCGAGGCCGGCTTCGCGAGCTGCATCTGCCACCGCCTTGATGCGGCCGTGATAGATGAACCCGTTGCGGTCGAAAACGACCTTCTTGATCCCCGCCGCAGCACAACGCTCGGCGACGAGCTTGCCCACCATTGCGGCGCGCTCGCTCTTCTTCTTCCCTTCGCGCTGAGCTGCAATTTCTGCACACCGCGTAGAAGCGGTGACGAGGGTCTTGCTGCCCTGCTTCTCGTCGACGATCACCTGGGCGTACATATGCTCGCTGGTGCGGAAGACGCACAAACGCGGACGCTCGGTCGTGCCGGAGATGCGCTTGCGAATGGCCGCCTTGCGGCGCAAACGCGCGGAAACTCTTTTGCTCTTGTTTACCATCGTCGGTCTCCACAGGCCGCCGGACGCTTAGCGCGCGCCCGACTTGCCTTCCTTTCGGCGCACGACCTCTTCGAGGTACTTGATGCCCTTGCCCTTGTAAGGTTCGGGGCGCTTGAAAGAGCGGATCTTGGCCGCTGCGGAACCGAGGAGCTGGCGGTCCGCACCCACCAGGTTGATGCGGTTCGCACCCTCAAGGGTGGCCTTCAAGCCCTCGGGCACTTCGTAATAGATTGGATGGCTATAACCCAGCGAGAAGACAAGATATTCTTTCTTCTGCTCAACCTTATAACCAACGCCGTTGATCTCCAGGGAGCGCTTGTAGCCCTCGTGAACACCAACGACCATATTGCGCACCAAAGAACGCGCCAAACCGTGCATCGCATGGGTGGTACGCGTTTCATCGAGGCATTTCAGCACGATCCGGTTGTCTTCGATCGCCGCCGTAATTTGCGGAGGCAATTCGCGACTCAACGTGCCGAGCGGCCCCTTGGCGCTGATGCAGCGATCCTTGATATCGACGGTCACTCCCGCCGGAATCTGGACCGGCAGCTTGCCGATACGTGACATCTCGTCCTTCCTTTCGGGCCAAAGGCCCTCGGCACTTACCAGACTGAGCAGATATACTCGCCGCCGAGACGCAATTCGCGGGCTTGCTGATCGCTCATCACACCGCGAGAGGTGGAGATGATGGCGACGCCAAGTCCGCTGCGGACGCGCGGGAGGTTCTTAAATTTGACGTAGCTACGCCGGCCAGGCGTGGAGATCCGCTCAATATGCGAGATCACAGGCTGATCTTCGCGATACTTGAGATAAACACGGATCATGTCCTGCTTACCGTCCGACATAAACTTGAAATTGCGAATGAATCCCTCTTCCTGCAGAAGGTTGACGATCCGCAACTTCATGTTAGACGCCGGGACGTCCACTGTTTCATGGTGGACAGCCGAGGCGTTACGGATCCTCGTGAGCAGGTCGGCTATCGGGTCGGTCATTCCCATTGAGTTCTACCTTTGTCCCGTGACCGCCCCCCTTTGGGGCGGCTCGGCCGATGGCGACACGCGGTCGCATCCGTCAATCCGACCCCTAGCGGGATCCTCCGGGCTTACGGAACGGCATACCGAGGAGGCGCAACAGCGTACGGCCTTCTTCATCGGTCTTCGCCGTCGTGACGACGGTGATGTTCAAGCCCTTAACCTTGTCAGTCTTGTCGTAGTCGATTTCCGGGAAGATGATGTGCTCACGGATACCGACCGAGTAATTCCCCTTGCCATCAAAGCCCTTGGCGCTCACACCGCGGAAGTCGCGGACGCGGGGCAAAGCGACGTTCATGAAGCGATCGAGGAATTCCCACATGATGTCGCGGCGCAAAGTGACCGAGCAACCGATCGGCATACCTTCGCGCAGCTTGTAGGTCGCGATGGACTTCTTCGCCTTGGTGATCACGGCGCGCTGACCGGCGATCTCAGAGAGCTCGCTGCGAGCGGTCTCGACGATCTTCGGGTTCTGCACGGCCTCACCGAGACCCATGTTCAAAACGACCTTCTTGATTTGCGGAATCTGATGCGGGTTGGCGTATTTGTATTCCGCCTGCAAAGCCGCAACGATTTCGTCTTCATACTTCTTCTTAAGGCGAGCAGCCATCAGAACACCTCGCCCGTCTTTACGCAGAAACGCACCTTCTTGATGCTGGCAGGAGCTTCAGCGAACGTTGCCAAAGCGGCCTTCTGCGTCGTGTAGTATTGACCGTCCTGGCCCTCATAGCGGTAGCTGACGCGAACGCCGCGCTGCTGCTTTTCGGAGTAAAGCAGGACGTTGGAAGCGTGGATAGAAGCCTCGCGCTCTTTGATCCCGCCCTCTTGATCACCAGGGCTAGGACGCTTGTGGCGCTTGACCATGTTCAAGTCTTTGACGACAACGCGATTGCGCTTGAGGTCGACGCGGATCACCGATCCAACCTTCCCGCGCTCTTTGCCGGCAATGACCTGCACCTTGTCACCCGTCTTGATATACATCAGGTCCTCCGCCTTCGCTCACAGCACCTCAGGTGCAAGCGAGACGATCTTCATGAACCGCTTAGCGCGCAGTTCACGCGCAACCGGCCCGAAGATACGGGTGCCGATCGGTTCGTTAGCTTCGTTGATCAGCACGCCGGAGTTGACATCGAACTTGATGTAGGTGCCATCCGGACGCCGGATTTCCTTCTTGGTGCGCACGACGACGGCCTTCTTCACGTCGCCCTTCTTGACCGTACCACCAGGCTGAGCTTCTTTGATGCTCACCACGATGATATCGCCGATGGAGGCATAGCGACGCTTGGAACCCCCGAGCACCTTGATGCACTGCATCTTCTTGGCACCGGAGTTATCGGCCACAGTCAAAACGGTCTGCATCTGGATCATGTCGGTTTCCCTTCAGCCCATCAGGCTTCAACAGCAGCCAACGCTTCGCTGGCGGCAGTGGGCATATGGGTGATTTCCACGAGACGCCAACGCTTGTCGCGGCTCATGGGGCGGCATTCTTCGATGACCACTGTGCAGCCAATACGGGCTTCGTTGCGCTCATCGTGCGCTTTGCACTTCACGCGACGCTTCACATATTTCTTGTAAAGCGGGTGACGCACCAAGCGCTCGATCTCGACAACGATGGTCTTGTCCATCTTATCGCTGACGACCAGGCCCGTACGGGTCTTATGGTGGCCGCGCTTTTCGACTTGCTGCTCACTCATCGGTCGTCTCCTGTGGCGGTTTGAGCCAATTCGCGCTCGCGAATGATGGTCTCAATCCGAGCGATATCACGGCGCACCGCCCGCATTTCAGCGGTTTTTTCGAGCTGACCCGTATAATGCTTAAACCGCAACTGGAAAAGATTCTCGCGGCTCTCCTTGGAGAGGGCCTTGAGCTCTTCCACGGTCTTTTGACGAAGCTCTGTAGCCTTCATCACTCACCCCGCTTCAAAAAACGAGTCGGCAGGGGGAGCTTGTGCGCGGCCAGACGCAAAGCCTCGCGCGCGGTTTCCTCCGCCACGCCCTCCATCTCATAAAGGACGCGACCCCGCTTAATCTGACAAACCCACACATCCACGGCACCTTTGCCCTTACCCATACGGACTTCCGCGGGCTTCTTGCAAAGGGGCTTATCGGGGAAGATGCGAATCCAAATTTTACCTTCACGCTTGACGGCACGCGTCATTGCAATACGAGCGGCTTCGATCTGACGCGCGGTCAGACGGCCATTCTCGACCGCTTGCAAACCGTAATCGCCGAAGGAGATGTCGGAACCGCCCTTGGCTTCGCCGCGGTTACGGCCCTTCATCTGCTTACGATATTTAGTCCTATTCGGAGAGAGCATAACTTCGAACCCTCCTCTTAGTGCCGAGCCGCTGCGGAGCGGGCAGCATCAAGGATTTCACCCTTGAAAATCCAGCACTTGATGCCGATCACACCGTAAGTCGTCTTAGCGATTGCGGTCCCATAGTCGATATCAGCGCGCAAGGTGTGCAACGGTACACGACCGTCCTTATACCACTCGAAGCGGCCCATGTCAGCCCCGCCAAGACGCCCGGACGCCGCAACACGAATGCCTTTGGCGCCAAACTTCATGGCAGTCTGCATCGACTTCTTAAGGGCACGGCGGAACGCCACACGGCGCTCGAGCTGAGCCGCAACGTTCTCAGCGACCAAAGTCGCATCGATTTCGGCCTTCCTCACCTCTTGGATGTTGAGGTAGACCTCACCGGAAGAAAGCTTCTCGACCTCTTTCTTGAGATCTTCAACACCAGCGCCGCGCTTGCCGATCACGATGCCAGGACGAGCGGTGAAGACGCTGATCTTCACCTTGTTCGCCATGCGCTCGATTTCGATCTTCGAAACACCAGCACTAAAAAGCTTCTTCTTTAAGAAGCGACGAAGCAGCAAGTCTTCTTTGAGCCAAGCCGCGTAGCGCTTCTCTTCATACCACTTAGAGTTCCAGGTACGGATAACTCCAAGACGGAATCCGATCGGGTGCGTTTTCTGACCCACAGTTCCTCTCCTAGCGTTCCGCGAGCTCGCAAGTCACGTGACTGGTTCGCTTGTTGATTCGGGTCGCGCGGCCCTGAGCACGCGGACGGAACCGACGCAGGGTCGGGCCCTCGTCCACCATAATCGTCTTGATGTACAAGCTGTCGACGTCGAGATCCTTCGCCTCAGCATTGGCGATGGCGCTGACGATCAGCTTGCGAACCGGCTCACTGGCTGCGCGGGGCGTAAAGGAAAGGATGCCGAGGGCATCGCTCACCTTCTTACCACGAACGAGATCCGCAACAAGGCGGGTCTTGCGAGCCGAAACCCTGAGGAACCGCAAAGTAGCCTTAGCAGTCATCGCGAATTACCTCCGGGCCACTTTCTTGTCTGCGGCATGGCCACGGAACGTGCGGGTAGGCGCAAACTCACCGAGCTTGTGACCGACCATGTTCTCAGTGACGAACACCGGCAAGAAGTTTTTACCGTTGTGAACAGCGAACGTATGCCCAACAAATTCAGGCAAAATCGTCGAGCGACGAGACCAGGTCTTGATCACGCGCTTTGCATTCTCTTTGTTCATCTCTGCCACCTTTTCCCAAAGGTGGTGATCGACAAACGGACCCTTCTTAATCGAACGCGGCATGGGTCACTCCTACTTCTCACGCCGACGCACGATGAAGCGGTCGGTACGGCGATTCTTGCGCGTGCGCTTGCCCTTGGTCGGGACGCCCCAGGGCGAGACCGGGTGACGACCACCCGAAGTACGCCCCTCACCACCACCATGGGGGTGATCGACAGGGTTCATGGCCACACCACGAACCGCGGGGCGATTACCGAGCCAGCGAGCGCGTCCGGCTTTACCCAGACGAACGTTGCTGTGCTGCTCATTACCAACCTGACCGATGGTCGCGCAGCAGTTCATGTGAACCATGCGCATTTCGCCGGAGGGCAAACGGAGCGTGCTCCAGTCACCTTCCTTGGCGAGCAACTGGGCGTAAGCACCAGCAGCGCGGCACATCTTGGCACCGGCACCGATCTTCAGCTCGACGGCGTGAACGATGGTACCGAGGGGGATGTTGCGCAGAGGCAGGCTGTTGCCAGGACGGATATCGGCATCGCGTCCGGACATCAGGCTGTCGCCCACTTCCAGGCCCTTGGGGGCGAGGATGTAGCGCTTTTCACCATCAGCATAGGTCAACAGCGCAATACGAGCACTGCGGTTTGGATCGTACTCGATCGTGGTCACCACTGCGGGTACGCCAAACTTTTCACGACGGAAGTCGACAACGCGATAACGGCGCTTATGACCACCACCACGGCGGCGGACAGTAATACGGCCAAAGACGTTGCGGCCAGCTTGCTTACGCAGCGCGCTGGTGAGCTTCTTCACCGGCTTCTTCGCCGTCACTTCGGCGAAATCGCTGCTGCTTGTGTCGCGACGCCCTGGAGACGTCGGCTTATACTTTTTGACAGCCATGGTCTACTCTTCCGCCCCTTGCGCTGCCTCGACGTTATCGAGGGCCTCGAAGAATTCGACCTCTTCGCCTTGGGCGAGGGTCACGATCGCCTTCTTCCAGTTCGGGCGACGGCCTGTGTTGCGGCCGAGGCGCTTCTCTTTACCGCGATAAATTTGGGTAGTAACGCCGGTCACCTTGACCTTGAGGAGCTCTTCTACCGCCTGGCGAATCTCGATCTTGTTTGCATCGAGACGAACCTTGAAAGCGACCTGATTGTTGTCCTCTTTGAGGATCGTCGTTTTCTCGGTCACCAAGGGGCGACACAGAATGCTGCAGATGTCCTTCTTCATTTTGCAAGCGCCCCTTCAAGACTACGGACCATGGGCTCAGTGAGCACAAGGTGCGTGTGCTTCAAGACGTCGTAGACATTCAAGCCTTCGACGGGCAAGAAGGTAACCTTGGGCAAGTTGCGAACGGAGAGTTGCAGCTTGCAGTTTGCGTTATCGACGACCACTGCATTGTTCTCGGCCAAAACGCCAAAAACCTTAGCAGCCTTGCTCGTCTTGACCTCATCCCACTCAAAGTCGCGAACGACGATGAGGCGGCCCTGAGAGGCGCGCAGGGAAAGGGCCGAACGCAAAGCGGCCTTCTTAACCTTCTTGTTTAAGGTGTAAGCGTAGCTACGCGGTTGCGGACCATGCACCACACCACCGCCCACATGGTTGGGAGCGCGGCGAGAGCCCTGACGAGCGCGACCAGTGCCCTTTTGCTTGTAAGGCTTCTGGCCACCACCGCTCACAAGGCTGCGTCCTTTGGTCGCTGCCGTACCGGCGCGGCGCTTCGCGAGCTGCCACTTGACGACCTCGTAAAAGAGGTGCTGCTTGACCTCGGCCGCGAAGACGTCGTCATTCACATCGATGGTGCCGACTTCTTCGCGGTTGAGGTTATAGATCGGGAGCGTTGCCATCTTCCGATGCTCCTCAGGACTTCAGTTCGACGTTGACGCCGGCCGAGAGGTCGAGCTTCATCAGCGCATCGAGGGTTTGAGGCGTGGGCTCGAGGATATCGAGAAGACGCTTATGGGTGCGAATCTCGAACTGCTCACGGCTCTTCTTATCGATGTGCGGACCGCGCAACACCGTGTAGCGGTTGATGCCGGTAGGCAACGGGATCGGTCCCGCAACCTTGGCACCAGTACGCCGCGCGATGTCGACGATTTCGCTCGCCGACTGGTCGAGCAGCTTATGGTCGTAGGCCTTGAGCCGAATTCGGATCTTCTGGCTGGTCGACATTTCGAACGTCCTGCTTTAGAAGGCCTCCACATCTGGAAACCTTCCCCTTTAGGCCCGGGCCTTCACCCAGGCAGTTCACCCCCCGCTCAATTCCGGGGAGCCTCAAAAAAAATCTTAACGCGGCTCGCCCACAATTTGCCGAGATACAGACTCGGGAACCTGGGCGAAACGTGCAAATTGCATCGTATAAGTTCCCCGCCCTTGCGTAGCAGAGCGGAGTTCCGTCGCGTAACCGACCATCATCGCCAGGGGTACCTCAGCCTTAATCGACTGAAGCCTGCCCCTGAGCTCCATCCCTTTTACCTCACCGCGACGTGAAGCGGTATCCCCAATGACGTCACCGACGTTTTCTTCGGGCACTACTATCTCAACAGCCATCACAGGTTCAAGTAAAACCGGCGCGGCCTCGCGGCAAGCTGCGCGAAAAGCCATTGAAGCTGCTGAAGTAAAAGCCATTTCGGTGGAATCCGTTTCGCTGAAAGCGCCGCCCACCAAAGTGACCTGAACGTCGGCCATGGGATAACTTGCCAGTGACCCCGACTGATAACCTGCCTCCGCGCCCTGGCGGACAGCGGTCAGGAACATCGCCGGAACTTCCGCTTCGCTGGCTTTGTTGACAAACGTAAAACCGGAACCCTGCGCACCAGGGGCCACTTCCAGAGCCACCTGAGCGAACAGGCCGCGACCTCCGAGCTGGCGCTCAAAAGTCGACTCGCCGCGCCCAACGCGCGTCACCGTTTCACGATAAGCCACCTGCGGACGCCCCACATTCGCCTTCACGTTAAATTCACGCATCAGGCGATCGACGATGATCTCCAGATGAAGCTCACCCATGCCCGCGATCAGGCGCTGGCCCGTCTCCCCATCCACCATCTGGCGGAAAGAAGGATCCTCGATGGCCAAACGCTCCAAAGCGGCATTCAGTTTTTCTTCATCGGCCTTCGTGCGAGGCTCAATGGCAATACGAATCACAGGATCCGGGAAATCGATGCACTCAAGAAGCAGCGGAGCGTTCTCCTGGCAGAGGGTATCTCCGGTCGTCACATGCTTGAGTCCAACCACTGCGGCAATATCACCCGCGTGGACATATTCGATATCTTCGCGCTGATTTGCATGCATCCGCAGCAAACGCCCGATGCGCTCGCGAAGTCCTTTGGCGGCGATCCGCACCACCTGCCCCACCTTCATCGTGCCGGAATAAACGCGAATGTAAGTCAGCTGACCCACATAGGAATCCGACGCAATTTTAAAGGCGAGGGCACAAAACGGAGCGTCGTCAGAAGGTGCCCGATCCACAATCTTGCCTGTAGGCTCTTTTCCTTTCAGTTCCTGACCCGAAACCGGCGGAACATCCAAAGGAGAGGGCAAATAGGCATTCACGGCATCCAGCAGCGGCTGAATACCCTTGTTCTTAAAGGCTGATCCGCAAAGAACGGGTACTGCTAAGTTCTGAACCGTTGCGTGGCGAATCGCAGCGCGAAGCTCATCCACCGTTGGCGTCTGACCGTCGAGCACCTTTTCTAAAAGCTGATCGTCAAATTCGGTCAAAGCTTCAACGAGCGCTTCGCGATGGAACTCGGCATCTTCCCGCAATTCGGGAGCGATGTCAACCACATCAAACTGAGCACCCAAAGTTTCATCGTGCCACATGATTTGGCGCATTTCCAGGAGATCGATGACCCCGTGAAAATCCGCTTCGCTGCCCACGGGACGCTGCAACATCAGCGTTTTGGCCCCGAGGCGCTCGTGCACCATCTCTACAGCACGATCAAAATCTGCACCAATGCGGTCCAGCTTGTTCACGAAAACCAATCGCGGCACGCGATATTTATCGGCCTGACGCCATACGGTTTCCGTCTGGGGTTCTACCCCTGCCACACCATCGAGCACGGTAATCGCACCATCCAAAACACGCAGGCAGCGCTCCACCTCGATGGTGAAGTCCACATGTCCGGGCGTGTCGATGATGTTGATCCAATGCTCGCCCCACCGGCAGGTAGTCGCGGCCGAAGTGATCGTGATGCCGCGTTCCTGCTCTTGGGTCATCCAATCCATAACAGCGGTCCCCTCGTGCACCTCGCCGAGCTTATGGCTGGGGCCGGTGTAGAAGAGAATCCGCTCGGTGGTGGTCGTCTTGCCGGCATCGATATGGGCCATGATCCCAATATTGCGGACCAACTCAATCGGTACTTCGCGTGGCATGACGACAACCGGGGTTCGCTGGGATTACCAGCGATAGTGAGCAAAGGCTTTGTTCGCCTCTGCCATCTTGTGCGTATCGTCGCGCTTCTTGATCGCGTTACCACGACCAGCGGCGGCATCGAGGAACTCACCGGCCAGTTTTTCGGCCATGGTCTTCTCGTGACGCTTGCGCGCGAACATGATGATCCAGCGGAACGCCAGCGCGGTGCGGCGATCACCACGGATCTCCATCGGGACCTGATAGGTCGAACCACCGACGCGGCGGCTCTTGACCTCGAGGGTCGGCTTAACGTTCTCGAGCGCCTTCTTGAAGAGCTTCAAAGGATCTTCCTTGGCGCGATGCTCGATCAAATCGAAAGCACCGTAGACGATATGCTCTGCAACCGACTTCTTGCCGGCGAGCATGATCGCGCTCGTGAACTTGGCAACCACGCGATCGCCATACTTAGGATCGGGCAAAACCTTGCGCTTCGGAACTTCGCGGCGACGAGGCATGACTTAACTCCTCACTTCTTCGGGCGCTTTGCGCCGTACTTGGAGCGGCTCTGACGCCGCGCGCTGACCCCGGTGGAATCCAGGGTGCCCCGGATGATGTGATAACGCACACCAGGAAGATCCTTAACACGACCGCCACGGATCAGCACCACGGAGTGCTCCTGGAGGTTGTGACCTTCGCCGGGGATGTAGCTCGTGACCTCCATGCCCGTCGTGAGACGAACACGGGCCACCTTCCGCAAAGCGGAGTTCGGCTTCTTAGGGGTGGAGGTGTACACACGCACACAAACACCCCGCTTCTGAGGGCAGTTTTGCAGGGCAGGCGCACTGGTCTTGCGCGTTTTGTCCTGGCGTCCGTTGCGGACCAACTGGCTAATTGTAGGCATCTTTTACCTCAAGGCGACCGCCCCAAACCCATTTAGGGCAAGCTGCGCATTGAATTCTGGGCGAAAAAAAACCAAAGGGAGGCCGCCGTTTTTACAGCGGTGCGCTTTAGCGCTATCCCCCGGTGGTTCGGAACCGCTCAGGGCGGCCCGCCTGTCCGGGAAAACCTACGCTGGGCATAGGTTGCTCGCCCGGCAGCGAACAGGCCACGAAGTATACGCGGAAAATCCCGCGAGTCAATCACTTTTTAAAATGGCTCAAAGACAAACGAACGCATCAGCCAAATTGCATCAAAATTACGGCCATTGACGGATTTCTTCAAAAGCGGGCGTAGGCACCGTCACCTGAGCGAGCTCGCCCATGGGGACCGCCTCCAGCTCCACGCGATTGCGCAACAAATGCGCGCTGAATCGCAAAACATCGCCCGTATGCAGGCCGAGTTTTTCAAAGGGAATCCCCAGCTCGATGATCCCGCTGCGCATCTGAACCATCGTTAAGGGCTCAGGATCACAAGGCTTTTGGTCTTCTGCGATGCGGTATAGGGTCGCTTTTGAAAGCTGGTGAAGCGGGATTTCGGCGCAATAATCCTGTGCGGCATAAAGGCGAACGCGCAGGGTCAACTCTTCCGCTTCTGCAGTCAAATCCGTCAGCGCTTCCAGCCGCAGGTACAGATTCTTTAAATCGAAGCCGTATAAGAATTTATCCAGGTATTTGGCCGCCTGATACATGCTCGAACAGGCGTTTGCAAGCTCGTAGCAACCCGCGCCCAGCCAGTCAAAATAGGTGCTCGGCCGATCTCCGCCAAACCGCGGCGTCACAAAGAATGAGGGCAGGCGCGCTGCAGCCGCATCTTTGGGCGGATAAAGCGAGCGATCGAGCACCGGCGGAGGCTCCACGCCGCAAAGGGTATAGACCTGGCGCAAATGCGAGCGGAAGAGGTAATCAAATTCCTCATCATTCTCGGAATGGAAGGGCTCGCCGTACCACCAGAACCAGTCGGACCCCTCGGCCTGGAGCAGATGCTCGTAGGCTTTGGCGCAAGTCTCGGGCGAGAGATCGTGGCGCGCCTCCTCAAAGAACTGGCGCGCTTCGCCCAGGCGCTTCCAGGCCCGGTTTTCGACGGATCCGCCGATCCAGATGCCAAAATCCGAGTTGATCCAGGAGCCCGTATGCAGATGCTCGATCTTGCGCACAGGCGGGTTCTCCCTCAGATGATCGCCCACCCTAACCGTGCGGATTGATTGATCTTTTTTGAGAGCGTCGTAGAGGCATTCCAAAAAGAAGCGGCCGCTCGCCTCGTAATATTCCCAGGGGTTTTCGCCATCGAGCGCCACCACCAGCAGGCCGCGCTCGCCGTTTTGAGGGAGGCTGTCGCGGATGGCGCGGGCGTTCCGCATAAAGTCGTCTACGCTGACCGATGCGGGGTTTCGGGAATAGGTAAAACCGAGGGCGTCGCTGATGCCGCGATCTCTGAAGATCATCGAGATCGTCTGGCCCTCATGCTCCACGTTGTAGGCGTGAAAAAGCTCGTGGCGAGGCAAGTTACAGCCTTTATAGCTGTTCCAGAGCTGCGCCTCATCGCTCGCGATCCATTTCACACCGCATTGCGCCAAAAGCGCCGCGACTTCGGGGCTCACCGAACCTTCCGCAGGCCACATCCCCGCCGGCGGCATACCAAACGCGCGCTGATGCGCTTCAATGGCGCGCTGCACGTGCGTTTTCGCATCTTCAGGCCACGAAAATCTTGGAGGACGCGGGCGATCGGGCTGGCAACGCCGGGCCACATCGCTGTCGAGGATGAGGGGCAGAATGGGGTGATAGTAGGGCGTGGAAGTCAGCTCAATCTGATTGCGCTCAGCCAGCTTACGGTACATCGGCAGCAGCCGGCGCATCACCTCGATCTGCAGATCGAGCAGGTTCTTTTTGTCTTCCTCTGTATAGTTCTGCCCTTTGCGATCGAGCTCGTCGATGAGCGGAAACTCGACGCGCGTGCCGTAACCGAACCACGCCAGATTGAAGAGCACCTGCAAATCGCGCAGATCGCTCTCATCGATGCTCTGGGGATCCTGCCCTTCTTCTTTAAAGCGACGGAACAAACTCCAGTAACGCGCCCGCGGCTTGATGCCCGTTTCGAGATGCACCGAGAAAAAATGCCGCACCACCAGAGCGCATTCGTTGGCCGTCAGTTCGCTTGCCGGCTTATAGGAGAGTTCCCAATAGCGATCGCGCTCGCCGCGTTCCACATAGCTCTCGAGCTGTTCCAGCAAAATCGGCACAAAATTGAACGTCGCTTTGATCTCGGGATGGCGCTCAAGAAGCCACGCCATATCAAAATACGCGCGAGTGGAATGGAGGCGCACCCAGGGAAGCGCGATCTGCCCGCTGATGGGATCGCGGTAGGAGGGCTGGTGCATATGCCAAAGAAGAGCGAGATCGAGCGGTTGGCGTGGATCACTCATTTTGTTACGTGGGTTCCTTTAGCGACAGCAACGATGCCGCTCGGAGTAATGGTAAAGCCGCGTTCCCGGTCACGTTCCAGGTCGTAGCCAATGGAAATGCCGGGGTCAACCTCGACGAACTTGTCGAGAATCGCGCGCTTGATACGCGCATTTCGGTTGATCACGCAAGCCTCACCGATCACCGAATCCTCGATGAGCGACCAGCTGTGCACGCGAACCGCAGGCGAAAGCACCGATCGCACGACGCGACCGCCCGAAATGATGCAACCTGGACTCACCAGCGAATCCGCCGCCACGCCCTGACGCCCGGAGTCCGAATAGTCGAACACGAATTTTGCAGGCGGCAGGTGATGATAGACCGTACGGATGGGCCAGTCGCGGTTGTAAAGATTGAAGATCGGCGTCACGGCCACCAGATCCATCGAGGCTTCCCAGTAGGAATCGAGGGTCCCCACATCGCGCCAGTAACCGCGCTCCTTGGGCTCCATCCCCGGATGGCTGTTGGTCATAAAGTCGTAGACATAAATATCTTCTTTGCCCACGACGCTCGAGATGATGCTCTTTCCAAAATCGTGAGCGCTCTCGGAAATGGCCGCGTCGCGCAGGATCTCCTGAATCAGAAAACGCGTAGAAAACAGGTAGTTACCCATACTCGCCAGGCAGTATCCGGGCTTTCCGGGCATCGGTGTGGGGTGCTCGGGCTTTTCTACAAAATCGAGCATGCGCCCGTTTTCATCGACCGAAAGGATGCCGAACTGGCTCGCCTGTTCGATGGGCACGGGAATGGCGGCGATGGTCAGCTCGGAGTTTTTGGCGATGTGGTAATCGACCATGTGGGAGACATCCATTTTGTAGATGTTGTCGGCTCCGAAGACGGCCACCACATCGGGTTTGCTGTCGTAAACCAGGTTCAGATTCTGAAATACCGCGTCGGCGCTGCCCTTAAACCAGTCGCGCCCCACGCGCATCTGCGCGGGAACAGGCTCCACGTAATGTCCCAGAATGGGAGCCAGCTGCCAGCCGCGCGTCAGATGGGTAATCAGACTCGAGGCTTTATACTGCGTCAGTACTTTGATCTGGTAATAACCGGAGTTCACAAAGTTGGAGAGCACAAAATCGATGATGCGGTATTGCCCTCCAAAGGACACCGCAGGTTTTGCGCGATCCAAAGTCAACGGTTTTAAGCGCGTACCCTCACCACCGGCGAGAATCAGAGCAAGCAAACGGACATCGAGTGCGTTCGACATGGGTAACTCCTCACAACAGCTGTTTCAGTGTACCCGACAGGCCTCAAAACAAAAAGTTTGCCATCAGAACAATGTATATGAGAAGCGCAGTTGCACGTCCTGAGAGCTCTCAAATTCGCCGCCCGAAGTTGAACTGCGAATGAGATTGTAGCGGTAAACGAAGGACGCAAAGCTCGCCAGACGCAAGCTGATCTGACTGCGCCAGGTCAAAAGCGGGGTTGAAAAATCGTCGAAAGGCGCGAGCCCTTCAAATTCGCTCGAGACGGTCACGAATCGGGTGATGCGCGCCTGCCCCAAGGCCGAAAGCTCAATGCCCAGACTCGAGTTGCTCTTAATGGGCGTGAGCGTATCCAACTCGCTGTCATAATTCAGCAATCCGTTCGTCAGATCCTGCCAGGCCCCAACCCCTGCGCGCAAATCGAGCTCCCCTTCGCGCGAACGGAAAATCCTGAAGTTGCCGCCCACGCTTTCTTTTAATTCCGTAGGTGCAAACGCGCCGCCGAGCTTCACGCGATCCACGTTTTTATGCAGCTTCACCACATTCCCGTCCTCATCCAGTTCCTGCACATCCCGCGGTTTTGAAAGCTCCGCATAGCGCTTGAGCAGTTTGGTCTCAGCACCAAGGCGCAAATAGGGCCCGAACCAGCTCACCAGACGGTAGATGTAAATGGAGTTTAAATAGAGCCTATCCGTTTGATTAATAAAGCGTTCCTGGCCTGCGGGGCGGGACTGCCCTTCTTCAAATTCGAGGCGCGTGGTCCAAAGATGCGGATCCGCATTGAGCTGCGCTGAACCATCCAAAAACAGGCTGAGCGCCAGCGTCCAGCCCTCCTGCTGCCCCGTCACTTCGGTGCGGCTGAACGCAAAATCGCCGCCCACCACGCCGCTCAGCGACCAAAGCCCTTTACCGCCATCGAGCTCGTCATCGGTCTCACCGCCGCCCCCAAAGACATCGGTGTTGGGATCCTTGACCAGCACAAAGCGCGTCAGTTTGCCCGGCAGCAGGCGCACCGTCACGAAGTCGGTCCTGTCGCGATAAGTACCGCCCGACTGCACCAATTTATAAAGTCCGGGTTTCAGGATCCACGGCCGCACCGTTTCACCCAAAAGCGCATCGGCACCAAAGCCCAGGCCGATCACCTCGCGGGATTGCGCATCGATCAACTCGTAAGTGCCGCGAAAAGGCACAAATTGCGGATCCACCACCGAGACTTCGAGGGCCGACCAGACGGGCGGCACCACCGTCGTCCGCCCCGCATCGATCCGCACCTTCATGGTGGGCTGCTGCTCGTTGATGCCCGATCCAAAGCGCACCGTATATTGGCCTGGCTCAAGCAGAATCCGCCTTCCGGTCAGGCCTTCGGCCACCGTCTTTTTACCCGAAAACACCGCAACCAGAGGCGCTTCCTCGGGCTTGGTGATGCTCGGCAAAAAAACCGCACCGTACCCCTGAGGGATCGCCGTCGAATCCTTCCTCAGCTCCGCCGCGATCTCCGGTTCTTCGTCCAGCGAAACCGCATCGGGGTCAAAGATTTCTTCCTTTTGATTTTCAACAGGTTGCTCTGTTTTCTGAGGCACATCCGCAGCGTCGATCACCACCTCCGGCAGGGCGCAGGAAGCCAGCACCGATTCCGGATCCGCCAACACGCTGCAGGCCCAGAGGCAGGTCGCCTCGTTGCCCAGGAACACGTCGGGGCAATCGAGCTCCATGCGCGCGCAGAACCGCTTGCAACCACCCTCATCAGCCGCAGGCGCATCTGCCCAGGCCACAGAGGAAAGCACCAACAATATTAAATAAATATATTTATACATCTTCACCCATTTTGTAACCGCTTTCGTAAAACTAAGCTACAAGCCGCGTCAATATTATAGAATCACCCCACAATCCGATGAGCGATGAAGAAGAAACGATTGCAGGCTGGCATTTAACGGTGGATCCCGAGCGGAACGGTATGCGCCTCGATCGCTTTATTTCTGAACGAATTCCACGACTTTCGCGCGCCAGAGCCGCCCGTTGCACCGCTTACGAACTCTCGAATCCGACGCGTTTTTTAAAAAAGAGCGCAGCCGTTCGCGAGGGCATGCAGATTTTTGTAGAGCGCCCCTGCCCGGATCTCCTCGACCCCGCATTGAAACCCCGAATTTGCTTTATGGGAGAAGGACTTCTGGTGCTCGACAAGCCTTCGGGACTGGCCGTTCACCCCACCGCTTCGCGGTTTCAGAACACGGTCACCAATTGGCTCAGGCGGCTCAGACTCGACGCTTTTGAACCTGTTCACCGGCTCGATGCCGAAACCTCGGGGCTTTTGCTTTGCGCCGAGCGCGGTGCGGCTTCCCGACAACTGAAAGCGGCCTTTCTGGAACACCGCATCGAAAAGCGCTATCTCGCCGTCACACAAGGGATTCCGGCGCAGAGTTCATGGGTGGAGACCACGCCCCTCGCCCTCAGGGATGGAAGCGCCATCCGCATAAAAATGTACCCGGCCGCCCTTGCAGCCGACACCGCAGCCGAGACCCGCTTTCAACTGCTCAGAGCCCAAAATCAGCGCGCTCTCTGCCTCGCTTTGCCAAAGACCGGGCGGCAGCACCAGATTCGCGCGCATCTGGCCCTTGCGGGTTGCCCGATCCTGGGCGACAAGCTTTACGGTCCTGACGAGACGCTTTTTTTAACTTCGCTCGAACGTCCTCTGACGCCAGAAGAAACGCGTCGCGCCGGTCACCATCGTTGCGCTCTGCACGCAACCGGGCTTTCGTTTGAATGGCATCAGCATCTGCAACAGTTTACATCGCCATTGCCCGAAGAACTTGAACAACTGCTACAACCTCATCCTTCGGAATAAACCGCTATGTTGTTAAGATCACTCGCTTTTTTGACTCTTTTTTTGGCCTCCGCAAGCCTTGCTCAGGAAGCACAGGAGGCCCGGGAACCAGAGGAAGACTGCCAGGTTGCAACGGATGCGCCCGAAGGTCTTCGCCGCCTGGTCGCCGCTTATCCAGACGTCCTTTGCGGCGCCACCGCGACCGAACTCCTCTGGAAAGACGGTACGCGCATGCCCTACGAAACGCGCGATCGCACCACCCCGATGGATGAAGAAGATCGTTTAAATTCCGCAGACTTGCGCGATCAGATGGAGCAGCCCTATCCCGCCGGCAAAGATGCGCCTCCGCCCCAATGGGGTGAGGATCCCGGCCGCTACCGGTGCGAGGCGTTCTTTACCAAACTTTACGGAGACACCCAGCAGACGGTCGCAAAAAACACCATTAAAACCAAGTGGTTAGACCAAAAAAACATCCGTTTCAGCGCCCTTCACACCGCATCCGATCACCTCGAGGCGATCAAGGCCGAACTCAAACGACTGCCGCCCAAACTGCGCAAGATCGCGGAACCGACGAGCGGCACCTTCGTCTGGCGCAAGGTCAAAGGCAAAAAGACCGCCAAAGGCAACAGCACCCAGCGCCTGTCGGCCCACAGCTACGCTGTCGCCATCGACATCGCGGTGCCCCATTCAGATTTTTGGGGCTGGGTGAAGCCCGACAAAGAAGGCCGTTACCCCTATAAAAACCGCATACCCTTTGAAATTGTTGAGATTTTTGAAAAGCACTGCTTCATCTGGGGCGGCCGCTGGGCGCATTTCGACACCATGCATTTTGAGTATCGCCCCGAGCTCCTGCCCCAATGCCTGTAAAAAAAGCAGATCAAAACCCTCTGGTCTTTTGAACCCTTCGCCCTTATATTCGCGCGATTTTTTCACAAGGGAGCCCTCAAATGGCCGGCCTCAGCAGCGATCAAATTCGCGAAACATTTCTTACTTTCTTCGAAAAGCACAACCATCTGCGCATTAAAGGCGCCTCACTCCTGCCCAAGCAGGATCCGACATTGCTTTTCATCAACGCGGGCATGGCGGCGATCAAGCCGTATTTCACGGGCAAAGCGGTGCCCCCCTGCCCTCGCCTCTGCAACGTGCAGCCCTGCATCCGCACCAAAGACATCGATGACGTGGGCGATCGCCACCATCTGACGCTCTTTGAAATGCTCGGATCCTGGTCGATCGGCGACTATTTTAAGGAGCAGGCCATCGCGCTCGCCTACGATCTTCTGGTCAACGGCTTTGGATTCCCGCGCGAAAAACTCTACGCCACGGTTTACGGCGGCAGCGAAGAGATCGGGCTCCCCTGCGACGACGAATCGATCGAAGCCTGGGTGGCCGCCGGCATGCCGCGCAATCACGTGATCGTGCTCGGTCAGGACAACTTCTGGGGACCCGCCGGCGAGATGGGCCCCTGCGGACCCTGCACCGAGGTCTTCTACGACTGCGGCGAAAGCTACGGCCCCGCATACGATGGCGTCGATCCTGAAACCTTCGATACCAAGCGACGTTACATCGAAATCTGGAACGCCGGCGTCTTCATGCAGTACGACAAGCAGGCCGACGGCAGCTTCGTCAAACTCCCCTTCAAGAGCGTCGACACCGGTTCCGGCCTGGAGCGCATGGCGATGGTCCTCTCGGGCGTCGATTCCGTTTACGACACCGATTTATTAAAGCCCCTGGTCGATTTTGCCGTGGCCCAGTTCGGCGATTACCAGGAACGCCTGGTCCCCGTTTACCGCCGCATCGCCGATCACATGCGCGCGACCACCTTCATCTTTGCCGAAGGCGTGCGCCCCTCAAACGAAGGCCAGGGCTACATTCCCCGCCGCCTCGTCCGCAAATGCATGGCGCTCACCGCCCGCGAAGGCTGCCCCAACTTCGATTACGAAGGCATCATCAACCTTTGCATCGATCGCTTTGCCGCCGCCTACCCGCGCCTGAGCGAAAACCGCGAGCAGATCCTCGAGATCTTCCGCGCGGAACAAAAAGACTTTTCAAAGGTGATCGAGCGCGGACTCGCCAAACTCGACGCCCTGGCCGAAGCCGCAAAGACCGCAGGCGTACCCTGGAAGGTTTCGGGCGCAGACGCCTTCTACCTCTTTGCCACCTTTGGCATGCCCTTTGAGCTCAGCCGCGACTTTGTTTTGGAGCGCGGCGGCGAGATCGACGAAGCGGGCTTCAGAGCCGAATTTGCAAACCACAAGAAGATTTCGCGCGCCAAGGCCAAGGACGGCGAAGTGAGCGAAATCTCGCTGGCCGACCAAAACAAGACCGTCTTTTTGGGCTACGACCAGGACAGCTCAACGGCCAAGGTGACCGCCCTTCTGGTCAACGCCGAACGCGTCAACGAAGCGAGCGGAACCTTTGACGCCGTGTTCGATCAGACGCCGTTCTACGCCGAAATGGGCGGCCAGACGAGCGACACCGGCACCGGCAAGATCGGCGGAATTCCCATTGAAATCACGGCAGTACGCAAGGTTGCGGGCATCTTTATTCACCGCTGCACCGCCCAGGGCACGGTTCACGTAGGCGAGAGCGCCGAACTCCAAATCGACGTTCCCCGCCGCAAGAAGATCGCCGCCAACCACTCCGCCACGCACCTGATGCACGCCGCATTGCGCGAACTTTTGGGCACCCACGTGCACCAGGCGGGTTCAAAGGTGGACGAAAACGAACTGCGCTTCGACTTCCATCACCCCGCAAAGGTCACAGACGACGAACTCTGGGCCATCGAACAGCGCGTAAATGGCTGGATTTGCGACAATATTAAGCAAACCACCGACGAGCTGCCCTACGATCAGGCGATCGCCCGCGGCGCCCTCGCCTTCTTCGGCGACACCTACGGCGCCATCGTCCGCACCGTGCAATTCCCCGGCGCCTCCGTCGAACTCTGCGGCGGCACCCACGTAAAGAGCAGCGGCGACATCGGACTTTTCCGTTTTGTTTCGGAGAGTTCCGTCGCTGCCGGCATCCGCCGCGTGGTCGCCTACACCGGTCTTAAGGCCCTCGAATATGCCCACGAGCGCGAGCTCACCCTGCGCGGGATCTCTCAAAAACTGGGCGTCGCCATCGACAAGATCCCCGAGCGCCTGGATCGCATGATCGAGCAGCAAAAGGCCCAAAAAGCCGCAGGAAAAGCCGCATCCGCCGCCAGTGGAGAGGCCGAAATCCGCACCGTCGCGGGCATCCCCTGCATCTGCCAGCGCACGCTGCTGGATCAAAAAGATCTGCGTCAGGCCGCGCTCGATTTGGCCGATAAACACAACGTGTTCGCCTGCCTGCTCAACGAATCCGACGGCAAGGCAGCCGTCATGGCGGTCGCGGCCGAATCGCTCGTAAAGCAGGTCTCCGCAGGCAAATTCGTCTCCGCCGCTCTTCCTCTCGTCGATGGTCGCGGCGGTGGCAAACCGCGCATGGCTCAGGGCGGCGGCGCCAGGATCGAAGGCCTCGCCCAAATCGAAGCCCAGTTTGAAGCGCTCCTGACAGCCGCCAAACTGTAAGCCCAGAGGTCGCATGGGGCCAGAAAGGCAAGCGATGAACCGGATTTTCTTTTTAACCTTGTTCTTTTTGGCCGCATGCTCGCCCGGGGGGAGCTCCAAACCGGGTCAAAAACTGGCCAATGCAGGCGAGCTGACAGAAGCGGAACGCGGCGAAATCGTTGCAAAAATCGGTGATAAAGCGCTCACGCTCCAGGCCTTTGAGGAGAGCCTCAGCAACCAGTCGCCCTTCGTGCGCGCGCGCTATAACTCCCTGGAACGCAAGCGGGAATATCTCGACGGAATGATCCGCTTTGAGCTTTTGGCGCGCGAAGCCCAGGCTCAAGGTTTCGACCAGCATCCAGAAGTCGTTTTGGCCCAAAGGCAGGCGATGGTGCGGCTTTTAACCTCTCAAATCCTTCAGAAGGCCGCCCAGGAAGACGCGATCTCCGAAGAAGAGATCGCAAAATATTATCAAGATCACATCGACGAATATCAGCCGCCGCCCGAGCTCGAAGTGGGCCAGATTCGCCTGCCCTCCAAAGAGGAAGCCGCCGATTTGCGCGCCGAACTGGTGAGCGCTCTGGGGCAGCAGCCGCTCGAGGAAAAAATCAAAATCTTCAGTCAATTCGCGCTCTTACATTCCACCGATGCGACCACTAAAGAGCGCGGCGGGCGGATGGGGATTTTGCCGCCCTGGCCCCAAAACGAGCCTGCTGACCAAACGACCAAATCGCGGCGTCCGGGACTCAAAGCGATCACCGAAGCCGCCTACGCGCTCAAAACCGACGGCGATCTCTCGGAACCCATCGAATCTCCAGAAGGTTTTCACCTGGTCATGCGTCAGGGCGAGCGACAGGGATACCACCGCACGCTGGATCAAATGCGGCCCGCCATCCGCACCAAGCTGATTCGTCAGCATAAACTCGATGTGATGCTCGCTCACGTGGCGGAATTGCGCGCAAAAGCCCAGGTTCAAATCGACGAGAACCTGCTCGAAAAAGCGGCGGCCCATCCCCATCAGGCGCCGAGCGCATTGCCCGCTGTTCCTGACGACATAACCGGTATTTCTCATTAAAAATCGGTAGGTTACATGAAGTTTTATGTAATTGTCTGGTTGTTGATCGCAGGCCTCTGTACGCCCCTTCAGGCGCGCGTGATCGATCGCGTGATCGCAGTGGTCAACGACGAGGTGATCACCTTGTCGGAGCTCGAAGATCTGTTGGTGCCCTGGTCAAAAACCATTGAATCCATACGGGATCCCATCGAAAAAGAGCGCATCAAAAGCAATCAGAACCACATTTTGCTCGATGAGCTCATCAACCAGCGCCTCATCGCCCAGGAAGCCAAAGCGCTCCGCATCCGCGCCACCACGCAGGAAATCGACGACCATATCTCGCGCACAAGGAACCGTCAGGGCTGGTCGGATGAAGAGCTTCGGGCCTATCTCAAAAGTCAGCAAATTGATTATGCGGACTACCGCACCAAAGTGAGCGATCAGCTCGTGCAGCAAAAGACCATGCGCATGGCCTTAGGCGCCAAAATGCAAATCAGCGACAGCGACTTATACGAATATTACAAAGAAAAGCTCACCCAGACGGGCACGGATTTTGATGTGGAAGCCGCGCAGATTTTTTTGCCCGTAGACAGCAAGGCGACCGCCGCAGAAGACGCTGCAGCCAAACAGGAGATCACAGAAATCTTTGCCCGGGCCAAGGCCGGAGAAGATTTTGCGTCCCTCGCGCGCCAATACAGCCGGGCCCCCGGCGCCGAATCCGGTGGCTCTTTAGGTGTGGTCAGCCGAGGCAGCCTGCCCGAATTCGAATCGATCCTCTTTACGATCGATGAAGGCCAAATCGGCGGTCCCCTGCGCNNCCCAGCCGTTACGGCTACCATATTTTTAAGGTAAATGCGCGAAAATATAAGGTTCTTGACGGATTCGAGAATATGCAGGAAGAGCTTCGCCAGGAATTGCTGGAACGCAAATGGGGCAACGAGATCCAAAAATGGCTCGAAAGCCTGCGTCAAAAAGCGTTTATTGAAGTGCGACTTTAAATCCGATCCTCCCCTTTTTTCAATCCCCTCGTTCAAACTCTGGCACTTTTGTTGACGAATTACAGATGCGCGGTACAACTTGCCCATTCCGCTTGATCGGCGAGGGCAATGATGGCCAGACAAAAAAACGCACTCGGACTCGACATTGGGACCAGCAGCATCAAGCTCGTCCAGCTCAAAGAGTCCGGCAAAGGCATTGAGCTGACGCATTTCGCGATCGCTCCCCTGCCTCCAGACACCATCGTCGATGGCGAACTGATCAACACGAGCACGATCATCCAGACGATTCAGGCGCTCACCCAAAACGCGCAGGTCAAAACGCGCGAGGTGGCCATCGGTTTGCGAGGTCCTTCGGTCATCACCAAGATGCTCACCATTCCGCTGGCCACGCCCGAAGAAATCGAAGAGAGCGTCCTCTTTGAAGCCGAGCAGCAATTTGACATCAACGACGTTTACCTCGATCACCAGGTCATGCGCACCCGCACGGCTCAGGGTCAAATCGACGTCATGCTCGCCATCGCCAAAAAGAACGTCTGCAACAGCCTGATCGAAGTCGTTCGGGAAGCAGGCCTCGAACCCTGCGTCCTCGATGTCGATCGATTCGCCATTCAAAACGCCTTTGAAGCCAATAACGGCCTTCCGTCTGACGAAACGATCGCCTTGCTGAACATCGGCGCCACATCGAGCAGTCTCAGCGTCATCGATAACGGCACCTGCCTCTTTGCGCGCGACATCGCCATTGGCGGCAACCAATACACCGAAGAGCTGCGCAAGCAACTGAACAAAACCTATGCGGACGCCGAAGCCTACAAGCTTGCAGGCGAGCACGGAGTCGATGCGGATCAGGCTTCCTCCCCCGAAGCCGAACGGGTGATGAGCGCCGTAAACAGCATTGTGGCAAACGAAATCAAGCAATCGCTCGACTTCTATCACTCCAGCTTTTCATCGGCGCATATTTCCAAGATCTATCTCTCTGGCGGAACAGCCAAGGTGCCCTCTTTAGCCAGAACCATCGAAATGCGCACACAAATTACCGTCGAATTGATGGATCCCTTCCGCAACATCAAAATCGATCCCAGGCATTTTAACGAGGAAGAACTCGATCAAGCCCGCCTCATGGCTGCAGTCGCCGTTGGACTCGCCTTGCGCCACGGAGGTGACAAATGATTCGCATCAATCTTCTGCCTCAAAAAGAGACCGCGCGCCGTGAAAGCAGCAAGCAAATCGTCTTCCTCTTCATCGCGCTGATGGCGGTCGAGATCGCCGTGCTGTGTTATTTGCAGTTCAAGCAAGCGGATTTATTAAAAACCGCACAGGCCGAAAATGCGAAAACCCGCACGACGATCGCCGAGATAAGAAAGCGCACGGCTGAAGTTGAAACCCTAAAGAGTCAAAAGGCGGCGCTCGAAACCCAAAAGCGAGTGCTCGATCAGCTGATCGAAGGTCAGAGCGGCCCGGTCAAAATGCTCGATGGCCTGGCTGAATTGCTGACGCCTCTGGATGACTCGAACTCCAAATTTGAAGCTCAAAACAAAGGCTGGAACCCAGATTGGGACCCCAGGCGCCTTTGGCTCGATCATTTTGTAGAAAACCAGCGGCACATCAAAATCACCGGCTACGCGCGCAACAACGACGATTTGGCCGAATTTTTGCACCGCCTCAACGGCTCGCGTTACTTTGTAAATGTTACGCTGAACTATTCCAGGTTGGTCGAAGTTGCCAAGCTCGGGAAAGTAAAGTTCGTTTCTTTTTCCATTGATGCATTAGGGATTTACGGTCCGGGCGATGTCAAAAAGCTGGTCAACGGCGAGCTCGGTCAAAATCCCTCCAAGAATCGCTGAGGTCAAACGGCAACATGGGTGATCAACTCGAAAAATTCTGGAGCATCCCAACCCCTCAAAAGGTGGCGCTCTTTGTGTTGCTCATGGGCCTGATTGCAGGCGGGTGGTATTATTTATTCTACTCTGATACCACTGAAGCCCTCGAAAAAGAGCGCGCGATGAGTGCCAGGCTCGCCAAAGATTTGCTGGCAGAGCAAGAAAAAGAAAAGAATTTAGAGATCTTAAAACAGGAAGTCGCGGAGCTCGAGCACGCCCGCGATGAATTGCATCAGCGCCTGCCCGACGATGCAAAAATTGCCGAACTCCTGCAACAGGTTCATGATCAGGCCAAGATTGCGGGGCTCGAAATGGAAAAGTTTGAGCGCGTCAATCCCGAAGATGCCGAAATGTATACGCGCATTCCTGTCAGAATGGAGCTGCTCGGCACTTTTAACGAAATCACTTCATTTTTCTACTACTTAGGTAAGATGAAGCGCATCGTAAATGTCGAAAATATTACTTTACAGTCGTACAACAAAAATGACGACCAAAGCGCAAATCGCTTAAGGGCGACTTGCCTGGCCACCACGTTTATGTCTCGCTTTGGACAACCCGCAGACCAGAAAGGAAACAAACGATGAAGCTGTCTCAACTTCTTGTTTCCGCAGCGTCGGTTGCGCTCTTTTCATCGCTTTTTGGCTGCGATGACAATGAGCCTCGGGTGATGACGCGCGGTGCTGCTACAGGCGGCAGTACAAACACCGCAAGCAAACCACAAGCCAGCAGCGCTCCATCAGCGGATGCGATCGATGAGAGCCTGTTACCCGAAAAACTGCGCGGTCTCGATTGGTCTTCCAAGAACGATGAACCGCGCTCTCAGGTCGGGCGCGATCCATTTTTACCTTACGTCAGCGATCTGATTGCCGCGCTCAACCATGATGATTCCGCCGACAATACGGATGAAAATGCGCCCCCCCCCAAAGGAAGACTGATCAACTTTGATGTGGAAGAGTTGCAACTGATTGCCATCATTACAGGATCCGTAGTCAACGAGGCGATGCTGACTGACCCCAGCGGTTTAGGTCATATCATCAAAGTAGGCGAAATTATTGGAAGAGTACCGATGCGCGTGGCACGGGTGACCCGCAATGAAGTGCTCTTCCGTCCGTTACAGCCTACTTCATCAACAGAAAACGCTGAAATCCGCAAGACTCTCCTCACCCAGGAAGAACTCGAGGAGCAACTGCCGTGAGCGATTACAAAGGAATCTGTGCCATGCGCCCATTCGCTTCTCACACCCTTGTCAAGTGGTTGTGCGGGCTCATTTTCATCTGCGCCTTCGCCACGGCTCACGCCGAAGACAGCGAGCGCAATCATTTACAGCGCGTCGATGTTCGCGAAGGCGATCGCGCGACCGAAATCTCGGTTGTAGGCACTCAGCCGCCCACCTTCACGGTGTTTAAGCTGAGCGCTCCCATTCGCCTGTTCATCGATATTTCCAATGCGGATGCCTCGCAGCTGAGCGGCCCCATCGACATTGAAAACGGCGTCGTTTCTCAAATTACGCCGCTTCAGTTCAACGATAAGCTGGTCAGCATCGGCCGCCTGATCGTGAGCCTCAACAAGGACGCGCTCTACTCCGTCAAAGCCGTCGGCAACGAGCTGATCGTCAAGGTTGACGCCACGGAACGCCAGACGCTGCAAGCACTTTCTGCGCCTCCATCCCAAGCTCAGCCGGGCGAATTTGATGCAGAAATGCGCGGCAGAGCCGAAGCAGCGGAACGTCAGGCCAAACTCGCTCAGCAAACGGCTCAAAACGAAGCCGCCCTGCGCGCAACTGCCGAAGAACGCGCTCAAAAAGCCGAAGCCGAAGCCCTTAAAGCTCAGGCCTTGGCCGCCGAGGCCTCCCAAAAAGCCGAAGCCGAAGTCCTCAAAGCTCAGGCCTTTGCCGCTGCGGCCTCCCAAAAAGCCGAAGCCGCCGAACAAGCCCTCGCCCAGCTTAAAGCTGAGGAAGCAACGCAGCTGGCCCAGGCGGGCAACGACAACGCGCGCACCCAGGCACGCCTGAAGCAAGCGGAACGGGAAGCTGCCGAAGCCAAAGCTCAGGCAGAACAAGCCCAGAAGCAGGCTCAACTGGCCGAAGCCCGCGCTGCAAAAGCTGAACAGAATGCGCGTTTAGCCGAATCCCAGGCCGATCAGGCCGAAGAGAGCGCGCGCAAAGCGGAACGCATGGCCCAGCTCAAACTTCAGGATGCCGAGCGCCAGGCGACCACCGCCAAGCTTCACGCCGAAGCCCTCGAAAACGAGTTAAAGCAAGCCAAGCAGGCGCGTCTGGATGCCGAAGCCCGCACCCGACAAGCCGAAGAACTCGCCCAAAAAGCTGCACAGCAAACGGGCTCTCAATCCAATACCGCCAAACTGGCTGAAGCCCGCGCCGCCGAAGCCGAAGCCCGCGCCATCGAAGCTGAAGCCGAAGTCCTGGCGCAGAATGCGTTGAGCGAAGCCTCCGATCGCGAAGCGGAATCCCGCGTTCGACATGCGGAATCCCTGGCCGCACAAGCGCAGTTGCAAGCGGAACAACAAGCCGCCAGGGCGAAGCAGGCCAACGAAGCCCACGCAGAAGCCCTCAAGCGTTTGCAGGAAGCCGAAGCCCGCGCCAATGAGGCCGAAAACCAATCCAAACGCCTGAATGCCACCCGCAGCGAACGTGAAAAATGGGCCCAGGATCAGACCGCAGCCGCCCTCGCCCGCGCCGCAGAAGCAGAAACCAAGGCCAGGGCAGCAGAAGCCAAAGCGCAGGCCGCAGAAGCACAGGCCAAAGCTGCGCTGGCGCAAACCAAGGCCGCGGAAGCCGAGCAGCAGCGCCTCTCTCAGGAAGCCGTGCAGGCTCGTGAACAAATCGCGCGCCTTCAGGCCACTCAAAAAGAAACCGATGCCCGTTTGGCTCAGGCCAAGGCCCAAAAAGATCAGCACGCGACCGCGCAGCTCGAAGCCGAAAAGCGTGCCGCCGATGCCGCATTACAAGCCAAGCAAGCGCATATGCAAATGCTTGAATCTCAACAACAAAATGCTGCTTTGAATACGCGCGCAAGCGAGCTTGAAGAAGCGATCCGCCTCGCAAAAGAAAGCGATCATTCCGCCGAAGCGGCCAACCTGCAGCGCGAGCTCTCCAAGCTTTCGAGCGAAGCCGCAGCCCTTCGCAAAGAGCTGGCTCAGCGCGACGCTGCCCTTGCCTCAGCCCGGAAGGACGCCGACACGAGCCGCAAGGAAGCCAAGCGCCTGCAAAAAGCGCTCGCAAAAGAAAAGAAGCAGGCTCAACGCAATGCAGCCCCCGCTTACGCCGTAACCCCCAGGCAAGCGCCGGCCGCCCTGACAGGTCCCGCCCAAATCACCGACGTGCGTTTTGAGGACGACGATAAAGGCAGCCGCATCCGCATCTCGCTGACCGGCGAAGCCAAACCGCGCATCCACCGCGAAGGCGAGCGCACCCGCGTTCTCGAACTCGATTCCGCATTGATCGATCCCGCCATCGAGCGCAGCCTCGACACCGGCGATTTCGACAGCGCCGTCCGCCTGGTCTCCAGCTTCCAGGCTCCGCCTCCCGGCGACAAGGTGCGCATCGTAGTCACCCTGGCCGAAAACGTGGACGATCAGATTTCGACCAAACAAGGCGAATTAACATGGGATTTTGCTCGCCCCACATCTCCGGTGGTGGCCAGCGCGCTCCCCTACGCCGCCCCTCGCGCCGCCGCTTACACGCATCTTGCAGCGCCTAAGATTTCCCAGGGCGACACCGTCAACCGCCTGAAGACCAAGCATTACACGGGTAAGAAGATCAACATCGACATCAAGGACGGCGACATCCACAACGTGCTCCGCCTGCTCGCCAAGGAAGGCAACATCAACATCGTCACTTCCGATCAGGTTTCGGGCACCGTCACCCTGCATCTGAAGCTCGTCCCCTGGGATCAGGTCCTCGATCTCGTGCTCAAATCCAAGGGCCTCGATATGGTGCGCGAGGGCGACATCGTCCGCATCGGGCGCCGCGAAGACATCCACGCCGAGATCGTCGCCGAGGCAGAAAAGAACGTGGTGCAGGAGAAGTTAAAGCCCATCAACATCCGCCTGATCACCGCCAGCCACGCCTCCGCCTCCGACCTGGTGTCCCGCGTGCGCAGCATGATGACCAAGGATCGCGGTACGGCCGAATACGACACCCGCACCAACACGATCATCTTAAAGGACACCGACGACGTGCTCGACGCGGTCGAAGACATGATCCGCCGCCTCGATACCCAAACGCCTCAGGTGCTCATCGAAGCGCGCATCGTCGAAGTCAACGTCAACGAGAGCCTCAATCTCGGCATCCAGTGGGGCGGTGACGCGACCTTCAGCTCCGCCACAGGCAACGCGACCGGTCTCAGATTCCCAAGCTCCGTGGGCATTTACGGTGGTGCCACCGATGGTGAAACGCCTCTTGCCGGCGTGGTCAGCCAACCGAACTTTGCCGTCAACCTGCCCGCAGCAACCGGTACCGGAAGCGGTGGTGCAGTCGGCTTCTCGTTCGGCAGCATCGACAGCGCCTTCAACCTGAACGTGCGCCTCTCGGCCTCCGAAACCGAAGGTACGGCCAAGATCGTCTCAAGCCCCAAGATCACCACCCTCGACAACGTTGAGGCGACGATCATGCAAGGCACGAGCATCCCCATCAGCCAGGTTTCGGCCGCCGGCGTCCAGACCACATTCTATGACGCCGTGTTAAAGCTGACGGTCAAACCGACGGTCACCCAGGATGGCAATATCTACCTGAACATTCGCGCCGAAAACAACACGCCCGACTTCCAGAACACCGGCGCGCGCGGCGATCCGACCATCCTCAAGAAGGAGGCCACCACTCAGCTCCTGCTCAAAGATGGTGACACGACGGTCATCGGCGGCATTTACACCAGCCAAAGCGGTCACAATCGCTCGGCGGTCCCCTATTTGTCGCATATCCCCATTCTGGGCGCCCTGTTCCGCAACTACTCCGAAAGCGACTATCGCACCGAGCTTTTGGTGTTCGTGACCCCGCGCATCGTCAACCGCGCTGCGGCCACCGTTCGGACGACTCCGTGAACAGGAACCGGCTCTTTTTAAGTGGCCCCATGGCCGCAGGAAAATCCACCTGCGGAGCCTTGCTGGCTGCAAAATGCGGCGCGCTGTTCTTCGATTTGGATGAGGAGATCACCGCCCGCGAAGGTCGCTCGATTGCCGCCCTTTTTGAATTGGAAGGGGAAGCGCAGTTTCGCCAAAAGGAACGCGCAGCGCTTTTGGATTTAATCGAACGGCTCGAGTTACTCGACGCGCTCACCCCTCAAAAAGCGGTCATCGCCCTGGGGGGAGGAACCGTTGTAAACCAAGACACGAGAAAGCAAATTCGATCTTTCGGTTTGCTTTGTACGCTCACGGCAGAGCCTCAGACCCTTGCTGGACGTATCGCCGCAGATGCACAAGTTCGCCCCTTAGCGAAGGAATTGCGACATTTGCTTCAAGAGCGCCAACGAGCTTATGAAGATGCCGATGGGCAATGGTCCACCGACGACGCAACCCCGCAGGAAGTCGCGGATCGCATCGCCCAATGGTGGACACCCCAAATAACCGTTTAACGCTCTCGACCAGGAGACGGTGATGAAAAAACTTTGTCAAATCGCTGCACTCTCAGCAATTGCGCTTGGTTCCGCCTGCGATGATCGCGAAGTTTCAGTCTCGATTGTACAAATGCAGCTTTTGTCAGACAGCTGCACGGCCTCAACCGACACCAGCGAAGCGCTGATCCGGGGTGTGGTCGACACAGGATTGGCGCGCAGTTACGTCGTTTACCCCTTGGTCGAAAATCACATGATCGATTTGATTGCGGCCAAAGGATATTCCGCCCAGGACGGTCGCCAGGACACGCATTCCATCATCCTGAAGGAAGCCGTTTACAAATGGAAATCCAACAACAGTCTGGCCGGATTACCCAGCGGCAAACAAAAGCAGGCTTTAAGCGCCACCATCGGCGTTCAGGGCCAGGCTGCAGTGGGCATCGAAGTCCTTTCCAGCGAAGATTTGGCGACATTGCGCGATCAGGATTTTGACGAGCCCTCCGACCGCAAAAAAGAATCGGTCACGTTAACGCTCAAGCTCAAAGGTGAAACCCAGGACGGCCGCGATGTGGAAACCGAGGAATTCTCTTTCCCCGTCACCATTTGCAACGGTTGCCTCATCACCTATCCAGCGGGCGCCAACGATCCCGGCCAAAAATCGCCCAACTGCAACGGCAGCGCCGAAGATGTGGAAGATCCCGCCTGCCCCATGCAGGTGGGCACCGACATGAGCACCATCGATTGTCGGCTTTGCCCCGGCTATGCCGCCGACGTCGCATCCCAAAAGCTTTGCCAGCCGCTTTAAGCCCGCCTTGACAGAGAACAGCGAGCGGGCTAAAAAAGCCGCCGCAATGGGGGTTTTATGTTTGAATCCGCTCTCAAACGACTGATCGATGCAGTGGAAGGCGCTTCGGGCGCAGCTCTTTTGGCTACAGAGGGGTTGATCATCGAAGCCCTCGACGCGCAGGGGCGCAAGCTCGACGCTGACGAAGTATTGTCTGAATATGCTGGTGTTTTCGAGCAGTTAGCTACGCTCGATGAAGTCCTCAATCTCGGACAGATCGATCACTTTGAAGTACAAACGGATCAGCATTTGGTTTCCGTGCGCGTTTTAACCCCTCACTATTTGCTCGCAGTGCGCGCGCCCAAAGATGCAATTCCCGGCAAGGTGGCCTTCCAATTGCGCATTGTTTCTCCAGATATTACGCGCGAACTCTGAGCCTCCCCCATGCGCTTCCTCATCCTCCACGGCCCCAACCTCAACCTTCTCGGCAAACGCGAACCTCAGATTTACGGGCATTCCACCCTCAAAGAGATCGACGCCGAGTTGCAGGCTTTGGCAGCAGCTCACAACGCAGAACTCCGCTGTTTTCAAAGCAATTTTGAGGGAGCTCTGGTCGAAGCGATCCAGCAGGCGGCAGAAGATTGTGACGGCATCGTGATCAATCCCGCCGCTTACGGGCACACCAGCATCGCATTGCGCGACGCCTTGCTCGCGGCCCAATTGCCCACTGTCGAAGTCCATCTGAGCAATCTTGCCAAACGCGAGCCCTTTCGCCGTCAAACCCTCATCTCTGATGTCGCAGTCGGCAGCATCGTCGGCTTCGGCGCTTTAAGTTACTCATTGGCGTTGACCGCCCTACTCCAGATTGCCACCGCGCAATCCACTCGCTCAGGAGAGCAATAATGTATCAAACAAGTGATTTCCGTAAAGGCCTCAAGATCGAATACGAAGGCTCCCTTTGGGTGATCGTCGATTGCCAGCATGTAAAGCCCGGCAAAGGCGTCGCTTTCGTTAAGACCCGTATCAAGAATATGGTCGACGGCCGAACCCTCGAACTGAACTTCCGCTCCGGCGACACTGTGGGCACCCCCGACGTGGTCGAAGTCCCCATGCAGGTGCTCTTCAAAGAGGGCAACAACTGGACCTTTATGGACAACCGTTCCTACGAGCAAATCAGCGTTTCGGAAGAGGAACTCGGCGAAGCCGCTAAATTCTTGCGCGAAGATACCGAAGTGGACGTCGTCCTTTACAATGGCCGCCCCATCGACGTCGATTTGCCCAACTTCATGGAACTGAAGATCACTCAATGCGAACCCGGCGTGCGCGGCGATACCGCTCAGGGCGCCACCAAGCCCGCAACCCTCGAAACCGGTGCCATCGTGCAAGTCCCCTTGTTCGTTGAAGAAGGCGAAGTCATCCGCGTGGATACCCGCACCGGCGAATATTGCGCTCGCGTCAAGAAGTGAGCCTTTAGGCGCGCGCCGAGAAAGAGCCATGAAGACTTTTGTTTCCGCCCTCTGCTTGACCATCGCAGCAAGCGCCGGCGCCGCGCCGCGCATCGATGCCGTCAAAAACCAGATCGAAGATCTCCCCCAAAAAACGGTCGAAGCGCCCGTTCAGGAGGGAGAAACAGCCCCACAATCGCCTTTGGCCACAGTGCGTTTAGGCGAAAGCGTCAAGAAGCTTACACAAAAATACCAGCTTTCGGGGGACGCGCCCTTCACGCTGGGACCAGCCCAAATCTTTGGCTCAAAAAACGTCTCGCATCTTGCAATCGACGTGCAGTCGGCGGGCGGTTTGCAATGGGGCGATCAGCAGATTCCGGCCGATCAGACCCTCGAGAATCTTGCAATTCCAGGCTGCACAAAAGAAAGCGGCGCTGTCATCTGCGATGGCGTTTGGTTCGACAGCCCGTCAGGCCGCCTGACCGCGCATCTGCAGACGAGCAGCCTCGCCATCCTCAGCGGCAAATGGCGCTCTTCGGAATGGCTTCAAATCGGTGATGGAAGGCCGCGCCTCGATCTCAGGCCCGGCGCTTCCGCCTCGATCGCAGCCGACAGCGTCAAATTTGGCGACTCGCGCTGCGTTCCCAAGCAAGAAAAAATCTCGCGCCTCACCCGCAGCGAATGGCTCTCCAGCCTGAACCTGCAAACCGACGCCTTTGCCCAAACGCCCGTCGTTTACGATGTAGCCACCGGCTGCACCGATATTCTGGGGCATCTCTACGCGGTGGGCGATCAGCTCGTGGTCCACCGCGCAGGCGTCCTCTACGTCTTCTCCCGCCGATAAACCTTCATAAAATCGCTGAGTTATCTAAACTCAGTCGTCTTCCGCCGACTCGCCGAGCTCGCCGCATGAGAGGGTAAACGCTTCGATGAGGGTGGAACTCGTTCCGTAGCCCCGAATCAAAATGGGCAGCCCGGAAGAAGCGGAGTAATCACCCAAAGCGAGCCCTCTGAAAGTGGGCTGAGCGTTGGAATTGCTGCGGTTTAAGCTGGCCACGCGACCGGAGGAAGAGGCCCCCGGACGCAAATCGTGGCTGTAGAACTTGAGGCTGTTTTGGGTTGCGCTTGCAAGGGTCGCGGGATCGAAATCGTACCCCACCGAGAGCGCGATGGGATCGTAAGCTGATATGAACGCCTGAACCGGCCAGCTGGATCCGGAGCTCTGCACAAATCCAACGTTTTCTCTAAAGATTTCAACATGTTGGTTGACTACGCGGGCCGGCAGTGCGCCTTTGGTCAACTGAATCGGATAAGCGCGCTGATCCGTTGCCAAATCTTTAAACATCGCTATCGCAGATTCGAGCTCCACATCGCGCGTCAGGGTTTCGCCGTCGCGCCAAAGCTCCAGCGCATACCCTTCACCCAAAGCGACCAAAATCAAATCTTCCTCACCCAGCGCGCGGGGCGTCGCCCATCGAAGCGCACCGCCTCCGGATTCGGTCGGATAGGCCACAGGGGTCCCCAGAGCCGCCCCCGGTTCGTGATCCTCCGCTTTGTCTTCGCAGAAAAACCGCGCTCTGCCCTCAGCATCCTTAACGCGGAAGTATTTCATATCGCAGGGAATATCGGTTGTGACCGCTTGATCCGCCCCCAAAAACCAAAGGAGCGACTCCTCTTTGGAGATCTGCGTCTCTCCCGCTTCGTCCAGGGATTCAACATCAAATTCAGCACGCAGAATGGATCGGGTCAGCCAATGCGCAAAGCCCGTAATGCGGCTCACATCATCCCAGACTGCCAGCAAATTGGCCGTTCCAGAGGCATTGCCCACCTGCAGCGAATAGAGGCTCGCCTTGNNCCCGCCGCAGGCACCGCCAGCAGGAGTCCATCGTCGCTCATGGCTGCATAAAAAGGCTCATCGATGCGCACCGATTCCAGCTGAGCCCCCGTATGCACGGTGCTGGAAGCGCAGCAAAGCCCCTGACGTGGGTAACCGTCGCAATCGCGATCGCTGTCGGAGCAATCTTCGGGCTCAATCGACGTCATGCAGCGCGTATCGCGACGCGAAAAGCTCGGTGGCAACTGGGTTTCGGACTGCGTTAAATCGGTTGCAACGAGCAAATCCGCATCGCTGTCCCAGGAGATCGCCCGCCAGGCCCCACGATTTTGAACCAAACCCAAAACATCCGCCGCATCGAGTGATTTGGGCAGAGGTAACGCGTAAGCCCCCTCTTTTGTGGCCACCCAAATGCGCGCATCCGGAGCCGTCAAAGCGTACGCAACTCCGCCATTTGAAACAGGAAACTGACCTTCAACCGTTGCTCCCTGAGCGAAGGGCGTATAAGAGCTCGCCCCATTTGGATCCTCGGCAGCCGAGGGCATCGCGCTCCAGAAAGCCAATTCTGAATCAAACGCCGCCGCATGAAATGCATTGGTGTTGCCCGCCAAAACAACGGAATCAGGCAAAGCATGGCAATTCCATGATTCGACGGGGTTTTCCAGGCTGTTTAAAAACCAGCATTGACCATCTTCAAACGCAAAAATCCATCCCGTAAGCCCAGGGGTTGCGCTCACGGGCAGCGGCATGCCCGAAGGATCGACGGTGCGCGCTTCCGGCCCCGATGAGGCAATGATCGACCAGGCGATGGGCGAAGTGGGATCGGGTGCAGAATGACCGATGAGCAGGATTTCGCTCCCGACAGCGATCCGGGCCGGAGGATAAAGGTTTGTTTTTACAGGAGAACTTGGAGCAGAAGACAAATTTCTGGCCATCAACTCTCCATTTTCTCCCTCGGGCAAAAAGATCCAGGCCGGCCCGCTGGTGGTTCGGCCGCCCAAAAATGCCGTTTCGGGCGACCAATCCTGAAGCTCGGGAAGTTCACCCAAATCCACTGGTTCCCTGGGCTGCTCATTCGGCGCCAAACTCGATTGCCACAAATGACCCGAGCGCACAAACGCCAGCACCGCATCCTGACGACCGCTCAACAACTGCGTCCAAACCCGCTCCGGTTTGCTCACCTCTGCATCCGCAGAAGCATCTTCTGACGCATCAGCTGAGCTATCCGCCGAGCCATCCTCATCAGCGTCGTTTTCTGCCGCATCGGTTTCGACATCGGACGCATCCTCTGAAGCATCCGCCGCATCATGCTCAGCATCAGAAGCATCCGCCGCATCGCGCTCCGCATCGGACGCATCGTGAACCGCCGCATCGCGAACAGGCGCAGCATCGGGCCTCGGCGCAGCATCGGGCAAAGGGATCAACTCGACCGGATCCGCTTCATCACAAGCCAGCAAAGCCAAACAACCGAGCAAAGGCAGAGCATTCAGTTTTTGCATAGGAAACTTTCTATATAAAACAAGAGATTACAGTTGATATAGCTCAGATTAATCATCGAGCAGCAGGAGTTCAAGTTCGTCTTCGCGCAACTCTTCCAGGGAGTCGGAAGGCGCGGGCGCCGGTTTGGACAGAGGCGGCAAAGGCGGCGGAACCTTGCGAGATTGCTGTGGATTTTCGTTATGAGGCAGCGCCAGTTTTGAAATGACTTTCGATGCGGGCAAAGGCGGAGGCGTCCCCATCATCTTGGGCAAAGGCGGCAAAACCGGCATCACGTCATGCTGCGGCGGCAGGGGCGGAGGCGTTAAATGCTGACCCAAAAGCTCGTTTTCGCCCGCAACGCGCTTGACGCCCCCCACCTCGTCTTCCTGCGAAAAAGGCGGCGGGAAGTTCGGCAACGGCACCTGGATTTCTTCGTCGGAATCCTTTTGAACCCCCAGCCAGCAGGCCGCATCGCGCATCGTCGAGTCTGAAGAGAATTCTTCGATGCCCAGCGCCTGAGCGCAGGCTTCCGCTTCATCGAGCTGGATTTTGCCCGCCAGGTAAGCGCATTCGAGCAACGAAATATCGAGCTGGCGGCTGCGCCTGCGCAAAAGGGTCAACTCGCCCAATCGCAAGTGAAAATGGTTCTCTAAAAATTCAAAGATTTGAACTTCAAGATGTCGATCAAATAGATCGTCGGACATGCGCACCTCAAAATGATGTGACTCATTTACGCGCTTCCCAGCGTTAAGCCAAGCCTTCCTGCTTTAAAGCTGAAGACTTAAGCCCAATTTCGGGCAAGAAATCCAATAATTCCGGCTCCAGAGCGGCCGTAAAGCGCAGGGCCCTGCCCGTTTTGGGATCCGCAAATCCGAGGACCGCTGCCTGAAGAAAGATGCGCCGGTGCTTTTTACTAAATAGTGAATCTGCAACGCCTTTTTTGCCGTAAACATGGTCTCCGAGGACCGGACAGCCGATGGCCGCACAATGCGCCCGAATCTGATGCAGGCGCCCCGTCTCGAGCGTACAGTGAAGCAGGCTGGCCTCAGAACTCTTTGAAATCACACGATAAATCGTCTTCGCTTTGCAGAGATGAGGACCCGGCGTCAGCAAAGCGCGCTTCTGCCCCGCAACCCGCGCCTCGCGGATGGGCAACGCGATCACGCCCTCCTGCGCCTTTGGGGCCGACGCGACGCCTGCAATATATATTTTGGTGATCTTTCGCTCTTCAAACGCTTGCCGCAACGCGTCGTAGCCCGCACAGCTGCGACCCACCACCACAAGACCGCTCGTCTCGCGATCGAGTCGGTGCAAAAGGCCAAAATCCCTTGATTTTCCGAGATTTTGCAGCTCTTTTCCGAAGCGTGCGAAGAGGCCGTTTAAGAGCGCATTGCGTTCATGCCCCACCCCCGGTGCGGTCACCACCCCTGCAGGCTTAAAAACCACTATAAAATCAGCCGTTTCGGCGATCACACGGTAAGGCACACGGGGATTGGGCCAAAGGCTCAGCTGCGTTTTGGAGGGCGCATCCAACGCCTCGCGCCCCTCTTCAGTCATGCTGACCCGCCCGGTAAATTGCGGCCACATCTTCATCGCCAAAGCCCGCGGCATCGACTTCTTCGAGCAGCGCGCGCACCGCATCGCTTGCGGGCATCGACAAAGACTGCGCCAGAGCAGCCTCGTGAACCAGACGTAAGTCCTTTAACGCCAGGCGTAATGGGAAATGCGCATCGAAGTTTTGCTCCCCCATGGCCGAAGCTTTCTGGGCAGAATAAGGCGAAGTGAACGCCGCGCCCGACATCGCCTCATAAAACTCCTGATGTGAAATCTGATAGGATTCCGCAAGCCTGAGCGATTCGCTGAGGCCTGCAAGCAAGCCGCACATCCAGTTGTTGATGCAGAGCTTTAAGAGCGAAGCGCGGGAATTTCCATTTAAATCCACGATCTTCTGCGACAATGCCTCTAAAATGGGCCGCGTCTTCTGGCGATCCTGCTCGCTGGCTTCGGTCGAACAAAGGATGCAAAGTTTTCCGTTGGCCGCCGGCACGCGCGATCCCAATACGGGTGCATCGAACCATGAAATCTTGCGTGATGCAGCGTAACTTGCGAATTTTTCAGCCCATTCTGGTCCAACCGTGCTCATCTGAAGCCAGCAGACGCCGCTCGGGATCGCCTCTTTGACCGCATCGACCGCCGGACCGTGCGCTAAAATGGTGAGCACCACATCTGCACCGGAGACCGCCTTCCGCAAATCCTCTTCGCAATGTAACCCTGCTTCCCGCAAAGGTTTTAATGCGTCAGGCGTGCGATTCCACGCGCAAACATCGAAGCCCAGAGCGTGCAGACGTTGCGCAAAACCGCGCCCCATGATGCCCATCCCCAAAATTGTAGTCTTCATATCCGGCTCATTTCCAAGTACACTCCCGCTTAATATCCATCAGTAAGGTTCAAAAATGAATCACCACGATCAAAAAGTTCGCCTGATTGCCGATCAGGTCCGCAGCATCGCCGCCGATCCTTCCGTTCTGGGAGGTCGCCCGATCTCTTATGTCAAAAAATCGGTCTCCCACGTGGTCCCCAATCCCTATCAGCAGGGGGGCGCGCCTAAAATCGATCTCTCGCCCTTAAACGAGATCCTCGAAATCGATGTCGACAACCAAATTTGTATTGCAGAATCCGGAGTTACATTTACCGAACTGACCCGGCAGACGGTGCCTTTGGGGCTCATGCCCGTCGTCGTTCCCGAACTCGAAACGGTCACCATCGGCGGCGCAGTCTCCGGCTGCTCCATTGAATCTCAAAGCTACCATTTAGGTGGATTCCACGACAGCTGCCTCGAATACGAGGTCATCGACGGGCGGGGCGACATCATCACCTGCTCACCAACCGAACGCCCCGACATCTTCCAGCTCGTCCACGGCGGTTACGGCACTCTGGGCATCGTCACCAAGCTCAAGTTTAAGCTGATGCCCTGCAAGCCCTACGTCCATTTGGACAACGTCCTCTTCGATAACTTTGATGATTTTTGGGCTGCCCTGCTCCAGCATTGCCAGGATGCCGATTTTCCCTTTATTGACGCGATCATCCACGATCCGGAGCATTTTGTGCTCTGCCTCGGCCGCATGGTCGATTACGCGCCTTTCCTCTCGCGCTACGACGGCACCGAAATCTATTACAAGAGCACGCTCACCAAGAGCGAAGATTTTATGGAGCTGCGCCATTACTTCCTGCGCTACGACGGCGAATGCCACTGGCTCACCAAGACCGTCCCGGGCCTCGAAAACAAGATCGTGCGCAAGCTGTTTGGCAAGCTGTTCATCGGCTCCACCAAGCTCATCAAGCTCTCCAATATGCTGAAGCCCGTCCTGCGACGCGCCAAGCTGCGCCCCGATATCGTGGTCGACGTCTTTGTCCCGAAGCAACGATTTGCGGATTTCTTTGAGTGGTACAAAACCGATTTCGATTTCTTCCCGCTCTGGATCGTGCCCTACCGCATGCCCGAATTTTATCCCTGGATTGCGGATGAACAAAAGGCGCGCGCCGAAAACCAAAACTTCATGATCGACGTGGCGGTCTACGGCAAACCCAACTGCGATCCCGAAATCGACTACTCCGAACGCCTCGAAAAGAAGGTTGCGGAAGTGGGCGGCATCAAGACCCTCATCGGCCGAAATCACTACAGCCCCGAGGAGTTCTGGCAGACCTACTCCAAGCCGCGCATCGAAGCCGCCAAAGCCGCGATGGATCCCCAAAACCTCTTTGGCACCATTTACGACCGCATGGTCTTAAAGAAGTAATCCTTCGTCATCAGCCTCAAAAATCACGCTATGGAACTTCCTGCCAACAAGCCCAGCAACAATGCCTCGAAAGCCACCATCTACGTTTTGATCGCCAGTTTTCGGGATCCCGAATGCTGTAAGACGGTGCGCGATTGTTTTGCTCAGGCGAAACATCCCGAGCAGATCTTTATGGGCATCTGTTGGCAATACAACGAGGAAGATCCTTTTGACTGTATTTTTGAGGATGAACCCTACCGCGATCACATCCGCATCGATCGCGTTTTATATACGGAAACCGGTGGCGTCTGCTGGGCCAGAAGGCGAGCTCAACTGCTTTTAAGGGATGAAGATTACGTCCTTTTTGTTGACAGCCACATGCTGTTTGAAAAGGACTGGGATGAATCACTGATCCGAGAATTGAGCCTTTGTCCTGAGCCTAAATCCATTCTCAGCGCTTATCCTGCAAGCTATACATTACCTGATCACAAATCTTATTCAGGACCCCGTATCGGGCGCTTTGCATGGCGCGCCACCGTACAACCCACCCCAAAACATCCAGCAACGCGTCCTATCGGCCGCGCAAAAGCGCTCCCATTAGGTTGCAGTCCAGTCCCGGTTCGCGGCGTCACTTTTGCCGCGGGCTTCGCCTTTATGCCCAGTCAAACCTTAAAAGAGGTGCCCTACGATCCTTATTCAGACTGGGATGAAGAAGAAGTGTGTTACGGGCTTCGGCTCTGGACCCATGGCTGGTCGATTTATGCGCCTCGCGCCGATTACATCCATCACCTCGCAGCCAGCAAGCATATGGCTCATATCCATAAGACCCATTCACATATTTCGTTCCAGGACAGAAGGGCCCGGAATCTCAAATCCAAGGCGCGTTACTATCACTTACTCCATCTTTTTCAGGCATCAACAGACGATTTACTCATCGATATTGATCGATATGGACTGGGCAGCGAGAGATCTGTTCGCAGCTATGAAGCCTTTTCCGGACTCGACATGACCCGGCAGGAACCCACCTTAAGGGCCTCTCAATCCTGGTATGGACTGACCTGTTCGGAACATTGGCTGAACACGGTTCGTCCCGATTCGCTCCTGCGCAACATGCGTTTTCACCATGCTCAACTCCAGGCCATCGATCCCGGTTCCACGAGCGCAGAAACCCGGCTGCTCTGTCTGGAACTGGCGCAAATGATGCCGCAACTGGACATTCGCAGCATCCTGGACGCAGGCTGTGGTCTTTACGATTGGTTTTTGACGTCTTCCATTCCTTTTAAGAAATATATCGGTCTCGATTTCTTAAAAGAAATCTATGATCTCAGACTCACGGAGCGAGAAGATTCTTCCGAAAGGCAGATTGACTTTTTGCTCGGCGATATCCGCAATTGCGACTTGCCAAAAGTGGATTTAATCCTCTGTCGCGATTGTTTTACTCATTTTAATGATGAATGCATCGCGCAAGCGATCGCTCAAATCAAACGGTCGCGCTCTCGTTATTTACTCTGTTCGCATTACACGCAAAGCTGCAACGAGAACCTGAATGTTGCCATGCGTCCAGGAAAATGGGTGCGCATCAATCTGACGTTGCCTCCTTATCACTTCCCACAGCCCCTGCAATTGCTGAAGGACAGTGAACCCAACGGCAAATATCTGGCGTTATGGAGAATCGAGGATCTCCCTGATTTACCGATACATTCGCCCATTCCAGACCGAGAGAACGATTCTTTATTCCAAAGCTTGCATCATCGCTATGTACGCTCAGAGCTCGACAAGCATCCTTTTTATTCAGTCCCTCACAAGACGATGCAACAATCGCTTGCGAAACTCATGACCCAATATCGGATTGCATCGATAGCGGATGTAGGCTGTGGCCTCTCTTCCTGGATGCTGGACGCTGAGCTGCCATTTGACCATTACACCGGCATCGATCTTTTGCCCGAAGTCTATCGGGCGCGCCAATCGCAGGCTTCCAAGCGACAAGATTCCAGGGTGGAGTTTCGGCAGGCAGATATCCGTTACACAGTGCTCGAAGCTTTTGATGCCATCTTATGCAGAGATGTGCTCACGCTGATGAATTATCAGGACTTCATCCAGGCGCTCGCCTGTATCAAAGCGAGCGGTTCACATTATTTGATTTGTACACATGATCAAACGCCCTCTCTTCATCAGGATTATCCTTTACAGACAGGCTTTCACAGCATCAATTTCAGACAATACCCTTATCACTTCCCGCCGCCGCTGGAAATGATTCCCGAAGAACCTGGAAGCAATAAAACCCTTGCATTATGGGAAGTTGCATCGCTTCCGGATCTGGCATATCTGCCTCAATACATCCCGCTTCCGCGCCAGATTCATTTGAATCTGCTCAATCACTTCTTAAATACAGATGAGTCGGACTATCTCTATTCGCTTTACGATGCGACCTTCGATTACAGGCAATCGCGGCGAAAGGCAGCCTTTGCCCAAATCGGACCTGAAGGCATCAGGCAGAGCGCTGTCACTCAGGAGATCGTGGAACGCATGGAGGCTTTTGAGGCAACGCCCTCGATGGTGATCTGCCGCACGACCGAAGCCCTGTCGCTTCGCCATCTCCCCGAAAAGATGAGGCTTTTGCTGCTGCTGCCTCCCCGGCAACAGGGCGCTCAAATCACCACACTCGATCAGCAATGCATCCACGCATCGCACGGCGCATTGATCCAGATCACGCAGCAAAGCAATCTCACCCTTCAACCTGCGGATCCCATTTACCTTTGCCCTCAGACTCAAAAATGTGAATGGGCCCTCGCTTTTGTGGCGCCGGAACTCACCATCGAGCAGGTCGAGCAATGGGTCTCATTTAAAGCATTGCCGATGCTTTAAGCTTTTACATCCGAGACTTGCCATTTTGACTTCAAACCTCCACAATCACGTCCATGCCTGATCCAGAGACAGAACCGCAAATCTTTGTATTAATCGCGAGTTACCGCGATCCGGAATGCTGCAAAACCGTGCGCGACTGCTTTGAGCAGGCGGAGATTCCCGAGCGCATTTTTGTGGGGATCTGCTGGCAGTTTAACGAAGAAGATCCCTTTGATTGTGTGTTTGAAGACGAACCTTACCGCGATCACGTGCGCATCGATCGCGTGCCGCATATGGAAACGCAGGGGGTCTGTTGGGCGAGGCGCCGGGCACAGCTGCTTTATCGCGGCGAAAACTATATTTTAGTCATCGACGGTCACATGCTGTTTGAAAAGGGTTGGGATCGCTTCTTCATCGATGAGCTCGCGCGCTGTCCCAGTCCCAAGTCGATTCTGAGCGCCTATCCGGCCGCTTACACCTTGCCGCGCAACAAAGAATTCCCGCCGCCTTACATCAGTTACGCCAACTGGCATCGCATCTCGGATCCCGTAGGCCCGGAATACCCCAGAGGCAACATCCGGGGCGCTCCGAGAGGTCTCAAAGTCACCCCCAAAGAGTCTAAACCCACGCGCGGCGTGCTTTTTTCGGCCGGATTCTCGTTTATGCCAAGCCTCGCCCTGCGCGAGGTCCCCTACGATCCCTTTTGCTATTGGGACGAAGAGGAGATCAGCTTTGGCATCCGCCTTTGGACGCACGGCTGGACGATTTACGCACCGAGCGCCCATGTGATCCATCACCTCTATGCGCCTGCGCGGCAGGGCAACACCCATCGCGTCTCACAGCAGATCGACGCCGCCGAAAGGCAGGCGCGGGTCAAGCGCTCAAAACTCCGTTATTTCCATATGTTAGGCATCATCCCCACCAGCGACGAAGGCGCATTGCAGGAACTCGATCGCTATGGTTTGGGGAAAGAACGCACGGTGCGCAGCTACGAGGCGTTTACGGGATTCGATCTCGCCAAACAGACGATCACCATTCGCAGCTATCAGTCCTGGTTTGCCCTGATGAGCCCGGGGCATGCGCTCAATCAGCCTCAGAACAAAAAAGATCCTCTTTTTGAAACCATGCGCAACGTCCAGGCCAAGCGCAAAGGCCCGGACAGCGGCTCTACCCTGAAAAACACAGCGCTTTTACGCGAGAACTTCCTCAAGTTTTTTAACCAGCATCACATCAAAAGCGTGCTCGACATCGGCTGCGGCGTCTCTGACTGGTTCCTGCATATCCCCTACCCTCTCGAGCGCTACGTGGGCCTCGATTTTTTGAGCGAAGTCTGCGAGCAGCGCCGGGCGGAATCGACCGAAACGCAGTTTCAGAGCGTGGAATTCCGTCAGGGCGACATCCGAAACGCGATCCTTGAGCCCTTCGATTTGGTGGTTTGCCGCGATTGCTTCACGCATTTTAATTACGAGGGCATCGTGCAGGCTCTGGCGTGCATCAGGCAGAGCGGATCCAAATTTGCTTGTTTTTCTCACTACTTAAAGGATTGCAAGCGCAACGACGGCGTCAATGTGCCGCCTGGAAGATGGTATCGCCTCAACCTCATGCTGCCGCCTTACGGGTTTCCCGCGCCCATCGAGCAGTTGAACGACAACCCCAATTATCAAAAGCGCCTGGCGGTCTGGAACGTGCAGTCGATCCCCGATTTCTTGCCCGCGCCGACCCTTGAGCTGCTGCCCCCACAAAGCCCCATCTCCTTGTATCAGAAGGTTTTTTGCGCAAACGAGAGCGAATATCTCTACTCGCTTTTTGACGCGACGCAGGATTACAACGGCTGCATGCGGGAAGGCGATTTTGCACTCATCGACAACGCGGCTTTTGAACAGAGCGCCATCTTGCGGAATCTGCGCGATCGCATCTGTACGCTCGCTCATTTTTCGCGGGATCGGCTCAACATGGTGCTCCTGCGCTGCACAAAGGCGTTGCGGTTGCAGGATTTGCCTCAGAATCAGGCCTTCGCGCTGCTGCTTCCGCCCCAGCAAAAGACGGCTCAAATCCTCATTCCGGATCTGTTTCAAAACCCCGTTCCGGCAAGCAATGGCGCGCTGATTGGTGTGCAAAATCAAGAAGTTACGCTCACCATCGAACCTGCGGCGCCTGTGTATCTTTGCCCGCAAACCCGGCTTTGCGAATGGGGCATCGCTTTTTTGGGCGAAGCGCTCACCTTAAACGAAGCCCAACGCTGGCTCGCCCCTGAGGAGATCCCGTGAAATCTTCCAACCCCTGCATGCAGGATCGCGTGCGCCTCTCGCGGATTTGGCTTTGGCCCCTCGCCCTCGGATGGATGGCGCTCAATGCGGCACGCTTACTCCAACTGCAACCTTTGTTTTATGCCGCCTCGGCGGTGACCGCGATCTCGTGGCTGATTCATCTGGCGCTCTCTGCGCAGATTGCCCGGTACAGCCTTCGCGCGAGGCCTCAAAAACCGGCGATCACGGTGCATCTGGACGCGCCATTGGCCGCGCGCTGGCATGGGCTCGCATTTTTGGTGGGAGGTGTGGCCCTCGCGATCGCTTACGCGCTGCCCTGGACGGAACCAAACCCCCTCGCCTGCCAATGGCCTCAGGCTTGCTTTGCCCTGGGCGGCCTTTGCTTCCTCTTTGCGATCTCCCATCCCCTCAGCTGGGCGCTCACCTTACGCCGCCTTCACCCGCAACTGCGCCAGATTACAGTCTTTTTGGCATTAGCGAGCCTGGCATCGCTTCATTTTGCGCAACTTTTATGATCCGCATCACTCTGCATATTTGGTCGCAGGCCTCGCCCACAGAGGCCGGACATTTTGATCGCTTTCAAATCGAGGGCGAGCCGCAAACGCCTTTGCAACAAGCACTTTTGGATGAGAGCGCGCGGGAGAAGCTGTTCGCTTTGGAGCGAGCCCAATGCGCGGTTTTGTGCAACGGCATTCCCCAGGCACCCGATCCCGAAATCCCTTTGTCGCAAACGCCATTAGAGGATCTGGTCGATCCCGGCGCGAACGGTGGGGATGCGTGGCTGGAGCCCATTCGCGCCCGCGCGCTGCCCGTCCTGAAGGATCTCGCCGTCGATCGCTCTGCGCTCCTGCGACTGCAACAAAAAGCGCGTTTCGATGGCGCCCCCGAATCCTCCTGCATCGCCTGCGGTGCCTGCATCGCCGCCTGTCCCAACGCTTCCGCCCGCTTCTTTTGTGCAGCCCAAAGCCCCGGCAGTCCCGAAGCCGCCAAAGCCCTTGCCCAAATGGCCGAAGCCGAAGGATTTGGGGTTTGCGAAGGCTTTGCGGAATGCGCGCTCGTTTGCCCCAAAGGGTTCAGCCTCGTTTAAACGCTCGCGCGGGTGATGCCAGACAACTTCAGCAAGGGTTGTTCTTTAGCGGAGGTTGGAGGAGATGAAGGCGGTTTGATTTACGGGTTGGCGTCGTTGTTAGAGGGCGCGGGATCCTTGACACAGCGGAAACCACGGGCAGGAATTTTTCTGGTCTTAGCATTGTAACTCCCCTGGTAAATGATCAGCAGCTTTTCGTCAAATGAACCCCCCATAGACCAAATGTCTGTTCCATTGGTTTGAGTCGTCATTTCCCTCACGTTGCCCAGGATATCCTGCAACCCAAGAGAGGTCGCACCTTCAGGATAGCTGCCTACCGGAGCAGTTCCCACAGGTTCACTCACGAAGCGCTTCTCATCGCAATATTGTCCATTGCTATCATTTTCATCATAAAAGTTTGCTTTCGAGCAATGCGTGCCAGCAGAAGAGTTGCCCCAAGGATAGATATTTAGACTGACAGTGCCGCTGTCAGTCATATATGCTGCATACGTCCATTCAGCTTTGCTGGGTAATCGGCCAGCTTTGAAAGCACAGAATTCTTCTGCCCCCGCAAAATCGACGCAATTCATGGGATGGTTCTCATGATCAGCGCGACCATAATTGCAGAGATTCTTATCCGCATCATTTGCATCGTAGATCGCAAAATGCTCGCTTGTGCAGTTACCGGCTTCGACGCAAGTCTTGAAGGCCTCGACGGTTACCTCAGTCTTCATGATAGAATACGCTTCCATCTGCACTTCATCATAACCGATCATTGTGTAAGTAAAAACGCCGGCAGGAACTTTGGCCCAAATGGAAACACATTTTCCTCGAGCAGCGACATATTCTTCATCGGAGTTGGGACAAATTCCTGCGGTGCAAACATATTTGGTGTCTACAACTTCGCTGGTCTGAATTTCACCATCTCCGTTCGCATCGACGATGTATTCCACTTTGGTGCCACCGAACTGGCAGTTGTCGCCTTCAGGTTCTTCGGTCTCGCGGCTTGTCACGCATTTCTGAGCGGAATCGAGATAATCGTACCCTTCGCCGCAGGCATCCGCGCAAAGATATTGCGACATCGCAACTTCGGTCTCTTCGAGTTCATCGTTTGCATTTTGATCGATGCCAAAGCTGACTTTGTTGGCGCCGTAAGTACAGCCCTCATAAACGGGAATGTAGGTTGTGCCCGCGATGGCGTTCAAACCGTTCAGGCCGGCGTCGCCATTGAGGCCGTTGCAAATCGTCTGCGTCAGTTCGGCCTGAACTTCGCCGTCGTCGAGCTTGTTATTGCCGTTCTTGTCGAGGCCGGTTTCGATCTTGTAGCCGCCGTTTATGCAAGTCTCACCCTCTGTGATTTCGGTCGTGCGAATCGCGACATTGAAACCGTTGGTCCCGGCAGCTCCGGTGGTTCCGTTACAGATCGTCTTTGTCAGATCGGCCTGAACTTCGTCGTCGTCGAGCTTGTCATTGGCATTCTTGTCGAGGCCGGTCTCAACCTTGTAACCGCCGTTCGCGCAGATCGCGCCCGCTTCGATTTCTGTCGTGCGGATTGCCGCGTTGAAACCGTTCTGCCCTGCAGCCCCCGGATCGCCCGGATTGCCCTGCCCGCCCTGCTGACCAGCGGCGCCGTTGCAAATCAATTGAGTCTTACCGGATTGCACGACGCCATCTTCCAGGACCTCAATCTTGATGCCGCCGTTTGCGCAGTTCTCGCCTGCGGGTTCGATCGTCGTGTTGACCGCGGCGCTGGTTCCGTTCTGGCCATTCTGCCCATCCGAGCCGTCGCTACCGCAAGCCGCAAGCAGCGCTGCAGCCAACATTGCGGAGAGAAAAAGCTTAGAGCTTACCCCCCCCCAGATACATCTTGGTACAATCGTTAAACATGATTTGCTTCCTTACAAAATGGGCGTGATTGCCCGAAAAAGCACGGGGATTTAAAGTTATGTTTCAGAAGAAATCAAGTTGTTTGTGGGGATTTTGAAGAAAAGATGCGGGATCGGACGCGAGGTTAAGACTTGGGAGCGGAGACTTCTTCGAGGGTGAGACCTGAGTATTTCGCGATCAAATCCGGGGAAACGCCGTCAGCAAGCATGTTGGATGCAGCTTCACGCTTGCCTTCCGCTCTGCCTTTCGCCTCGCCTTCCACTCTGCCTTCCGCCAGTGTCGCGTTGCGATCGGAGATAGAGTCGCGTTCGGCGGTTTCCTGCCTGAATTGGGCGAACCAAAGCTTGTCGTCGGCGCTGATCAGCGATAATGCTTTATGCGCTTCCATCAATCCCCTCTCCTTTTGCACCAGTTGTTGGATCAGCTCGCGCTTCTCCGGATCATCGGCATCTTTTAAAAAGATACCCCAATTCTCGAGCGCGGTGTTGGTTTCAAGCGTGCTTTCCAGCTTCGCCACTTTCGGGAGCTCGATGAAGACGATGTTCAATGCATTCGCGAGTTCTCGCCCGTCCTTCGTTCGCATCGCGTAGCGGCTGACGGCATTGGGCGAAGTTGCGCCCGATTTCGGTTTGTACTCAAAATCGAGGACCGAAATCTGGTAGACCGTGGGCGCCTTATCCCAATCCGATCCGCGCTTCAGGCGGGAGGATGCGAGGCGCGCAGCCTGATATTCCGCTCTTTTGCCGTAGTCGTAGGCTTGACGGCGCGCCTGCATTTCGATCTCGGCCGCCATACCGTCATCAAAGACGCAGGAGATATCGAAGCTGACGCCCCGCTGGCCAAAGAACTCGACCGGAGCATCGTTCGGCAGGATTTCCCATTGCGCAATCTTCCGTTCCGTCGCCGCTTCAGAAACGCGTGCATCGCCGCCCGCGACTCCTTGTTGGGCTGCGTAAACAGCGCCTTGAACGTCATGTCGAAGCGCGGATTCAGGAGGCGCCTCTCAACCTCTCTTCCACAGAGCGCCATTCGCGCTCGCAAACCGGCGCGCGCCTGCTCTGTTGCAACCGCCCCGCCTAAAACAGCGCGCGCAGATCACCAAAGATCGCCCAAATCATCAGCACCGAGAGCAACAAAACCCCCGCGATCGTCAGGCCCTGCTCAAACTTTGGGGGCACCGGACGCCGCATCACCGCCTCCGCCAGAATCAGGATCAGCCTTCCACCGTCGAGCGCCGGCAGCGGCAGCAGATTCATGAGTCCCAGATTGATCGAGATGAACGCCAGCAAATCGAGAAACGCATCCCAGCCGCGCCGCACGTGATCCGCACCGATCGAAGTCATCTGGATCGGGCTCACGAGGCGCCCTTCCTGCTCGCCGCGGAGCATTTCCCAAAGCTGCTGCGCCGTCTTTCCAAACAGCAACCAGGGTTCCAGAAGTGCCAGCCGCGCCGCCACCCAAAGATTTTCGGCTCCAACCGGCAGCATTTTGGGCGAAACCCCCAGGCGCCTGCCCTCGCTGGTCTCTTCAGGCGTCACCTCTATTTTAATATGCGGCCAGCTCTTGAGCCCGGTGGGCCATCCCACGTACGCACCGCGCTCTCTCGGCTTCACATCGCTCAGCATTTTTTCGACGGGGATCGGTTGATAAGTCAGCTTTTCGCCCTCCGGCGCGCGCACGAGCTCGATTTGAAGCGTCTCATTTGCGCCCACCGCCTTCCGGATATCCAGAAAGCGTGCAACCTTTTGATCGTTGATCGCGATGATCACGTCCCCCGCTTTGATCCCCGCCGCCTCCGCCGCGCCTTCCACCGACGCGATCACGTTTGATGCGACCGCCGGCCCGCCCCCTAAGTTTGAAGCCTGAAAACTGGCAAACAGCGCAAAATAGACCGCGCTTGCAAACAAAAGATTGGCCATCGGACCCGCCGCCACCATCACCGCACGCTGCCACAGAGGCCGTTTTTTATAGCTTCCAGGAGAATCACCCTCGTCATCCCCCATGCCTTCCACCTGCACAAAGCCCCCCAAAGGCAGAAGCGCGATCTGCCACAACATCCCGGACTGAGTTTGTATCTTTAAAAGCGCCGGACCAAAGCCGATGGAGAATCGCAACACGTGCATTCCGCAGAGCCGCGCTGCGATGTAATGCCCAAATTCATGCACCAGCACCAATAACCCTAACCCAATGATGGCGATCACGATCGACATAAGATTCACCTTCTGCAAAGCCGAAGCTCTATGCCATAAATGCAACTTTTTTCAAAGCGGACGCCCTGCTTCAGCCGCCACCGCGGGCATACAAGTCCGTTTTTTGAGCGATCGGTGATCTTTTTTGAGATCTCCCGTCGCCATGAGTGAAGATCAAGCGTGATCTGCAAGGATCGCCATCGGCAACATGCGCTCTGTAGCCTGATCTGCAAAGATCGACATCGGCGGATCGCAAACATCAGCCTGATCTGCAGATTCCCCCACCGCAGGGATCGCCGCTCAAAGCCCAGGATGCAAAGATGGCCAAAGCGATCCCCAAAGATCGGGCCTGATCCCGGGTACACGCGCGCGCAAGGCTGAAAGATCTCGCTGCAGCGTCAGGTCTGCCGGAAGCGCAGTTCAAAAAAGAGGGATCTGAAAGGGATTTAAAAAGAGGGAGGCGGGCGCTTGGGGCGGGCAGAATCAGGCGGTATGGCGGGAAGTATTTTCGCGACGGGTCTGGGAAGCGTTGCGCGGAATCATGAACAGCCACTGGCCGGTCACAAACGCGACCACGATGATGCTGCAGATGAGTCCAAACTGCAGACCGGGGACGCCAAAGAAGGAGAAGACCATCAAGCAGAGCGCGTAAGTATCGCGGTGACCGAAGAATTGCAGCTTTTGAATCGCGCGCTGAATGAGACTCTGCTCTTCGGGCTTATCGAACCATTTGAGCGCGAGATGCGTGCCTTTGCCCGAGGTTAAAAGCTTGTGATAGAGGTTGATGGCGACCACCCAGCCCAGCACAAAGCTTGCGATGCTGATATGCAGCCAGATGACGTTGCCCGTCAGGTTGTAAACCGCGTAGCCCACCGCCAGCTGGTAGAACAGATTGACCACGTCGTCGGAAATCGTGTCGAACCATTCACCGGAAGCGCTGTTCTTGTATTTGAGGCGCGCAATCTCGCCGTCACAGCCGTCGATCATGGAGGAGAGCTGGTAGAGCACGCCCCCCAAAGGAATGAGCCAGAGCGAGCCGGGCGATACGAGCGCGGTCAGGATGGCAGAAGCGACGCCGATGATGAGGCCAATCAGCGTCATATGGTTCGGAACCACGTTGTGATTCATGACCATGCGCGTGATCGTCTTCGAGAACTTGCGGTTGATGTGCTTGCTGACGGGACCATCGATGGGCTTGGTGAGCGACTTGAAGAGCAGCTTTTCTGCGTGATCCCTGGTGCGCGCATCATCCACATCCTGCCACCAGGCGGTGCCCACGTCGGCCACAAACGCCTTGCCCACGCTCGCCAGCGCCTGAACGCCATCCGACAAAGAGGCGTCGCCGCGCGCGGTGTAAACATCCTGCAATGCGTCGAACAGCGCGTGATCACAAAGGAAAACGCCCGTATCGATGGCATCGTAATCGGTCAGCTTCTTGCTGATCGACAGGATGTGATTGCGATCGTCGACCTTCACCTTGGTCGCATCGTCCATATCGAAGATGGTATCGAGCTTGCGATCGACCGCGAGCACCAGGCCGCCGTGCGCGTTTTCATTCTGCAACACCTGGTAGATGGCGGGATCGACCACGTGATCGCACATGGTGAGCAGAAAATCGCCGGGCTCCATCGCATCGCGCGCCTGGAGTACGCTTACTCCATTGGCGAGCTCGTAATGCGGGTTGTTTATCCACTCGATGTGGCATTCCGCGAGGGCCGGCTCGTTTTCGAGCGCCGCGCGCACCTGCTCGCCCTGATAGCCCAACACCACAGCAAAGCGATCGACGCCCGCGCGGTGAAGCGCGAGCAAAGTGCGCTGCAACAACGGTAAACCGCCCACCCGAACCAAAGGCTTCGGTGTTTCGGCGCCGTTCGCGCGCAAACGAGAACCCATTCCAGCTGCAAGAATGACTGCCTGACGGACCATGACAAACTCCTTTCGGAAGACCTGCGAGTTGAGCGCGCTTTCAAAAGCAAGCCACCGCGCATCTCACATCGCTTGCGAATTTTGGAATTCAAAAGAACGATTACGCTTCAGTACATGCAAGATCCGTGCCAACTTTTAAAAGCCCCATTCTCAAAATGATGGCTTTTTTGCATCAGCCCTTGAGCCGCCCCGCCGTCTGCGTTACATCTTTTGCTATGAACAAAACACCCAATTTAGAGCCATCGTGGCTCGAAGTCCTCGGCGATGAATTTGAAAAGCCCTACATGCAGGAGCTCAAAAAATTCCTGGTCGAAGAAAAAAAACTGCACCCCGTGTATCCCAAAGGCAGCGAAATCTTTAATGCTTTTTGGTCTACGCCCTTTGATCAGGTCAAAGTGGTGCTCCTGGGTCAGGATCCCTATCACGGCGAAGGTCAGGCGCACGGTCTCTGCTTTTCGGTGCGCCGGGGCGTCAAACCACCGCCTTCGCTGATGAACATCTTTCGCGAGCTCTACAACGAATACGGCTACCCCTGCCCGAACCACGGCGATTTGAGCTCCTGGGCCCGGCAGGGCGTGCTCATGCTCAACACCGTCCTCACCGTGCGCGCGCATCAGGCCAACTCGCACCGCAACCACGGCTGGGAACAGTTCACCGACTGCGCCATCCGCGCTTTGAACGATCATCGCGACGGCCTCTGCTTCGTGCTCTGGGGACAACCCGCCGCCCAAAAGGCCAAGATGATCGATACGACGCGGCATCTCGTCTTAAAGGCGCCGCACCCTTCCCCGCTCTCAGCCAGCCACGGCTTCTTCGGTTGCGGGCATTTTCTTCAAATTAATCAGTATCTTACGAGTATCGGACAGGCACCGATCAACTGGCAGCTGCCGCCGTGATCAGGCGTCCTGGTGGAAGCGATTGTGGGCGCCCGTGCGCTTATGGGCGATCTTAACGATCTCGGAGAGCGTGGAGAGGGCGATCTCTGCGGGCGACTTGCCACCCAAATCGAGACCGATGGGCGAATGCACGCGGGGATCATGCAGCGGATCGAGGCCTTTGGCCTGCACGCGCTCAAACGTGAGGGGCACCTTCTTCATGGAGCCGATCATCCCGATATAGGGCACGCTGGTTTGAAGCGCCGCTTCGAGGCATTCCTGATCGAGGGCATGGCCGCGCGTCACGATGATGATGTAGGTCCGCGGCGTCAGATTCTCGGGCCTGATGGCCTGATCCGGCGGGCAGAGTAAAATCTTCTGGGCGTTGGGGAAGCGCTCGGCGTTGGCAAATTCCTCGCGATCGTCGGCCACAGCATAAGGGATCCCCAAAAAAGTTGCGAGTTCGGCGATCTTTTGCCCCACATGGCCGCAACCCAGAATCAACAGATCGATTTCGCCCTTAAAAACCTGAATGAAGACTTCGGTGTGGCCCGAACAAGCCATGCCGATGGCCTCTTCGGTGAGATCGAAGACCTTAAACTGGTTTTGATTCCATTTGATCGCGTCCTGCGCCGCTTCGATGCAGAGCGCTTCGAGTTTGCCGCCGCCCACGGTGCCGTCGATCTTGCCATCAGGGAATACGAGCATCGAGGCGCCCGTTTCGCGGGGCGTGGAGCCTTCGGCCTTGACGACGGTGACCATCGCGACATCCTGACCGCGCTGCATCGCATCGTCTAAGACATGGAAAATCTTATTTAATCCCATTTTTTACTCCCCTCATTGCCCAAGAAAGAAACGGCGCCAGGCGGCCATGCCCGCAAACTTCTCGAGGAATCCGGCATCTGCCGAATTGAGCAGGAAATCGCCGACTTCAAAATTGCGCACCGCTTCGATGGCGCTGTAAGTGAGCCCTGCGGGCGTCGCCAAAGCTGCGGACTTGAGTTTTTGCCCCAAAGCTTCCGCCTGCGCTTCCGCCAAATCGCCTTCGGCCTGAAGCTTGGAGTAGAGCGCATCCGCTTCCGCCCGCCGCTGCCGCGTATATTTCACCGCGTCGGCGTTGATTTCGGCGATGTCGACTTCAAACTGCGCCTTCGATTCCTCAATCTTTTGATTCCATTCCTCCACCTTGAGCGAAATATCGCGCACGATGCTCTTTTCGAGGGTGTCGGTCTCCTGCTTGGCGGCGAGCTCGCGCTGGCGCGCTTCATCCAGACGCCCCTGCACCACAAACAGCTGCTTGTTTTGCAGCTTGACCTCGTACTGATCCCTGAAACGAATACCGCGAATGATCACATGGGTCGCCTCCACGTGATATTGATCGAGCGCCTGATTCAAAATGGGCAGCGTTTTGGAAGCCACCGCGCGGCGCACTTCAGGCTGCTGCACATCCAGATTCGAAAACTCCGCCAGGTTTTCGCGCAAAATACCGGTCGCCGTCGACTTCACCTTGTCTTCGTAACTGTCGAGGAACCCTTCGCGCACGATCCGCCAGCCCTGGCCGGGCTTGATGCGGTAAGGGATCGCTAAATCTATAAAAATAATATTATTTTCTTTGGTACGCACATCGAGGGCCTGATTCTTGGTCTCGTCGTATTCCAAATAGAAAAAGGTCCCGTCGAGGGCATACCAACTGTGATAAAAGGGAATGGAAAGATGATATCCGGTGCTGAAATCTTCTTCTGTTACTCCACCTTCCAGGCTTCGGCGCACCCCTATCATGCCCGGTTCGATGCGCTCTGCGCACATGTGAGGCCCCACGATCAGCAGGATCACGACCCCGGACAGCACGTTCAAAATCCTGCGGACGAGCTTTGATAACACCATCTCTCACTCTCCTTTTGCAGACGTACGCACGTCGATGGGCGTTTTGGGTTCGCTGTAAGGACGGGCCTTGAGCTTTGAAAGCTGGGGAAACACATGCTCGGCGATCTCGCGGTTCAGCACCTGGCTGCCCTGATTGCCCACCGCCTGAATCTTGGCCACCAAACCTTTGGCTTCCTCCTGATAGGCGTATTCGTTGGCCTGCGCCTGAGTCACCTTTTGATCGCGCAGCGCCCGCGCTTCCGCCTCGCGCTCAATAAAATATTTATCGGCCTCGCGGCGTTCCGCGATGAGCGCGTTGTTGGCCTGCTGCTTCTTCGCCTGCAAATCAGCCAGAAGTTGTTGATATTCCGCGTTTTTTTGTTGATCGACCTGCTGGATGCGGTGGAGCTTTTCCTGCTCCAGCTTCTTGCGCTTTTCGCCCTGAACCTCGACCTCCTGCTCGGCATTCTGGCGCTCGTCGATGGCCTGCTCGACCGCATCGTCAAACTTGGGCTTCGGCGGCGGAATGTTGGTGACCTCAACGCCCAGGGGATTCAGGCGTTCGTTCAGAGCCTGCTTGGCGTGGGTGGTCGCTTCGCCGTAAGTGCTCGGATCGGCGATCTGCAGGAAGGAGTATTTTCCGAACTCGTCGCGCAAAACTTCGCGGCTGTGGACCTGCATCGCGCGCCATTTGTAATCGTCTCCGCGGCCGTTGGTGCGAATGACTTCGGCGGCCATGCTCGGGATCACCTGGTAGTGAATTTCGAGGCGCTCAAAATAGAAGTTGGATCCGTCGTTGGCGCGAACGGTCAGACGGTGAACATGGTTGTCGTCCACGTCGCTCTTGCCTTCCATCACAAAGATCTGGGGCCGCACGTCGAGCTTTTCGATGCGCTGCAGGAGCGGCACAAAGGAGACGATGCCCTGCTCCTTGATCACGCGCTCAGGCGGACCCAAAAGGCTCAAACCGGTGGTGTTATATAAGACTGCAACTTCGCCGGGTTCGACTTCAACACATCCGCTGGAACGCGAAAAGACCATGGCAAAGAGCATGAGCACTGCAACTATGGGTAAAATATACGATTTTCCTATGCGCAGTCCTCTGCGGAGCAAGTCTTCAGAAGACATCATCAGAAACCTCTTTTTGAAGTGAAGGTTATTACAGTCTGCGACGGCGACGCAGGCAAAGGCAGGCCAGAAGCATCACAGCAGGGATTTCGGGAGGCATCGAACGGCCGCCGATGGCGCAATCGCTCGTATCGGTACCCGTCACATCGGGCTCGGGATGCGGCTTGAAGGGGTCGTCGTCTGTCTTATCGGACAAGCCGTCGCCATCGGTGTCATAAAGCCGCGGATCCGTCTCACCTTCATCGACGATGCCATTTTGGTTGGCATCTTCCACACCGTCTTCAATGCCATCGCCGTCCGTATCGCGCTTTAAGGGATCCGTTTCGCCGCCTTCGGCATAGCTGCCCAGCTGCACGTAACCATCGCGGTTTGCGTCCTCAAGGCCATCGGGCAGGCCGTCGCCGTCCGTATCGGTATTGAGCGGATCCGTCTCGCCTTCGTCCACTGCGCCGTTTGCGTTGCGATCCTCCAGACCATCCGACAAGCCATCACCATCAGAGTCTGCGTTGAGCGGATCGGTCTCGCCCTCATCTACGATGCCATTTGCGTTGCGATCTTCCAGGCCATCGGGCAAACCGTCGCCATCCGTATCGGCGTTGCTGGCCAAAGTCTCCCCATCATCATAGTCGCCGTTGTGATTGGCATCCTCCAGGCCATCGGGCAGGCCATCGCCGTCCGTATCGACCAGAAGCGGGTTCGAGTGATGCGAGCCATTGAGTTCATCGCCGTCCCAAATGCCGTCGCCGTCCGTATCGGGATTGCAGGGATCGGTCTCACCATCATCGACGATGTGATTGCCATTGCGATCTTCAAAACCGTCGTTCAAGCCATCGCCATCGGTATCTGCATTTAAAGGATCGGTGCAGCCCAAACGCTCGCGCGCATCGGGAATGCCGTCTTTATCGCTGTCCAATTCAGTGACATCATCTTCTGCATCGTTGGGATCAGAACCCACTTTCACTTCATCGCCATCGCTTTGACCGCCGCCGTCGGTGTCGACATTGAGCGGATTGGTATTCGTGCATTTCGCCAGGAATTCGTGAGCGTTTTCGCAAACCTGATCCTCTGCCAGAGATTGACATTTAGCCTGACTATACAAAAATTCTTCTGGCACATCAGGAGTTACAACGATTGAGGACTCGTCCAGACAGATCTCTTCACCATCAAAGAGACCATCGCCATCGCTGTCGGCCTGATTGGGATCGGTGCCCGTCTTCAACCCATGGATGTAATCTGTCAAATGCAGTTCGATGTAATCCGACAAGCCATCGCAATCACTGTCGGAAGCGTTGGGATTGGTTTCACCCGAATCCAAAACGCCATTGTGGTTGGCATCTTCCTCACCATCCAAAAGACCGTCACAATCGCTGTCGGCAATCATCGGATTGGTCGGATTCTTGTTTGAAATCGGTTCAAACGTATACAGACCCTTCATCACGCGAATCCCCAGCTCGATGTTGTCATTCAGCCCATCACCGTCACTGTCCGGGTTATTCGGATCCGTGCCACTACACTCGGATTGAGCTTTAGGTGCTGAGTCTTCATCGTCAGCCGGCTTCTTCACACAAAATTCATAACCATCATACAGGCCGTCCTTATCGGTATCCTGCTGGAGCGGATCGGTAAAACTGAAGCGACCCTTTTGCCTGGCTTCTTCCCTTTCCTCTTTCGTCGCGCACCGAACAATCGGTACATCCTGCTGATCCTTTAAACCAACCTGATTTTGACCTTGCTCAAGGGCCGCTTCTTGCTCCTCTGTTAAAACACAGTAATAGTTGATAATCGCAACAGTCTTACTATTGCTATCTTTTATTTCAACACGTGCACCGGCTTCAACGCCATCCTCCAAGCCATCACCATCGGTATCCGTGATATAAGGATTCAGGAAATTCTCTTTTTCATACTCATCAAGCAAGCCATCGCCATCTGTATCCAAGCTATCCGTTTTATCATCCAACTTGTTATAAGGATCGCGCCCACTGGCGATTTCATCGCCATCATTTTCCCCCCCGCCATCGGTATCCGCCAAATAAGCGCAGGATCTTTCTTCATGCGTTTCCAGATCACAGATACCATTCTTATTGGCGTCCTCTTCGCCATCTTCCAATCCATCCCCATCCGTATCGCGCAAGCATGGATTGCTGCGATAGAACAATAACTGAGACAACTCTGGTGTCAGACCTTCCGGAATCGGTTCTGCCTCCCAAAGCAGCAGCATCTCATCATCCAGAATATCTTTACCTTCCCGGTATTTTTCGAAAGTCGCCTGCAGGATTTCGGTTCCATCGGGAATTCCATCACCATCCGTGTCTGCCAGATTGGGATTCGGGCAACTCTTCGTGCATTCAGTTGATTGGCAGAGGTGATCTAAAAGCGTGACTTCAGCCAAATCGCTCAGTTCATCGCCATCAGAATCCGCATCGAGAGGGTTCGTTTCACCAAGCCATTTTTCCCATATGCCATTGTGATTGGCATCTTCAAATCCATCAATCAACCCATCTTCATCGGTATCCCGATTGAGGGGATCCATCTCACATCTGCATTTTGTCGTGATATTAGAGCAATCCGCATCAATACAGAGGCACTCATCCGCCACACAATCGCAAGGAGCGACATTGTTGTCATTCCCACATTTTAAGAGAACGATCGCACCTGTCCTGTCGTGAATGTAATCTCTGATTCCATTCTGATTAAAATCTTCGAGTCCATCCGAAATACCATCACCATCGGTATCCAGCTTGCGCGGATCGGTTTCCCCTTTATCCTGAATGCCGTTGTGATTGGTGTCTTCAATGCCATCGGGAATGCCATCACCATCCGTATCCGGCAACAATGGATTGGTCAAAATGGCATCCGGTGATATCAGATGACTCAATTGTCCTGTATCGTCCAGTCTCATGCCCAATTCCAAACCATCGCCCAGGCCATCACCATCTGTATCAAACAGGAGAGGCGATGTATGAGATTGCCAAAGTTCAAAAGCATCACTCAAGCCATCACCATCCGTATCCCACTTATCAGCGCAGGTTTCATCGCGATCACAAACACCATTGCGATTCACATCTTCATCGCCATCCCAAATGCCATCACCATCCGTGTCGCGAAGCAAAGGTTCGGTGAGATTATGCAAACCATCAATCCCGTACCCCAACTCCAGACCATCGTTTAATCCATCGCCATCCGTATCTTTTAGATTGGGATCAGTCTTGCAATACAAGAAGTCTGCATCACATAATGTAAAGACTTTGCCGATCTCTTCGTTGTCATTGAGGCTATCCCCATCTGTATCAGATGCATTTGGATTAGTGCATGTCAAAAATGTGACTTCTTCTTTGGAGTCGATGCGTGGGATCTGCAAATTTCCAATATTACTATCCTCTTCGAGTTCCTTATACGAAGCGCCCCAATAACAGAAACAATTACTTGCTGTGATGGTATTTTCACAGACTTCATACTCACCACTCGCATTTAGCTGCAGTAAACAGCATTCCTGACCATCCGGTAAACCATCACCATCGCTACTGAATAATCGCGGATCTGTATTCGCCCCCTGAGTTCTCTGTGTACAATAAGCCTCCAAAGACTCGACCAGAAGATCTCCTCCGCTACTCCCAGATTCAGATGCAGGACATTTAATATGTTGCATGCCCAATTCGACCCCGTCATTGAGGCCATCACCATCCGAATCACATTTCAGATGTGAAAGATTGGTATCAATGCTCTCCGATGGATTCTGCTTATTATACTCTTTCTCAAAAATATCCGACAATCCATCGCCATCGCTATCCTCATCAAAGACACATCCCGTACCTGCCAGACATGCAGAACTCGAGACTTCGATGAACTGAGCACAGCTCTCAGGCTCAGGATGATCTAAATCACAGGAATGCTTTTGATAAATCGCTAAAGTTAATGGATCCAGCTCATCCTCTACAAACCAGGTATCAAAGACTACATTTTCAAGGTTTGCCAGCTGAGAAATGGACCGCTTGCTCATACCGCCAGCGGGACTGTCCACTTTAGCCAGCTCCTCCGGGGCACTCTGATTTGTTACTGGAATGGTATCGTTCCAAAATAATTGGATGTCTCTAAAGGCAGTTTTCACAGGATAAATAGAAAACAACTCATCGCTTTTTACTCCCGAAAAATTCATCATAATATGAATTTCCTTGGAGAATTTTTGTATTTCAAACGCATAATTACCCGTTTTTTCTTTGTTCCGCATCGTCTCACCATCATCCAGGTGAGACAGAATCGGCCATTCAACAGGTAAGGAGACATAGGCATACCCATCTGCAATGAGGGACTTATATTTTTCATCTTCGGCCAACGCCTGGCGCTGAGCCTCTGTCAATTTGCCGCTTTCTGGAGTTTGGCTAATATCGAAAACATCTCCCATCCAAGTCAGCTCTTTCATCCTAAATTCTGGCACAGTATTTGACTCTGCCGCTGTATTGCTTGGTTCTGTCGCATTGCCCGCATTTTGAGATTTTGCAGAGCCTACCCATAAGCGATAGCGCCCAGGTTCCTTACAGGCAATTCTGAATTCCCCAAAATCCTGAACACCATCACCATTGGAGCTGATCGTATTGCTGCCAGCCTCATCCTCAAAACGGATCACACAGTTTTCCTTTTTACAGTTTCCAGGTTGCTGCTCGCCCTGTTCTTCCGAAGACCCACCCTCTGAAGCTGCAGAAACAGGTTGTAAAGTTAAATCCGGTTCTGAAAGATAAATTGGATATTGTTCCAGAGATTGTGGGTGAGACATCGATCCAGGCGCTGTCCGACAGGATAGCGACTCCGTATTTTGGCTATTCATAACAGATTCGTGATTAAGACACAGTTCTCTATGAGCCTCTGCCAAATTCTCGCAGCCGTAAGGCGAACCATTAAACATTCCTCGCTTACCATTAAGGCACCAGGACTTGCTCAAAGACTCACCCTCGATGTCTTCATTAACCTCATTCACGCCATGATCATTGGCAAATAAAGTCCAATAATGAGTTGGATTTTCTGTGGCAAACTTTAAGTTTTGGTAAGTTTTAATCTCATATAAAGACGTTGCTGTTAATGAATAAGCATCGTCGGTTACAGCAACATAAAGAGACTTTTCTGCGATCTCAGGCAGCGTATTCCGTTGCATGAAATTCCATTTTTTTGCGAAAACTCGCCCTGTTTGCGGCTGTAAATCATGATTTTTTACGACAATCCCGAAATAATCGGTCACATTGCTATAATACTGTTTACCGGTGAGCGTCCCCGCTTGAGCATAAGGCAATCCCATAAAGTTGATGACAAAAACGCCACCATTGACTGACAGCTGTTCTGCACGCAACTTATCAGAAAAAGACATCCCTTTGGAATCACAAAAGTTTTTCTTTTGCGCTTGGCTTACAGCCAGCTTTTTCATGCATACGCTATCACTTTTATCAATTAATTTATCGACCGGTAATCCCGTCTTTTTATCATGGCAGCCATTAAAAGTAGAATGAGTGCATTCTGCAGAAGATTTACAACTAATTTCATTTTCTGCAGAATAAATCAGAATCGCGGCCTGATTAATCGGATTAGGATTAGTGCTATCAGCTCGGTTTGATGCAATGATGTAAGGTGCGCAAGCATCTGCTAACTTGTTATTAGACAAGTTTGTTTCATCAAAACCTCCACAAATTTCTTCATAATTCGAATATGCAGTCGCATTCGTCGACTGCCAACTATCCCACGCGTCGCTTGAACAGACTTCCAAGGTTTCATTGGGTTTGAGCCTCACATACACGCTGTGCGGACTTGCCAGGCCCATACCGATGATGCTGGTGCCTTCAACAATGACAACTTCATCCTCAGCCCATGCAAACCGCCAAGGCAGTAGCGATAAGAGCCCCAAAAGCAACGGAATGAAACGATATTTAGAGTCGGACAAGGCGACCTCCCCATCGGCAACGTAAGCACAGAATTGTATTTTCTGCGCTCTTTACGCTGAACGCAACAGGGAGCGAATTTTGACGGGTTTAATTTTTGCCGGAGGGATCTTTGATTAGAAAAAGATCTTTATGATTCAGCAGTTACGTCGCAAGCTGAGGATTTTATGATTCAGTGCTTACGTCGCAAGCCGAGGAGGAGAGGCAGGCAGAACAAAGGCCAGCAAGAAGAATGAGGATGAGCGATACCGCAACCCGCATCGTCTCCGGTCACCTCATTGTCTGCTTCAGCCGGAGCCGAAGCGTCCAAACTACTGGCATCCTCGCGACCTGGACGCCAGTGAGAAGCATCCGTTCCACTTCCGGAATCGGTGGAACCCGCATCAGCGATGCCCGTGTCGATTGCAGGACCAGCATCGATGCTGCCGGTGTCTGCCAAGC
>DBWM01000060.1:0-31524 GCA_002309015.1 Myxococcales bacterium UBA1238 | reverse complement strand
TCTGTTAAACCTGAATCGATGCTGCCATCGTTCACATCGGAATCCTGTTCAATATGAGAATCAAGTTCGATGCCGGAGTCTTCAACACCTGAATCCGGCACAGTTGAATCCTCAATAATAATAGGCACTTCCTCGCAGGACTCAGGATCAATCTGGGGGCATGATTCTTGCTCGCAATCATATTGACGAGGATCTGTTTCACCCTCATCAACTATACCATTATGATTAACATCTTCTTCTCCATCCTTCTTGCCATCACAATCGGTATCGGCCTTTAAAGGATGAGTTTCTGTTTCCTGATACACACCATCATGATTGGCATCCTCGATACCATCGGGCAATCCATCCTTATCAGAATCTTCATCACAGGGATCCGTAATCGTCGCATCAGCAAAACTTACACCATCAGCAGTGACGCCTCTTTCAATTCCATCTTTAAGACCATCGCCATCTGTATCCGGTTGGTTTGGATTCAAACAAGTGGAATAAAATTCTTCACCATCTTTAATCCCATCACCATCGGTATCGGGATTCATGGGATCTGTACAGCTGTGACCCTCTGTTGGCGACGAAGGCGGGCAGTATTCTTTGCCATCTGGCAAGCCATCATTGTCACTGTCTGCCTTAGTGGGATCAGTCCCCAGATTCAGGATATTATAGACCTCTATATAATCACTTAACCCATCACCATCACTGTCGGAGCTCTGGGAATTTGTCCCTTTTTCCTGCTCAACACTATCGGCCACACCATCACCATCGCTGTCCATCGCTTCATCATGTGTAGAGCTTCCCTCATAAGCAATCCGAATCATGCTGGTTTGTTCATCATGATTAAACTGAGGAATATCATCTCCGAGAATGACCTGATTGCCTGTAGGAACGACTTCCTGAGAGATCACTTCACCGTAAGCGAATGTGTCAAAAATGGTAATCATATCAGCCGGATAGGAAGAATCAGAGGCATGATGCACCGAAGGTCGCTGCCTCCACACCCGATATTGATGAACCCCCTGGCCATTTTCATCAGGAATCAGACTTCCATCAGGCCAGCTGGTCACCGTATCGAGATATGGGCCACTCTGCGACTCATCCCAATCCTGATCGGTGCAAGAAGAGCCTGTCCAGTTAGCGGTACAGGGACTTTCGAGTAAATGCGCTTGCTCGCGCACATTGGAATCATCCCAATACATCCGCACCGGTACCTTTGTAATCGACTGATCCGTATCTGACTTAAAGGCCTTGAAAAGCCTGAAGCCCCAGGAGTTGTTTTCAATATCCTGCATCGGGAAATGGATCTCGCCGCTCACCAGGGTCACCTGGAACGCATAATTACCTTCCTTGACCACCTGATGGTGAGCATCGCGACCATCCCACGGAACCTTGACCAGGCGGCTCATGCTCGCTTGCCCCGTCGCCCACCAATCCTTTGAGGGATCGAACACGGGTTTATACTCAGGATCCTCATCTGCATTGTCGGGCCGATCGGTATCGACGATGATGCGGTAAGTACCCGCAATATTACTCTTAAATTCAAAGTAACCTTCGTCCTGATTGCCATCTCCATTGGGGCTGATCGAGGTGCTGCCTACTTCATCCGTAAATTTGAGATCTGTAATTTGAGGAGGATCCGGGGCCTGAGGTGCCGGATCAGGATAGTTGAGATAGACCTTATAACTGCCACCCCATTTTGCCGTGCAGTTTCCATCCCCAACATCATCGCCATCATTATCCCAGCCATCTGTATAACAAGACTGATCCGAATTCGTTGCAAACGAACCTGTCACATTGAGGCATTCATGCTCTTCATTGGGAGATCCGTAAGCACACCAACTCTTACGAGGATCACGAGATGAGTAATTACCATTTACATCTTTTTCGTAAACAGTCATACCAAAGTTATTTGCAGCCAGCTGCCAGCGATACCCTGCCATCTTATGAAAATCGATCATAAACACGTGGGCCGCATCTGCGTGAGCCTGCGTTGCAGCCGGTGACACGACATAGAACTGAGCGGGAACCTCATAATCATAGCGATGCGCATTCAACCACCAATCCAAAGAATAGGCGCGTCCTTTTCGCTCCCGCTGATTGCTGTCCACAACTTGAATATCGAAATAACGAGTAGAACCACCGGTGTCATAAGCAATGTCAGGCTCACCCATAAAGTTGATGGACCAATCACCAGGTGTTAAGCCCACGCGACTCCACCAATTTCTGGGGCCAGTGCTGGCATCGCAATAAGCAATGTTATGCACGGAATCGACCTTAATACGGATGCCACATTTGTTGTATGACTTATATGCATTCACAGATGTGGTAGAACCACCCAAATTGCTTATCGACGCGGGCAGACCTGTGCGCGCATTGTGACAATGATACCCAGAGGGGCAGACGTCATCAGAGGCGCAACTCTTAGGGTTGGGTGGAAAAGCCAGAATATGCGCACCTATGCGAGCGCGCTCTTCCATAATCAAGCGATTCGCACAGTTTTTAAGGTTAGCGAATGTTGGACATAAGAAAGGTTGTACCGAACAAGAATACAAATTAGGAAATTCGCAATTCGTAATATTACTGGACAGCTCGTAGGATCCACCCATTGAAACTGGTTCACAGTTTCCGCAACTCGCATATGTATCCTCATCACTGTACGTATCATCGCTCGAGCAAACCTTTAATGTATCGCCCTCTTCAAGATGAACGATCACCGAAAAAGGTGACTCGAGCCCTTGCTTTTCTGCTCCAAGCTCCACAGACCCTTCAGCCCAGACCAGACCAGGCAGGAGCATAGCAGCCAGCAAACCTAAACATTGCAATCGGGTGCTGAAAATCGACATCGCAACTCCTTACGAAGGTAAGCGTTCTCCTTCATTTTTCTCAACACATAACGCAAATGCAATAGCAAAGACTACGGCATCGCATATTTAGCTAAGAATTGAATTCTATTTGGTTTTTATGAGAGGAGGGAGGCTCGGAAGCGGAGGGATTACTTGCGGCGGCGGAATGCAAGGAGAGGCAGGAAGAAGAGCGGCCAGGCTGCGGGGTTGGAGCCCGTTTGAGCGCAGTCCGCGACCAGGTTGCTGCCACCGGCTTCGAAATCTTCAACGGATGCATCGGAGTCGAATTTATCGGCTACGCGAGGATCAGTTTCACCGTCATCAACCTTGCCGTTGTGGTTGGCATCTTCTTTGCCATCGGGCATGCCATCGCCATCGGTATCCGCATTGGTGGGATTGGTCTCGCCGCCTTCCTCATATGAACCCGGGCGCCAATGGCCGTCGTGATCGGCATCTTCAACGCCGTCGGGGATGCCATCACCGTCGGTGTCGGCATTGAGCGGATTGGTGATGTTGACCTTACCGCGCTCATCGTCCTTGGCCGGGCCGGAGCAAAGATGGGTCGTCGCATCGAATTCACCGCATCCGATCTCGGTTGCATCGGGAATACCATCGCCGTCGGTATCTTCGTTGGCAGGGTTGGTGCAGTAATGGTAATCGTCCGGATGTGCGGCGACTTCCTGGGCATAAGCGGTGACAGCGGAAGTCAGCACATAGTTCCCGTTGGCATCGTAAGCAGCTTCGCAATACTCCTCGCCATCGGGCAAGCCGTCACCATCGGAATCGGGCTCCAGAGGATTCGTCCCGATCCGGGCTTCAACACCATCGGGCAAACCATCGCCATCGGTATCTTCTTCATTGGGATCGGTGCAGTAAGGAGGCTGATTGCCCTGAATCTGGCGCGCAAGCTCGATACTATAGTGGCCATCGGCATCATAGGCCGCTGCACAATATTCTTCTCTGTACGGCAGGCCATCGCCATCGATGTCCTCTTCAGGGTTAAACTGCGGCAACTCATCACCGAGGCAAGTTCCCGGAACGCCCGCGCAATCGACGACGATTTCCCCTTCCTTAACGATCTTATCGCCGTAGACCCATGTATCGAAGATCACAGGCATATCTTTGCTTGCATCATTCTTTCGCTGCGACCAGTAACGACGCTGACTTCCCTGCGTCGCATCGTCACCTGCCACGCGGCTGCCGTCAGGCACCGTCTTTACAGCGTCATCGTCGTTGACTAAATGCGCGTCTCCGCGCACCTTTTCGTCGTTCCAATACATTTTCTCGTCATGGTATTTACCATCTTCACCCAGCTTTGAGATGGTAAAGCCATTATAGTTTTCCTCAATATCGGCCATAGGGAAATGGGTTTCGCCGGCAATCAAGGTTACGCGATATTTATAAATCTTATTTTGAATCGGATGGCCATCTCTATCGACACCACCCCAGGGTACATTCACCTTGGGTAAAGTGATCTTATCGACTTTCGACCAGTCTTTCGATGTATCGAACACGCCATCGCCATCGGTATCGACGACGATCTGGTAAGATCCCCGAATATTGCTTGTAAACTTAAAGTAGCCTTCATCCTGATTGCCATCGCCGTTCGGCGAGATGGTGTTGGTGCCCAATTCATCCACAAACAAATACGCCTGCGAGGCATCGATCGTGATGTCAGGCTTCAGCGGCTCATCCACTTCCGGTTCATTTAAATAGATGAGATATTCTCCTGTATGTTGTTTCGCTTGAGTTCCGCTCGGTGGACATAACTGATTTTCATCAGGATCACCGTATTGGCACCAGCTTTGCTCCGTTATGCCCTCAATCCCGGTCTGATTGGCGGAAACCTGCCATCTAAAACCGCTGATATTGTCATATTCGATTTTGAAAACATGCGCAGGATTGCCCGATTGTGATGTAAAGCCCCTCGTATTTGCGACGATATAAAAATTTGAATCCGCGCCATAGCTCTTTGAAATTCGCGAAGGCACATAAGATCCACTCTGCAGCGGAGATTCAGAGAAATAATGTGAATTCAGCTGCCAGTAATCGCTGTACAGGCGCCCTTCTTGCTTTGTGTTACCTTTGAACACCTGCACGTCAAAATAACGCGTCGAGCCGCCAGAAATCACGCTCCGGGATTCAGGTTCACCCGCAAAACCCAATACATATTCGCCATCCGAAGTCGGCTGAAATTCATGCCACACTTTGGGTTCAGGGGTTGTGGCATTGCAATAGCCTCTACCGCTTGAAACATCAAAAGCCTTCATGCATGTTTTGCTACCGGCGGCATGCTTTGCAAAATTGAACGGCAAGCCATCCGCCACAAAACGGCAGCTATTGAATTCGCCGGAGCAACCATTATCGTTTTCGCAACTCTTATAAAGAGCAGAACCAGGGGCAGGGTGTAATACGATTTCAGCGCCTTTTCGGCCTTCAAAAAACAGGCGCGGTCCGCAGGCCTGAGCACATTGTGTGCCCGTGCAGCTGCAGACATAGTCGTTAAACACACCATTTTGCAGGCAGTTATCTACGCTGCAGTCGCTCCATTCGGTCGAGCTCGGCGATGAAGATCCCGGATTTGCATCGATCTTCACCATCTCCGTACCCGCAGCATCTCTCGGAACGTTCTCTTCCTGAACGCCGTTGTCGCTGGAGCAAACTTTGAGCGTTTCGCCCGCCTCGAGATGGACGTTTAATTTGCTGTTATGTTCCAGACCCTGGACCAGACCGAGTTCGATCGAGCCTTCGGCGAAGGCGAGCGAGGGCCCGAGGGCAAGCATGCAAGCTACGAATTGAAAAGCGCTGATTTTGCTGAACATGAAATTCTCCAAACGACACGAGTCGCGCTTATTTTTGACGTAAACGCTGCATTTTGCAACGGAATGATAGCTGGATTGCGGTAACTCATTGAAATTCAATTTTAAAAAAAGCGCTCTCCACCAAAAAACCGCCTACCCAAATGCCCTTCAAGCGCCCCATAAACGCGATTCATTTTATAGCTCTCATTCAAACTCGAATCAGCGGGCATTGACGCGCATGGGCTTTCACTTTAATCTCGCAATTTATGTGGTTTGCCCAAAACATTCTTCACGAGCCCGATGTGTCGACTACCGCAATGGTCATCGTAACTCATCAATTTTTATGGAGTTTTTAAATGCCCATTCTCGACTGGAGCGGAATCGAAATTCCTCAGGCGCTCAAAGCGCCCGTCCCCGCATCGGATTTAGAGCACCGCGCGCTCGTTGGAGGTGATTTCTGGCGCCAGATCCCTGCTTACGCGCATATCGACGAGACCACTTTTCTCGATTATCGCTGGCAGGGACGCAATACGATCACCAGCGTGCCCAAGCTTTTAAACGCGCTGCAAGGTCTGGTTTCTCCAGAGTTTATTGCCGATGTTGAAGCCGGCTTTAAGCGAGCCCCCATGTGCGTGCGCATCAGCCCCTATCTGCTGAGCCTGATCGACTGGAAGCACCCCTACGAAGATCCGCTGCGCATTCAGTTTTTGCCCGTCGATTCACGCTTTTTGCCCGATCACCCGAAGCTCGGACTCGACAGCCTGCACGAGCAGGAAGATTCGCCCACCGCAGGCCTCACGCACCGCTACCACGACAAGGCGCTGATGCTCGTCATCGACACCTGCCCCGCCTATTGTCGTTTCTGTACGCGATCTTACGCGATCGGCGGCGATACCGATCAGGTTGAAAAGGTCAACTTTGCCCCCACCGCCGACCGCTGGCGCCGCGCCTTCGCTTACATCGCCTCGCGCCCCGAGGTGGAAGACATCGTGGTGAGCGGCGGCGACACCTACAACCTGCGCGCAGACTGGCTCGAAACCCTTGGAATGACGCTGCTTTCCATGCCGAACATCCGCCGCATCCGCATCGCCTCCAAGGGCCTCGCGGTGATGCCTCAGAAGATCCTGACCGACGACGACTGGTTTGCCGCGCTGGTCAAAATCGTCAGGCACGCGCGCACGTTAGGCAAAGATGTCGCCCTGCATACGCATTTCAACCATCCGAACGAGATCACCGAGATCTCGCACCGCGCCATCATGCGCCTCATCGGCGAGGGCGTATTCATCCGCAACCAGAGCGTGCTGATCCGCAACGTCAACGACAACTACCCCACGCTCTCCAAGCTGGTCCGCCGCCTGAGTTATGTAAACGTGCATCCCTATTACGTTTACGTGCACGACCTGGTCAAAGGCGGCGAAGACATGCGCACACCACTGCAGACGGCGCTCGATCTTGAACTTCAAATCCGCGGAATTACAGCAGGTTTTAACACGCCGCTCTTCGTCGTCGATGCACCTGGCGGCGGCGGCAAGCGCAACGCGTTCAGCTACGAAGCCTACGATCGCAAGACCGGCATCTCGGTGTTCACCGCGCCTTCGGTCAAGCCGGGCCAAAAGTTTTACTACTTTGATCCCATCGATTGCCTCGATGCAGACGCTCGAGCCCGCTGGGCCGATCCCAACGAACATCCCAAAATGATCGCCGAAGCCGAAGCGCTTTGCCGATCCTAACCCATTCCCAAAGCACAATGGATCGCGAAACTCTCGCAAAAGCCCTTGAAAATCAGCAGATTACAGAGCGCTACCGTCTGGGCCGGCTGATCCACATGGGCATGGATCTCGTCTATGAAGCGGAAGGCGTGCAAACCCAATGCCCGATCGTGATCAAGCTGCTCGTCTCGGCGCCCCCCAGCAACCCCGAGACCGCGCGCGTCCTGGATCGCGAATTTAAAACGCTTTCCTGCCTCTACAGCCCTTACACCTGCATCCATATGGATTACGGCCAGACCGAGGCCTCCTGCGGGCATCCTGGGATCTTCTTTTTGGTGATGGAGCATGTCGAAGGCGAGCGCGCCTGCGATTTGTTGAAGAAAAACGGGCCTTTTTGCCCCGCCGATGCCGCCCAGATTGTGCTTCAGATTTCCAAATCCCTGGCCGAGGCGCACAACCGGCAGATCGTCCACCGCGACGTGAAGCCCGAAAATGTGATCGTTCGCAGGGAAAACGGCGAAATCAAAGTCAAATTAATCGATTTTGAATTGGGGCTCACGGGCGATCGCGCTTGCGAACGGATCGAACTGCATCGCCAGGATCCGCGCTATCTGCCCCCCGAGTTCTGCACAGGGGAAAGCGATCGCGCCCAGAAAGCCACCGACGTTTACGGTCTCGGATTGCTGTTTTATGAGCTCGTCAGCGGAAATACGCCGTATGACGCGATCATGGACATCATCCGCAAACCGCTCCCGCCTCTGCCCGGCGTGGACTGCCCGCTCAAACACAACCTCGATGCCCTCCTCGCGCGCGTGATGGCCAAAAAGCCCGAAGATCGTCCGGAAGCCGAGGAAGCCGGCGAACTCTTTTACAAAATCGCTGTGCTTCAGGGCGGAAATCGCGCATTCGTTACGCTCGATTACGTGGAACCGGAGCCCGATCAGGAGCCCGAACCCGAACCGGAGCCCGAACCCGAAGCGCCGCCTCCACCGCCCAGCATGATGCCCTGGGTCATCGCCATCGGAAGCCTGTTTGCCCTCGCCATTTTGCTCGTAATCCTTTGTCGTTAAAGGCGTTACGGCGCAGCCACCGGTCTGTGGGGCAACACGTAATCGCGCAGCAGCCGAAACCGCCCGCCCCCTTCACTCCAACGCAAGAGCTTCTCCTTCAGCCTCACGTCGGGCTCCTCCTCCACCTCCTGCCCCGAAGGCAACCTGCGCCAGCCTTCGTAACGCACGCCGTCCACAGTGGGGATCGAGATCACCTTATGCTCGCGATTCCAGGCGGCGCGATGCTTGGCCACCGTCACCAAATCCTCGTAACTCGGCTGCAGGCAAATCTCGCTGTTGTAATCGTCGCGAAGCTCCACCACCTGAAGCAGACCGGGATAACTGAGGCGTTGACTCTGGAAAAAATCGCTGCCCCCTGTGGTAAACCAAAGCCCGGTCTCAGCAAAGGCGGTCAAATACAAATCCTTTTCCTCGCCGCGCATCAGGGGCGTTAAGTCCACGCCGCTCATCGTTTTTGGGATTTCCAGATGCGCCAGCTGAAGCAGCGTGGGCGCCCAGTCGATCGACCGCACGATCGCATCTATTTTTTGAGGCTTCATGCCCGGCACATGCATCAGCATCGGCACCTGGCTGATCTCGTTGCCGCGCAGGTGATCGCCATGGCCGATGATGCCGTTTTCCCCCAGGGATTCGCCGTGATCCGCAGTGATCGCGACGATCGTATTTTCCCAAAGATTTCGCTCCTTTAACGCCGAAATCAGGCGTTCCACCTGGCGGTCAAACTGGAGCAAGGTGCCGTCGTACAGGTTGTTGACATGGGCCATATCGCGCGCAATCGCCTCGGGATCCTCTTCCAGCGCGCGAAACCGCATATAAAGGTTGGCGCCCCTGTAATCCGGCGAAGTAAAGGCCCTGTAATCGGGATCGGCGGCGGCAAAGGGAAAATGGGATGTGGAAAAGAAGGCTGCGATCATGAAGGGACGCCCGTCGCTGCGATCGATCTCCTGCAAAAGTTCATCCACGGTGATCTCGGTCCGCGGCAACTCCACCAAACCGCGCTGATCGGGAAAAAGCTTTTGTCCCAAAGGATTTTGGAGATAAGGCAGGATGCCCGGCTCCATTAAAAGCGCGCGCTGACCGATCAGGCTGGTGAGCTCAAACCGGGGCGCCAGCACCGAATCAAAGCCCGCATCGAGGCGCGAGAAGATATCGCCCGCGTAATCGGCCACCACCGCTGTCCGATAGCCCGCCTGCGAAAACAACCGGGGCAGCGTCGCCAGCCCCTGCAAACGATTTTCGGGCGCTGGAAACATATGGCGAATGCCGTGCTCGTGCGGCCATAAGCCGGTCAGAATCGAGGCCCAGGAAGGAAAAGTGCGCGCGATGGGCGTATAAGCCTGCGAAAACACAAAGGCATCGGTCTTTGCAAGCTGCGTCAGATGAGGCGTCGCGCGGGAATCAAGGCGATCGGCCCGGAACGAATCGTCCGCCAGAAGCAGGATGTTGGGATGCGTTTGATCGCCGCCGTAAGCCCCATGGGAACGGCTGTAGAGGGTATAGCCCAGCACCAGCAGAGCGATCGCGCCAACGATGCTCAGCGCAAGCGCTTTTTTGCGTTTGAAGCCTTCAAGAAAGCCCCGGACCGCCGCCGCCAGAAGCCAAAGCCCAAAGATCACCTTCAGGGTCAAAAACAAGCCTTCAGGCAGAACATGCGTGATCGCGCGCTGCAATTCGGGCCAAAAGCCAAAAAGTTCCACATGTGCCTGAGGATAGCGGCGAATATGCGTAGCCCAGACGCCCAGATGGATCAGCAGCGCGGTCAGTGCGGAGAGCAGCGCCGGAAAGCGCACAAAATGGCCCAGAAGCCCGCGCCAGGCCCAAAAAGCCAAAAGCCCCAATCCCGCGCCCACCACCAGATGAGCCAGCAGGACCGCCCCAAAAGCAGAGAGCAATTGAGGCAGTTTTTCGCTGATTAATCGCGAGGTTACAGTGCTGTCGGTCTGCCCCATCACCGAGAAATTCAAGGTGGAGGTTAAGATCAGAATCAACAGCGCAAGCATCACCAACGCGCCCGGCAACGCCCCTCGGGTCCACATCGAAGGCGCCCGTTTCATATCGCTCACGGCATCCTCCTTAATGGGCGTAACCCCAATCCTTCATGGCATCCATCACGCTCGAATCGACCTGCACCGCACCAAAAGGCTCAGGGCCCCCGCGATTGATCCGCTCGCTCCAGATACGCACCGCCTGACCGTCGTTCAACTGCGGAATCTGCCCCGCGCCGACCGCCAGTAACCCCATCTCTGGCAACAGAAAATCGCCTTCGCCCTGAACCAGCGGCAAGCCGTACGGGCCCAAAAGCAGCTCTCCGGCGTCCAGTTTTTGGCCGTCTTTTTCAATCGAAAGCTTGATTTCCATGCAGAATTTGGCGCTGACCGCGAGGATCGGCGGCGTATGTTCATTGCCCGTCACCTCAAACGTCAGGCTGCGCTCTTTTTGCTCCACGCGATCGGGCCTTGCGTGCCCCCGCAGGGTGACCCTTTCCAGCGGCGTTCCAAAATCGATGCTGCCCCTGAAATGACCCTCTCCCTCGAAGGCAAAGAAATACAAAAATTCTGTGGGCGGCGTCAGATCGTGGAGCTGGCGGGACAAGCGCTCCATCATCCCCCGCTCGCGACCGCTCACATCCTGGCGCTCCATGGGATCGCTCGCGAGATCGAACAGCATTTGCGGGCCCGCATTCCACTGCTCCTCCCCCATCCTGCGCCAGCGCTCCAACCCCTTGTGAAATCTCACTAATTTCCATTTATGATGGGGATCCGTGCTGTGCCGGCCCGCCACGATCGAATCGAACTGCTTGCCCTCGAGAAGGCTCGGCCGATAGGGCGACTTGGGATTCAGCAAGTCCTGTCCCTGCAACGTTTTTGGCGGTTCCAGGCCCGCCAGCCGAAAGATCGTGGGCGCCACATCGACCAGGGTCACGGGGCGATCGATCACCTGCGGCTCGAGATGATGGGGCCAATTGAGGATCAGCGGCACCCTTTGCTCCGCCTCAAACCAGGTCCAGCCATGCTTAAAGCGCGTATGCGGGAACGTTTGGACGGCGCCAGGGCGATCGCCTCGCTGCGTGATCTCCAAATCGCGATCTTCCTCAATGATTTCGCCATGATCCGCGTGAATCACGATCAGCGTGCGATCCCTTAAACCGCGCGCTTCGAGGGCATCGACCATGACCCCCACCATGCGATCCGCAAAGGCCACCTCACCCCAATGGAGCGCATGCTGCGGATCCTTCAGGAACTCGCCCAGCGGCAGCCCCAAATCGAAGAGCACGTCGCGCGGCGGGCGATATTTGTAATGGGGGTTTGCGATGTTGATGTATAAAAAGAAGGGTCGATCGCCAGAATGATCAATCAAATCGACGGCTTGCGCGGTGAGCTCTACCCCGTTCAAAAGATGGCGCGCGTTATCGGTAAAGCGTTCAAAGCCGAGATCCACACCTACATGCAAAAAATCGCCGAGGAACACGTTGTCGACCAGCGCGATCGACTCGTAACCCGCCTCGCGAAAGCGCTCAGGCAGGCTGGGCCAGGCCAGATGCGTGATCATCTGACGCTCAAAAGGTCCCACGGCGCCCGTGAAAAAGCGCAGGCCCGTAGCCGATGGATAGCGACCTAAAAGCGCTGAAATCTGGCTGCCTTTGCTCCAGTTGCTGTTGGAACGCGCCTCCGAAAAACGAACGCCTTCGCGCGCCAGAGCATCGATGCGCGGCGTCGTGGGCCAGGGATTGCCGTAAGCGCCCACATCGTCCTGACGGAATGTGCAAATATTGATATATAAGACATTGAGCGGCGGATCGGTATTGACTGGCGCGGTATGAATCGGCGGGCTGACCGGAGGCTCGCTGTCTGGGTTTTCCGGAGGCGTTAAAGGCGCGTCACCTGCGTTTTCTTCTTCATCAGGTTGCGGCTTAACCTCTGCTGCGACAACGCTTTTTTGAATCGAAGACCGCATCTTCGAGGCGAATTCGACGGCCTGAGGCGTGCGATCTGAAAAGATGCGCGGCGTAGAAATGAACGCGTGCGTAACTCCGCTGCACTCAACGGATTTTTGGGTTTCAAAGCGAATTTTCTGCAAGCCTGGCTCGAGATCGATCCCGAGATCCTGCCATGAAAACGCTTCGCGCGTCGCGGTCAGTGTTTTTTGAGCGAGAAGCCGCTTTTCGGACGCATGAATCGCCCAAACCGAGAGATCGCCGCCGCAGGGTGAAACCTCGTCAAAAGGAGGCAACGTCGTGAAACCAAAGGATAATTGGCTCGGCTGAGGCAAATCGACCTCGAACTCAAAGCTGCGACTGGAAGGCAGATAGATCGCCTGGCGACCTTCATAATGGGAGCTCGCGTGGGCCACCTGGCTCAAATCCTCGTCCACCAGAACCTTGCCCGCAGCCACAGAAAACAGCAAACGCGCTGACTCCCGATCGGCGGCCAGGTATGGAGAATCGCGAAGATATTTGTATTTTGAGACCTCTTTGAACGCCTCTTCATCCGGGCCTTCAAACCAGAGATCCGGGAGATGCCCGATCACATCGTACAGGCGCACGGACGAGGGCGCTTTTTGGTTTGCGGGCAAGGGATCCAGCGGCTTTGGCCAGGGCAAGCCCTTGCTGGAAGGAAACATGAGCCCCCCCGCGCAAAGCAGACCGATCCCCCCTGCCAGCACAGCGGCGGCAGAGATCCAAAGAAAACTACGCAAACGAGGCATCTTTTACACGAGACGGCGTCAATGGACGTCGGTCCCCTCGGCTAAAACCTTGGAAACGATTTCGGGCAGGCTGGCAATGCGCACCACCGAGGCGATCAGACGTGCACCTTCGCAAACCCGGGCGCGCATCGCTTCGTCGGATTCCAGATGGAACCGCGTGGCCAGACGCTCGCGCAGCTGATCGCGATCTTCCTGACCCTGCCCCAGGCGCAGGGCGTGCAGAAAATGAATGGAAAGATGGACCAGCTGGGCCTTGGTGACGGGGTTGTGATGCTTGACGTAACCCAGGCGCAGATTCTGCGTCACAGACGGATAGGCGGCCAGGATCTCGTCGAGGAAGGTGGCCATCTCGCTGCAGCGCTCGAACTCGTCGCGGTGAAGCCCCAATGCGATCATCGAGAAGCGCGGCAGGAAGCGTTCGATGACGCGCTGGAACCAGAACTTGCGCATGTCGGCGCCCGCAATCACGCGAATTTGCTGAGCAATCTCCTGACTGTGAGCCAGCAGGTGATCTTCCTTTTCGATCTGCTCCAAACGCTCCACGAGCGCATCGGCGGTCAGTCGGTCGGCGGGACTTTCGGCCTTGCAGAGCGCCAGGGTTTCCATCAGCTCAGGCGAGATGCTCATCGCCGGATCGAGCAGAGATTCCAGTGTAAATCCAAGGGCATAGACGTCACCGGCGGCCGTCCATTCCGCACCTTGCCGAAGCTCTGGCGCAATGCTTGGAGCTGAGAGATGGTTGCGCAGCGGCGCGTTCAGGCATTTGAGACCGAAATCGATGAAAACCGGCCTGAACCCTTCGTCCGAAAGCAAAATGCTGCTCGGATTGATGTCGCGGTGAAGCAATCCGTGGCAATGGAGCAGACGCAGCGCGCGGCTGAGGCGCAAACCGAGGCAGGTCACCACCTGCGCGTTCAGATGACCGACGCTCCGGCTTAAACTCACGCCTTCGATCCATTCGTGGATTTCGAGCCCCGCATCCTCGCCCTCGGCGATGCCCACATCCTCCACCTGGAAGATGAATTCCGCCCCCTCTTCGCGATGCAGCAGGCGGCGCTTGATGACGGAGAGCGTCTCCAGACTGGCCAAAAACCGCTGACGCTGCTCCTCGTTGTTTAAGCGCACCTTGCGAAGGGCGTATTGGTTGCCGTCCCGCGTGAAACGATAGCTGTGCAGGCCGATCGGTTCGAGGCCGTCGGGAATGCGGATGCGCTGCAGGGCGGCGCGGAAGATGGCGCTCTCGTCCTCCTCGCTTTCGGGGAATGTGCGCGAGATGCCGAACAGCCAGGCCTGGAAGATGGGTGAAGAGAACACCTGCCCCTGCAAAATGCCGAGTTCCTGCAAGGTTCTGAAATGCTCTTCCACGCGCTTTTCGGTAAACACCAGGGCGTTGCCCGTGCGCTGATGCAGCGGTTCGCACCAGCGGTTGAGCCTCGCCACCACCCGGCTCAGACGGGATCCCTGACCGGAACGGCGCGCGCTCTCTTCCACCGCCAGGGCGACCGCCACCGGATAGCAGGGCTTGGGCTCCCACACGTTGATGTCTTCGGCTTCGTTCAAAACATCGCGCATATATTGCGAGAGGGTCACCTCGCTGCGCTGTTCCAAATCGCGCCGCAGATCGGTCTCGGCCGCAAGCACATCCTGATACGCCGCCCAGGCGCGCTGCTCGGCGTTGACATGGCGCACGAGGCGGAAGAGCAGCGTCTTTAACAGATACAGGTTGTTCGCCTGCCGCGAGAGCTGTTCGCGCGCTTCGCGTGTGGTGATGAGTTTGCCGCAGGTCACCCGTTCGACCACGAGCTCCAGTTCCCGTTCGCCGAGTTCGTGGCCTTCGAAGCAGCTCAGATGGCCCATCAGGTTGGTGCCCGCACGCTCGCGCAGGCTCGGAAGCCCGATGAAGCCGAAGAGCACCGGCACCATGCCTTCCCGCTCGCTCCTAGACCAGTGGCGTTCGAGTAAGTCCTTTAAACGATTACCTTTTTGCGGTCCGCGCTGACTCGGGAAGAAGAGCTGGGCCTCGTCGATGAGCAGCACGATCGCCTCGGCTCCGCGCTCAAAGGCGGCACGGCGCACCGCGTCAAACGCATCGGGTTCGGGCAAATCGGAAGACTTGGGCGGCTCCACCTCGATGCCGAAGATGTCGTAGAGCTGGCGTCCGATCTCACTCCAAAGGCGCTCGTCGTCGAGGGCGTCTTCGGTGATGAAGCTCGTGCAGACGATGGGCTGCGGGATGATCAGCTTGTAGGATTCGGCGCGCTCGTGGAGGAATTCCACCAACGTGGTCTTTCCAAAGCGGCGGGGCGCGATGACCGCAAAGGATCCGCCGCGGCGCAGCACGCCTACGATGTCGTCGTGGCGCTGCTGAGGTCCGATGGGATGCTCGATCACATATTCGGGGCGCACGCGATCCGCCCATTCGAACGGCACCGCCTCGGTCTCCACCTCGAAGCCCGAAAACGCAAACCGGCGCTGCCCCAAAGGACGCCCGCTGCTCGCATCGCGCGCGGTCATCATCAGATCGAGGGGCTCTTTACCCGTCACGGGCCGCCGCATCGGCATGCGCAGCTCAAAAGTGAAGATTTGCGCATTATCGCCCAGGCGCCAGTCGAACCTCGAGATCATCAGCACATCGGGCGAAGGGCGATCCCATTCCAGGGGCCAGTCGTCGACCAGCGGACCGCGCAGGCGAATTTCGAGCGAGAGATCCAGATCCCGGGGCTCCGAGCTCAAAATCGCGAGGGGGACGCTCACGTAGCCGTAATCCTTTTGGGGATCCGTCGACATGCGGAAAGCGACGGGCACCAGGCGGTTACCCGCATCCGCGAAGTTATGCTCGAAGCTGATCAGATCGCCGTGAGATTCCGAGGTTTGACGCTGGAAGCGCGTCATCGATCGCTCGAGCTGCTCCCAGGAGGCGTCGTCGGCGGTGCCCAGGATCGCTTCGATCGAGGTGACGGCGCCCCTGAAGGCGTCCACGCGGTTGTTGAGCTCTTCGGGGGTGGTCGCTTCGGCGGCGGTGGTGGCCAGGCGCTCAAAGACATCTTCCGAAACGCGGCCGCGCAAATCTTCGATCACGGGCACGATGGCGAGCAGGCGGCTCGGCGGTGCTCCACGGGCCAGAGCGCGGCGGACCCAGGGGAGATGTTCCTCGGGCACTTCATCCAGCGCGCGCACCATCTCCTGAGCGCGTCGAACGGCGGTCTCAAAATGGCGGGCGGGCGGAATGTTGGAGGGCGGCGGGGGAATGCGCGTGAGCACATCCTGTGCACCTTCACCGAGCTCGGCGACGAGATTGACGGCGCGCTCAATGCGGGTGCGCATCTCGGGCACAAGCAGCGCATCGATCCAGGGTTCGGGGATGACGGCGCCGGAATCCACCGCAAGGCGCGAGGCGGCTTCGGGGCCCCAGATCCATGTGGGCAGCAGGCGCACTTTTGCGGGATCCTCGAGGATCCTCGTCATTTGCATCAGATCCGTGGGTTCGAGATCGGTATGCTCCACGATCAGATGCCGCGCCCAGTCGCCGAGCACCGTGCGGGCCTGAACGAAGGCTTCCTCGGCTTCGCGCCAGTCGGATTCGAGGGAAATGGCGTCGGGCAGATTGGTGAGCCAGCGCGCAACCTGTACCTGGAGGCTCCGCAGGCGCGCGATCAGATCGAGCACACCGGCCACCGTGCTCACCTGACCTTCGGCGGGCAGCCAGCGGGCGAGCGCTTCGCGAGTTTGCGCAACGAACTCTTCAAATTCTTCCGGCGTGCGGCCCCGAAGCCCAAGGACCCAGCGACTGAACACCTCAGCGATGTCGCCACCGAGGCGCGAGGGGGCCAGCTGCGGCATTTCGATCTCGTCGTCGTCGAGCAGGGCGAAGCGCGATTCGGTGCGCGGGGCGGGCGCGATCGTCACGAGCTGCTGATTCTCGCTTTCCACCACTTCCACATCGTTTCGGGCGGGCGATTCCGTCACGTCGGGCTGAAGTTCGGGGAGCGAGAGCGCAAAAGACTTGTTTGCGGGATGCTGCGTAAATTGCAGGCGCGAAGCCCATTCGGTGAGGAAATGGAGCGGATCGGACTCGCTGTCGGCTTCGTCGGCCAAGGCCAGAAGGCGTTCGTCGTTTGCGGAAGAAGCCGCTTCGCGCAGAGCGCCAAGCAGCGGGTAGAGCCAGGCCTGCGCGCGTTCGCCCTCAAGATTTTCGAGCACGGGCGCCACTTCGTGAAGGCTTCGGCGGAGTTCCACGGGGGATGCGCCCGCAAGCATCGTCGACCAGATGGTGGCGCGCAGGCGATCTTCTATGGGGAGTTCCGCAACGCGCTCGAGCAGGCCGTGAAGTTCGCGAATGTTACCGCGGCGATCGCGGGCGAAGGCGTTTAACACGGGCAAATCGAACGCCGAGCGCAGGAGCTGCAGATCGCGCTTCGAGAGGGAGGAAGGCCGCACGGTCCCCTTTAAGAGGCCTTTTTGGCGGAGGCTCGGACGCACGTATTTTTCGACGCGGAACCTTCTCCAGGCACCCTGAGCGGTGCGCAGGATCATTTCGACATCCTGGGCGGCGATCGATTCGGTGGGGCCCCACATGCGGCGCAGGCGCGGCGGTGCTTCAGCCAGAGCTTCCGCAAGTTCGGCGCCGGGACGAATGCTTTGGCGAACGCGGGGACCGACGGGCACGACCTGTGCCCCAAAGGCGACTTCCTGACGGAAGCGATCGAGGATCTCCGCAACCGAATCCAGCCTCGGGGGATCTTCTTCAGCGGTGGTCAGAAGCGAAAAGTCGGCTTCGATCAGCGTGGGCGCGACGGCGGGCACATGGCGGTCGACGGGTTCAATGCGCGAGAGGAAGAGGCTGTCGGGGCGTTCCTGATCCTGTCCGGCGTGGCAGAAGAACGTTTTGCCGCAGAGTCCGATGAGCGGGCCCTGCGCGTTGGAAGGCATCGGCACCACGCGAATGGAATGCCCGCCCGAAGTGATGTCGTCGAAAAGGATCTGCTGCCAATCCTCTTTAATATCGGTCGAAGCGCGCCGCGCGTAGGTTTCGAGCCATTTCAAGATCTTAATATAATGTCCAGGCATCACGCCCCGCCTTTTCCAAAAAAATCGCGCTGTTTTAGCAGTTTCTCACCGCCGCTTCAATTGAGAGCCGATCTGCAGGCAGCGCTTCTCCGGTCTCTGTTTTCCAAAAGTTTGCAGCCGACGGCAAGCGTCTCTCGATCACAAATCGCATCAAAACGGATGGATCCCCCGGGGTTGCAAAAGCGATCCTCAAAGATCCTTTTGTTGCTGCTGACTTTGCGCGAGCAATGCGTTTTCCCGCCGTTTGAGATCGCGGAGCGCAGCGATCGCGAAGGGCACCGCCACAAAGAATCCCAGAAGATCGGCGAGCGGCTGCGCCCAGAGCAGGCCTTCCAGCCCAAAGAGCCCGTTCAGGATGAGCAGTGACGGAACGAACGAGAGACCATTCCGCATGGAGCTCTGGATGGAAGCGCGCAGGGGCTGTCGCGTATTCTGGAGATACATCCCGGTCATCATCATGAAGCTGTTGCAGGGCAGCGTGAGCGCCTGGCGATGTAGCGCGCGCAGGGCCACAGAATAGGACTGGCCGGTGGTATGAAACAGATGGATCAGCGTTTCGTCGAAACAGAAGAGACCCACCATCACGACGCAGAAGATGATGCAGCCGAGCTTGACGACAAACCAAAAGGCGCGCCTCACGCGTTCGTAGTTCTCGGCGCCATAGTTAAAGCCGCAGATCGGCTGAAAGCCCTGGCCTAAACCGATATCGATGCAGAAGAACACAAAGAGGATCCGCGTCACGATCGTAAGCCCCGCCATGGCATCGGGACCGTAAGGGGCGGCGCAGTGATTCAGGACCACGCCCGCAAGAGCGCTCAGGGCCTGGCGTGCAAGCGAGGGCGCGCCCCCCGCGAGGATCTCCTTGTAGTTTTGAAGCGTGGGCGAAAAGTTTTTCAGTCGCGGTACGATGCTGTCTCCCCTTCTCGTCATCAGAAGGAGGATCCCGAAAGCGAGGGCCTGAGAGATTGCGGTCGCATAGGCGGCGCCGGCGATGCCTAAATCAAACACGAAGATCAGCAGGGGATCGAGCAGCAGGTTGAGGATCGCGCCCGAGGTCATGCCGATCATCCCGCGGTGGGCGTTGCCCTGTAAGCGCAGCTGATTGTTGAGAACGAGGGTGCTGGTCATCAGGGGGGTGGCGCAGGCGAGGGGACGCAGGTAGGCTAAAGCTTCGGGCAGGATCGCTTCGTGGCAGCCTAAAAAGCTGAGGATCATTCTGGGGAACAGGAGCGCGGTGAGACCGATGAGACTGCCCGCAATGAACGCCGAGACGACGCCGGTGGCCGCCATCTTTGCCGCGTCCTGTCTCTTTTTTGCGCCGAGGGCCCTTGAAATGAAATTGCCGCTCCCGTGACCGAAGAAGAAGCCCGTGGCCTGAATCAGGGCCTGATACGTAAAGAGGATCCCCACCGCCGCGACCGATTCGCTGTAGCGCGTTTTGATGTGGCTGATGAAGTAAGTGTCGCCCAGGTTGTAGAACGAGGTGATCAGCATCGAGATCATGGCGGGGAGCGCCAGCTTCAAAAGGAGCGGGCCCAGGGGAGCAGTCGTCATCATCTCGAACTTGCGGTTCTGCAAGGCTTCAAGGGATGGGGGTTCCAGAGATTTTTCGGTCGAGGTCAAGTGAGCTCTCTTTTAGGGCCGCATCAAAACGAGGCTGCCGGTGTTCAAAAGCAGGGCGTATCCCGCTGAAAGTGAGCGCTTTTTATAGCAAGGAATCGTACGCCCGTCGATCCCTAAAGGGGATCTGTCGAAAGACTTTTTGTACCGCGCGCAGGCAGGTGAAAGAGATCGGTTGAAAATCGCGCGCATTGCGATCAGATTGCCGGCCGCGCTTCAGAGAACGCTTTGAGCGCAAGGGAGGATTCTGCCATGTATTCATGGATCCATCGCATCCGCATGGCGCTTTTGGGCCATCACGGAGAGCATGTGCTGCAGCGCAGCATGATGCTGCTCGCTTTGATCATCGGTATCCTGGGCGGACTGGTCGCTACGGGATTTCACGAACTGATCAATGTGGTGCGCGCGCTCTGTTATGGCCGGGGCGATTCGGCATTGCAGCAGTTTACGCAGGTGCCCTGGTATCACCTGTTGCTGATCCCCACATTGGGCGGGCTGGCCGTCGGGATCCTGGTGAAACTCTTTGGCCCCAAAGCTGCGGGCGGAGGGGTCCCCGACGTGATGCTCGCCGTGGCGCGCAAAGGCGGCGTGATCCATAAGGCCTGGGTGCTCACCAAAACGATCACCTCTTCGATCACTCTGGGGACGGGCGGATCGGCGGGACCGGAAGGGCCGATCATTCAGATTGGATCCTCGATCGGATCCGGGATTGGGCAGTTCTTTAAGCTGGGGCCCAAACAGCTGCGCATCGCTTTGGGGTGCGGATCGGCGGCGGGCATCGCGGCGATGTTTAACGCGCCGATCGCAGGGGCATTCTTCGCATCCGAAGTGATCCTCGGCGAGTTTGCAGGGCAGGCTTTTGGAGCCGTCGTTCTGAGTTCGGTCGCCTCCACTGTGATCGCGCGATCCTTTTTGGGTGAGGCCCCCGCGTTCTCGATCCCCCATTACAATCTGGTGCATCCGGCTGAGCTCTTCACTTACGCATGGATCGGCGTGGTTTCTGCGGTCATCGCGGTGGGGTTCACATTAGCGATGCAGGTCACGCAGGATGGCTTCCACCATCTGAAGCGCTGCCCCTCGTTTTTAAAACCCGCGATGGGCGGACTGGTTGTGGGCGCCATGGGCCTCGCGCGCCCGGAGCTCCTCGGGGTGGGGTACGAGATCACGACCGAAGCTTTAAAGGGCCATCTCTCACTGGGCGTTTTGGCTTTGGTGCTCGGCGGAAAGTTTCTGGCAACCTGCTTCACGGTCGGATCGGGCGGCGCGGGCGGTGTGTTTGCGCCCTCTTTGGTCATGGGAGCCGTGTTAGGCGGAGCGATGGGACAGATCGCCGCAGACATCACCCCGTTCGCTCATTCCGGATCCGGTGCCTACGCGGTCGTGGGGATGGCCGCTTTCTTTTCGGCCAGCACGCACGCGCCGATCACTTCGCTCCTCATCATCTTTGAACTCACGGGTGACTACAGCCTGATCCTCCCCGTCATGCTCGGTTCCGTGATTGCGGCGATCGTTTCGCAAAAACTCCTTGCGGGATCGATATACACGCAACCCTTGCTGCGTCAGGGCATCAATCTTCGCGAACCCCTCGATGTCAATGTGCTCCGGAGCGTTCAGGTCAAGCAGCTTACGTTAAAGCAGCCCGAGCTTATCTATAAATATACGCCGTTCAGCGAAATCTATGAGCATCTCGTCACCTCTCACCACAGCGAATTTTTTGTGCAGGACGAAGAAGGCGTTCTCTGTGGCGTGATCAGCGTGGCCGAACTGCGCCATTCCCTTCACGAATACGAAGATCTGCGCGACGTGGTGATTGCAGCCGATCTGATGAGCCCCATCGAACATTACGTCACGCAGGAAGACACGATCGATTTTGCGATGCGACAATTCGTCTGCCAGGAATACGATGAGATGCCCGTGGTTGCGCGGCGCGATCTGCCGGTCCCCATCGGGATCATTCAAAGGCGCGACGTGATGGACGCCTACAACAAAGAGATCCTGCGCATCGACTTTGCGGGATCCTTCTCAAACCGTCTGAATGCGGTCGCCCATCTGGGCAGCTGGGAGACGATCGGCGGGTATGTGATCGCCCATGTTCAGAATCCCGCGCATTTCTGCGGGAAAACTTTGGAGCAGCTCGATCTGCGCGCCATATACGGAGTGCAGGTGATGCTGATCGAGGATCCGACCCAGGACAAAGCGCATCGCTACCTGTTCCCCGACAAAAATACGCGCCTGGAGCTGGGACAAAACATGATCCTCTTTGGAACGCGGCAGCAGATTCGCTATATGACCGGCCTCTCGGTATCGCCGCAGCCTCTGCCGCCAGACGATCCGACGCTGCCCCCCGCAAAGCACTGCCCGGTGACGGACGACGAATAGCATCCCCTCCGGGCAACACTCCCCTGCCCTTCCGATTTTGCGCGTTTCTTAAAACTGAAAATAGATGAACGGCGGCGGTGCTTCGGGCGCGTAAAGCATGCTTGCAAAGAGCAACAGGGTGCAGACCGTCACCTTCACAAAAAGCGGCGCCTTCCAAAGGGTTTGCACCAGATCCTTCGAGCTCTTCCGATAGAGACAATGAAAAAGCATCACCCCTGCGCAGCAAAGCAGGATGAGCAGGATCACGCGCTGGTCGTTGCCCTTTGCGACCGCTTCCTGAAACAGATAGTTGTTGAAACGGTTGAAAGAAAACAGGCCCTTAAACACCGCTTTGCAGTGATCGAGGGAGCTGCATCGGAAGAGTGCCCAGTCGAGGAGGATGATGAACAGAAAACAGAGATGCTGCAAAAAGCGGGCGGGCATCTGCGCAAAGCGCGGCAGCCGATCGATTTGGGTCTGAAGCCCTTTGAACGGCGGAGTCCGGGCGATCACCTGCATGGTTCCGATGGCGACGCCCCAAAGCACAAAGTTCCATCCGGCACCGTGCCACAAGCCCGCAAGGGCCATCACGATCAGGATGTTGCGGGCCGTCTTGAACGCGCTGCAGCGGCTGCCGCCCAAAGAAAAATAGAGATAGTCCCTGAGCCATGTGGAGAGCGAGATGTGCCAGCGCCTCCAGAATTCGTTCGGTCCCAAAGAAGCATAGGGGGATTCAAAGTTGGTCATCAGATCGATGCCGATCAATCGGGAAAGCCCCGTCGCGATGTCGCTGTATCCCGAAAAATCGCAGTAGATTTGGATCGCGAAAGCCAGAGTCCCGATCCATAAACCGGCGGGATAGGGATGGATGTTGGGATCGTAAAGGGCATCGACGTAAAGGGCGAGATTGTCGGCGATGACCGCTTTCTTAAAGGCGCCGAGAGCGATCAGGCCGATGCCGGATGAATCGCGCTTTTCGTAAACTGCGTCCAGGTTTTGGATTTGCGGCAAAAGAGACTGCGCGCGCTCGATGGGCCCCGCCACAAGCTGAGGGAAGTAAGCGACATAGAGCGCAAAGTCCAAAAGATCTGCATCGGCGCGGATCTCTTTTTTGTAAACGTCGATCACATACGAGAGGGTTTGAAACACATAGAACGAGATGCCGACCGGAAGCACGAGCTGCAATCCGCCCGAGAGCGCACCGAGCCCGCAGGCCCCAAGCAATGCATTCGCAGAATCGATGAAGAAATCGCAATATTTAAAAAGGAAGAGCTCACCCAGACAAAACCCTAAGGCGAGGCCTAAAAAAACTTTGCGCTTTTGACGGCTCTCACTGCGATCGATGCCCCTTGCCAGATAAAAGCTTACGCCCGTGACCGACCAGAGCAAAAAGAGGAACCGCCAGTCCCAGCATGCGTAAAACAGGTAGGAGGCAGCCAGAAGGAATGCCTTGCGACCGAATCCCCGCATGAAGGGATACAGCCCAAAAAACAGAACCGCAAAGAGCACGAACTCCGGAGTGGTAAAGATCATCGCGGCTCACTCGCTCACAGTGAATTCGATGGGTTCTCTCTTTAAGACTTCCTGAAGGCGCTTTTGAAAAAGCGCCCGCTGTCGGGGCATCGCTTCTTCGGTCAGGTGAATATCATCGCGGAAGTCTTCAGCACCGCTGACGCCGTCGCTCACCAGATCGATGAGCGTCACCTTCGGATGGCGCGAGGCGAGCGCTTTCTGTTGTTCCCAATGGCGCTTCCAGCCCAAAGCGTAATCTGCCCTTTGTTCGAGCTCGCTTAAGTTTCGATCGGGCAGCATGATCCAAAAGATGCGATCCGTCACTTCTTCAAAATCTGTAAGGAGCGCTTCGGCGACCGCCAGTTTGTAAGCGATCGACTCAGGATTGTAATCGCAGAATTGTGAAGCCTTGAGCGGATCCTTGTCCTGATGGATCCAATGATCGCCATCCACATAAGGTCTTTTATGGAGGACTTGCTTTACAAAGCTCCTGCGCGCGACGTTCGTATCGCCGTAAGCGTCCGAAATCATCATGCCCAGAAGGCGCGCCGTGCGCTTCAGAAAATGATCGCTTTCGAAATAGAGCGCCATCGCCCGCCGGTAGTCCTGAAGGGGCAGCATCATGCTGTGCTGCAAAGCGCGCTTTGAATGATCGTACTCGCACCATTGAAACTGGTTCTGACCATAAAACACGGCGTCATATTTCACATTGCGCCGGCGCAAACCTCTGAACTGGGCCCATGAGCAATCCTGGTGGCAGCCGTTGATATGTGCATCCAATATATTGCGCTCTTCGGTCCCCAGAAGATCGGCCAGGAATTTTTCGGGCAGCCAGTCCTTGCTGGTGCTTGATCCAAAGATCGCGATCTTTGCTTTGGGCTTTTGACGCCAGGACGCATAGAAGTTGTAAACCGCGTTGCGCTCAGAACCGCCCGTGCCTCTGATGCTTGCGATTTGATCGAGCAGGCAGAGAGAGAGCAAAAAGATCGATAAAGGCAGGATCGACTTGAGGGAAAGATTCATAAGGCGGGAAGCGCTTTAGAAAAGCAAAGTCGTTGCCATCCGAAGGCGCCCTGCTCAGCGCTCTTCCTCGGCTTCGTCCTTCTTTTGGTTGTTCTTCGGCCGCTTCAGCGAATAGAAGATCGATTCGACGATCTTTAAGTTGTTCGGCCAGATGTTGAGGATCTTCGCGTAGAGCTCGTTATAGTAAGTCTGCGCATCCTTTACAATCTGAGCGCGATCGGCAAGGAGGCGTTCCTCGGCCTGCCAGGCTGCACGGCGCTTCTGATGCAGATCGCTCAGGATGTCGAGTTCCCCATGGATGGCCTGAGCGTGCGGTTTCAGGCTCGCGTATTCCGACTCGTTTTCAAGACGGTGCACGATGTTGCTGATGATGCGCATTTCGTCTTTGCCCGTCACGTTTCGGCAAAGCTCGGTGGGGGTAACGGTGAAGAGCTTGGTGAAGCGGGGATCGCTGGTCTTGCCACCCACCATCGCGCGCGCCTCGCGGGCCATCTGGCGGATCACATCCGAAAGGGTGCCCTCGCGGTAATCGATCTCGCTCGTGAGCGCCATCCGGTCGTCCCTCGCATCCTGATACTGGTCGTCGATGTCGCGCATCTTCTCGAACCAACGGACGATCTCGGGCTGGAACTGTGCCGTCTCGCTTCTGAAACCGACGCGCTTCTTGGTGAAACGAAACGCGCTTTGGGTCACGTAAAGGCTGTGCCGCTCATTTAAACGCATCATGGCGTTCTCTCCCTTGGGCTGAAACCCGGTTGATGAAAACACGCCAAAGCTACAAGAGAGTCCCGCCCTTTGGCAAGCCTTCTTTCCATTTTTTTGAGGCTGATGAAAAAAATCTTTTGAACCTTTTCAGAAGCTGCGGGCGAGATGCAGAGATCCAAAGGGATCAGAGGAGATCGTTTAGGCGATCCGGGCAGATCCTTTGGCGGTGACCGAACCCGCCCAAGCGATCCGGGCAGATCCATTGGAGGTGACCAAACCTGCTCAGGCGATCCCGGTCTATCCTTCAGGAACGGTGCATCCTGCAAAAACGAGACGGGCGATGCTGAAAGGATCGATGCATCCCGAAAAAACGAGGCGCCTGGTGAGGACAGATTGAAAGCGGATGGTTTGAAAGAGCGCCGTAGCGCCTTTGGGTTTTAAAGCACCCGTCCCGCGCGGGCAAGCGCTGCGTCGAGCAACACCTGAGCCCCCATGCGCACGGACTCCGGAGACGTGTTCTCCAGCTCGTTATGGCTTAACCCCTTGTCGCAGGGAATGAAGATCATCGAGGTCGGCGCAACCTGCGCGATGTAACTCGCGTCGTGCCCCGCACCTGAAACGATGTCGATGTGCGAATACCCTTCGCTTTCTGCAGATTGCCGCACCAGATCGATGCATTCCTGATTGAACCTTACGGCCGGACAAATCCAGATGGGATCGAGCATCGGTTTTACGCCGCGCCGCTCCGCCGCAGCGCTCACAATCTTCTGGAGCTCTGCGTCCATCTCGGCCAGGACCTCATCCTTCTCGTGGCGCAGATCGATCGTCATCATCAGGTTGCCCACGACCACATTGCGAGAAGGCCGCTCAAAAGTGATGAGCCCCACGGTCGCCCTGGCTTCGGGCCCAAACTTTTTTGCAAACCCTTCGAGCTCAAGCACGATCTCGGCCGCGCTTCCCAGAGCATCGTGGCGCCTGTCCATCGGCGTCGTCCCCGAATGTGCATCCTGGCCCTGCAAATGGAGTTCATACCAGCGCATCGCCTGAACCCCCTGAACCACTCCGATTTGAATCCCCTCTTCATCCAGAATCGGGCCCTGCTCGATGTGCGCTTCAAAATACGTGCCGAGTTTTCGGGCCCCACAGGGCACGCTGCCCGCATAGCCGATGCGATCGAGTGCCTCGCCTAACGTGATGCCGTTCAAATCTTTGCGGGAGAGCCCGTATTCGAGTGTAAACTCGCCCGCAAAAACGCCGGATGACACCATGCAGGGTGGAAACCTCGAACCCTCTTCGTCGGTCCAGGCCGCCACTTCGAGCGGAGCCTTGGTCTTTACGCCCGCATCGTTCAGGGCACGGATCACCTCGAGCCCCGCCATCACGCCAAAGATGCCGTCAAACTTCCCGCCCGTAGGCTGACTGTCGATATGGCTCCCCATCACCACCGGGGGCAAACTCTCATCTTCGCCCCTGCGGTGACCAAAGAGATTCCCCATGCGATCGACGATCACTTCGCATCCCGCCTCTTTACACCACTGGACGAACAGATCGCGGGCGGCCTTATCCTCGTCGCTCAGCGCAAGTCGACAGACGCCACCCTTCGCCGTCGCTCCGTTTTTAGCCATCTCCATCAGGCTCTGCCAGATGCGCTCACCGTTGACTCTCGGATTCTTCACAGGTTTGCTCCATTGCTTTCTGATGCGGGCGGTTTTGAACTCCGGTTCCCGGCCCCGCCCAAAGTTTCACCCCGGGATCTATCGCCTGCGGCGCCATTTGTACATGACTTGTTTTGTACGCCCCAAAAGTCCTCAAAACTGCGCTTTGCCCTTAAAAGATACGTTCCAACGCTTTTTATTGAATGGCAACCCTGGACATCGGCGTCTATTCGCAGCATAAAGGATTCATCAGGAGGTTTATATGCGCTTTTTTGGTCCCCTGTTTTTACTGTCGCTCCCGGCAATCGCACATGCCGATCTCATTCCGCCCCAACGCATGGCACAAAAGCTCCAGGCGCAGGCTCCAAAGATGGATGAGGAAACGGCCAGAGTGCTCGACGGCATTCAAAAATTCTACGCGGATGCAAAGGATTTCTCGGCCGAATTTGAGCAGACCTACACCTATATCGCCCACCAGCGCAGCCAGATCTCGAAGGGTAAAGTGTATTTTAAGAAGCCCGGAAAGATGCGCTGGGATTACCAGACGCCTTCGAAGAAGGTGTTCGTCACAGACGGCCAGATCCTCTGGGTTTACGAGCCCGAAGAAAACCAGGCCTTCAAGAGGCCCATCAAAAGCGTGCAGCTCCCCGTGGCGCTGAGCTTCCTGAGCGGTGAAGGCAACCTCGCCGAAGAATTCGACGCCGTGCTGAAGAAGCCCAGGACCGAGGGCACCTATCTGGTGGAGCTCATTCCCAAACGCGATCAGGGCGACTACAGAGCGCTCCGCCTCGAAGTGGACGCCACCACCTACGCCGTCCAAAAGAGCACCGTCGTTGACCCCGTAGGCAACACCAACCACATCGCGTTCAGCGCCGTGAGAACCAACTCCGGCCTCCCCGACGCCGGGTTCTCGTTCACTCCACCCGCTGGCGTCCGCGTCCTTCAGGATCAATAAGAGAAACCATCCGCCATGCACCGCCTGCAAAAAAAAGCCTTCACCGTATGCCTCATCTCCCTCGGCTGCGCTAAAAACAAAGTCGACACCGAAACCATCCTGGCCGGCCTCCCCCAAAATACCCTCATCGTGCCGACCGCCCGCGGCGCCGACGTCGTCGTGGTCAACACCTGCGCCTTTATCCAGGATGCGCAAAAGGAATCGATCGACGCCATTCTGGACGTGGCGGCTCTGAGATCGAAAGGTAAAGTCAAACGCCTGCTCGTCACCGGCTGCCTCTCGCAAAGATTCCGCCAGGAACTCGCAGAGGAACTGCCCGAAGTGGACCGTTTCTTTGGCACGAGCGACGTGAAAGCGGTCATCGACGACATCCGCGCCTTCGCAGAACATCAGGATCTCTCGCACGCCGAACGGCTCGCCATCAGCGATCCAGATCGCAAGGGCTTCGACTGGAACCTCGATCGACAAAATACCTCTCCACGCGGCCAGGCCTGGTTAAAGATCGCCGAAGGATGCTCGAATCGCTGCGGATTTTGCGTGATCCCTTCGGTCCGCGGTCCTTTGCGCAGCCGACCTCTCGAAAGCATTCTGCAGGAAGCCCAGGCGCTCGCTGAAAACGGCGTGAAAGAACTCAACGTCATCGCTCAGGACATCACGCTCTACGGCTGCGATTTCGCTTCGCAGGGACTGCCCCGGCGCAACATCGTCGATCTGCTCGACCAGCTTGAACAGATTGACGTGAAATGGATCCGGCTGCTCTACGCCTATCCACGCAACTTCCCCCAGGGACTCCTCGAGAAGATGGCTCAATCCCAAAAGATCCTTCCGTATCTCGACATCCCGCTGCAGCATATCTCCTCGCCCGTGCTCAAAGCGATGGGACGACCCGTAGACGGCCCGACGACGCGCGCCAGGATCGAAGAGCTGCGCCGGAAAGTCCCGGGCATTGTGCTCAGAACCACCATGATGGTCGGCCACCCGGGAGAGACGGAAGACGCCTTCAAGGAACTCTGCGACTACGTCCAGGAGGCGCGCTTCGAACGCCTCGGCGTCTTCGCCTACAGCCAGGAGGAAGGGACCCCCTCCGGCGATCGCGAGGACCAGATTCCGGATGACATCAAGCAGGAGCGCCGCAACAAACTGCTCGAAATCCAGCGTTCCATCTCGCGCGACTGGCTCGCATCCCAGGTGGGCCAAAGCGTCGAAGTCCTCATCGAAGGCCCGAGCGACGAATCTCCACTGGTTTACGAAGGCCGCACGAAAACGCAGGCCCCCGAGGTGGATGGCGTGACGTATATCGGCCTGCACGACTCCATCAAACCTGGGGCCCTGGTTAAAGCGACGATCACCGACTCCACCGATTACGATCTCGCCGCAGAGCTCGACGAAGCGTAAAAAGCTGCACCCCACCCCTTTTTTAAATCAACTTTCATTCCACTCCACTTGACGAACGGTTCGCATGGCATTAATTTGCCGCCCTCAAAAAACGGACCCACGCGAGGTCCCCTTCACCACAGGAGTTCTTATGAGCCGCAAGATCGCGATTAACGGGTTTGGCCGCATTGGCCGTATGGTCTTCCGTATCCTCGAAAATGACGCCGACGTCGAAGTTGTCGCCATCAACGATTTGACCGAGCCCAAGGTCCTCGCTCACCTCCTCAAGCACGACTCCGTTCACGGCACCTTCGACGGCAAAGTTGAAGTCGCCGATGATGGCATCGTCGTCAACGGCCGCAAGGTGCGCGTTACCGCCATCAAGAATCCCGCCGAGCTGCCCTGGAAAGAAATGGGCGTCGAGCTCGTCCTCGAATGCACCGGCGTTTTCCGTACCGGCCCCAAGTGCCAGGCTCACATCGATGCCGGCGCCAAGAAGGTCATCATCAGCGCCCCCGGCAAAGAAATCGACAAGACCATCGTGGTCGGCGTCAACGACGAAACCTACGATGCCGCGAAGCATGTCTTCGTCTCCAACGGTTCCTGCACCACCAACTGCCTCGCGCCCGTGGCCAAGGTCATCGATAAGGTCTTCGGTATCGAGAACGGCCTGATGACCACCATCCACTCCNNNNCGCATCCTCGACCTGCCCCACAGCGATCTCCGCCGCGCGCGCGCTGCCGCCATGTCGATGATCCCCACCAGCACCGGCGCTGCCTCTGCAGTGGGCGAAGTTCTCCCGAACCTCAAGGGCAAGCTCGATGGTATGGCGATCCGCGTTCCTACGCCCAACGTCTCCGTCGTCGACGTCGTCTTCAACACCAAGAAGCCCGTCACCGTTGAATCCGTCAACGCCGCCCTCAAGGCCGCTTCCGAAGGCGAACTCAAGGGCATCCTCGGCTACACCGACGAGGAACTCGTTTCCGGCGACTTCAACAACAACTCCAACAGCTCGATCGTCGACTCCAAGTGCACCAAGATCATGGGCGATCACATGGTCAAGATCCTGAGCTGGTACGACAACGAGTGGGGCTTCTCCAACCGTATGGTCGACCTCACCAAGATCATGCTTGGCATCAAGAAGGCCTGAGCGATGAGCGATATGAAGCTGATCGACAGCCTCGCATTGAAGGGCAAGCGCGTCTTCATCCGCGTCGATTTCAACGTACCGATCAAAGATGGCAAGGTCGCCGACGACAGCCGCATCCGCGCTGCGTTGCCCACGATCAAATATGCCCTCGATCAAGGCGCCCGCGTCATCCTCGCCAGCCATCTCGGCCGCCCGAAGAACATGCCTGAAGACAAGGCCAAGTTCTCGGTCGCTCCGGCTGGCGCGCGTCTGGCGGAACTCCTCGGCAAAGACGTCATTCTGGCCGACGAAGTGGTGGGTGATGGCGTGACCAAGCTCGTGCAGGATTTGCGCGACGGTCAGGTCCTTTTGCTCGAAAACGTCCGCTTTGAAGCGGGCGAAACCAAGAACGACGAAGGTCTTTCAAAGGCTTTTGCTGCTCTGGCCGATGTCTACATCAACGACGCCTTTGGCTCTGCTCACCGCGCCCATTCCTCCACCGCCGGCATCGCCGGATTCGTGGCCGAAAAAGCCGCTGGTTACCTGATGGCCAAAGAAGTCAGCGCCCTCGGCAAACTTCTGGACGCCCCCAAAGCGGGCTTCACCGCCATCCTCGGTGGTGCCAAGGTTTCCGACAAGATCGCCGTCATCGAGCGCCTGCTCACCAAGGTGGACTGCCTCGTGATCGGCGGCGCCATGGCGTACACCTTCCTCGCCGCTCAGGGCCACAAAGTGGGTTCCAGCAAGGTTGAGGAAGATCGCATCCAGACCGCCCTCGATGTTTTGGCCGAAGCCGAAAAGCGCGGTGTCGAAGTTTTGCTGCCGGTCGATCACGCCTGCGCCGCAGAATTCTCGGCCGACGCCGATCGCAAGCTGGTGCACAGCGTCGATATTCCCGACGGTTTGATGGGCCTCGACATCGGCGAACAGACCATCGCTGCCTACGCCAAGCGGATCGCCAAGTCCAAGACGATCTTCTGGAACGGCCCGATGGGCGTGTTCGAATT